>NZ_JBHSPR010000018.1:164517-572213 GCF_042658085.1 Plantactinospora solaniradicis | reverse complement strand
AGCCGAAACCCACCACCCGGGGCCACCATCCACCCCCAGCGTTTCCGCCGGGCGCTTGTAGAACCTTACCCGACCGTTTTCGCATCGTCAAACCGGTATCTCCCGGTTTGTAACACTCCAACGAGCCTTCGTGCACCCCGACAGGCGCGGCGGTAGACCACCACGATCGGTCGGGATTTGGCAGGCCGGCCGCCAGCGGTTTTCCCCGCTGGGCTTGCCCGGTGCCCTGCCGAGGGAGAAAGTTACACGGCCGGGCCGGTAGCGCCAAATCGGGGCCAGATCGCCGGCCAATCGCCCCGGCAAATCTGGAATGTCGGACTCCTCGCCCGCGTTGGCTATCTGGTACGCCCGATTCGTCGGGCACGGCATCGGCCGGCGGCGCGCGGCAGACAGCACGCACCGCAACCACCGCGGCCGGATCGACCAACGGCCGGTACCCGGTTACGGCTGATGCCGACGAGCTGGCAACCCACGACCTCACAACCGAAAGGAAGCCGGAGTGCTGAGCACCCTCCTCCGTGGGGCCCGATGGCTCACCACCATCACCCCGTCGACCACCCGCCGGGCGGCCCTCGCCACCGCCGGCCTCGCCGTCATCGGCGGCACCGTGGCCGGACCAGCGGTCGCTCTCGGCGCGACGACCCAGGACGTCGGTTTCAGGGCGCCGACGGCGAAGGAACTCTCGGTCGACTACCAGGCACAGCCGAACTTCTACTACTGCGGGCCGGCCGCCACCCGGATCGCCCTCACCGCGTCCGGGCAGGCCCCGAGCCAGGACGATCTCGCCGCCCGGCTGGGTACCGACGTCAACGGCACCGACTCGGCCGAGGACACCACGCGGGTGCTGAACAGCCTCGGTAGGACCGACTTCTACCGGACCAGGTCGATCCCGGAGAACACGGCGACGCCGGAAGAGATGGACCGGCTCCAGGCCGACGTGACCCGCGCGGTAGCCCGGGAGCACCCGGTGGTGGTCAACGTGATCGGTACCGCCGTCGACACCGAGGGCGTCGCGCACTCCTACGACGGCGGCCACTACCTCACGGTGGTCGGCTACCAGGACGAGGGACGCATGGTCAAGATCGCTGATCCGGCCGACGTCAACGGGGACAGCTCGTACTGGATGAGCACGATCAACCTGGCGAACTGGGCCGCCAGCCGGGGCTACTCCGGCTGACCGACCCCGTCCAGGCGTGACGGCGGGGGCTCGGCCATCGGCGATGGCCTGGCCCCCGCCGTCGGCTATGCCACGGCCGGCCCTCCGCCCTCGCCTCCTCCGCCCTCGATCCCTCCGCCCTCGATCAACACGGCAAGGCCGTCGAGCATCCGCCGCAGGCCGAACTCGAACACCCGATCGAGGTCGAAGTCGAGATCGATCTCCGCGAGCCGCGCCAGCATCGGCATGGTCCCGGACGCGAAGATGCTGTTCATGGCCGAATCCTGGTTCGCCATCCACTCCTCGTCGGTCAGCCCGCTCTCCTGCTCGGCCTCCGACTCCCAGACCAGGTTGGCCGCCAACCCGTGCGCGAAGCCGGCGATCGACACCGTGACATAGAACATGGTCGGCACGTCGAGCCCCAGGCCGTCCACCGCACGCATCGTCCAGTCGGTCTGCGCCATCCCCTGCGGCGAGAGCATCGGGCGGGTCAGCGACATCGTCTGGTGCATCCAGGGATGTCGCCGGAAGACTGCCCACCGCAACCGCGTGATCAGCTCCAACTGTGCCCGCCAGCCCGGCGGAGGTGTTTCCGGCAGTGGGTTTTCAGCCAGTACCTCCTCCACCATCAGCGCGACGAGTTCGTCCCGGCTCGGCACGTGGCGGTAGAGCGCCATCGTGCCGACGCCGAGCCGTACCGCGACGCGGCGCATGGACAGCGCGGCGAACCCCTCGGCGTCGGCGACCTCGATCGCGGTACGGACGACGCGTTCGCGGGTCAGCCCCGGATCGGAGTCCCGGACCGTACGGCGTCCTCCGCTGCGCGCGGGCGGCGAAGGTTGCGGCTCGGGTTCCGCCACCACCGTGCCGACCCCGGGTACGGGACGCACCAGCCCCGCCTCGCGCAACGCGGTCAGCACCTTCGTGGCGGTGGCCATCGCGACGCCCCACTCCGCGGTGATCTGTCGCGTCGACGGCACCCGGTCGCCGGGGCGCAACTCCCCGGCCCCGATACGACGCTGGATCTCGGCCACGATCCGCCGGTACGGCGGCTCTGCTGCGGAGCGGTCCACCGCGCCCTCCCTCGATCGGCCTGGCCTGGTCGCGTACTAGTGCACCGGCGCCGCCGAGGGTAGCGGGCGAACCCGGCGGACCGACTCACCGCCGGAACGGTGCACGTCAGCCACCCCACGCGCCGCACTACCCAGAGCACTAGTGCACTAGGGCTGCCAAATTGCACTTTCACCAGGTGTTTGCGTTAGATCGAACCGTCTGCTTACCCTGTACGCAAGCATCTGACCCGTACGCCGCCCGGTCGGGCGAAGGCTGAGGAGTGGAAGAGGATGGCAGCAGGATTGGCGGTCGAGGCGACCGGCCTGGAGAAGTCGTACGGATCGGTACGGGTACTCGACGGCATCGACCTTCGGGTGGGTCAGGGCACCGTCTTCGCACTACTCGGCCCCAACGGGGCGGGCAAGACCACCACGGTGCGGATCCTGGCCACGCTGGGTCGGGCGGACGCCGGACGGGCCCGGGTCGCGGGCTTCGACGTCCTGAGCGAACGGTCCCAGGTGCGCCGGAGCATCAGCCTGACCGGGCAGTACGCGGCGGTCGACGAACTACAGACCGGCGAGGAGAACCTGCGCATGATGGCGCGGCTCTCCGGCCTGTCCCGCTCGGCCGCCCGCCGTCGTGCCGAGGAGTTGCTGGGCGAGTTCGACCTCGTCGACGCCGGCCGACGGCGGATCGGCACCTACTCCGGCGGCATGCGGCGCCGGCTGGACCTGGCGGCCGGTCTGGTCGGGCAGCCATCGGTGATCTTCCTCGACGAGCCGACCACCGGTCTCGACCCGCGTAGCCGGCAGGCGATGTGGCAGGTGATCACCGATCTCGCCGACTCCGGGGTGACGGTCTTCCTCACCACCCAATACCTGGAGGAGGCGGACCGGCTCGCCGACCGGATCGCCGTACTCGACGGCGGCCGGGTGGTAGCGGAGGACAGCCCGGCCCAGCTCAAGACCCGGTTCGCCGGCCAACGGCTCGATCTGACTCTCGCCAGCGCCATCGACTTCGACTCGGTCGGCGGCTACCTGGGAGACCGCGTGCTGCACCGGGACCCGGGTCGGCTGACCCTCGGCGTCGCCACCGACGGCAGCGCACCGCACATCCGCACGGTGCTCGACGAGGTCGACCCGGGACGTACGGCGGTGCTGCGGTTCGCGGTGCACACCGCCACGCTCGACGATGTCTTCCTGGCCCTGACCGGTCACGCCGCCACCGGTACCGAAGGCGCCACCCGTACCGAAAAGGAGACCGCCGGTGTCTGAACTCGCCGCCAGTGGCATGGTCGGGGCGCCGCAGGCACGGTCCGGCCCGGCCGACCTGGCCACGATGATCGGCCGCTGCCTGCGGCTCTCCGCCCGCAACGTCGAAGCACTGATCATGTCGCTGATGCTGCCGATCATGCTGATGCTGCTCTTCGTCTACCTGTTCGGCGGGGCGATCGACACCGGCACCAGCTACGTCAGCTACGTGGTCCCCGGGGTCATCCTGCTCTGCGCCGGCTTCGGTTCCGCGACCACGGCGGTGGCCGTACACCAGGACATGAGCGGCGGAATCGTGGACCGGTTCCGTTCGATGGACATCAGCGGCGCGTCGGTACTCGGTGGGCAGGTGGCGGCCAGCGTCGCCCGCAACCTCGCCTCGACCGTCCTGGTGTTCGGGGTGGCGTTCCTGATCGGCTTCCGGCCACACGCCGGGTTGGTCGACTGGCTCGCGGCCGGCGGCATCCTGCTGGCGTTCATCCTCGCGATGTCCTGGCTCGCCGCCGTGGTCGGGTTGCTGGCCAGATCCGCCGAGGCGGCGAACGGCTTCACCTTCTTCATGACCTTCCTGCCGTACCCCAGCAGCGCGTTCGTGCCGATCGACAGCATGCCGGCCTGGAGTCGCGGTATCGCGGAGCACCAGCCGATCAACCCGGTCATCGAGTCGCTGCGCGGTCTGCTCCTGGACACCCCGGTCGGGAACAGCCCGTGGATCGCGCTGACCTGGTGCGCGGGGCTCCTCGCCGTCTCGGTGACGCTCGCCGTCGTACTCTTCCGGCGTCGCACCGGCTGACGGGCCGGCGCCAACGCACCGTCGACCGGGGCCACCCGGCAGCGGGTCAGCCGGTAGCGGCGGACCGGTCGACGGCAGCGGCTCAGTCGACGGCGGCGATCACCGTCTTCGGTTCGGTGCAGAACTCGCGGCTGAAGTCGCCACCCTCCCGGCCCACCCCGGAGATCCCGAACCCACCGAAGGGCGCCCGTGGTTCGCGTACCCCGAAGGTGTTGATCCAGACGGTGCCGGCCCGCAGCCGCGCGGCCACCCGGTGGGCCCGGCCCAGGTCGCGGGTGAACAGCACGGCGGAGAGGCCGTACGGGGTGCCGTTGGCCAGCCCCAACACCTCGGCCTCGTCGTCGAACGGGGTGACCACCGCGACCGGCCCGAACACCTCCTCGCGGCAGATCCGCGCCGCCGGCCCGAGCCCGACCGCGACGGTGGGCCGGACCAGCAGGGTGCCGTCGACCGGGCCGCCGGTACGCAGTTCGCCACCGTCCGAGCCGACCGAGTCGAGGTAGTCCGACACCTTGGCGTGGTGCTCCACACTGGACAACGGGCCGACATGCGTTGCCGGATCATGCGGGTCGCCGTACGGCAGAGCCTCGGCGGCCCGGACGAACCGGTCGACGAACTCCTCGTAGGCGGCGCGCTGGACGTAGATCCGGCTGGTGGAGAGGCACACCTGGCCGGAGTTGCTGTAGATCGCCCGGGTCGAGCCGGACACGGCGACGTCCAGGTCGGCGTCGGCGAAGACCAGGTTCGCGCCCTTCCCGCCGCACTCCAGCGAGACCGGGATCAGCGAGCGGGCCGCCGCCGCCGCGATGATCGATCCGGTACGTGACTCGCCGGTGAAGGTGATCCGGTCGATGCCCGGGGCGGTGGTCAGCCATTCGCCGGTCGAGTCCGGTCCGAAGCCGTGCACGACGTTGAGCACTCCGGGTGGCAGTCCGGCCTCCAGGGCCAGCGCGGCGAGCCGGGCCGCCGAGGCAGGTGACTGCTCCGCCGGCTTGAGCACCACGGTGTTGCCGTACGCCAGCGCCGGGGCGATCTTCCAGACCCCGAGGTTGAGCGGGTAGTTCCATGGTGCGATCGCCGCGAACACCCCGGCCGGCTCGTAACGCAGGTACTGGTGCAGCCGGTCGTCGCCGGGATAGGTGCTGGCGGTCGAGAGCTGCGCGTGCGAGGCGAAGAACCGGAAGTGGTTGATCGCGCTGGTCACGTTCCAGTTCCGGCTGTTCGTCACCGGCATGCCCATGTCCCGGGTGTCCAGCCGGGCGAGTTCGTCGGCGTGCGTCTCCATCAGGTCGGCGAGCCGGTGCAGCAGGGCGGACCGTTCCCGCTGCGGCATCCGGGGCCACGGGCCCTCGTCGAAGGCGCGGCGGGCCGCCGCAACCGCCGTGCTGACGTCCGCCCGGCCGGCTCGGGCCACCCGGGCCCACGGACGTCGGGTCCAGGGGTCCACCGATTCGAAGTACGCCCCGTCGGCGCTGTCGCCGATCCGGCCGTCGATCACCTGGGCCACCGGGTCGAGCCTGGTGGGGTTCGGCTCGCTCACCACTGTCTGCATTGCACGAACACCTCCGGAACTGGCCTGCGCCCGGGGTGCGCCTCGGGCGGACGGGTACTTCGCACTATCCATCACCGCGTAACAAGTAGCAGCAGAATTCTGCTTTGCAGAATGCATCTAGTTCTGCATAGAAGAATCTGGGCGCCTTGCATTCCGCCTCACGATCAATGACGTTACTGTCGCCACATCCCGACGTAACCAGCCCGACTCGATCGCCACATCCCCGTAACACCAGGTCAAGGGGTGATCATGACCAGTTCGGTGATCCGTCCGACCAGCCGGAACAGTGGTACGCCTGCCGCCCATGCCCTGCTGGACGTACTGATCGGCTGGGGTGTCCGACAGGTCTTCTGCTGCCCTGGCAGCACCGAGGCCGCCTTCCTCGACGCCGTCGTCGAGCGGTCCGCGGAACTCGACATCGTGCTCACCACACACGAGTCGATCGCGGTCGCGATGGCCGACGGCGCGGCCCGGATCACCGGCCGCCCCCAGGTCGCCTACCTGCACACCAACGTGGGCATGGCCAACGGAGTGGCGCACCTGACCGCCGCACAGCTGGCGAACTCGCCGGTGCTGGTGCTCAACGGGCTCAAGTCCACCGCGCTACAGGGCCGCGACGGGTTCACCACCGTGCCGTACCCGCGCGACATGATCCGTCAGCACGTCAAGTGGGCCCGACAGGTCACCTCCGCTGGCACCCTGCCGTCCGACGTCGCCCGGGCGCTCCGTACCTCGGCCGCCGAACCCACCGGGCCGACCTGGATCGGCCTACCGCAGGACGTCATGGACTCGACCGCGCCGGTCGAGGCCGCCCCGACGGCGGTGGTACCAGCGGCCGTACCGCAGAACCGGCCAGCCGTCGAGGCGGTCACCACGGCGGCCCGGCTGCTCGCCGAGGCGACCCGTCCGGTGCTGGTGGCCGGCGGCGACGTGGCCCGGCACGGTGCGACCGAGACCCTGGTCACCCTCGCCGAACACCTCGGCGCGACCGTACTCGGCGAGGACCGGCGCGGATTCCAACGCACCGCCTTCGCCACCTCCCACCCACGCTTCGCCGGACCGTACGCCTCGAACCACCCGGCGGTACGAGACGCCGACCTGCTGTTCTTCGTGGGCTGCCGGATGTTCACCGAGTTCGAGGCGCCGGCCGAGAACGAGCTGCCCACCCGGGCCAGCACCATCCACGCACACGTCGACGCTGGCGAGGTCGGCCGGCTGTACCCGGTGGACGTGGGACTGGTCGGGCACACGCGGGCCGTCCTCGACGACCTGCTCGCGGCGCTGCCGACGCCTGCACAGGTACCCGCGAACGCAACGCCGCTGCGGACGAACGCGACGCGATCGACGGTCCCGACGGACGCGACGCGGTCGACGGACTCGACGCCGTCGGGACCTGTCGCCGCCTTTCCGGGTCACGTCGGCCTGGCTCCGATCGTGGCCGCGCTGGTCGACGGGCTGGGCGACGACACGACCGTCGTGCTGGACGCCACCACGGCCACCCCGGCGCTGCTCGCCGCGCTGCCGCAACGCCGCCCGGACCAGGTACTGCTCTCCTCGTCCGGCTCGCTCGGCTGGGGCACCGGCGCGGCACTCGGGGTCCGGCTGGCCCAGCCGGGGCACCCGGTGGTCGCCGTCCTCGGCGACGGATCCTTCCAGTTCGGCATCCAGGCACTCTGGACCGCCGTCCACTACCGGATCGCCGTCACCTTCATCGTGCTGAACAACGGAAGCTACAGCGCGGTCGGCTCGGCGCTGCACCGGTTCGACGGCGCGGCCCGACGTACCGGGCGCTGGCCCGGCACCGACATCGGCGGTCCCCGGATCGCCGAGATCGCAGCCGGCTTCGGGGTCCCGGCGACCCGCGTCGAAACCCCCGCGGAGCTCTCCGCGGCACTCCGCGCGGTACGCGACACCGCCGGGCCGACGCTGGTCGAAGTCCTGACCGGGCCGAACCATGACCGGACCGAACCATGACCGGGCCGGGGGCCATGACCGAGCCGGGGGCCTCACCAGCGGCGACGTCCGATCGGGACCAGCCGGCACGACCACGCTAGGAGGGCTGTCGTGTTCACCAGGAAGCCGAGCACCGGACCGTTCAGCACCGCGCGCGGACTGTCACCGCTGATCGTCGTCTGCGTCTTCCTGTTCGCCTTCCCGATCGTCATGCTGGCGGTCGGCGCGGTACGCAACCAGGACCCGAGCCTGCCGGCGAACTGGGGATGGAACGGTTTCCGCACCGCGTACACCGATCCGGCGACGTACAGCACGCTGCGCAACTCGCTGCTGCTCTCCACCGCCGTGACGGTGCTCGGCACCGGCATCGGCCTACTCTGTGCCTTCCTGGTGACCCGGACCCGTACGCCGCTGCGCCGCCTGGTCACCCCGTGCATGCTGATCGTCGTCGCACTGCCACCGCTGTTCTACGCGATCAGTTGGGGAATGCTCGGCAACCCTCGGATCGGGGCGATCAACACCCTCTTCCGGGACCTGACCGGCACCGAGGCCACCCCGTTCGACGTCAACTCGTGGACCGGGCTGATCGTCGTCATCGCGCTCAAGTCGGCCGGGTTCAGCTACCTGATGCTGCTCGGCCCGTTCCTCGCCCTGGACCGCAGCCTGGAGGAGGCGGCGCAGATCTCCGGTGCGAGCAAGCTCCGCACGATGCTCGGCATCGACCTGCCGGTGCTGGCGCCGGCGGTCAGCGGCGTGGTCATCCTCAACTTCGTCATCGGCCTGGAGTTCTTCGACGTACCGCTGTTCCTCGGCACCCCGGCCGGGATCGAGGTCTTCTCCACCCGGATCTACGGACTGATCAGCGAGAGCACCCCGGCCGACTACGGCGGCGCGAGCGCCCTGTCGCTGCTCCTGGTCGCGGTCGTGATGGTGCTGGTCGGGTTGCAGTGGCGGCTGCTGGGCCGGCGCAGCTACACCACCGTCACCGGCAAGGGCTACCGGACCGATGCCTGGGACATCGGTGCATGGCGGTGGGCCGGTACGGCGTTCATCGTGCTGTACGCGCTGCTCGCCGTCGTCGCGCCGATGGCACAGCTGGTGATCGGCTCGTTGCAGCCGTTCTTCGGCGGCTCGGCCGGATACTCCCTGGTCAACTACCGGGAGCTGCTGGCCGATCCGACCACCGTGCTGGCACTGCGCTCCACCCTGTTCGTCGCGGTCGTCGGCGGGTTGGGCGCGATGCTCCTCGCCCTGGTCGTCGGCTACGCCATCGGACACAACCGGACCAGGCTGCGCCGGGTGGTCGAGATGCTCACCTGGCTGCCGTGGGCGGTGCCGGGCGTCGTACTCAGTCTCGGCATCGCCTGGGCCTATATCAGCGTGCCGGGGTTGCGCCAGCTCTACGGCACGGTCTGGATCGTGCTGCTCGCGCTGATCGCGGCGACCGTACCGATCGCACAGCGGGCCATCCAACCGGCGCTGGCGCAGCTCAGCCACGAACTGGAGGAGGCGTCCCGGGTCGCCGGTGCCCGCCCGCTGCGGATGTTCGCCGGCATCGTCTTCCCGCTGATCGCGCCGAGCTTCCTGGCCGGCTGGTTCGTCTCGGCCATCGTCGTGTCGGGCAACCTCGCCGTGCCGATCCTGCTCTCGTCGCAGAACAACGCCACCGTGCCGCTGCTGGTCTTCGAGCTGTACACGGCCGGCGAGACGTCCCGGGCCGCCGCCCTCTTCGTGATCATGATGGTGCTGCTCTGCCTCGGCCTCGTGGTACTGGCCGGGCTGGCGCGTCTCCTCGGTCACCTGCGTCGGCGGGCGCTCGCCGTACCCGCGCCGCACCCCGTTACCCGGTCAGCCCCCGCAACCCTCGGCTAGGAGAGAAGAACCATGACTGTGCGGAACATGCTCCGTACCGGAGCGGTCGCGGTGGCGGTCGCCCTGGCACTGTCCGCGTGCGGTGGCGGCGGCGTGCCGTCGGACGCCGCCGCCAACGTGGCCGGCGACGCCGACCAGCTCGGCGGCCAGGCCGCCGTCGACGCGATGACCACGCTGTACGACGCCGCCAAGGCCGCCGGAAAGACCGAGGTCGTCGTCTACGGTCCCGGCGAGAACGACAAGGTCGAGGTCTACAAGGCGTTCCAGAAGCGGTTCCCGGCCATCAAGGTGACCGGCGAATACCTGGTCGGACCGCAGCTCGCCAGCAAGATCAACCAGGAGTTCGGCAGCGGCAAGCACATCGCCGACCTGGTCCAGGGCGGTGACACCACCGTCGCCGCCCAGCTCGTGGAGAAGCGGTACGCGGCGTTCGCTCCGGTCACCGCCGCCACCCTGGGCAAGGAGTACCAGGATCCCGGCGGAATCGTCTACGCCGCCTCCGGCAGCATCATGGGCATCCTCTACAACACCGAGAAGGTGCCGGCAGCGGACGCCCCGAAGTCCTGGCGGGACCTGGTCGACCCGAAGTGGAAGGGGAAGATGGTCCTCGACGACGCCACCAAGAACGGGGCGGTCGCCGGCACCTTCTCCCGGATGCTGCACGACGGCAGGTACGACGACGCGTTCCTGAGCGGGCTCGCCGGACAGGAGATCCACTGGGTGGCCTCCGGCCCGGTCGCCGGACAGGCGGTCGCGACCGGTGAGTTCGCGATGGCACCGGTCTACCCGTACAGCTTCTATCTTCGTGACAAGGCCAAGAACGCGCCGGTCAACCTGGTGTTCCCGGTCGAGGGCGGCAACCAGGTCTCCCCGCACTACCTGGGCCTGGTCGAGGGCGCACCGCACCCGGACGCGGCCAAGCTGCTGATGACCTGGCTGTTCACGCCCGAGGGGCAGAAGGCGGTCGCCGACGCCGGGTACGCGCCGACGATGCCGAACGCACCGAACGTCAACGGACTGCCGCCTCTGAGCACGATGGACCAGCTCAAGCCGTTCGCGATCGCCGACGTGAACGCCGCCCAGGCCGCGTACCTGGCGAAGTCCAAGCAGATCTTCGGTAAGGGCTGACCATGTCGAAGGACCTGGTGATCGACGGGCTGGTCAAGCGGTTCGGTGACACGGCCGCCGTCGACGGCATAGACCTGCGGGTACGTCCCGGCGAGTTCCTCACCCTGCTCGGCCCGAGCGGCTGCGGCAAGACGACCACACTGCGCTGCATCGCCGGACTGGAACTGCCCACCGCAGGCGAGATCTCGTTCAACGGACGGATCTTCGCCGCGCCGGAACGGGCGGTCTTCGTACCCCCGGACAAGCGCCGGATCGGCATGGTGTTCCAGAGCTACGCCCTCTGGCCACACATGACCGTACGGGCCAACGTCGGTTATCCGCTCAAGATGGCGAAGGTGCCCCGGGCGGAGCTCCGGGAGCGGGTGCACGAGATGCTCGGCCGGGTGGGTCTGGCCAACCGGGCGGACGAGATGGCGGTCTCGCTCTCCGGCGGGCAGCAGCAGCGCGTCGCACTGGCCCGGGCCATGGCCAGCCGGCCCGAGCTGCTGCTCTTCGACGAGCCGCTGTCCAACCTGGACGCAAAACTGCGATACCAGCTCCGGGACGAGATCCGTGGCCTGCACGACCAGCTCGGTACGACGTCGGTGTACGTCACCCACGACCAGGAGGAGGCGATCGCGCTCTCGGACCGGATCGTCGTGATGAACGCCGGCCGGATCGAACAGATCGGGCCACCACGCGAGTTGTACTCCCGGCCCGCCAGCGCCTTCGTGGCGGACTTCATGGGCTACCAGAACATCCTGCCGGGGGTGGTGGCGGAGGTGGAGGCCGGGCAGCACGTGGTCCGGGTCGACGGGTCCACCCTCACGGTCACGGTGCCCGGCCCGCCGCCCGGCCCGGCCGGCGCCCCCGCCTCGGTCGCCTTCCGCGCCTCGGCGGTACGCCTGGACCGACCGCCGAACGAGCCGGCCACCGAGATCCGGGCCGCGGTGCTCCGGTCGACGTACCTCGGTCGTACCCTGAATCTGCTGGTCGAGGCGGATGGAGTCACCCTACGTACCCAGCTCGACGAGGGGGCCCTCGCCCAGCTCGGTCCGGAACTGCCCGCCCCCGGGGACGTCGTCACGGTGCACCTGCCGGCCCGGCTGGTCGTACCGCTGGCTCCGTCCGGCGTGCCGGCCCTGGCCGGCACGGGCGACGCCCCGGCGAAGACGTCGCTCGACTGATCCGGTCCCGGTCGTGGGCCGTTCACCGTCTGTGCCGGGCGGCGAACCCGGAGACCATCGCGGTCAGTCCGGCGTCGAACCAGCGTTCGTAGTACTCGGCGACCTCCGGCGTCTCCGGCGGTGCGGCCGGAGTGCCGGGCGGGGTGCCGACCTGGGCAAGGGCGTGTCCGAGTACGAAGACGGCGACCGACTGTACGGCGGTCAGCGCCTCGGCCTGGGACAGTCCGGCGGCGGCGAACCGGTCGAGTACGCCCCCCATGAGCCGGAGGCCCGCGTCGATGTCCATCGGATGGGTGGCCAGCAGCGGCACCGCTCGCGGATGCGCCAGCAGCATCCGGCGGTACACGGTCCCGAACCGGGTGAGCGCCTCGGACCAGGAGTCTCCGGGCTCAAGATCGGTGACCGCCTCGGCCGCCAGGTGGTTGACGACCGCGGCGAGTACCGCGTCCCGGTTGGACAGGTGCCGGTAGAGCGACATCGCCGCGACTCCCAGTTCGGCACCGAGCCGGCGCATGGTGAGCGCGTCCAGTCCATCGGTGTCGATCACCCGGAGAGCCGCGGCGACGATGTCGTCGCGGGTCATCTGGGCTGGGCGACCGCCGCGACCGCTGCGGCCGGCAGGTCGGCGTTCCGGTGTCGTGGCCATGACCTCATAGTGACGATGCCGGTAGCGGCCAGCATCGCCAGGGTGAGCAGTCCGACGACGGTGTGCTGGACGTCGATGACCACGTCGTGCCCGGCGGTGGGCAGGAACCTGAGGGTGTGGGAGTAGTACTCCAGGTAGTCCGCCCGCGCGGCGGCGGTGGCGCTGCCGAAGTAGGGGATCCACCAGGAGTTGACGTGCCCGACGACGCAGAGCGCGCTGAGCGCGACGGCGGCGATGTGGGACCAGCGCCGACCGAGGGCGACGGCCCCGGCGATCAGCAGCGGGACCGGATAGTTCGCGGCGGCGGCGATCGCCCGGTCCTCGACGCTGATCACGTCGAGGTCGTTGAGCGGGAACATCGGCACCCAGTCGATCAGGACGAGCCAGCCGAGCCAGACCAGCGGAGCGATGATCGCGATCTTCTTCATGACGCCTACTCTCTAGTTTGCTTACGACGTAAGCTTACGTCGTAAGCAAACTAGCCCGCGGCCGGTCCCGCTGTCAATCCATTGAGGTGTTAGGAGGGGGCCCTTCTTCTACAGAAAACGATAAGAAGGGGCCCTTCCTTACAGGTGGTCGAGCTGGGCCAGGTACGCCGTGCCGGTGCGGGCGATGGCGGCGGCGAGGGCGGTGGTGGCGGGGTCGGCACCCGACTTCTGCTCGGCGCGGGCCACCCGGGTCGCCTGTTCGAGATGCTCGCGCAGGTGGTGGGTGAAGAGGCGACGGAAATCGGCGTCGGTCGCCGTACCCAGCGTGGCCAGTTCGGCGGCGGTCACCATCCCGGGCATGTCGTGACCCTCGTGCGGATTGGTCTTCGGGGCACGGGAGCGGTCCAGCAGTTTCCGGGACAGTGCGAGATCGGCCCGGTGAGTGTCCCGGACCTGGGCCGCCAGTCGGCGTAGCGCGGGCTCGGCGGTCTGCGCCGGCACCAGGTCCAGCATCGGGAGCACCCGTTCGTGCATCGCGACCGTCAGTTGCAGCCAGGCGATGTCAGTGCCGTTGAACGGGTCGGACGAACTGGTCGTGCCCGTCGGGGTCACCGACCCGGCGGTGGCGGGGCCGGTGCTGGTCGCCGTACCCGGATCGGAGGTGGCCGGCGGTGTCGCGGAGCCGGCGCAGGCCGCGACGAGCAGCACCACGACGAGCAGTGCGGTGGGCGGTACGACGGCGCGGGGCCTCATCTGCGGCTTCCTTCCTCCGTCCCGGAGCCGAACGGGGGGGGTGGGCCCCGGCGTCCCGGAGCCGAACGGGGGTGGGCCCGGCGACCCGGACCCACCCCGTCCGATCAGCTCGGTCGGCCGTCCGCACCGCACTTGATCACGGGACGGATGCAGTCCTGCACCCGACGGAGCATCTCCGCCGCGGGCCAGGCGTTGAAGAAGTCGCCGTGCATCGTGAAACCGGGCCCGGAGGCGAGCCGGAACCGCGCCGGGTTGCCACTGACCGGATACCTGATCACCTGCCGGAGCTTCGGTACTGCCACCGGGTGGCTGGACGGGCAGGCCTGGTTCACCGGGTACGCCATGTGACTCTTGTGGTCGGGCGAGTCCAGGTCGCGGCCGTTCCAGCACTGCGGGAAGTCCAGGTACGACTCCAGCATCGTGCCGGAGGGACAGTTGACGAAGTCCTTGGACGCACCGACGTGCCCGGCGTGCAGGCAGGACCAGCGCGAGATGGTGGTCGAGTCCGGAGCGGTCGCCCGGGCGTTGCCGGCCACGATCCGCAGCCCCAGCGGGATGGGCTGGGTGTTCGCGACGATGTCGCTGCGCACCCCCTCGCCGAGGTAGTAGAACGTGACGATGGCAGGTTCCACCGGTGCGTTGTCCGCGTACAGGGTGGGCACCCAGTACGACGAGACGTCGACCCTCGGGTTGCAGGTGGTGTTGGAGTTCAGCAGGTCGGCCAGGTTGGTGTAGGCGTTGGTGGCCGTACTGCCGAAGAAGCTGTGCATGTGCGAGGCACCGGGCAGGCCCGGGTAGATGATCGGGTCGTCCGGTAGGCGGTGGCTGAACGGGCAGTCGGCCAGGAACTCGGCCACCCGCACGATGGGCGCGCGCGCCTCGGCCGGCTCCGCCCGTCCCGCCACGGCGTACGCGCCGAGCAGGGCCAGCAGAGCGGTGAGCATTGTGACAAGCCGCAGGCGGCGGCGCGTTCCGTTCCGGGGTGCAGCCCCATCCATCTCTGACTCCTAGCTGGTGAACGGACCAGGTCGGTTCCGATGGCGCCGCCGAGAAGCATCGGAGATCGCTGGCCAGACTGGTGGTGGTCTGTCCTCCTAAGGGAGGCGAGAGAGCGCTCTCTGACACCAGCTTGAGCCTGCCGTCGAAAACTGTCAATACCTTCGAGGGACTCAGGGCCTGCGGCGGGTCGGGTCGAGGAAGACGTACCGGATCGCGGGGTTCCGGGCGACCAGCCGGCGCTCGGCCTCGTCCGCGGCGACCTCGATCTCCGCCCGGGTGGCATCCTCGGCGAAGTTGACTTTGACGGCGACGAGGATGTCCTCCGGGCCGAGTTGCAGGGTCATCAGCCGGTCCACCCCCCGGACGTCCGGCACCCGGGAAAGCTCCTCGTGGATCTCCGCCCGGACCGCCTCCCCGGCCGCCCGCCCGACCAGCTGGCGGATGTTGTTGTGCGCCAGAGTCGTGGCCACCACCAGCAGCAGTGCGCCGATCGCGATGGAGGCGATCCCGTCCCAGACCGGGCTTCCGGTGAGTTCGGAGAGCGTCACGCCGGCACCGGCCAGGACGAGGCCGACGAGCGCCGCGCTGTCCTCCAGCAGCACCGCCTTGATCGTGGTGTTGGGGGTGTTCCGGACGACCCGCATCCACGGGACCCGCCAGCGGGCCGCCCGGCGGCGCAACTGCCGCACGGAGCGGAGCAGCGAGATCCCCTCCGCGACGAACGAGACGGCCAGCACCACGAACGCGACCGTGGCGTCCAGCTTCTCGTGCCGCTCCTGGATCGCCTCGACACCCTGGAAAATGGAGAATCCGGCGCCGACGACGAAGGTGACGACAGCCGCCACGAACGCCCAGATGTAGCTCTCCCGGCCGTACCCGAACGGGTACTGGCTGGTCGGCGGCCGGCTGCCCCGGCGCAGGGCGACGAAGAGCAGCACCTCGGTGGTGGTGTCGGCGACGGAGTGGGCCGCCTCCGACAGCACCGCGGCGGAGCCGGAGATCACCCCGGCCAGCGCCTTGGCCAGCGCGACCGCCAGGTTGGCCAGGCCAGCGACGATCACCGTGCCGACGCTCTGCGAACCCTGCGAACTCGCCGGACTGAGCGGGCTCTCCGAACCTTGCGCGCTCTGCCCGTCCCCCGGACGCTGCGCCGGCTCGGCCATGAAATCAGCCTAGGTGTCCGGGCCGGGGCCCATCCGGCGGTTGCGGATCGAGTTGAGCCGGGGTGCGGGCCGGGACCTGGGCAGGGGCGACTGAGCGACGCGGGATGCGTCGTACCCAATCTCTAGGCTGTACTCACGACACGACAGGAGGTCACAACTGATGCGGAGCGCGGGGGCGGCGACATGAGTGAGCTGGTGGTCGACTCCGTTGACCCGGTGGTGGACTCCGGGCTGGCCGAGCCGTTCGAGGACCGGGCGGACTACGCTACGGCGCTCGCCGAGATCAGGTCGGCGGCGGCCGCCTACTACAGCGGCACGGATCTCGCGATGGACGACGCGACCTACGACGCCCTGATGGCCCGGGTCATCGCGACCGAAACGGCCCAGCCGGGCTGGAAGAGCGACGACTCGCCCAGCGATCTGGTCGCCGCCGGTGCCGGAGTGGTCGGCGACGTCGAGCACAGCAGCCCGATGCTGAGCCTCGACAACGTGTTCGGCGAGGAGGAGTTGAGCCGCTGGGCCGCGCGGCTGGACAAGCTGCTCGGCCGTCCGGCCGCCGGTTACACCGTGGAGCCCAAGATCGACGGTCTCGCGATCGCCGCCCGGTACGTGGCGGGCCGGTTGACCCAGGTCGCCACCCGTGGGGACGGCCGGGCCGGCGAGGACGTGACGACCCAGGCCCGCCGGGCGGTCGGCCTGCCGGAGCAGCTCAGCGAGCCGGTGACGCTGGAGGTACGCGGCGAGGTGTTCATGACCGACGCCGACTTCGTCCGCGCCAACGAAATGCGGACCGGAAACGGCGAGCCGGCCTTCGCGCACCCGCGCAGCGCCGCCGCCGGCACCCTCCGGGCCCAGGACCGGGCGTACGACGCACCGCTGTCCTTCCTTGCCTACGCGGTGCACGGGCTCGAAGACGCCGTGCCCGGGATCGGTGCCGACGACGCCGCGCCGGGGATTGGTGCCGGCGACGCCGTGACCGAGGCCGGTGCCGGCGACGCCGTGACCGGGATCGGTGCCGGCGACACCACGGCGAGGCCGCACTCCGCGACCATG
The DNA here is from genome assembly GCF_042658085.1 of Plantactinospora solaniradicis. Lineage (NCBI taxonomy): Bacteria > Bacillati > Actinomycetota > Actinomycetes > Micromonosporales > Micromonosporaceae > Plantactinospora > Plantactinospora solaniradicis. The sequence goes on along the minus strand of NZ_JBHSPR010000018.1, from coordinate 555,227 downwards.
GCCTACATCGAGAGCCTCGGCGTCGCCACCACCGCCGGCTCGCCGGCCGGAATGCCGCTCTGCGCCACGATCGACGAGGTGCTCGCCGCGGTGGAGGCGCTCTACGCCGGGCGCGGCGAACTCGGCTTCGGCATCGACGGAGCGGTCATCAAGGCCGACCACCCGGCAGACCGCGAGCTGGCCGGGTCGGGGACCCGGGCGCCCCGCTGGGGCATCGCCTACAAGTTCCCCGCCGACACCCGCACCACGACACTGCTCCGGATCGAGGTGCAGGTCGGCCGGACCGGCGTGATCACCCCGGTCGCCGTGCTGGCACCGGTGCAGGTCGGCGGCGTCACGGTCACCTCGGCGACGCTGCACAATTTCGACGACCTGGTCCGGCGCAACGTACGGGCCGGCGACACCGTGTTCGTCCGGCGGGCCGGCGACGTGATCCCCGAGGTGACCGGCGCCAAGCTGGACGAGCGCCCGGCCGACTCGACGCCGTACGAGCCGCCGGTCGGATGCCCACGGTGCGGCGGCGAGATCGACCGGTCGCAGAAGCGCTGGCGCTGCACGCAGGGACGCGCCTGTGGGGCCCGGGAATCGCTGTCCTACTACGCGGCCCGGGACTCGATGGACATCGAAGGGCTGGGCAGCAAGATCATTGATCTCGTGGTCGGCGCCGGCCTGGTCACCGATCCCGGCGACCTCTACGACCTCGACGCCGCCACCCTGGCCACCCTCGACCGGTTGGGTGAGACATCGGCCCGGAAACTCGTCGCCAACATCGAGGCATCGAAGAGCCAACCGCTGTCCCGGGTCCTCACCGGCCTCGGCGTACGGATGACCGGCCGCTCGATGTCCCGGCGGCTGGCCCGGCACTTCGGCACGATGGAGGCGCTGCTCGCCGCGTCCGTGCCCGATCTCCAGCAGGTCGAGGGCGTCGGGCCGGAACGGGCCGTCACCATCGCGGCGGAACTCGTCGAACTCGCGCCCGTGGTCGACAAGCTCACGGCTCGCGGAGTCAACATGACCGAGCCGGGAGTCGTCCCGGCGGCGGCAACCGGCCAGGGCGACGACGGTGATCCCGACGCCTCCGCCCCGACCCCGACAGCGCTGCCGCTACGCAGGCCGGACGGCACCCCGATGACGGTGGTGGTCACCGGTTCGGTGCCGGGACTGTCCCGCAACGAGGGCAACGAGGCGGTCGAGCGACTCGGTGGGAAGTCCTCCGGGTCGGTCTCGAAGCGGACCGATCTGGTGGTCGTCGGAGAGGGCGCGGGCAGCAAGGCGGAGAAGGCCGTCACGTTGGGCGTACGGGTGCTGCCGGCGGAACGGTTCGCCGCGTTGCTGACGGCACACACGGCCGGCGACGTGGCGACGATCGCGGAGGTCCTGGCGGAAATCGACGGGCCCGGCGAGCAGACCGAGGCCGACGTCCCACAGGACACGCCGTAGTCGACGTTCGGCAGAGGCACGCCAGAGTCGAGTCCCGCCGGGCACGCCAGAGTCGAGTCCCGCCGGGTGACCGGCGGGGCTGACCGGTCCGGGGTCTCCGACCTGCTCAACTACACTGTGGCGCTGGTCCAGGACCTCCGACCTGCGCAACTACCCTGGTCGACGCAACGCTGAGGAAGGTGGGCATGGTCGCGACTCCGCAGGACATCCGTACGGCGGACCGGACCGACGAGATCGCCACCGGAGGTCCTCCCGAGACGCCGTTCCTGCTCCTGGACCGGGCGCGGGTCGAGCGCAACATCGAGCGCCTCCGGGCCCGGTTGCGGCAGTTGGGCACGGGGCTGCGGCCACACGTGAAGACGGCGAAGTCGGTGGACGTCGCCCGACTGCTCTTCGACGGCGGCACCGGACCGATCACCGTGTCGACACTGCGCGAGGCCGACGCCTTCGCCTCGCACGGGTTCACCGACATCCTCTACGCGGTGGGTCTCGCCCCGCACAAGCTCGGTCGGGTGGTCGCGGCGCACCGGGCCGGAGTGGACCTCCAGGTGTTGATCGACAGCGTGGCGCAGGCCGAGGCGGTCGCCGCCGCGACCACCGGCTCCGGCGTACGGATCCCGGCGTTCATCGAGGTCGACTGCGACGGGCACCGTGGCGGCGTACGACCGGGCGACCCGACCGCCGTACGGATCGCCGAGGTGCTGGAGCGCGGCGGCGCCGAGGCACGTGGCGTACTCGTCCACGCGGGTGGGTCGTACCACAGCCGTTCCCGGGCGGAACTCGTCGCCGCCGCCGAGCACGAGCGGGCGAGCGCGGTCCGGGTGGCCGAGGATCTGCGCGGGGCCGGATTCGCCGCTCCGGTGGTGAGCGTCGGCTCGACCCCGACGGCGCACGCCGCCGAGGACCTCAGCGGAGTCACGGAGGTTCGAGCCGGCAACTTCGTCTTCTTCGACCTCGTGATGGCCGGCATCGGGGTGTGCGACGTCGACGACCTGGCGATGTCCGTGGTGACCACGGTGATCGGCCATCAGCCGGAGAAGGGCTGGATCATCACCGACGGCGGCTGGATGGCTACCTCCCGGGACCGGGGCACGTCCAGCCAGCCGATCGACCAGGGGTACGGGCTCGTCGCCCGGCTCGACGGGCCGCTCTATCCCGACCTGGTCATGACCGACGCCAGCCAGGAGCACGGCACCCTGACGATCCGAGAGGGCAGTGGGGCGGCGCTGCCCGAACTGCCCGTCGGCACCCAGGTCCGGGTGCTGCCGATCCACGCCTGCGCGACGGCCGCCCAGCACGACGTCTACCAGGTGCTCCAGCCCGGAACCCGGACCATCGGTTCAGTCTGGTCCCGCCTGCGCGGCTGGTGAGCGGGGCCACCGGCCGGCGTACGGTCAGCGAGCTGAATCACCGGCCGGTCGTACGGTCGGTGGGTCAGGGCCGCGCGCCGGCCGTACGGTCAGCAGCGGCCGATCACGACCGTCGCCGGTAGGTCATCGTCCCGGGCCATCGCCGGGGCGAGGCCGGCCCCGGCCAGCGCCGACAACGCGGCGCCCGCCTGTTCGAGGCTGGTCTCCAGCAGCAGATGCCCACCCGGAGCCAGCCAGTCGCGGGCTCCGCTCGCGACCCGGCGCAGCACGTCGAGCCCGTCGGCACCGCCGTCCAGCGCCAGCAGCGGCTCGTGGATCCGCGCCTCCGGCGGCAGCAGGTCGACAGCCTCGGTGGGTACGTAGGGAACGTTGGCCACCAGCACGTCGACGTGCCCACGCAGCCGGGCGGGGAGTGGGTCGTACAGATCCCCGACGTACACCTGGGCGCCCAGCGCCGCGAGGTTGCGCCGCGCGCAGCGTACGGCGGCCGGCTCGATGTCCACGGCGTGCAGCACGACATCCTCGACGAGCGCGGCGATCGCCATTCCGATGGCGCCGCAGCCACAGGCCAGGTCCACGATCGTCGCCCCGGGTACGGCCACCGCCGCGGCCCGGCGTACCAGCAGTTCGGTCCGGCGACGCGGCACGAAGACCCCCGGGTCGACGGCGACCCGCAGCCCGCAGAAGTCGACCCAGCCGACGATGTGCTCCAACGGCAGCCCGGCGACCCGTCGGTCGACCATCGCCAGCAGCGCGGCCGGGCTCGCCGCGGAGTCGATCAGGAGTTCGGCCTCGTCCTCGGCGAACACACAGCCGGCGGCACGAAGCCGGTCGACGATCGTGGCCCGGCTCGGCGCCGGGATGGAACTGGACGCCGGAGCGTCGGTTGATTTCGACACGTACAACCCTTCGGAACGCCTGGGGCGCTCCCGCGGCTACCGTGGCCCGGTCTCGACCGGTGACGCCATCGGGCCGTGCGGTGGGAGCACCCCGCCGATCATGACGAGAATCGGTCCCACCTCCTCCGGTAGCCGTAGCTGTGGCTGTGGCTGACAACGTATCCCAGCATCGAATTCCGATGCCGGTGGGGCTCTCCGGGGCTCTCCCGAATTCGTGCCGTCTCCGCCCCGGTACGTGGTTCGGAACGATCATCGCCCGCACAGTTGTCGGCATGACTTCGCCTCGTCAACTCGCCGGGCGCCTCGCCGCCCTCTCCGCCCTCGTCATGCTCGGCGCCGGCTGCGGCGTCATCGACACCGTCCAGAACGCCGTCGACGCGGCCACCACGGTCACCGACTTCGCCGACCGGCTCGGCAAGTCCGCCGAACTCACCTTCACCGCCGAGTACAAGATCGTCGATAACCAGCAGACCAAGGCCAGCGACAAGCAGACCAACGTCACCGTCGCGCAGCAGCCGCCCAACTCGGCGCTGATCACCGGCGACGGTCGCCTGATCTTCACGCCGGAACACACGACAATCTGTGACGGCAAGGAGTGCAACCGGACTCCGAACACCGTGACCGCCACGACCGGACCGGACGCCACCGCCGTCGCCTCGGTCGCCGGTCCCGGCTTCGTCACCCCGGAACTGGCGCTCGGTCTGGTCACCGCCGCCGCGATGGTGCCGAACGCCGACGTGGGCACGTCGGAGCGGAAGATCGCCGGCCAGGACACACTCTGCGCGAACGTCACCGGGATCAGCGACCCGCTCGGCACCGCCGAGGGTACGCCGGGAGAACTCACCGTCTGCGTCACCGACTCGGGCCTGCTCGCCGCGTTCACCGGGCGGACCGAGACCGGTGAGGAGGTCGCCGTCGAACTCGTGAAGTACTCCGAGAAGGTCAACAAGTCGGCGTTCGCCCCGCCGGCCGGCGCGAAGGTCGTCGACGCGGGCGGCGCGCAGGGGTAGGCCGGGACGGATTCGGCGGGGCGGGATCGGGCCGGTCGGGCCGGTCCCGCCCCGCCGTCCGCCGTCGGCACGCCGGATGCGGCGGGCCGCCTCGCCGTGTCCGGCTGAAGGGTGCCCGGCTGAAGGGTGACCGGTGCCCGGTGACCAGTGACCGGTGCCGAGTGAATCTGGTCGGTTCGGTGAATCTGGTCGGTTCGGCCGCTGTCCCCGGCCCGGTCCGGCAGGCTCGATGCCGACGGGGGGTGGCGGCAGTGCGGGTGAGACTCGATGTCACGGTGTCCTCCCGGGGCGTCGCGACCCGGGTCGGCATCGCGGCGCTGGCGGCGGTTCCGGCCGTCGCCGTCCGGCTGTCCGGCGGTCATCTGCCGCCGTTGGTCGGGATTGCGGTCTTCGGGGTGGCGGTGCTGTCGGCGGTGGCGCTGCTGATGTGGGCCTCGGAGGTGGCCCGGGTGGACCTGCCCGGCAGTCTCGCGCTGGCGCTGCTCGCGCTGGTGGCGGTGCTCCCGGAGTACGCGATCGACATCTACTTCGCGTTCGCCGCCGGTTCCGATCCGGAGTTCGCGGCGTTCGCACTGGCGAACATGACCGGCGCCAACCGCCTGCTGATCGGGGTGGCCTGGCCGCTGCTGGTCTTCTTCGCCATCTGGGCCGTACGCCGACGCGGGCAGCCCGGCGACCGCAACGGCGTATGCCTGTCCCCGCACCGGCGGACCGAGACCGTGTACCTGCTGATGGCGACCGTGTACGCGCTGGTCATCCCGGTGACCGGCCGACTGGCCTGGTACGACACCGTGGTCCTGGGCGGACTCTACGCGCTCTACCTTTCCCGGGTCGGGCGGAGCGAACACGCCGAGGAGGGGCTGGTGGGGGTGGCGGCCACCCTCGCCGACCAGCCCACCACGCGGCGCCGGTTGACGGCCGCAGCACTGTTCGGCACGGCCGCGGTGGTGATCCTCAGCGCGGCCGAGCCCTTCGGCAAGTCTCTCGTCGAGGCCGGATCGACGCTGGGGATAGACGAGTTCCTGCTCGTGCAGTGGCTGGCTCCGGTCGCCTCCGAGGCCCCGGAGGTGATCGTGGCGGTGGCCTTCGCCCTGCGCGGTCGGGCCGACGACGGGCTGGGCGCCCTGCTGGCGGCGAAGCTCAACCAGTGGACCCTGCTCGTCGCCTGCCTACCGATCGCCTTCTACCTCGGTGGCGGGGAGTTCACCGGTCTGCCGCTGGACGACCGGCAGACCGAGGAGTTGTACCTCACCACCGCGCAGACCCTGCTCGGCGTCGCGGTCCTGTTGGATCTACGCATCTCCCGGAGCGAGGCGGCGCTGCTGCTTCTGCTGTTCGCGGTGCAGTTCGCCATACCGACACAGACGGTCCGCTACGCGGTCGCCGTCGCGTACGCGATCCTGGCCGGCATCCTGTTGCTCCGCCAGCGTCGGGAACTACCCACCCTGGTACGTGCGGCCTGGCCGACCGGTCGGGCGCGGCCTCGTACCTGAGGCCACGGCGCACCGGTCGGGTCCGGTGTCACGTTCCGCTGCGAACTCGATTGACTTTCCGCTGATCACTCGGATTTGCTTGCGTCGCCTTCAACATCAACTGGGAGTAGTGCACAAGTGGGCAGACGAATTCGCGCGGCCGTGCTGGCCGCGCTCACCATCGGGATCGCCGCCGGTTGCGGTGACGGCGCGGAGACGCCGTCGGCCGGCGGTGCGGCCTCGGCGAGCCCGAGTACGACGCCGGTGGCGCCAGGTCCTCCCTGGTACGACGACGTCGCGCCAGCGACGGCGGCCACCAAGGTCGGTCCGACGGGTACGTCCTGCGAGTTGCCGATCACCTTCGACCTGCCCGCGAAGTGGAAGGCCAAGCCGGTGGTGTTCAACCCGGACTTCGCCGAACTGATCCAGGTGGGCGGCTCCACCATGAGCTGCGAGATCGACGCGAAGCCGGCCGGCAACATCGGCTTCATGCGGGTCTGGGTCGTCGACCGGGGTGCCGTGATCGGCGCCCGCAAGGGCCTTGAGGAGTTCGTCGCCAAGTACGGCAAGCTCACGGACGTGCAGTACCGGGACACCAAGGCCGGTCCGCTGATCGCCACCGAGGTGACGTTCATGGAGGAGAGTGAACTGACCGGTGAGACCAAGCGGGGCCGGGCACTGGTGGTGGCGACCCGGTTCGGCACGATGCTGTTGACGCTGAGCGGTACCGATACCGAAGAGTTCGAGGCGATGTTCCCGGCGTTCCAACTCGCGAAGCAGACGGTCTCGGTGACCAGGTAGCGCGGATCCGCGTACCCGAACACCTCCTCTCGGCCGTACCGGTGGCCGGCGAGGAGGTGTTCGGCGTTCCGGGTCTGCTCGTACTGCTCGTACTGCTCGGTACGGCGCCCGGGTGGGCCGCGACTACCGGGTCCAGGTGGTCGGGCGACCGAGATAGCGCAGCAGCACCGCGACGTCGTCCGCGCCGGAATCGGTGTCCAGCGCCGGTGCGTAGGCGCCGTAGGCCCGCAGTGGCTCGACGATGTTGGTGGCGACCACCATCAGCGGACGAGCCAGTTCGGGGGTCAGCGGAGACGGCTGGCCGGTGGCCATGGCGATGTCCCAGGCGTGCACGGCGGCATCGAGCGCGCAGGCTCCGCCGGCGAGCCACGCCGGCATCGGCCCCTGCGGCAGTGGGTTCGCCACCGCCGGGGCGTCGTCCTCGACCGTCGCCCAGGCCTCGGCCGAGGCGTCCAGGGCCGGGTTCAGGATGGCCTGCGGCTCCCCGTCGATCTGGCCGGAGGGCGTGAAGGGGTTCTCCGACGGCCCCGGCCCGCCCGTGATCGCCGAGGTGAAGGCCATCTGGTCGCCGGTCGCGTGTTGGATGACCTGCGCCACCGACCACTGTTCGCAGGGTGTGCGCAGGTGCTGGTCCTCCGCTCCGACACCGGCAACGGCGTTACGCAGCGCGGTGTGGGCCTCGGCCAGCACGGCCCGCCAGTCCGAGATGGTGATCGTCCCGCTCATTCCCGTACCTCTCTCCACCGGCATTCGCCGGCATCGCAGGTCCCGCCTGGTCCTTCTCCAGCTTAGCAGAGCGGAACGATCCGTTCCACTAGCGGGCTGCGGTGTGACGTGGGGCGCTCACTGGCGGGCCAGGAGTGATCGGAGCGCCTTGACGACCTCGGCGGGGGCCTCCTCGGCCATGAAGTGACCGCAGGAAACGGTGGCGTGCTCCAGGTCCGAAGCCCAGGTGCGCCACAGCCCGGCCGCGTCGAAGCCGAGGGCGGCGCCCCAGTCCTGCTGGAGGACGGTCACCGGCATGCCCAGCCGGTTCCCGGCGGCCCGGTCGACGCGGTCCTGCTCGACGTCGATCCCGGCCGACGCTCGGTAGTCCGCGACGATGGAGGTGACGGCTTCGCGGGACGCCTTGAGGTAGGCGCTGCGCACCTCGGCGGGGATCGCGTCCGGGTTCCGGGTCCAGATGTCGAGGAAGTAGCCGAAGAAGGCGTCAGGGCTGGCGCCGATCAACTGCTCGGGCAGCCCCGGCGGCTGTGCCATCAGGTAGAGGTGGAAGCCGACGGCGGCGGAGGTGCCGTGCATGACGTCCCACATGTCCAGGGTGGGCAGCACGTCGAGCGAGGCGAGGTGGGTCACCGCGCCGGGGTGGTCGAGGCCGGCCCGGATGGCGACCAGGGCGCCACGGTCGTGCCCGGCCAGCGCGAACCGCTCGTGGCCCAGCGCACGCGCGAGCGCGACGACGTCGGCGGCCATGGTCCGCTTGGCGTACGCCGTCCCGTCGGCGTCGACGGGCTTGTCGCTGGCGCCGTAACCGCGAAGGTCCGGGCAGATCACGGTGTGGTCGGCGGCGAGGTCGGCCGCGACGTGCCGCCACATGAGATGGGTCTGCGGAAAGCCGTGCAGCAGCACGACAGGGCTGCCCGAGCCGCCGACGGCCACATTGAGGGAGACGCCGTCGGCGACGGCGACGCGCCGGTAGTCGAATCCGTTGATCCTCGGTTCCACGATGATGCCTTCCTGTTGTGCCCCGCGAGTTTCCTGTGACCCGCGTGGCTCCTGTTACGGGCGGGCCGTCGGTGACCCGAGTTCACCCGGCCCGTACCCGGTGCTGCGTCCAGCGTGGCCGGCGGTGGTCAGCGGCGGATCAGTGTCGGATGAGTGCGCTCCGCGTACTCGGGGTGCGGGCCGAATACCGGCCGTACGGCGCGGGCGGTGGCCGGGCGGGGACTGCCGGCGGAGACTGCCGGACGGGCGACCGCTGCTGCGTACATTGGGGGCCATGACCAGGCAGGCGACGGCGCAAGCGGTCGCCTTCGGCGTGCTCGGCCCGGTGGAGGCGGTGTCCGACCGTGGTCCCGTTCCGCTGAAGGGTCCTCGCCAGCGCGCGGTACTGGCACGCCTGCTGATCGCCCGGGGCAGGGTCGTACCGGTCGACCGGCTCGTCGACGATCTGTGGGACGTACCCCCGGACGGGGCGGTCGCGGCGATCCGTACCTTCGTGTCCGATCTGCGCCGTGCCCTGGAGCCTGATCGGCTCCCCCGGGAGCAGGCCCGACTGTTGGTGACCGCGCCACCCGGCTACGTGCTGCGCGCGGCACCCGACGGGGTGGACGCCTGGAGGTTCGAGGCGATGGTCGGCGAGTCCGCGCGGCTCCTGACGGCTGGCCAGGGTACGGAGGCGCTGGCGGGTCTGGACAAGGCGCTCGCCCTCTGGCGCGGACCCGCGTACGCCGAGGTCGCCGGGGAGATCTGGGCTCGAGCGGAGATCGACCGGCTGGACGAGCTGCGGTTGCTGGCCGTGGAGCGTCGGGCCGAGGCCCTGCTGCTGTTGGGACGGGCCACCGACGCCGCCTTTGAGCTCCAGGCCCACACGCAGGATCAACCGTTGCGCGAGGACGCCTGGCAGTTGCTGGCCACCGCCCTGTACCGGTCGGGCCGGCAGGGCGAGGCTCTCGCCGCCCTGCGCCGGGTCCGGCATACCCTTGCGACGGAACTCGGCCTCGATCCGGGGCCCCGGCTGCGGCAACTGGAGGCCGACATCCTCGCCCAGGCGCCGCATCTGCGCCCCGCCACCGCGCAGCCGCCCGCACAGCCCGCGACGCCGAGCGTCCCGACGCCTACCACGGATGACCTGCCGGCAGGACCGCGCGACCGCCCGGACCCCGCACTGGTCAGCGGGGACGAACAGCGCCCGTTCGTCGGCCGCGCCGAGGAACTGGCCCACCTGGAGCAGGTCGCCGCGACGGTCGTCCGGCACGCCCGCCCCACCCTCGCCCTGGTCTCGGGGGACGCGGGAACGGGCAAGACGGCGCTGGCCGAGGCGCTCACCGGACGGCTGGCCGCAGTTGGCTGGACGACGGCCTGGGGCCGCAGCCCCGAATACGACGGTGCCGCGATCGCCGGGCCGTGGACGCAGATAATCGACGCACTGACCGGGCCGGTCTCCGGGCCCGCCCGGGAACAGCCTGGTCGGGGCGACGCGGCAAACGCCCCACCAGCGGCCGGAGACCCGGCCGTGTCCCGGTTCCGCCTCCGCCACGCCGCGCTGTCGCGGCTGGCGACGGTCGCGGAGCAGCGGCCGTTGCTGCTCGTCGTCGACGACCTGCACCGAGCGGACGAGAGCACCCTGGATCTGCTGACGGCCCTCGTGGCGCAGCCGGCACCGGTCAACGGGCCGGTGCTGGTCGTCGGGACGTACCGGGCCACGGAGATCACTCCGGAACTGACTGCGGCGCTGGCCCGGAGCGCCCGTACCGAGCCCGTGCGGGTCTATCTGGGTGGGCTGTCCGAGACGGCCACCGCCGAGCTTGCCCGCGCGGTCGCCCGGCAGCCACTCGACGCGCCCACCGCACACCTGATCCACCGTCGCAGCGGCGGCAACCCGTTCTTCGTCCGGGAGTTGGCGCGGCTGGTCGCCGCCGAGGGCGCCGTGGCGGTACAGGAGGTACCGGCGGGTGTACGGGACGTGATCCGGCACCGCCTGAGCCGGCTGCCGGGCGCGGCGCGGACCGTGTTGCGGCAGGCCGCCGTGATCGGCCGGGACATCGACCCGGACGTACTGGTCGGACTGGTCGGCGACGAGGCGACGATGCTCGACGCCCTGGACTCCGCCCTGCAGGCCGGTTTCCTGACCGAACAGGCGCCCGGTGGGCAGCCACGCTTCACCCACATCCTGGTGCGCGACACGCTCTACGGCGACCTGTCCGCGCTGCGCCGAGCCCACTGGCACGCCGCCGTCGCCGAGGCGATCGAACGACTGCACCCGCAGGACGTCGCCGCCCTCGCCCACCACTTCCAGCACGCCGAGAGCCGCGCCACCGCGCCCCGGGCCGCACGGTACGCCCACGCCGCGGCGGAGCGGGCCGAACACCGCTCCAACCCGCACGAGGCCGTACGCCTGTGGCGACAGGCGATCACCGCCCACGACCGCGCCGACCGGAGGGACGTACCCGGACGCCTGGCGGCGGTCATGGGGCTGGGGCGTGCGCTCGCCGTGACCGGCCAACTGGGCGAGGCGCGGCGGCTCCGGGCCGAGGCGATCACCACGGTCGAGAGGCTCGACGACCCGCAGCTGACCGCGAACGTCATCGCCGCCTTCGGAGTGCCCGCCATCTGGACCCGAAACGACGACGAACACCTCTCCGCCCAGGTCGTCCGGGCCGCCGAACACGCCCTGGCCGGGCTCGGTGAGGACCAGCTCGCACACCGCAGCCGCCTGTTGAGCACGGTCGCGTTGGAGCTGCGCGGGACCACCACCGACCGCGGCCGCCGTGCGGCGCGGGAAGCCACGGCGATCGCCCGGCAGACAGCCGACCCGGCGCTGTTGGCCTTCGCCCTCAACGCGCGCTTCATGCACACGTTCCAGCGCCCCGGTCTGGCCGACGCACGTGCCCGGATCGGCACCGAACTGGTCGACCTCGCCGCCCGGCAGAAGCTGGTGACCTTCGAGGTGCTCGGCCACCTCATCCTGTTGCAGGCGCATGGCGCGCTCGGCGAGCTCACCACCGCCGACGCCCACGCGGAAGCCGCCGACCGCCTCGCCGACCGTTACGGCCTGCCATCGGTGAGCGTCTTCACCCGCTGGTACGCCGCCCTGCGCCTGGCCGTCGACGGTCGCCTCGCCGAGGCCGAGGCCGGATACCGCGCCGCGAACGCCCAGCTCGTCGGCGGCGGGATGCCGGGCATGGCCGAGGGCCTACTTCCGCTCGCCCTGCTGTCCCTGTCCCTCCAGACGTCGGCACCGTCCCTCCAGACGTCGGCACCGCTGACGGAGTGGGAGAACTGGAACTGGGGCCCGTACGAGCCGTGGACCCGTCCTCTGCTGCTGTTGGGCGCCGACCGTCGGGGCGAGGCCGCCGCCGCGCTGTCGCGGGTGCCGGAGTCACCCCACGACCTGCTCTGGGAAGTCCGCCTCTGCCTCGTCGGCCGAGCCGCCCTCGCCCTCGACGACCGCCCGACGATGCGGTACGTCCACACCCGGCTCCTGCCCGCCGCCAACGAGCTGGCCGGTGCGGGAAGTGGCGTACTCACGCTGGGGCCGGTGGCCCGGCATCTCGACGATCTCGCCGCCGCACTCCGGCGCTGACCTCCGCCCGAGCTGGTAGCCGCTGTCCTGTTCCTGCCTACCGTGATCTGTCACTGCCTGCCGTTCCTACCTCGGCCTCCACCAGGTCGAGCGACCTGCCGCCCGGTTGGCCAGACGAGCACTCGCATCGGCCGTACGCCGCCTTCCACTCGACGCCCCGGCTCCGCGTGACCCGCTACACGATCTGGTGGTTCCAGGTGACGACGGCTATTTTTCAGTCGTCTGCCACCCTCACAATCGATTGAGGAAACCTCGCCACGTGTCGAACATCGAAAAGCTCACCGGTGAACTCCGTGCATTGTCGACGGGCGTCGAGCGTGCGCAGGGCCAGGCGGCCGCCGCCGGCAATCAGGCGCAGGAGGTGGCCGCCCGGGCCGCCGGCGCCGGCTTCGTCGCCGTGGCGGCGGGCATGACCCGGGTACGGGACGCGATCAACGCCATCCAGGGCCGCCTCGGTGAACTCGGTGAACTGATCGCCGAGGCGACGAAGAGGACCGCCGCCGCCGTATCCCAGGGCGCCACCCCGGAGGAGACGATCAGCGGACTGGCGCCCGTGCAGAGCGCCCTCGACAACACCCGCGGCGTGGCGGCCCGGACCATCGAGCAGGCCACCGAGGCACAACAACTCGTCACCGCCATCCTGCAGGGCGGTCAACCCGGACCGATGCTCTCGGCACTGGAAAACATCAAACAGGTCCTGACCCAGGTCGCCCAACGCACCGGCACCGCTCACCAGCTCGTCAACGCGGCGATCGCCGAGGCGCGACAGCTCGGATCCTCGGGAAACTGACCGGGGCTCCCCGCGTAGCGGCCGCCTCCTCAACGCACCGGTTCCGGCGGCGGCTCGGGCGGCAGTTCCGGTAGCCGCTCATCCCCCACGAGCAGCGCCCCGAGCCGCGGATACCGGGCCGGTAACGCCGTCAGGTCCCGTTCCTCTCCCAAAGCCCCGATGAGGCGGAGCGCATCTGTCGCCAGAACGAGCGCGCCGACTTCCACAATCGCGCCGGTCGTCCCCTCCAGAATCGGGTCCATGAATGTCGTCCACTCCGGCAGCAGGACCCAGGACGCGTGCAGGCCGTCATCGAGCTGGACGACCGGCTTGGACCGGAGAAACTCCTCCCGATCCGCGGAGGCGTCGACGAACACCGGCATCGAGTACACCGGATCGGACTGGGCCGCCGCCAACAAGACCGGGTCCTGCACCAGCGTGGCATCGACGAGCCGCGCGAACGACGACGTCCACACGACCATGTGCCCGGTCGTGGTGCCATCGGGATGTACGACCGGCGGGCGCTTCCACACGCCCACCTCGGAGACCTCGGAGAACGTGTCGGTCACCCGGTAGAGCGTGGCGCAGGCAGCCACCGGCTCGGCCTCGAAGCCGAGATGCCGCAGCGCCCCACTGATCTGATAACTCGTCGGAACGCACGCGCCGACCGGCATGCCACTCTGCCTCTGGTGCAGCCCGGCGAGGACCGCGAGCAGTGGCACGACTTCCACCGGAGCCTCGACGAGCTGACCGAACATCGGACTGAACTCGTACACCGGCATCAACGCCGGCTCGTCGCCATGAGGCCGCCGACCATCCGGAACCCGGGTGGGCGGGATCATCCGCCGGATCGGCTCCCGCCGCTGCCGCCGGCTGCTCCGCTTCCGATCGCCCACCCGAACCTCCCCGGGCGAGCGCCCAACAACAATGGTCGATCGATGCTCGCACAGAAACACCCGAACGGAACAGACGCGACCGTCGACGAGACCAGAGCCGGCCCGGTCCTGCGTGACGACGAATCCGGCATCGTCGCGGTGTGCACGGCCTATCGAGACGCCCGCCGAGGATCGTGTGCCCGGTGTCACAGTGGTTGAGCTTGCACCCGCGTTCCGTGTTGGGTTGGCGTGGTGAGGTGTTGCGTCGTGGTCTGATTGCCGTTCGTCGGCGAAGTGTCCAGCGCATGCCGTCAGTTGGGTCGTGTGGTGGCGCTCGGCGTCGGTTTCTGGTGCTTGCGGTCTGTTGCGCCAGCGTGATTGTCGTGGTGATGGATATCGCCATCGTCAATGTGGCGTTGCCGGCGATCCGCCGGGATCTGCACGCCCCGGAGTCGGGCCTTCAGTGGACCGTCGACGCGTACACGCTGGTGTTGGCCAGCTTTCTGGTGCTGGCCGGCTCCACCGCGGACCGGATCGGTCGACGGCGTGCCTTTCAAATTGGCCTGGCTACCTTCGGGCTCGGGTCACTGCTGTGTAGCCTGGCGCCGAGCATCGGGTGGCTGGTCGCGGCGCGCGTCCTGCAGGCCGTGGGCGGCACCATGCTCAATCCGGTCGCGACGGCGATCGTCGCGACGACGTTTCCCGATCCGGTCGAGCGGGCCAGGGCCATTGGTGTGTTCAGCTCGATGACCGGGTTGTCGCAGGCGTTGGGGCCGGTCATCGGTGGTGCGCTGGTGCACAATTTCGGCTGGCGCTGGATTTTCTGGATCAACCTGCCGATCGTGGCCGTGGCGATGGTCTGCGCCGCGGTGTTCGTACCGGAGTCGCGCGCCGCCCGGGTTCGCCGTTTCGACCTGGTGGGTCAGTGTCTGCTGGTTCTCGTGCTGGGTGGTGTCGTCTACGCGATCATCGAGTCGCCGCGGTTGGGCTGGAATTCCCCGGTCATCGTCGGTCTGCTCGCTGCCGCTGCGCTCGGCCTGGTGGGAATCGTGCGCTACGAACCGCGCCGTGTCGATCCGTTGTTGGAGTTGCGGCTGTTTCGTAGTTTGCCGTTCAGCTCCGCGATTCTGATATCGCTGTTCGGCATGTGCGGTTTCGGTGCCTTCCTGTTTGTCACGACGCAGTATCTCCAGGACGTGCGGGGCATGTCGCCGTTGGAGGCCGGGTTGTGCCTGCTGCCGGTCGGGGTGGTCGTGGCGGTGGTGTCTCCGCTGGCGGGCCGGGTGGTCGCCGTACGCGGGCCGCGGCTGCCGTTGTCGGTGTCCGGGTTGGCGTTGGCGCTGGGTGCCGGTACGTCGATGTTGCTAGGGCCGGCCACGCCGTTGCCGGTTGTGCTCGTGAGTTATCTGCTGTTCGGGCTCTTTCTCGGGACCGTCATCGCGCCGGTGACCAATACGGCGGTGTCCGGGATGCCTGGCTCGATGGCTGCCTTGGCGGCCTCGTTGCCGTCTGCCGCCCGGCAGACCGGTACGGCTCTGGGCGTCGCGATCTCGGGAACCGTGGTGGCGTCGGCCTCGGCCCGGGGCGGGTTGGCGTTCACGAGCGCCGAGCGCGGCGTGTGGTGGCTGGTGCTGTTCCTCGGGGTCGCGGTCCTGGTCCTGGCGTTGAGCAGCACCGGGCAGTGGGCCGCGGCCAGTGCGAGACGCGCGGCGGCGCTGTTCCACGAGGTGGACCACGGCCCTGACCGCCGGCCTGTGGGGATGGCTGCGGAGTAACCCGACCTCACCCTGTCTCATTCGGTCGATCATCGATGTCGTTCGACCGTCGTACACCCTGCGTTCACGTCTAGTTCTGACGTAGTTCAAAGCTCGCTTTGAGGTTCATCTGGTTACGTCCCTTCGTCCCTACCGCAATCAGATGGGCTACGAGGATGCGACTGCCGTTCCGACGACGTGCCGTGCCGCCGGATCGCCCCGGCATCGGTGACCCGCCAGACTCCGACCGTTCGACACCGCCGGCCAGCCCGGCTCCGGACGGTACCGATGATCACGCCGGTCATGCGCTGCGGGCGCCGAGCAGGCTGCACGCCTTCAACCGCTACGAGATCAAGTATCTGTTGCCGAGCACCGCCGTGCCCGAGCTGCGCAGGCAACTCGCCAGCCGGCTCGACGTCGACAGCCACGGCGTCGGTGGCGGCTACGGCGTCTGGAGCGTCTACTACGACACCCGTGATCTTCGGTTCTACTGGGAGAAGATCGAGGGCTTGCGGTTCCGACGCAAGTTGCGGGTGCGGCACTACGGCGACCGGCTGACCGTCGACGACGACAGCACAGTGTTCGTGGAGATCAAGCAGCGGGTCAACCGGGTCACTCAGAAGCGGCGGGTGGCGTTGCCGTACCGCCTCGCTCGTGAGCTGTGCGACCGCCGGGTGATGGTGGAGCACGAGCCGGGCCAGCGGGCGTTCCTCGAGGAGGTGCTGGATCTTCTGTGCCGGCTGGACCTGCGCCCGGTGGCGATGACCGGGTATCAGCGTGAGGCGTTCATCGGTCGCGGTGCCGAGGCCGGTCTGCGGGTCACTGTCGATCACCGGGTCCGTGGCCGGGACCGCGACTTCCATCTCGGCGCCGACGCCGAGAATCGGCTCATCGTCCCGGCTCGGCTGGCCGTGGTGGAGCTGAAGGCGAACGAGCGGGTGCCGTACTGGCTCACCGACCTCGCGGCCGACCTGAGCATGTCGGTGGTGCGGATTTCGAAGTACTGCCAGAGCGTCGAGGCATTCGGCCGGGTACCTCGATCGGTTTTCCATGTCTGCGATGACGACCCCGCCGGCGCCCCGGTGCCGGCTACTGCCCGAAGTGAGGCCTGACCCCCATGCCATTCGACGTCCAGGACCTGTCCGGCACGTTCAGCGTCGGTGACATCGCGATCGCGCTGTCACTGTCGTTCGTGCTCAGCGCGATGATCGGCTGGGTCTACCGGTTCACCCATCGCAACGTGTCCTACAGCCAGTCCTACGTGCAGACCCTCGTCATCCTCGGCATGCTGATCGCGCTGATCATGCTGGTGGTCGGGTCGAACATCGCCCGCGCCTTCGCCCTGGTCGGTGCGCTGTCGGTGGTGCGGTTCCGCAACGCCATCAAGGAGACCCGCGACGTCGGTTTCATCTTCCTGGTCATGGGCGTCGGGATGGCAGCCGGCACCAGGTTCTACACCCTCGCGATCGTCGCCGCCGTCGCGATCTGCCTCATCATCCTGGTGATGTACCGCTTCAACTGGTTCGCCTCCAGCATTCAGCGACAGGTGGTGAAGGTTCAGGTTCCGCCGGACGGCGACTACACCGCACACATCCAGGACGTGCTCATCGCGCACACCAGTGAGTTCGAGCTGGTGAGCATGGAGTCGATCCGCGGTGGTGCCCTGACCGAGATGATGTACACCGTCCGGCTCAAGAAGGGCCACGGACCCGGCGACCTGATCACGGCTCTCGGCGAGCGGACCGGCGGGCAGCGGGTGACCGTGCTGACCGGCTACGACCAGACGGACCTGTGATGACACCGTTGCAAGCGCCCCCGGCGCCCCCGCCCGCTTCGATCCGGCGGAGGCTGGCGCACCGCGTTCCGGTGCGGGTGCGGCACTACTGGAAGCTGCT
Organism: Plantactinospora solaniradicis; assembly: GCF_042658085.1. NCBI lineage: Bacteria > Bacillati > Actinomycetota > Actinomycetes > Micromonosporales > Micromonosporaceae > Plantactinospora > Plantactinospora solaniradicis. The sequence goes on along the minus strand of NZ_JBHSPR010000018.1, from coordinate 537,637 downwards.
CGCCGCCTGCGCGGCGTTCATCGTCGTCTGCGCGGTGGTGTTCAGCACCGTGCGGGTCACCCCTCTGGTGACCAGCGGCAGCGCCACCACCGCCGACCAGGTCACCCAGAACATCCTCGGGACGACGGACCTCTTCGACGCGACCGTGGCGCACCGCATCACGGTGACTTTCCGCGACGAGGACTACCAGCGGCTGCTCGACGACTTCTGGCAGGACGACGAGAAAAGCTTCCTCGACGCCGACCTGACGATCGACGGCACCCGCATTCCCAGCGTCGGTATCCGGTTGAAAGGCAACTCCACCCTCGGCGGGCTGACCCGTAACGGTGAAGCCCGGCAGCGGGGATTCGGCCGCGACCGGCCCCCGGGCGCCGGACAGGAACCCCAGCCGGGCGGCAACGGCCCCGCCCGGGTCTTCCCCGGCGGTGGTCTCCCCGACGGCGCACCGGCGGAGGCGCGGGGCGGTGGTGGCCCCGGCGGGTTCGGCCGGACGTCGCTCAAGGCCGAGGAGCCGGAGAACCTGCCCTGGCTGATCCGCTTCGACGAGTTCGTCGAGGGCCGCCGCTACCAGGGCCACCGCGAGGTCGCGGTGCGGGTCTCCGGCATGGGCGGCGGCCCCACGGTCCTCAACGAGGCGGTGTCGCTGCACGTGCTGGCCGCCGCCGGAGAGACCGCCCAGCGGTACGCGTACTCGAGCTTCACCGTCAACAACCGGCCCACCACCGCCCGGCTCGTCGTCGAGCACCCGGACGAAGGCTTCGCCGACACGCTGGGCGGCGACGGTGTGCTGTATAAGAGCCTGGCCACCGGCCAGTTCACCGACCAGGGCGACGACCCGACCAGCTACGCCGACGACTTCACACAGATCACGATGAAGGGCAGCCAGGACCTCCAGCCCGTCATCAACCTGATCAGGTGGGTCAACACCAGCAGCGACGCCGAGTTCGACGCCCACCTGGACGACCGGGTGGACGTGCAGGCCCTCGCCCGCTATCTGGCCGTGCAGAACCTACTGCTCAATTTCGACGATATGGCCGGGCCCGGCCGCAACTACTACCTGTGGTACGACCTGGACACGAAGAAGTTCACCGTCGTCGGCTGGGACTACAACCTGACCTTCACGGGAGACGCCACCCAGGGACCACACGACGCCGGTCGGATGGGCGGCCGTTTCCCACAGGGCGGAGACGTCCCACAGGGCTTCCAGCCACCCGAGGGCATGCAACTACCCGAGGGCATGCGGGGTCGGCCGGGCGGCCTCGGCGGCAACAAGCTCAAGGAACGCTTCCTCGCCAGCGCCGCTTTCAAGCCGGTGTACGAGAACGCCTACCGCGACCTCTACCGCAAGATCTACGCGGACGGCACCGCGTTGAAGGCCGTCGAGGGCATCACCAAGGTCCTGTCCACCGTCGCCGGATACGACGAGCAGAAGACCACGGCAGACGTCGAGCAGCTGAGGACGCTCGTCCGGCAACGTACCGCGCACCTCGCCACCGACCGCGTCACCACCGGCGGGTAACGCCGTAGTCGGCGACGAGACGCAGGACTCTGCGGTACCGATCATCGGGCTCGGAGATGACGGCCGGGTAGCGTGGCCCTGTGCCTGGCTCCTTCCTTGACTTCGTTGCCGACGAGGCGATGGCCCTGGACACGCTGGATCCGGAAGCACCGCTCGACGATCTGGAGCCGCTGGCCGTACGGCTGGCCGGAGCCCGGGTGGTGGCCATCGGCGAGAGTTCGCACCTGGTTCGGGAGTTCGCCCTGCTGCGGCACCGGTTGACGCGGTTCCTGGTGGAGCGGTTGGGGTTCACCGTCTTCGGCCTGGAGTCGGGGTTCAGCGAGGGACTTGCCGTGGACGAGTGGTTGCGTGGCGGTCCCGGCGACCTTCGGACGATTGCCGACAGTGGGATCACCTACACGTTCGGACGGTCCGCGGAGATGCGCGCGCACCTGCGGTGGATGCGGGAGGTCAACGTCGCCGGGATGACGCCGGTACGGTTCTTCGGGATCGATGTACCGGGTTCCACGGTGTCCCCGCTTCGGGCGATGCACAACATCGGGCGTTACCTGAGCGCGGTCGACGGCGACGCGGTGGTCGTCGTCGACCAGCTGCTGGCGCTGATGGAGAAGTTCGCGGGCGAGCACCCGTTGCCGGCGTACGCCGCGTACGGCCAGCTCGCCGCAGCCGAGCGGAACGGGATCACGGCGATGCTCGCGGAGCTGGCGACCCGGTTCGACTCGCTGGAAATGGAGTACGTGTCGGCGCGTGGCGTCGAGTCGTACGAGGTCGCCCGGCGCGAGTTGCGGCTGGTCTGCCTGCTGGACCAGTCGTTGCGGAGCACGGCCGCGCGAATGGCGGGTGACACGGCTCATCCGAAGGTGGCCGCCCGCGACCGTGGCATGGCCGAGACGGTGTTCTGGCTGCTCGACCGGTTCGGGCCGGACACGAAGATCGTGATCGGGGCGCACAACAGTCACATCCAGCGGACACCGGTCGTCACGCCGGCGTTCTCGCTGTCCGCGATGGGGCACCATCTGGCGAACCGGTTGGGCGACGGTTACGTGGCGATGGCCGTGACCAGCACCTCCGGCCGTACGGTGACCCGCCGGGCGAACCCGGCACGGCCGGGCGGTGTGGAGATCGTCGGAGTCGACCTCGATCCGGCGCGGGAGGGCAGCGTGGAGGCGGCGTTCGCTCCCGTGCCGGGGCTGCGGGCGGTCGACCTGCGCGGGGCACGGGGACGGCTGACCGGTCCGGAGCGGATTCGGGTCATGGACACCTATCAGGAGGTACGGCTGCTCGACGCCTACGACCTGGTGGTGAACATTCCCGAGACCTCCACGACCGAGCAGGTGTCCGGCTGACCGGGAACGTCCCATGTCGACCGGGTGTGTTCGGGGCGTTCACGTCTTCTTACCCCCCGTCAGGCAAAGTAACTACGGCGTGGCGGCGGCGGCGGTCGGACGGAGCACGGCACACGCCTGCATGGCCTCGGCGACCTTGGGATCGGTCGTAGCCGGGTTGGCCCGCAGGTCGACACCCCGGTCGGCGAGGCAGTTGCGGTAGGCCGCACCCCCGTCGCGGTTGCCGCCGCCAGGGCCGCCACGGCCGGTGCCTTGCGGTCCGCCGGTGGGCCGCAGCGACGCGCAGGCATCCTGAGCCTTCTGCCAGGTCGCGTCGTCGACCCCGTCAGGGCGGAAGCCACCCATTCGCCCACCACCTGGCCCGCCGGACGGGAACCCGCTGGGACGGCCGGAGGGAAACGCGCTGGGACGGCCGGACGGGAACCCGCTGGGACGGCCGGAGGGAAGGGTGTTTGAGATGTCCAGGCCCTGGTCGCGGAGGCAGTCGAGGTATGCCGACGCTCCTTCGGGCGCGGAGCCCTGGCCGGAGCCGCTGGACTCACCGTCACCATCCGAGCCACAACCGGCCGCCAAGAGCAGCACCGCCGACCCGGCGGCCAGCGCCAGGGTCCATCGGGTACGGGGAGACTGTCGCGTGCGCAGAGACACAGGTCCTCCATCCTCGTCGTGCCGCCGGGTCGGGAAACGTTCCGCAGCACGCCGGCCCATGCAACCGCCACTACCTCCACGCCAGGTCAGGCCAAGCTCAAAAAACCCTTCGAATCGACTCTGAGGAAACTCCGAGGTACGGCTCAGCCGGCTGCGAGGTGAGCCGCCGATACTCGCCGCTCATGGGCTTCCTCCGAAGAAGATGGCGTGGCCGCAGCCGGCTCGCCGTGTGCGGCCTCGCCGCGCTGGTCGTGATCGGCGCCGTGGCATGGGCGCTCCACTCGGGAGAGCCGGAGCCGTCGGGCAGGCCCAGCACCGCGCGGGTCGACCGGGGTGAGGTGGTCACGGCTGTCGCGACGACCGGATCACTCGAGCCCGCGCAGACCCGCACGCTCGGTTTCGCCACCGACGGCACGGTGACGGCGGTCAACGTACGCCCCGGTGACCAGGTGAAGACCGGCCAGGTGCTGGCCGAGATCGACGCCACCGACCCGAAGGAACGGGTGGAGGACACGCGGCAGTCACTCGACGACGCGGAGGAGGCGCTCGAGGACGCGGAGGAGGCGGCCGACGCCGGGACGGGCGCCTGCCCCGTCTCCGCCCCCCGCACCGGGCAGGCCCTCCCGGTTGCGCTGGTCGCCAGTAGCGGCGTGGCACCGTCGCCTACCGCGACGCCGTCGGCGTCACCGAGCAGCCAACCGTCCCCGTCGCCGACGCGATCGACTCAACCGCCGGCGGCCCAGCCGCCAGCAAGCCAGCCGCCGCGCTCCGGTCGCGGCCAGGCACCGGACGGTCGGGCAGTGGGCGGCGGCCGGAGTACCACGTGTTCCGGTCAGCGGACCGAAGATCCTCTGCTCGCCGCGCAGCAGCGGGTGACGAGTGCCGAGGTCGCGCTCGCCGAGGCGCAGGATCGACTCGTCGGCACGAAGATCAAAGCCCCGATCGGCGGAAAGGTACTCGCCGTTGCCGGTGCGGTGGGCGCCGACGTCGGCACGGGCGGCACCTTCGTCACCCTGGCCGACGTGGCGGGCATGCAGGTGGCGGCCGATGTCCCGGAGGCCTACGCGGGCCGTCTGAAGATCGGCCAGAGTGCGACCGTCACGCTCGCCAACCGGCCGACCGAGGAGTTCGCCGCACGCGTCGTGCGCGTCGACCCGGTCGGCGTCGCCGATGGCGACCTGGTGCGCTACGGCGTCGTCCTCGCTTTCGAGGAGGTCCCGGCGGAGCTTCTCGTGGGCCAGAGCGCGAACGTCCGGGTGCGGACGGGTGAGGTCGCCGGCGTGTTGCGGGTGCCCTCGACGGCGGTGCGCGGCGACGGATCCGTCGTGGTCAGGACCGCCGCCGGCGATCAGGTCCGGGCCGTCGGCGTCGGGCTGCGCGGCGACCAGTACGCGGAGATCACGAGCGGGCTCATCGAAGGCGACGAGATTGTCACAGTCGGCGTCGAGGAAAGTCCCAGCTAACTCTGAGGTACCTCCGATAGAAGAGATGACGTGGCTGGACGGTTGACCCGAGTGCTCGTCGTCGACGACGAGCCCAATATCTGTGCCCTGCTGTCGGCGACGCTGCGGCTCATCGAGTTCGACGTACGGGTCGCCAGCGGCGGGCACGAGGCGTTGGCGGCGGCTGTCGAGTTCGAGCCCGACCTGGTGGTGCTCGACGTGATGCTGCCCGACCTCGACGGCTTCCAGGTCGCCCAGCGCCTGCGGACCGGGCCGGGGCCGCACGTCCCGGTGCTGTTCCTGACCGCACGCGACGCGGTCGAGGACCGAATCTCCGGCTTGACCGTCGGCGCCGACGACTACGTCACCAAGCCGTTCAGCCTGGAGGAGGTCGTACTGCGCATCCGGGCGATCCTGCGCCGCAGCCGCGTCGAGCCCAGTGGCGACACCGGTGTCCTGCGCTACGCCGACGTCGAACTCGACGAGGACGCGCACGAGGTGCGCCGCGGCGGCCGGCTGGTCGACCTGTCGCCGACCGAGTTCAACCTGCTCCGATACCTCCTGGTGAACGCGGGCCGGGTGGTGAGCAAGGCGCAGATCCTGGACCGGGTCTGGAACTACGATTTCGGCGGCGACGGCCGGATCGTCGAGTCGTACGTCTACTACCTCCGCAAGAAGATCGACCGCGGGGAGCCGCCCCTGATCCACACGGTCCGTGGTGTGGGTTACGCGCTGCGCCTGCCCCCGGACGAATGAGAATGCCCAGGTGGCGGCACTGGACGCTGCGGTCCCGCCTCGTCGTCGCCGTCGCCGCGCTCAGCGCGGTCGCCCTGGTCGTGTCCAACGCGGCCGGCATCGTGCTGCTGCGTCAGTACCTCACCGACCAGATCGACAACCAGCTCGCCGGGATGCGCCACGTCGCGACCCGCCCGTTCCCGCCCGACCAGGCCGGCGACAACCCGTTTCCCCGGGGCCGGTTCGACATGTACCGCACCATCCTCGTCTTCGACTCCGAGGGCCGTCGGCTGCCGTCCCCGTCGCCCGACGAGATCTCACCACCCGATGTGGGGGCGATCGCCGCGCTGCGGGACAAGGCGGAGGGCGGGCCGTTCACCGTGGAATCCGTCGACGGCGAGGACCGCTGGCGGGTGGCGGTGGTCACCCAACCCGACGGCGGGATGGCCGTGCCCGCGATCTCGCTTCGCCAGGTCGAGGCCACGGCGGACCTGCTGCTCGCCATCGATCTGGTCGTGATGCTCGTCGTGCTGTTCCTGCTCGCGCTGGTCGCCGCCGCGGTGGTCCGGATCGGCCTGCGTCCGCTGATCCGGATGGAAAGCACCTCCACCGCGATCACCGCGGGCGACCTGACCCACCGCGTCGACGACGCCGACCCGCACACCGAGTCGGGCCGGCTGGGTATCGCGCTGAATTCCATGCTCGACCGGATCGAGTCGGAGGTCGCCGCGAGGACCGCGTCCGAGCAGCGGCTCCGGCAGTTCGTCGGGGACGCGTCGCATGAGCTGCGCACGCCGCTCACGTCGATCCGCGGCTTCGCCGAGCTGTACCGGCGTGGCGGAGCCCCGCCCGGGCCCCTGCTGGACGAGACGATGTCCCGCATCGAGGCGGAGGCCGCGCGGATGGGGCTGCTGGTCGAAGACATGCTGTTGCTGGCCCGGCTGGACCACCAGCGTGAGCCGCAGCGGCGCCCGGTCGACCTGCTCGCGATCGCCGCCGACACGATCCGCGACGCACACGCCCGCCGACCCGACCGCCCCGTCCGGTTGGCCAGCTTCGGCGGCGACCAGTGCGCCTTCGACCCGGTGACGGTCCTCGGCGACGAGCACCGGCTCCGCCAGGTCGCGACCAACCTCGTCGCCAACGCGCTACAGCACACGCCGCCGCACACCGACATCACCGTACGGGTCGGCCGGCTGGCGGACTACCGACCGGGCCGGATCACGGCCGCGACGGTCGGCGAGGAGCTGCCCCGGCGTACGCCGATCGCGGTACTCGAGGTCGCCGACAACGGCCCCGGCGTACCCCCGGAGCATGCCGGGCGGATCTTCGAGCGGCTCTACCGGGCGGACCCGAGCCGCGCCCGCAGCAACGGCGGCTCCGGGCTCGGTCTGTCGATCGTCGCGGCGATCGTGAACAGTCATGGCGGCCGGGTCGAACTGAAGACGAGTCCCGGCCAGGGGGCCGCGTTCCGGGTGCTGCTGCCCACCGGTTCCCAGTCAGCTTTGAGCTAGCGCGGGGCTTGCTCCGAGCCGCCTCCTGCAAGCTGTCGCGCATGCGCCACACCCTCCCGAGACCGGGCAGGCCGTCGTTTTCGAGACTGCGGACGTCACCAGCCCTGATCGTCAACGTCATACTCGCCCTGGCGGTGGCCGGCGCGGCCACCTGGGCGTACACGTCATTCAGCACCGCGGAGGCCGCCGAGCCGGGCTCCGGCGGCAGTCGCACCATCGCCGCGGCCCAGGGCACTGTCACCGCGACGGTCTCCGCCTCCGGCACCGTACGCAGCGCCTCGACGGCGACCGCCGCCTTCGGCACCTCCGGCACCGTCACCGCGATCCGGGTGCAGGTCGGCGACAAGGTGACCAAGGGCCAGGCACTGGCGGCAGTGGACGACACGGCCGCGCGGCGGCAGCTCACCGCTGCCCGGACCAACCTCGACGCCGCGAAGGCCGCGTTCGACCGGGCAGAGGACGCCGACGGCGACACCTCCGCGGCCGAGACCGAGGTAGACCAGGCTGAACTCGACGTCGACGAGGCCGAGGACGCCGTGGCCGGCACCACCCTCAAGGCGCCGATGGCCGGCACGGTGACCGCCGTCAACGGCACCGTCGGCGGATCGGCCTCGGGGAGCGGCAGCAGCAACAACAACACTTCGAACGGCGATGGCAACGCGCCGAGCGGCGCCTCCAGCGGCGGCGACACCGGGTCCGGGTCGTCGGCCGGCTTCATCGAGATCGCCGACCTGAGCCGGCTGGAGGTCTCCGCGTCGGTCGCCGAGGCGGACGCCACGAAGCTCAAGACCGGCCAAACCGGCACCGTCACCTGGAACGCGCTGCCCGGCGCCCGGTCCACGGCCAAGCTCGCCGCCATCGACCCCAACGCGACGTCAGAGAACAACGTCGTCACCTACGGGGTCACGTTCACCCTCGACGACCTGCCCGAGGGGGTACGCGCCGGGCAGAGCGTCAACGTGTCGGTCACCGTCGGCCAGGCCGACAACGTCGTGTACGTCAACTCGGCGGCCGTCACCAGCGCGGGCAGCCGCCACACCGTCACTGTGCTGGACAACGGCCAGCGAGCCGTACGCGCGGTGGAACTCGGTCTCAAGGGCGACAGCACGACCGAGATCAAGTCCGGGCTGACCGCCGGAGAGCAGGTCCTGATCGACACGCCGAGCGACTCCTCCAACCAGAGGACATTGCCGGGCGGCGGCTTCACCGGCGGCGGCGGTTTCACCGGCGGCGGAGGGCCCCCCGGCGGCGGACGTTTGGGAGGTGGCCGGTGACCGTCCTCGACGTGCGCACCGTCACGAAGGTGTACGGCCAGGGTGCGGCCACCGTGCACGCGCTACGCGGAGCGTCACTGACCGTCGAACAGGGCGAATACGTCGCGATCATGGGTTCGTCCGGCTCCGGCAAGTCCACCTTGATGAACATCCTCGGCTGCCTCGACAGCCCCACCACCGGTCAGTACCTGCTCGACGGCGTCAACGTGAGTCGGCTCAACGACCGCCAACTCGCCCTGGTACGCAACCGCCGCATCGGCTTCGTCTTCCAGTCGTTCAACCTGATCCCCCGCACCACCGCGGTCGCCAACGTCGAACTGCCCCTGGCCTACGCCGGGATCAAGGCGGCCGAGCGCGGTCGACGGGCACGAGCCGCGCTGGACATGGTCGGCCTCGCCCAGCGCGGCGACCACGAGCCCAACCAGCTCTCCGGCGGACAGCAGCAGCGCGTCGCGGTGGCTCGGGCCCTGGTCACCGAGCCCGCGCTGGTACTGGCCGACGAACCGACCGGCAACCTCGACAGCCGGTCGACCGAGGACATCCTCGGCATCTTCGACGACCTGCACGCCGCCGGCCGCACCATCCTGCTCATCACCCACGAAGACGACGTGGCCGCCCGTGCCAGCCGCCTGATCCGGCTCGTCGACGGCCAGATCGTCGCCGACGTGCGACAGCAGCGGGTGCCGGCATGAGCGTCCTCGAGGTGCTGCGGTTCGCGGTACGCGGGATCGGCGCCAACAAGCTGCGCTCCGGCCTCACCATGCTCGGCATCCTGATCGGCGTCGCGGCCGTGATTCTGCTGGTCGCCGTCGGCAACGGCTCCGCCCGTCAGGTGGCCGAGCGGATCGAGGCGCTGGGCACCAAGACCCTGACCGTGCAAGGCGTCGGGGGCAGCGCCGTCCTCACCCCGGCCGTCGCCGAAGCGCTCGACGACCCGGTCCTCGCCCCCGACATCGCGTCGGTCTCGCCCGTCACCAGCACCCAGGCGACGCTGACCTACCAGGGCACCGACCACTCGGTGCAACAACTCGTCGGCAGTTCCCCGAGCTACTTCGCCGCGTCGAACTCACCGGTCGGTGCCGGAGCGGCGTTCACCGCCGATGACGTCGCACAGGGCCGCCCGGTCGTGGTGATCGGGCAGACCGTCGCCGACGAACTGTTCCCCGGCGTCGAACCCGTCGGCAAGGAGATCACCGTCAACGGTGCCCTGTTCACGGTCGTCGGCGTGCTCGACGAGAAGAGCAGCGCCTCCGGCTTCATGGACGCCAACGACGTCGCGATCGCGCCGCTGACCGCGGTCCAGCAGGCACTGACCGGGTACGGCACGCTCACCTCGATCGTGGTCGAGGCCCGCACCCCGGAGAAGGTGACCGACGCGCAGGCACAGGTCTCCCTGATCCTGTCCCAGCGAATCCAGGCGCCCGCCGCCTCGAACACCCAGCCCTACCGCATCCAGAACGCCTCCCAACTCCTGCAGACGCAGACCGAGACGGCCGACACGTTCACCACACTCCTCGGCGCCGTCGCCGGCATCAGCCTGCTGGTCGGCGGCATCGGCATCACCAACATCATGCTCGTCACGGTCACCGAACGCACCCGCGAAATCGGCATCCGCAAAGCCCTCGGCGCACCACGACGGGCCATCCTCACCCAGTTCCTGGCCGAAGCCACGATGCTGAGCCTGCTGGGTGGCGGGCTGGGCGTCGCCGCCGCATACATCGGCAGCAACTTCGCAATCGTCGGGGTACGACCGGTCATCGTGCCCAGCTCGATCGCCCTCGCCCTGTGCGTGTCGGTCGCGATCGGGCTCTTCTTCGGCAGCGTGCCCGCCAACCGGGCGGCCCGACTCCGCCCCATCGACGCCCTCCGCTACGAATGACTCAGGAGACCCCCGTGACCGCATCCACACTGGACGCCGAACTGGCTGCCGCGGTGAACCGCCGCTGGTGGAACAGGACGACGATCGTCCTCGCTGTGGCGCTACTCCTCGTCAGCGGCCTCGTGGCCGGAATTGAGGTACAGAAAGCATTCGGCGCGCAGTCCACCAGCACGGGACCGGGTGGGTTCCGGGGGCAGAGCGGCTTCACCCCACCCACGGCCTTTCCTGGCGGTGGTTCACTCGGCGGCGGCGCCCAAGGCGGGCCGGGGCGCGGCCGAGCTACCACCGGAACCGTCAAACTCCTCGACGGCACCACGATCTACCTGCAGACAGAGTCGGGCGAGGTGATCACGATCCGCACCGACGGCGACACGACCGTGCAGGTTCCGGGCGAATTGAAGGATCTCAAGGCTGGCGACAAGGTCAGCGTGAGCGGCGACACCGACACCGGGGGCTCGGTAACCGCGTCGGCGGTCACGAAGACCGACTGAGGCGACGACCACGTCCGTGCGTCCGTGCGTCCCGTGCGTCCGTGCCAGTGCAACCGCTGTTCTGGCCAGCCACCTACCGGCCTGTCGCCGTCGGCCGCGCCGCGCGATCGCGGATCTGTCCAGTTCTTGACCACGCCGTTAAATCTATTAAGTCTATAGGTTAGATATGGATTTACCCCGGCGGGCTGGCTACGTTACGGCCATGCATCGAAGTTGGCCGAACAATCGGCTGTCCCGTCGTCTCCTCGTCACCTCTACCGCAGCTGCCCTGCTCGCCACGACCGCCGTCGCCGGCCCGGCCACCGCCGGCTCCCAGGTGGACACCGCCGTGGAGTGGTACGACGTCACCGCTGCCGCCATCGACACCGGCACCCGGCCACAGGTCACCAGCAGCCGCGCCTGGGCGATCAGCTGGCTGGCCGCCGCTCGCGCGCTACGGCACGCCCCCGGCGTCCGGGCGTACCAGGATGCCGCGCTCGCCTCCGCCGTACACACCGGACTCAGCGCGCTGGTACCGGAGAACACGGCCGCACTCGACGCCGCCCTGGCGACCACGCTGGCCCGGATCCCGGCCGGTACGGCGAGGGACCGCGGCATTGCCGCCGGCCGTGCCGAGGCGAGCACACTGCTCGCCCAGCGAGCCGACGACGGGCTCGACCCCGCGTCGGTGAACCCGCCGTTCCCGACGCCGACGCCGGCCCCCGGCATCTGGCAGCCCACTCCGCCGACGTTCACCACCGGGCAGCAGGCGGGCAACCGGTTCGCCACACCGTTCCTGCTGGACCGCGCCGACCGGTACCGCCCGGACCCGCCGCCCGCGCTGGGCTCGGCGCGCTACCTCGCCGACCTCGCCGAGGTACGGGTCTACGGCGGTGCCGACAGCACCGCACGCACCCAGGCCCAGACCGACACCGCCACGTTCTGGCTCGGATCCTCCCTGGTCCTCTACACCGGGGTACTGCGGGCGGCGCTGGCCCAGTCGCGGAAACCGGCCGCCTGGCGGGCCCAGCTGGTGGCCCTGTTCCACGTCGCCCTCGTGGACACCCAGATCGCCACCTCCGACGCCAAGTACGCGTACCTGCGCTGGCGGCCGGTCACCGGCATCCAGGCAGGTGACGACCCGACCTGGACGCCGCTGCACACCACCCCGGCCCACCCGGACTACCCGAGCGGCCACAACACCTACTCCGGCGCCGCCGAACAGGTGCTGACCGCGCTGGTCGGCCCGCGCGCCCGGCAACCCTTCACCATCACCAGTCCCAGCCAGCCGGGTGCCACCCGTACCTACGACCGGTGGCGACCGCTGACCGACGAGAACGTGGACGCCCGGATCTGGTCCGGAATCCACACGCGGTCGGCCGACGAGGTCGGGGTCGACCTGGGCCGGAGGGTCGCCGCGCACGCGCTGCGGAACGCGCACCTGCTCCTCGGCTGATGACGTCGCCGTCGCCCGCCGCTCCGGCGGGCGACGGCGGAACCGTCCGGTGAGGTCACGGACCTGTGGGAGTGATCAGACCCGGTGTAGTTGTCGAGTTCGCGAGTCAGTCATCGTCATTGGCAGGGCGCGTGGTATGCCGGTACCGCTACGCCCTTGCGCCGGAACTGGCAGACCAGGCCCGTGCCGTCATCGACCGCCACCAGGCTTTCCAGACCTTGCCAGGGCCTTGCCGCCGCCGAGGTCAAGCAGCGCGTCAACCAACACGGCCATCCCCGGTCGACGACGCCGCGAAGGTCCTCGCCGCCGACCGGTGTACGTCCAATTCCCGTTCTTTCCCCGATGACCGTCAGCCGCAGATCAGGTCATCGAGCAGTGCCATCTCCCGCTGTACGACCGCCTTCGCCCGGTCCGGGTCGGCCAGCTCGGTGGCCAGGTACAAGACCGTCGAGCGGTCCCCGTCCGGAGTGACCGCGGCGAGGGTGCTCATCCCCGGCATGGAGCCGACGTGCGCCCAGGAGCCGCCGCACCGGTTGGGTATCCACATGATGCCCAGCCCGTAGCGGATGCCCGGCCGGATTCCCTGGAAGCCATCGGCCAGCACGGTCTGGTGCAGCTCCGCCAGCTGTCCGGGCCGCAACAGCTGGCCGCGCGCCATCGCCTGCCAGAAGCGGGCCAGGTCGGTGTTGGTGCTGACCAGGCCGCCGGCCGAGGCCGTCACCGTCGGATTGAAGACGGTCGTGTCGACCAGCGGCCCGCCCGGCGCGAACTGCCGGTACCCCTCGCCGTGGGGCTGGGGCAGGGTCGGCCGGTCGCCGGGGTAGAACGTATGGGTCAGGTGCAGCGGCATCAGGATCCGGGAGCGCACCTCGGCATACCACAGGTGTCCGGTGATCCGTTTGATGAGCATCCCCGCCAAGACGTAGTTGGTGTTCGAGTAGCTCCAGTGCGTACCGGCGGCGAACAGCGGCGGGTTCCGCATCGCGATCGCTACCAGTTGCGCCTCGGTGTAGTGGTCGAAGCGGTGTGCCAGGAACTCGTCGGGCGACTTGAGCGCGTCGAGGTCGTTGGTGGGGTCGTAGAGGCCGCTGGTGTGTTGCAGGACCTGGCGTACGGTGACGCGCCGGCCGTCGTTGCCGTTGCCGTTGACGACACCGGGCAACCAGCGTTCGATCGGGTCGTCCAGCCCGATCCGGCCCTCGCCGACGAGTTGGAGCAGCACCACCGACACGAACGTCTTCGTGGTGCTGCCGATCCGGAGGTACCCGTCGACCGGCATCGGCGCGCCGGTGTCCAGGTCGGCCACGCCGCTGCGGGCCACGGTCACCCGGTTCCCGTCGCGGACCAGGCCCTGCGTCCCGGATATGCCGAGGTCGTGCAGATCGTCGAGGCCGTGCTGTAGCACTGTGGCCGTGGACCGGTGATCCGCGGCCGGCGGCGCGGCTGACCCGACCCCACCGCCGGCCGCCGCGGCCAGCACCGCGCCAGCCGTCGCGGCCGCCACGGCCCTCCGCCACCTCACCGTCCTCTGGACTGCGGAACGTGCGCTCGTCACCCGAACTCCTTCCGTCGCTCGTCGCTACGGAAGATCACGCTAGGCACGCCGCCGCCCGGGCGGGACCCGGCTGACGGCCGTCTTCCGCTGGGGGATTTCCCCCAGGCAGGCCCGCGCGCGGCCGTCACCTGGCGAGGAACTCCGCCAGTACCGGCGCGAGCACTGCCGGGTCGGCGACGTGGCCCTGTCCCTCGACGACCCGCCGCTCCGCCTTCGGGACGTGCGCGGCGATGACGTCGGCGGCGGCATCGAAGAAGCCGGGTTGCAGCCCGGCGGTGTGCGGGTCCGGCGTTCCGCCGGTGGCCACCAGGGTGGGCTGGGTGATCCGGGCGAGCCGGGTCACCGGCGGACGGCCGTCTCCCAGGCACGCGGCGTCGTAGGCCAGGGTCGGGGCGAGGGACTCCAGGCTCGGCCACATCGGCGAGGTGTGCGCTGCGGCGATGTCCTCCTCGCCGGAGCCGGCCAGTCGCATGAACAGGTCGAGCGCGTCGCCGCGCCGCCGGGCGGAAAGCGCGTGCTGGAGCTGTTCGACGTAGGCCCGGTACTGCTGGACGATGTCCTCGTCGGTCAGGTACGGCACTTCGTACACCGCGATCCGCTCGACGGGCAGGCCGGCCAGGGTGGCCTCGAACGCCAGCGCGCCGCCCGAGGAGGCGCCGAACAGGTGCACCGGCGCACCCGCCGCGTCGATCAGGGCGACGATGTCCTCGATCTCCCGGGCCACCGCGTACGGCAGGGTGTCACCGCTCTCCCCCCGGCCCCGGCGGGCGTAGTTGAGGACCGTGAACCGTTCCGCCAACGCCGGCACGAGCGGCGCGTTCTCCGACCCGTCGTCGAGATTGCCGCCGATCAGGATCACGCGCGGCCCGCTGCCGCTGCGTTCGTACGCGATCGAGGTGCCGTCCTTCGAGATGACGCGGTCCATTCTGATCTCCTTCGACAGTGGATGAGGCGGTGAGCGACCGGTCGTCGCAGCGCCTTCCGGTGGCTCGGCGTTTCAGGCGGCGACCGTCACGGCCGCGACGGCGGGGGTGCGCAGGGTCCGGCGGGCGGTGGCCAGGCTGGTGGTCAGGGTGGCCGCCGCGGCGACCGCGATGATGGTCAGCCAGATCCCGGGGCCCTGGTCGGGGAGGATCGTGTCGGTGCGGACGACGGTGAAGGGCAGGAGCCCGGCGATGGCGGCAAGGGTTCCGAAGAGGATCCCGGTGACGGTCAGGATGAGGCTCTCACAGCCGACCATCCGCAGTACCTGTCCGGGGGTGGCCCCGGCGAGACGTTGTTGCCCGAACTCCCGGCCACGGTAGGAGGTCGCGGCGTACAGACTGTTGATCAGCATGATGCAGGAGAAGACCACGACGATGCCGACGACGACGAGGTTCAGCGTTTCGAGGGTCTTGTCCTCGACCGACTTGACGACCCCGGACGCGGTGATCGCGCTGGTCTCCACGGCCTGCATGTAGAGCGTCGCGGTCGCCATCCCGGTGAACAGGATCAGCGGCATCAGGATTGCGGACAGCTCGGCTGCCCGGCGCCGCAGGTTGAGCACGGTCAGGTAGCCACTCGCGCCGAACAGTGCGGTGATCGGTCGTCCCAGCCGGCCGAGCAGCGCCCGCAGCAGCAGCGGAGAAAGGACGGCGAAGCCCACGGAGAGCAGGATGGCCCCGTACGCGGGCGCGGCCATCAACGCGTTGTCGGTGGCGTTCATCGTGAAGGTGGCGCAGACGCCGGCGGCGCCCACGAGCAGGGCCGCGTATCCCGCGACGTTCCTGGCCGGGCCGGCGGACCGACCCGATCTCGTGCCGGTGCGGGTCCCCCGGCGTACGGCGAGGAACGCGGCGCCGGCCGAGGCGAACAGAGTGATGCCGATACCGGAGCCCAGGGCGATCGGCCCGAAGACATGGTCCACGCCGCTGGCGACCTGTCCGCTGTCCTGGAACCTGTCGAGCAACGCCCGGCCGCCGAGCATGGCCGGCCAGACGGCGAGCGCCGCGCCAGCGAGGGCGACGATGCTGGCCTCGCCGACCATCATCCTTCTGAGCTGTCCCGGTGTGGCGCCGGCCCGGCGCAGTAGGTGCATCTCCTCGGCCCGTTGACGGACGTTCAGCCGACACAGTCGCCGACAAGGGTTACCGGATCCACCAGAACCCCACCAGGTCGGAGATCGCCGATGCCCGGCTCAACACCGGCGACACCGGTGATCCGAGCAAGGATCCGGATTACCTGATCGAGGGTCACGTCTTCGATTGTTACTCTCCGACTCCGACCAGGGCAGTGCGAGGCATCTGGACCCAGGTCTCCAAGAAGGTCACGGACTCACAGACCCAGCGAGTGGTGCTGAACCTCCACGACTGGCGCGGAGACCTCACAGAGCTACAGCGACAGTTCGACAATTGGCCGGTAACCGGGCTGAAGGAACTCGTGGCGGTAACACGAAGTGGTTCGATCGTGCAGATCGTACGACGGACCTGAGGAAAGGCAGCGACAGTGGCTATCGAATACCGATTGACCCTGGCGGGTGACATCCCCCTGGAGCAGGTGGCAGCACTCGCCGCGCCGAACGCAACCGAGGCGTCGTCACCGGCCGGCAACCGGCTACTCAGCGTCAACCTCGACGAGGAACGCGGATACTCCGTCAGCATCACGTCGGGCCGCCATGGTTACTACGACGCCGAGGACGACGGAGGCGCTGCCTGGGAATGGAAGCCAGACAAGTACGTGGATGTCAACTTCCGCATGCGCAAGAACGACCCGTCGGGCAAAGGAACACCGAACATGGTGTCGGCCGTCGGTAAGGTCCTGGCAGGACGCCCCGAAGACGCGGCGCTGGTACTCGACGGAAACTACCTGCTGCTGACCCGCGTCAACGGAATACTCCGCAAGCACAACCTGGCCACCTGGTACGACGAGGACTACGACAACATCCTCCCCGAGTAGAAGGCGCCTCCTCGACGCACCAGTTCCTTCGGAACCCCGGAGAACGTGTCGGTCACCCGGGATCCGTAGTCCGACGTGGACGCACCCTCTCATCCGGGGTTGGCTTTATCACCGCTTGTGCGACAGGTTTGCCGCAGTGCAGCAGGGCCGCTCTCGCTGGCCAAAAAGGGTCAGGGTGGCCCCGCCGGGCGTCACAGTGGCGGCCATGCGTTGCTCAGCAACTGTCGGAAGTGGGCCGGGAACCACTCGCCGTACGGTGGGGCGCCCGGCAGGGCGCCGGTGGTCGGGGCAACGCCATACGGGTCGTAGTACGGGTCGCACATTGGCTCGTACTGATCCGCGCTCTGCCGGTCGCTGGCGCCGTCCGACTCCCCCGGCGGCTTGACCCACACGTACGCGTCGATGCCGGTCTGCGGGGCAGCGGTCGGCCGCTCGCCGAGGCCCGTGCCCGCCTGGTTGCACCAGTTCCCGAGGTGCGTCCGCCGATCGATTCGACTGCCGTCCACAAATTGATTCAGTTCGTACGACGGCGCGGGTCCGGTGGGCCGGGTCGGACCGGCCCAGCCGTTGCGGGAGGTGTCGATCAGTACGCCGATGCCGGGGGAGAAGCCTGCCTCGATCAGCCGCTGCCGCATGTCCCGCGCGTACGGCACCTCGTCGACGAACGGGTTCCAGTCGACCCACCGCGACCACTTCACCGGTTGGTTGTTGATGACGTCGTCGGCGCTGAAATACTCCTCGTGCAGTACCGAGTAGTTGGCGGTGTTGGCGACGAAGCCGTGCACGTTTGCCCCCGTGCTGCCGGCGATCGTAGCTGCCTGGAGCAGCAGCGACACCGCCGGAACGGCGTCCTCCGGCCAGCCGAGTTGACCATGGTGACTGATGTCCAGGTACGGATAGACGTTGGGCCGGGCGCCCAGCCGGGCCAGGGCGTACCCGATTCCGGAGAGGTAGGTGCCGCGGTTCTTCGCCTCGTCACACTTGTAAGTGGAGATGCTGCGCGGGGTGGTGTGGGTGACCAGATTCGCCAGCGAGTTGGGCTCGACGATGACGACGATCCGCAGCCTGGCGTAGCGGGGAGCGGCGACGATCTCGGCGATCGGATCGACGAACTCCACCCGGTAGCGGTCGAGCTCGTCGATCGACAGCTCACCCTGGGGCGCCGGCCGATCGCAGTCGCGGCCCGGCAGGTCGTAGAGGGTCAACTGGACGAGGTCGGCATGCTGCGCCAGCGCAGCGTCCAGATGGTCGCGCAGGCCCATCGCCCCGTCGGCCCCCTCGATGGCGGCGATCCGGTCCAGCCAGACGGCGGTCGGCTGGTCGGCGACGGCGGAGCCGCCGGGCTCGGCGACGGCGTGCGCGGACCACTCGGGGTTCACGTACACCCGAGCCCCGAGGTAGGGGTTGTCCACCCGGTGCGGCGGGCTGGCCGTACTGGCGGCAGCGGCCGTAGCGGCGCCGACCAGCGGCGCGGCGGCGAGGACGAGCGAGGCGGAAACAATCGAGGCGGAGACGACCAGGACCGATCGGAGCCGCGAGGATATCGGATCAGAACCTGGCATGAGCATGACGCTGACTCCTCCCTACCCGATCAGCGCCGGGTACGAATCTCGACAACCCTCGCCATCCATTTAAACTCTTCAATTTATTCGATGCCACCTCTGCGCAGGACCGGATCCCGGCCGAGCCCGACCGGATGGGCAGGGCATGAGCACCGGCGAATAGGCCAGATCCCTGGGTGAACTCAGGTCGTCCGGCGGGCCGCGACGTACTGGATGTCTTGCGGTGCGATGGTTTCCCGCTCCACGGCGAAGTCGAACAGCGACGGGCCGGGCTCGACGCCGACGACCGTGGCGCCTCGCCCGGCGAAGATCCGGCGATCAGCTCGGGCAGGAAGCGGCGCACCGGGGCGGCTCCGCCGTGCAGGTCCGCTTAGCTTCCCATTTTCACATCTAGGAATCCCAGATGGTGGTATCCGGGTGCTCCGATGTTGCTCGGCCGTTCAAGGGTCGATCGAGGGGTGCGACTGGGGGGAAAGATGCCCCCGAGCTGCTCAAACGTGGGTCACATGGCGGCCATGACCGTGTCCCACACGAAAGCAGGGAATATAGTCGGTTGACTATATTCCCTGCTCAACTGGCGCGCCCGAAGGGATTCGAACCCCTAACCTTCTGATCCGTAGTCAGATGCTCTATCCGTTGAGCTACGGGCGCAGCTGCCGGGCCAGTCTACACACCAGCCCCAGCGCGGAGACTCCGGGATTCGAACCCGGGAGGGGCTTTAAGACCCCAACCGCATTAGCAGTGCGGCGCCATAGACCAGACTAGGCGAAGTCTCCCTGGTGGTCAGCAGACCACGTCGGTCGAGGATACAGGGCAGCCACCCGGAGGGGCAAAACGACTTCCCGGCCGGGGCCGTGAAGCCACCGGCTGCCCTGATCGTCCCGCCGAAACCTCGGTCGATTCCCATCCGGTGCCGATCCACCGACACGACTAGGCTCGCATGATATGGAGGAGCAGCCGCCCACCGAACCCCCGCGCCGCCGCCCGGAACCGAAGTCGACGCGTGGCTCCGGCCGGACCAAGGCCGCCTTCACGTCCCCACCGGAGCCGGACACGGAACCGACGGGCGAGCCGCCGAGGGCGCCCCGACCCCGTACCCGGCAGACGCCGCCAGCGGTGCTCTTCCAGCCGCCGACCGAGCCCGAGCAGCAGCAGCCAACCGGCTCCGCCCGTCGGCCACCGGCATTCCCGCCTCCCGGGCAGGGCTCGACCCCGCCTACCGGGCAGGGCTCCACCCGGCAGAACTCGCCGGAATCCGGTCCGGAGCAGGCCGACCAGCCGATCACGCCGGCGCCGGACGCTCCGGAGACCGGCGACTCCACGCCGGCCGAGCAGGACGAGTCCATCCCGGCCGCTCAAGACGAGTCGACACGGCCCAGCCAGGACACGACACCGGCCCCCCGGAAGAAGACCGCTGGGAAGAAGGCGGCCAGACCCGTCGAGAGCACCGGAGCCGCGAAGAAGACCGCCGCCAGGAAAACCACCGCAGCGAAGAAGACCACCACCGCTGCCAAGAAGACCACCGCGAAGAAGACCGCCGCCAAGGCGGCCCCTGTGAGGAAGGCCACGACCACGCCTGCGGCGGTCGAGGCCGCGCCGGCGCCACCATCGGCAGCGCCGACGCCTTCCCCAGGCGATCCGACGGCGGCGGCGCCGGCAGAGCCGGTGGTGGCCAGCCCTCGGACAACCCAGGCCGAGCCCTCGACCGGACCCGCCAGCCCTGAGCCAGCATCGAGCGGATCGACGGGTACGCCGGCAGCCGAGCCCACTTTGCCGGACAGGGCCGCCCCCCGCGTCGATACCGAGGCAGCTGAGGAGCTGACCGGCGCAGCCGACGGAACCCGCGTACCCGAACGGGTCGACGTGGTCCCCTCAGGCGGTGGCGTACCGGATCGAGCGGCCGTGGAGGGTACCCCTCGGCCAGGGTGGCAACGCTCGACGGCCCGGCACGTTCTCGACCACCCCGGTTATGCGCCGGAACTCCTCGCCCTGGCCGCCGTACGCGAGTTGGGGCCGGCGGCCCTGGCCTGGGCGGCGCGGATCCGTACGACCTATCCGACCGCCACCGCCGACGGTCTCGCCCTGCTGGCCACCCGGCGGTACGTCCGACTCTCCGCCGCCGGTGGAGCCCTGTCGATGGCGACCGGGTTGCTCGCTCCGTTCGCGGAGTTGGCCGTCGTCACCTGGGCGCAGGCGAGCCTGGTGCTGCACCTGGCCGCCGCACACGACCATGATCCGACAGCCCCGGAGCGCGCCGCCGACCTGCTGGTGCTGACCGGGGTCCATCCTGACGGGCAGAGCGCCCGGGCCGCCCTGGACGCGGCGGAGGTGGCACTTCGTGGCGGCCCGGACGGGTCGTCACCTCGGTTGGCGGAGGCCGGCTGGCGGCTCGGCGCGCCGATCGTCGCCCGAAGCGCGAACTGGCTGGCGCTCCGGCTGGCCGTACGGCGACTGCCCGGGGCGACGACGCTGGTCACCGCCCTCGCGAACTCCGCCGCCACCGAGCGGCTCGCCGCCCGGGCCACCGCGCTCTACCGGACCACCGCCACCGGTCCGCTCTCTGCCGGTCCGTCCTCCTCCGGTGGCGGAGGTACGGAGGGCGGTCCGTCGGCGTTGCCCTACAACCAGTCGAACCAGCTTCGCGGCAGCAGCGCGTAGCCGACGAAGGCGACCACGTCCAGCAGGGTGTGCGCCACCACCAACGGAAGCACCCGCTTGGTACGCAGGAAGAACAGCCCGAAGACCACCCCCATCACGGCATTGCCGAGGAACGCGCCAAAGCCCTGGTAGAGGTGGTACGAGCCGCGCAGCAACGCACTGGCCGCGATCACTGCGCCGATCCGCCAGCTCATCTCCCGCAACCGCGTCATCAGGTATCCGACCACCACCACCTCTTCGAGGATCGCGTTCTGTGCGGCGGAGAGGACGAGTACCGGCACCGCCCACCAGAGATCGGGCAGGTTCGCCGGGACCACGGTGGCATTGACGCCGAGGTGTGCGGCGACCCAGAACAGGCCGAGGCCGGGTAGCCCGATCGCGGCGGCGAGTGCCGCACCCCAGGCGAGATCCCGGCCGGGCCGCCGCCCGTCCAGCCCGAGTGCCCATCGGGCACCACCCCGGCCCTGGTCGACGAGCCCGTCCCGGTTGAGCATCCCGTCCCGGTCGAGCAACCGGTCCCGGTTGAGCAGGTGTACGGCGAGCAGCACCGGCACGAGGGCGAAGAAGATGCCCAGGAGCTGGTAGGTGAGGTCGAGCCAGGGACGTGCCGACTGGGAGGCGTTCAGGGTGGCGGTCTGCTGGGACAGCGGCCGGTCGGCGGTCAGCCGGGCGATGATCGTCACCGCCGAGTAGACCGCGGACTGCCCGAGGGACAGGCCGAGGACCAACAGCACCTCGGTGCCCAGCACCCGGCGGGAAAGTGGTCGGGCGAGATCAACCGTCACCCGACAACTGTGCCCGATCCGGCGGACCGCCGTGGTCTTCCGCACCGGGTCGCCCCGAAGTGCCGGAGCCCAGCAAGTGACGTTTGGGCTCAATCGCACATTCTGTGCGACCAACATCGACTCTCGGTATTCATTCTTACTCGCGCAGTGGCCCCGACCGAGAAGGTGTCAATGGACAACCTGGCGCAGCTCTTGAAGGAGAGCTGGACCCTAGTCGAAGAGCAGCGGGACAAGGTCGCGGGATACTTCTACGCCCGGATGTTCCTGACCGACCCCGGACTGCGCACGCTGTTTCCGGTCCAGATGGACGGGCAGCGGGACCGGCTGCTGGAAGCGATCGTCACCGCCGTCCAGACCATCGACGACCCGGAGAACTTCGACGACTACCTCCGCTCGCTCGGTCGTGACCACCGCAAGTACCACGTACGGGCCGAGCACTACGACACCATGGGCGCCGCGTTGATGGAGGCGTTGCGGCAGTCCGTCGGCGAGCAGTGGACCGTCGAGTACGACCAGGCGTGGCGGGACGCGTACCAGGCGATCGCGGAGCGGATGCAGGCCGGAGCGGCCGTCGATCCGAACCCGCCGTTCTGGCACGCCGAGGTGCTCAGCCACGAGCGCCGGGGTCCCGACATCGCCGTGCTGACCTGCCGGCCCCTCCAGCATCCCCTGCCCTACCGGTCGGGCCAGTACGTCAGCGTCGAGGCGCCGCGTTACCAGCCCCGGCTCTGGCGGACGTACTCGATCGCCAACGCCCCGAGGGAGGACAACGCGCTGGAGTTCCACGTCCGGGCGGTCGGTGCCGGCTGGGTCTCCAGTGCCCTGGTCCGCCGGGTCAAGGTCGGCGACCTGCTGCGGGTGGCCGCGCCGATGGGTTCCATGACCCTGGATCCAGGATCGACCCGGGATGTCCTCTGCGTGGCCAGTGGCGTCGGGCTCGCCCCGATCAAGGCGCTGGCGGAGGAACTGGCGGGCCACAACCGCACCCGGTGGATGCACGTCTTCGTCGGCGCGGCGGCCCGCGACGACCTGTACGGGCTGACCGAGCTGTACCAACTGGCCGCAGAGCACCCCTGGTTGTCGATCATCCCCGCGTGCAGCGCCGATCCCGGCTTCGCCGGCGAACAGGGCGAGATCGCCGAGGTCTTCGCCCGGTACGGCCCGTGGACCACACACGACTGTTACGTCTCGGGATCGGCCTCCCTGGTCCGGTCCGCGTTGCGGACGCTCGCCGCCGACGACGTACCGCCGGAGAACATCCGGTACGACGCGTTCGGCGAGCTCTAGACCCCACTCCCCCCGGCCGGGTCTCGTGCCCTTGTCCCGCAGGGCACGAGACCCGGCTCCCCCATGGGGAGGCGAGGGCCGCGTTCAGTAGCGCCAGGGATTGCCGGTGTCCCGGTACTCCTCGATCGGGACCAACGGCACGTCCGGGTCCATCCGGTCGACGTACAGCCGGCCCTCGAGGTGGTCGATCTCGTGGGCGACCAGCCGGGCCATGGCGAGTTCGAACGAGGTGATCACGCGTCCGCCGTCCCAGCGGGCGTGCTCGATGTCGAGCCGGAGCGGCCGGGCCACCAGGCCCCGGAGGTCGAACAGGGAGAGGCATCCCTCGTACTGCTCGTCGGTCTCCAGGGCCGCGTCGACGACCCTGGGGTTGAGCAGCACCACCGGCTCCGCGTCCCGGTCCGGCGGCCGGACCACGGCGGCGGCCCAGGGCAGCCCGATCTGCGGCGCGGCGAGGCCGACCCCCTTGCTGAACGGGTGCAGTTCGTCGAGCCGTTCCAGCGCGGCCCGTAGCCGGGCCACCACGTCGCGGGCGTTGGCCTCGTCGCGGGGCAGGTCGAACTGCCGGGCCGGCTGCCGGAGCAGGTCCGCGCCGAGCTGCACGATTCCGGCGGCCCGCATGCGGTCGCTGGCCCGGGTCTCCGACTCGGACGGCGGGGCGGCCGGCGTGGTGGGCGCGGCGCGGTAGCGCCACTCCAGGCGGTACCGGGCGTTCAACGGCGGATCGTCGGTCGACCACTCGAAGAGGGCCCGTCCGTCCCCGTCGTGCCGGACCAGCGGGGTACGCAGCGGTCCCTCCTCCGCCGACAGCGACGTCTCCACCCCCCACACCTGCGGGTCCAGGTCGAGCGGCAGGTCGAGTCGCAGCGCGAGCCGGCGGGTGGGCAGCCTGACGGCCCGCTGGAACCACTGCCCCCACTTGTCCTGGTTCACCCGGTACGAATACTCGGTGGTGACCCGTTCTCCGGGATAGAGCGGGAACCTCCCGTCGGAGTTCTCGAAGAGCAGCCACACCTCCTTGAACGCATCCCGGTCGTGCTTCTTGCGCCACTCCATCGGCTCGCGGGTGCCCTGGTCGTCGCAGAACGCCTGGAGATCCAGTTCCGCGAAGGTCAGCGGGTTCTCCCGGTGGTGCCGGTTCGACCGCCCCGGATCGTTGGGATAGCGGTCCACCGCCACCCGGACCAGATAGCGGGTCACCGGCTCGGTTCCGGCGTTGTAGAGGGCCCGGCGGATCACGCACCGGTAGGCGTCGTCGTGGTAGGCGAGGGTGGCCGTCTCCTGCTCCACGATGAGCCCGGTGCCGGGCGGCATCCACTGCTCGGGTACCGGCGGGTCGCGGTGCGCGACGACGGCGGAGCGCGCCTGCCGCAGTTCGTCGTACTCCTGGAAGCGCTGCCAGATCGCTCCGGCCGCGCCCAGCACGGCCTCGGCACGGCGCGCGAAGTCCTCGGTCGGACGGTGCCGTCGGCCCTCCACGTGGCTCACGTAGGAAGGGTCGAACCCCATCCGGGCCGCGAGCTGCTTCTTCGTCATTCCCCGCTCGACCCGCCGACGGGAAAGCTCGGCCGCGAACGAGTCGGCAGCCCGCTCGATAGGCGAGGTGGTCATCAGGTTCCTCTGGCCGGGAATCTCAGTTTGCTGGCCGAGCCGGCCAGTCTGACAGAACTGGCGCGTTAACGACAATGGCTTGACATTTCGGCCACTCGGGTTGATCCTCCCCGGCCGGACCTACCCGGCTCAGTCAGATGGGCGACGTGTCGAGGGAAACATTGCCGGAGGGACCCCAGGATCACCTAACTCTGGTTAGCCTTGCCTTAGTGGGCTAGGGTGACGGTGCGGTTGGCACGAATGGGGGGAGATCCTGGTGGCACTGCTGGCATCGAGGCAGACCAGTCCGGTCGCGGCGACGGTACCGGGCGACTGCTGGCGCGCCGGAACGCCGCAGATCGGTGACCGGGCGTGACCGTCCTGATCGGTGACCGGACCGCCGCACCTCTCGCTCCGGTGACCGCCACCCTGCGGGCCACCTTCGGCACCGACGAGCTGCCCGGCCTCGCCACCGGCCTACTGGTCTCCGACGAGACGGGCTGGATCTCCGCCACCGAACTGGTGGACGGCACCCGGCTGCCCGAACTCCTCGAGGCCACCCGGCAGCGCAGGGGCGCCCAGCCCCATGCCGCCGCCGCACTGGCCTGGAAGTCCTACACGTACTGGTTGGCGCTGCCCGTGGTGCTGGGCTGGGCCTCCGCCCGGCGGGTGCCGCTGCTGCACCCCGCGGACGTGCTGGTCCAGATCGAGGAGCACCGGCCACTGGTCAAGCTCGGCCTCCGCCGCTCCACCACGATCGCGGTGCTTCCGTCGGACCCGCTGGCCCTGTCCGGGCTGCCCGAGGTCCGGATCGCCCGGAGCGAGGCCGAACTCCTCGACGCGTTGCGCGCGTCCCTGCTCGACGCACACCTGACCCCGATGCTGGACGCGTTGCACTCCCAGGTCCGGGTCGGCGCCCGTACGCTGCTCGGCTCGGTGGCGTCGGGGGTCGCGCACGGCGTACTGCGCGCCGCGGACTCGCTGCCAGGTGGATCCGCCGAGACGATCGGCACGTTGCTCGACGCACTCGGCGTGGCGGACCTGGTCGACCTGGTGCCCGGCCCGACGGGCGAGCTGACCGTGCAGCGCAAGACGTGCTGCCTCGCCTTCACCCTTCCGCAGCCCAAGGTCTGCGCGGGCTGCTGCATCCGCACCCCCTGACGCGTCCGCCGGGATGCCCGGGGAGGGGAGCCGGAGGGGTTGACACCCGACTGTTATCGAGTCGACACGCCTGGCGAATGTGATCAAGATAATCTTCGGGTGCTACGTAACAAAACACCCCCGAACTGGTCACAACCGAAGTGCGATGCATGAGTTCAGCTCGCATGAGTGCCCCAATTTCCCTACGGTCGTCGTAGATGGTTCACTCTGTCGGTCCAGTGCAGGTCGAGTCAGAGCGTGAGGAATCGACGCATGGCAGAAATAACTGGAGATCAGCGGGTTCAGGAAGAGGTGCTCGAAGGCCTCGCCACCGCCGTCAACCACCGGCGTTGGTTCGTCGAGCTGGCCCTGCCGTACCTCGGCGACAACCCGATCGAGATCGGCAGCGGCCTGGGCGACTACGCCATCGAGTGGGCGCCGTTCCTGGAGCGGTTCACCGCCACCGAGGCGGATCCTGACCGGCTGATCGCCCTCAAGGAGCGGCTCTCCGACGAGCCCGCGATCGAGGTACGGCAGATGTTGCTGCCGACCAACGAGCAGGGCGACTACAGCGCCGCCGTCTCGTACAACGTGCTGGAGCACATCGAGGACCACGTCGGCGCACTCCGCAGCATGCGCGGCCTGGTACGCCCGGGCGGGGCGATCGTCCTCATCGTGCCGGCGTTCGAGTTCGCGATGGGCCCGGCGGACATCGCCACCGGCCATGTCCGGCGCTACACCAAGAAGACCATGCGGGCCGCGCTGGACGAAGCGGGCCTGCAGGTGGAGACCCTGCACTACGCGAACGCGCTCGGCCTGATCGGCTACTACATGGCCACCAACGTCTTCCGGCTGATGCCGAAGGAGGGGCCGATGGTCAAGGTGTACGACACTCTCGTACTGCCGGTGACCAAGGCCGCCGAGCGGGTCGTACGGCCACCGTTCGGCCAGTCCGTCTTCGCCGTGGCCCGGGTACCCGCCTGAGCGGTACACCGGCCACGGGCCGGCACCGAGGCCCGACGGCGCACGGATGCCGGCCCGGACTCCACCGTCAGTCCTTGACCTGGTACGTCGGCCGGATCACCGCCCGGGCCAGGGTGTGGAACGTCAGGTTGAAGCCGACGTAGGCCGGACTCGCCTCGGGAGTCAGGTCCAGCTGCTCCACGTCGAGGGCGTGTACGGCGAAGACGTACCGGTGTGGACGGTCACCGGCCGGCGGCGCCGCACCCCCGTACGACTGCTCGCCGTAGTCGTTGCGCACGCTGAACGCGCCCGAGGCGCCGGCCGACGGCGTGCCGCCAGCACCGCGGGGCAGCTCGGTCAGCTCGGCCGGAACGTTGACCAGCACCCAGTGCCAGAATCCACTGCCGGTCGGCGCGTCCGGGTCGTAGCAGGTCACCGTGAAGCTTCGGGTCTCCGCGGGGAAACCCGTCCAGGCGAGGTGCGGCGACAGGTTGCCGCCGCCCACGCTCGGATGCGCGAACTCGACGGCCAGCGGCTCGCCGTTCTGGACGTCGTTGCTGGTCAGCGTGAACGACGGTACGGCCGGCAGCACCTCGTACGGGTCGGGTGGGATCGGTCGGTCAAGAGCCATCAAGAGATCCTTTCAGCGCAACAGGTGGCTGGCGTCGGAGAGGAAGCCGCCGTGCCCTTTCTACCCGTTCCGTGCGCCGCCACCCGCGACACCTCACCCCCACCCGTGACACCTCACCCCCACCCGCCACACCGCACTCCACCCCGACACCGCACCGCGCCCGCGCGACCGTGGGCCGGGCGGGCGACGACGGCGACAGGGGTCAGCGTCGCCGGCGCGGGTGATCGGAGTCCGCACACTCGTCGTCGTCCATCCGCCACCCGACGCGATTGTGGATCCCGACGTCCCACCGGCCCATGGTCCCCGGCGCCGAGTCGGCGGCGATCCGCAACTCGGCGGCGGTGATCCCCGGCGGCGGTACGGCGGCGCGACGGTGGATCTCGACCGCCACCGGTGGCTCCGGTCGGTCCACCCGGGCCAGATAGCCGAAGGCCACGGCGAGCGCCTCGCAGAGCAGTACGCCGCAGACCGGGCAGATGCCCTCGGCATCGGGAGTGTGGTCGGCGACGATCCGGCGAGCCGCCAGGATCAGTCGGTTGCGAACCTGCACCGGGGACAGCCGCAGATCCATGGCGCCCTCGCTTCACTCCGTACGCCTGTCCGAGGCGCCCGCCGTTCGGTGGGCGGTCAGCCCATCCGTTCCGCGGCGGCCCCAGCCACGCGATATCTACGTAGAATCACTGCCCGATTACTATCCGTAGGGTAAGGGATCGCACCACATGTCCGTCAACAGGCTGTGGGCGATATCCCAGGTGGCGGACCGGGGCCTGCCTCGCCTGCCGCTGCGGACGGCGAGGGCTGTCGTGCTGGCGAGCGGAGGGTGTGGGATTCGAACCCACGAAGAGGTTGCCCCCTTACCGGTTTTCAAGACCAGCGCCATCGGCCACTAGGCGAACCCTCCCGGAGCGGCGTGGCCGCCCCGCCGGGACGAGCCGCTGCCGCCACGTAGTGTGCCAGATCGCCGGGTCGGGCCGCACCCGCCGGCACGGCCCCGCCGGCCTCGTCGCGGGCGCACGCCGTGAGCGCGGCGCCGTGGGCTGGCGGGACGGCGGGACGGCGGTAAGACTGTGTTCGTGAAGGCGATCACGATCCCCACGGCCGGCGGCCCCGACGCGCTGCTCTGGGCCGACGTACCCGACCCGACTCCCGGACCCGGCGAAGTGGTGATCGACATCCGGGCCAGTGCGGTGAACCGGGCCGACCTGCTGCAACGCCAGGGCCACTACCCGCCGCCGGCCGGCGCTCCCCCGTACCCGGGACTGGAGTGCGCCGGCGTGATCGGCGCGGTCGGGGCCGGGGTGACCGGCTGGAGCGTGGGCGAACCGGTCTGCGCCCTGCTCAGCGGCGGCGGATACGCCGAGCGGGTGGCCGTACCGGTCGGGCAGCTCCTGCCGGTGCCGAAGGGCGTCGGCCTGACCGAGGCCGCCGCGCTGCCCGAGGTGGCCTGCACGGTCTGGTCGAACGTGGCCCGGCTGGCCCGGCTGGGCACCGACGAGACGCTGCTCGTCCATGGTGGCGGCAGCGGCATCGGCACCTTCGCGGTCCAGTTCGGCGCCGCGCTCGGCGCGACCGTGCTGGCCACCGCCCGGGCCGCCAAACACGACCGGCTACGCGAACTCGGCGCCACGGCGGTCATCGACTACTCCAGCGAGGACTTCGTCGAGTCGACGAAGGCGGCCACGGACGGACGGGGCGCCGACGTCATCCTGGACATCGTCGGCGGAGCGTACCTGGGCCGCAACGTCGCGGCACTGGCCACCGGCGGCCGACTCGTGGTGATCGGCCTACAGGGCGGTCGTCGAGGTGAACTCGACCTCGGCGCGCTGCTCGCCAAGCGGGCCTCGGTGGCCGCGACCGCGCTGCGCTCCCAACCGGCGGCGGACAAGGCCGCGATCGTCCGGGGCGTACGCGAGGAGGTCTGGCCACTCGTCGAGTCGGGCGTGATCAGGCCCGTCGTCGACCGCAGGGTGCCGATGGCGCAGGCCGCCGAGGCGCACCGGGTCGTCGAGTCGAACACGCACTTCGGCAAGGTGCTGCTCACCCTCGACTGATCAGCTTCCCGTCGACGGGCGCGGGTTCAGGGGAGCATCCGGCGTGGGCCCGGGCCCTGCTGGGCGAGTTCGTCGTCCGGGTTGTAGAGGCTGCAACTGCGCAACGACAGGCAACCGCAACCGATGCAGTTGCTCAGGTCGTCCCGGAGCCGGGTGAGCAGGTCGATCTTCTCGTCCAACCGGCTCCGCCACGTCGCGGAGAGTCGCGCCCAGTCGGCCTTGTTCGGGGTACGCGAGTCCGGCAGGGCGTCGAGCGCGGACCGGATGTCCTCCAGGGACACGCCGAGCTGCTGGGCGATCCGGATGAACGACACCCGGCGCAGCTCGGCCCGGTCGAAGCGCCGCTGGTTGCCACCGGTACGACCGGCCCGGATCAGCCCGAGCCGCTCGTAGTACCGCAGCGCCGACGGCGCCACGCCGGACCGCACCGCCAGCTCGCCGATGGTCAGACTCTCCTGCCGCACGTCAATCTCCGCTGTCCGGGACCTTGAGTTGAAGTGCACTTTAACTTGCAAGCTGGGTGCATGACCAGAACAGCCACTGCTCCCGACCTGATGGTCGCCCCAACGACCCGGAGCCGGCGCGCTGGACGGCCAGCCCAACTCGGGCCGTTGCTCCGCCGGTTGACCGGTGACGAGAAACACGCACCCAGCGCCCATTCGACCCTCGACGTGCTCTGGGTGCTCTACGACCGGGTCCTGCGGGTCTCGCCGGAGACCGCCGACTCGCCCGACCGGGACCGCTTCCTGCTCTCCAAGGGCCATGGCCCAGCCGCCTACTACGCCGTACTCGCCGCCAAGGGATTCATCCCGGAGGACTGGCTCGACGACCTCGCCGGGCCGGAGAGCCGGCTCGGGCACCACCCCGACCGGACCCTGGTGCCCGGAGTCGAGATCGGCACCGGTTCACTCGGCCACGGTCTCGGACTGGGCGTCGGCACCGCGCTCGGGCTGCGGGCCCAGGGCCTGCACCTGCCCCAGGTGTACGTACTGCTCGGCGACGCCGAACTGGACGAGGGCTCGAACCACGAGGCGATCGCGTACGCCGGTGCGACCGGGCTGGCCACGGTCAGCGCGATCGTGATCGACAACCAGTCCGCCAGTCACGGCTGGCCCGGCGGGATCGCGAGCCGGTTCACCGTGCACGGCTGGACCGCCTGCACCGTCGACGGCCGGGACCACGACGCGATCGAGACCGCCCTCACCACCCGCCGACCGGACCGGCCGCACGTGGTCGTCGCGGTCGTCGAACCGAAGGAGTGAACGACATGCGGGACACCTTCACCGACACCGCCACCGCCCTGCTGGACGACGATCCGCGCACCGCGATCGTCCTCGCCGACATCTCCGCGTCGTCCTTCGCCCCCGCCGCCCGACGGCACCCCGACCGGGTACTCAACGTCGGGATCCGCGAACAACTGATGGTCGGCGTCGCCGGTGGACTCGCCCTGACCGGACTGCGCCCGATCGTGCACTCGTACGCCACGTTCGCCGTCGACCGCGTCTACGAGCAGCTCAAACTGGACCTGGACCACCAGGGAGTGGGAGCGGTCGTGGTCAGCGTCGGCGCGTCGTACGACGGCTCGAGCATGGGCCGTACGCACATGTCGCCGGGAGACGTGGCGCTGCTGGACACGCTCACCGACTGGACGGTGCACGTACCCGGACATCCGGACGAGGTGCCGACCCTGCTGCGGGCGGCGGCGAACCACGACGACCGGGTCTACCTGCGACTCTCCACCGCGTCCAACGACCTGCCCCGGCCCGCGGCCGGTCGGCTGATGGTGGTGCACCGGGGCACCGTCGGCGCACCCCTGGTGCTGGCCGTCGGCCCGATGCTCCACCCGGTACTGCACGCCATCACCGGGCTGGACGTCACGGTCGCGTACACGCACACGCCCCGGCCGTTCGACGCCGTCGGCCTGCGGGAACTGGTCGGCACGCCGTCGCCGGCCGCCCCGGCGGTGGTGCTGGTGGAGCCGTACCTCGCCGGCACGTCGAGCGCGGCGGTGAGCGGGGCGCTGGCGGGCGTACCCCATCGGTTGCTGGCGCTCGGCGTCGGCCGCACCGACCTGCGCCGGTACGGCAGTCCGGCCGACCACGACCGCTGGCACGGCCTGGACGCGGCGGGACTGCGCCGGTCGATCAGCGCCTTCCTCGGCTGACCGGGCCGGTCAGCGCTTGCCGGAAACGGCCCGACGACGGGTGCGCTCCCGCCCGAGGATGAACAGCGCCTCGACGCCGTCCTTCCAGGTGATCTTCTTGCCCTCTTCCCGACCCCGGGCCCGGTAGCTGATCGGCACCTCGTACGGGCGAATCCGGCGGCGTAGCAGCTTGCCGGTCACCTCCGCCTCCATGCCGAAGCCACGGGAGCGGACGTCCAGGGAGCGGTACAGCGCGACCGGCATCAGCTTGAAGCAGGTCTCCAGGTCACCGATGTACGAGTTGAACAGCACGTTGGCGGCCGTGGTGACGGCCTTGTTGCCCATCACGTACCAGAAGCTGTAGGCGCTGTGGCTGCCGAATGTCCGATTTCCGTAGACCACCGTCGCCCGGCCGTCGAGCACCGGAGCTAGCAGCTTGGGGATGTCCTGCGGGTCGTACTCGAGGTCGGCGTCGAGGATCACCATGTACTCGCCCTCGGCATTGTCGACCGCGCTCTTGATCGCAGCACCCTTTCCCGCATTACGCGGATGAGTGATCACCCGGAGCCGGGTGTCGTCGGCCCGTCCGAGGATCTCTCCGGTACCATCACGGCTACCGTCGTCGACCACAACAAGTTCGATCTCGCACGGATAGTCGACCGCGAGTGCCTGCTTGAGGGCGTCCGCGATGCGTTCTTCCTCGTTGTAGACCGGCATGAGGATCGAGAGCTTCACGGGGATCTCCACGGTGCCGACGACGAATCGGCCCTAGCCTAGCCTGAGTGGCGCCCTTCGCCGTCCCTGGCATCGCCACGGCCCCTGGTCAGATCTTCGTGACACGGTCTCGCGTCCATGTTGCCTCCGGCGCCTCCGGCCGCTGGTCGGGACCGGTTCGGCCGCTGCTCGGCGCCGTCAGCCCGTCCGGTAGGCGGCCGGCAGCCAGACGGTGAACCGGGCGCCACCCTCCGGGGCGTGACCCGCGCTGATCCGCCCGCCCAACCGGCGGACCAACCCGGCGGCGAGCGCCAGGCCCAGGCCGCTGCCGACCTTGCGGACACCCTGGTAGCGCTGCCGTAACGCGCCGCGTTCGAAAGCCACCGCGAGGTCGTCGTCGGCGAGCCCCGGCCCACCGTCCCGGACCTCCAGCACGCCACCCGCCGGCTCACCCGGACCTGGCGGCCGTACCGCGAGCACGATCGTCGCCCCCGGCGGCACCACCCGGAGCGCATTCTCCAGCAGCCCGTCGATGACCTGCCGGATCCGCCCGGGGTCGGTGTGGACCCAGGTCGGTACGGCCGGAATCTCGGTCCGCAACACGACGGCGAGGGCCGCGCAGCGGGCCGACCAGGTCTGCGCGGCATCGCTACCCAACTGGTCGAGGTCGACCGGCACCGGCTCCAACGCGAAGTCGGCCGCCTCCAGCCGGGCCAGTGACAGCAGATCGCTGACCAGCCGATCGAGGTGCTCCGCCTCGGTCAGCATGATCTGACCGGCCCGCTGGCCCCCGTCCGGGCCGACCACCCCGTCGGCCAGGGCCTCCGCGTAGCCACGGATCGCGGTCAACGGCGTACGCAACTCGTGCGAGACGGAGAGCAGGAACTCCCGCTGCCGCCCCTCGCTCTGGGCGAGCGCGGCGGCCAGGTCGTTGAGCGCGTACGCCAGGTCGGCGGCCTCCTCCGGCGGCTCCACCGGCACCCGTACCGCCCGGTCGCCGGCGCGTAGCCGGACCGCCGCCGTGGCCGCGTTGCTGATCGGCCGGGCCAGCCGGCGGGCGAGCAACGCCCCGGCCACGACTCCGGCCGCGAGCCCGGCGAGCAGCGGCAGCCAGAGCCACCCGACGATCTCCTCCCACAGGCCGGTGGTCGCCGGACGGGCCAGCACGACGCCGTTGCCGCCCGGCAACCAGCGGCCAACGATCACTGTCGACTGGCCGGAGACCTGTCGACGACCGGAGAAGTTCCGGCCCCCGGCCACCCGATCCACCACCTCGGTCGGCAGTCCGGGCCGGTCGGCGCGGCCGGCGCGGATCAGGTACGCGTTGATCCCCTGGTTGCGGAGTTGTCGGACGAT
Organism: Plantactinospora solaniradicis; assembly: GCF_042658085.1. Taxonomy (NCBI): domain Bacteria; kingdom Bacillati; phylum Actinomycetota; class Actinomycetes; order Micromonosporales; family Micromonosporaceae; genus Plantactinospora; species Plantactinospora solaniradicis. The sequence continues at coordinate 503,985 of NZ_JBHSPR010000018.1, read as the reverse complement.
CCGCTCCTCGTCGGCCGTCCGTCCCCGGTCGATCCGTGGGCGCAGCGCCTCGGCGGCCAGCCGGGCCTGTGCCGTCAACGCGTCCCGGGCCTGCCGCTCCGCCGAGCGCGCGGCGAGCGGGACGGCGACCACGGCGGTGACGAATACCGACACCAGGGCCACCGCGCAGCTGACCGCGACCGCGCGGGCCGTCAGGGTACGACCGAACCGGCGCCGCCGCCCCTGGCCGGACGGCTCGGTGCCGGCCGGCCGCCCGACGGGGTCAGTCGGCACAGGCGTACCCGACGCCGCGATGGGTGCGGATCACCTCGGCGGCGCCGCCCAGCTTGCCCCGTACCTGCGCGACGTGCACGTCGACGGTGCGGGTTCCCGTGTGCGCCGCGTAGCCCCAGACGCTGGCCAGCAGCTCCTCCCGGGTGAACACCCGTCCGGGGCGGCCCATCAGGTGCGCCAGCAGGTCGAACTCGGTCGAGGTGAGCTGTACCGGGGCCCCGTCCACGGTCACCAGTCGCCGTACCGGGTCGAGCGTGACCGGGCCGACGGTCCGGGGCCGCTCCGCACCGTCCGGGCTACCGCCGGTCCGACGCAGCACCGCCCGGATCCGAGCGACCAGTTCCCGAGGGCTGAACGGCTTCGTCACGTAGTCATCGGCGCCGAGTTCCAGGCCGACGACCCGGTCCACCTCGTCGTCCCGGGCGGTGAGGAAGATTACCGGGGTCCAGTCACCGGCGGCACGCATCCGACGGCAGACCTCGGTACCGGCCATGCCGGGCAGTGCGATGTCCAGTACGCAGGCGACCGGACGCATCCGGCGGGCGGCGTCGAGTCCGGCGGTGCCGTCGTGCTCGACGTGCACTCCGAACCCGTCCCGGGACAGGTAGAGGCGGACCAGGTCGGCGATGGACCGCTCGTCCTCGACGACGAGGACGAGCCCTCGCGGGTACGCGTCGACGGCCACCCGACAATGATGTCCGACGGGCGGCCCGGCCACCCGGGCCGGAACGTTCGGATCGGGTACGGAGTTGCGGTCGGTGCCGGCCGCGCCGGCGAGGACTCAGACGGCGATGGCGGGGCGCAGCCTCGGCGTACGACCGATGCCGGCCGGGCTCGCCCCCACGGGCCGGACCGCCGGTGACGCCCCGGGACGGCTGCCCTGGATGGCCGTGGTGCCGGCGGTGGGCACCGCGACGGCCTGCGGGACGGGGATGGCCCGTGCCGTCATCTTCGGCCGGAACACGTGACTGAACAGGGCGTCGAGTTCCCACACCTGACTGGGGCGGTCGGCCCGGATCAGGAAGCGTTCACGGACGCCGTCGACCGCGGTCGCGGCCAACTCGACCAGCAGTTCCCGAGGATCCGGGGTCCAGGTGACGTTGCCGAGGTGCCGCAGATCGGTGTTGAGGTGCAACCGGAGCCGGTGCAGGACCCGGCTCTGTTCGGTGACCACCAGCCGCCGGGTGGTCAACAGCAGCAGATAGCTGTGGTGTGCCGACTGCTCCGGCCGGATGCACCGGGTCACCAGGATCGTGGGATCTCCGGCATCCACGCAGTTGCGCAGGATCGGCAGGTGCCGACTCACAGTCGGGCTGGCCACCCCGGTCTCCGCGGCGGCCGGCAGGAACGTTCGAAAGAACACATCCATGTCCGTTTCAACGAGATTCTGCCGAGATTGACGCGGCAGGGACATGGATGAAAATGAAACTATAGAAGTTCCACGATGGTTGCGTTGGCCATGCCACCGCCCTCGCACATGGTCTGCAGGCCGTACCGGATGCCGTTGTCGCGCATGTGCTGGAGCATCGTGGTCATGATCCGGGCGCCCGAACCGCCCAACGGATGGCCCAGGGCGATCGCCCCACCCCGGGGGTTGAGCCGGGCCGGATCGGCCTCGGTCTCGGCCAGCCAGGCCAGCGGGACCGGTGCGAACGCCTCGTTGACCTCGTACACCCCGATCTCCTCGATTCCCAGCCCGGCCCGGCGCAGCGCCTTCGCGGTGGCCGGGATCGGCGCGGTGAGCATCAGCACCGGATCGTCGGCGGCGACCACGGCGGTGTGGATCCGGGCCAGCGGTCGCAGGCCCCGCTCCCGGGCCCACTCCGAACTGGTCACCGCGAGCGCGGCGGCACCGTCGGAGATCTGCGAGGCGGATCCGGCGGTGACCATTCCATCCGCCCGGAACGGGGTCGGCAGTTCGGCCAGTCGGGCCAGCGTGGTGTCCCGGCGGATCCCCTCGTCGACGGCGACCTTCGCCCCGTCGGGTACGGCGACCGGAACGATCTCCGGCTCGAACGCGCCGGCGTCCTGCGCGGCGGCCGCCTTCTGGTGGCTGGCCAGCGCGTACTCGTCGAGTTGGGTCCGGGACAGCCGCCATCGCTGCGCGATCATCTCCGCGCCGACGCCCTGGTTGAACGGCACCGGATCGTCGGCGGCGAAGCCCGGTCGGCCCCGGTAGCGGTCCCGCAGTTGCCCGCCGTAGGGCAGTCCGGTGCCGGCCGGCGTGCCGCCCGCCGGAGGCTGGATGCTACTGCCCATCGGCACCCGGGTCATCGACTCCACCCCACCGGCGACCACGAGATCCGCCTGTCCGGAGCTGACTGCGGCGGCGGCGAAGTGCAACGCCTGCTGGCTCGATCCGCACTGCCGGTCCAGCGTGGTACCGGGCACCGACTCCGGCCAGCCGGCGGCGAGTACGGCGTTCCGGCCGACGTTCCACGCCTGCTCGCCGACCTGGGACACGCATCCCCAGATCACGTCGTCCACTTCGGCCGGGTCCAGCCCGGCACGCTCGGCCAGCGCGGTGAGCACCCGCGCCGACAGGTCAACCGGATGCACCGGGGCAAGTCCGCCCCGACGCCGCCCGACCGGGGTCCGTACCGCACCGACGATGACCGCGTCCGCCATATCTACTCCCCAGTAACTTGCCTACTCCGATCCTACGTCGTCACCGGCGGCTCTCGGGCGCTGGCTCGGACCGGGTACGCCGGACCCGATCGCTGGCGGTGGCATCCTGGACCCGTGCATTCCGACCCGGACACTCCGCCGCTCCGCTGGCACGTCAACCGGGCGCTGCCCGTACTCAAGCTGACCGGGGCGGCGATCTTCGTCGCGCTGGGTGTGGCCTTCGCCGACGGCGACCCGGTACGGCTCGGCATCGCCGCGCTCGTCGCGCTCGGCCTGCTCGGCTGGGCGGTACGGGATCTCGTCGCCCCGGTGCGGCTCGCCGCCGATGCCGGCGGCATCACCGTGCCCAGGGGATTCGCCGGGCGACGGTACATCCCCTGGGCGGAGGTGGAACAGATCAACGTCGACAGCCGGCCCCGCCTCGGGCTGCGCACCGAGACGCTGGAGATCGACACCGGCGCCTCGATCCACCTGCTCAGCCAGTACGACCTCGGCGCAGCGCCGACGGACGTCGCCACCGCACTGGAGACGGCACGCCCGACCCAGCCGACGGGCCAGTCCAGCGATCCGTCCCACTGAACCCGGATCGCTCGCTGGTGCCCGCCGGCGATCGGTCAGCTCAGCAGGGCGGCCGTCTGCATCAGGGTCAACCCGGTCAGCACCAGCCCGATCAGCGCGCCGCCACCGACCTGGAAGAGCGTGCGCCGGGACCGTGGGGCGTACGCCAGCACCAGGGCCATGGCGGCGCCGGCCGTCAGGCCGCCCAGGTGGCCCGCGATGGAGATGCCGGGTACGGCGAAGGTGAAGACCAGGTTGATCACGAGGATCGGAATCACCGACGAGGTGTCCCGACCCATCCGCCGCATGATCACGAACAGGGCGGCGAAGAGTCCGAAGATCGCGGTCGAGGCACCGACGGTCCGGGCGGTCGGATCGCTGAACAGGTACGCCGCGACGTTGCCGCCCACCCCGGCGACCAGGTACAACGCCAGGAACCGCAGCGGCCCGAGGGTGGCCTCCAGGGATCGACCCAGCACCCAGAGCGCCCACATGTTCATCAGGAGATGCAGCGGCCCGTAGTGCAGGAACATCGCGGTGAACAGCCGGTAGTACTCGCCCGCCGCCACGCCCTCCTCCGGGCCGAACGGAAAGACGGTGTCCAGTCCGAGCACCGCTCCCCAGTTGGTCAGCGGCGTCGACCCGCCGAGCAACCCGCCGAAACCGGCACCGGCCAGCGAGTTGCCACCCCGGGCGGAGTAGACGGAGAGCAGGATCAGCAGGACGTTGATCGCGATCAGGGCCTTGGTCACGTAGCCCGAGTGACCGGCGGCACCGCCACCGAAGACGGTGCGCGCCGGCCGGGACGTTCGGCGCCCCTCGGCCACGCACTCCGGGCACTGGTGCCCGACCGAGGCCTCCCGCATGCAGTCCGGACAGATCGGCCGGTCGCACCGCGTACACCGGACGTAGGTTTCCCGGGACGGGTGGCGATAACAGGCCGGGGTGGTCGGAGGGGACTCGCTCATGCCAGCCCTCCGCGACACTCCGGTCCGGCAGAAGCCGGACCGAGCTGACCGATTCGCCCGCTACGCTCGCTCATGCCCGCCCTCCGCCGCGCTTATTCATGCCGGCAAAGGTACCCGGGATCGACGTCAGACGTCTTTACGCTCGATCTGGACGCGCTCGATGACGACGTCCTGGATCGGCCGGTCCTGCGCTCCGGTCGGAGTGTTCGCGATCGAGTCGACGACCTTTGCCGAGTCCTCGTCCGCGACCTGCCCGAAGATGGTGTGCCGGTTGTTCAGGTGCGGCGTCGGTCCGACGGTGATGAAGAACTGCGAGCCGTTGGTGCCCGGCCCGGCGTTCGCCATCGCCAGCAGGTAGGGCCGGTCGAACCGCAGGTCCGGGTGGAACTCGTCGGCGAAGTTGTAACCCGGGCCACCCCGGCCGGTGCCGGTCGGGTCGCCCATCTGGACCATGAAGCCGCTGATCACGCGGTGCGAGATCGTGCCGTCGTAGTACGGCCCACTACCCGGCTGGCCGGTGCGCGGATCGGTGTACTGCCGGGTGCCCTCGGCGAGTTCCACGAAGTTGGTGACGGTCTTGGGTGCGTGGTTGGGAAAGAGCTCCAGCCGGATCGGCCCGGCGTTGGTGTGCAGAGTTGCGTAGACGGCCTCGGCCACGAGTACTCCTCGATCGACATGCCGCCGGCCGAGAGGTACCGGCCGGCGGGACTCCTCCGCCGGCCAGGAGGCCCGGGCCGGCGCTGGGTAGGTGGTTCTATGCGGATCCTCCCATGTGCCCGTTCTGGCAGTGCGGGCGCATCCGAAGGTGCAGGATGACGGAGGAACAACACCCAAGGAGGTGGGGACCGGTGTTTGGATTCGGGGGGCGCAGATCCCGCAGGAAACTCGCCAAGGCCGAACTGGGCGAGAGTCTCGATCACCTGATGCGAGCGGCCACCCACGCCGCGTCAGGGTTCGGGGCGGCGGTGGGGCCACGGGCGGATGCCGCCCGTGCTTACCTCTCGCCGACGGCGACCATGGTGCGGCAGACGGCGTCGGAGGGCTGGGAGTCGACGGTGACCCGGTTCGCACCGCTGGCCGTGGCCGCCGCAGCCGCTGCGGACGGCGCCCGCCAGGCAGGCTCGGTCGCCCTTAAGGCGAGGTCGAAGAAGATGAAAGCGATGCGGAAGAAGAACTCGATGATGCGTCGACGTTGGCCGATGCTGACCGGGCTGCTGGTCGCCGGGGCGGTGGCCGGGGCCATGGGCGCGGCCGCGATGCGGCGGCGGGGGCGACACCCATGGGACGAGTACGACCCGGCGGCCACCCTGGACGCGGTACGCGACGACGCTGCCTCGATCATGGGCAGTTCCGGGCGCGAACCGGCCTCGCCGAAGTCCTCCCCGATGGACAAGGCCAAGGATCGCACCGCGGCGGCCGGCGAGAAACTCGCCACGACCACCGCGCCGATCAGCGAGAGCACCAAGAAGGTCGTGACGAAGAGCGGCGACAAGTCGGACGGCCTGCTCGGCGCCGCCGCCACGCCGTCGCGGAACAGCGGCGGCTGAGCACCGGACACCGGCAGGCGGCACTCCGTCCGCGCGATGCGTCGAGGGCGGAGCGGGGGCCGGGGACGGACGAGACGATCGCGGCGTGGGGCAAGACTCGCCCCACGCCGCGTCTCACGCCGGTCCGGTCGGTCAGAGCCAGCGGTTGCGCCGGAACCAGCGGTAGAGACCCAACGAGATCGCCAGCATCAGGGCCAGGACGACCGGATAACCGTATTTCCAGTTCGTCTCCGGCATGAAGTCAAAATTCATTCCGTAGATTCCGGCTATCGCGGTCCAGACCGCCGCGATCGCGGCCCATGCGGCGATCTTGCGCATGTCGTTGTTCTGCTCGACCGTCACCTGGGCCAGCCGGGCCTGCAAAATCGAGTTCAGCAGGTCGTCGTAGGCGCTGACCTGCTCGACCGTCCGGGTCACGTGATCCTGCACGTCGCGGAAGTACCGCCGGATCTCCTTCGGCACGTTCCGGTTCACCTGCGCGGTCAGCGACATCAGCGGCCGCTGCAACGGGACCACGGCGCGCTTGAACTCGACCAGTTCCCGCTTCATCTGGTAGATCCGCTGGATCCGGCCGTGCGCCTGGCGGGCGAACACCTCGCCCTCGAGGATGTCCAGATCGTCGCCGACCCGGTCGGTCACCTCCAGGTAGATGTCGACCACCCGGTCCATCACGGCGTACGCCACCGCCCAGGGCCCCTGGCCCAGGATCTCCCGCCGGCTCTCCAGGTCCGACCGGACCGGAGCGAGCCGGCAGGCGTCGCCGTGCCGCACACTGACCACGAAGTCCGGACCGATGAAGAGCATCACCTGGCCGGTCTCGATCACGTCGGAGTTCTCGGTCAGCTCGCCGTGCCGGACATAGCGGACGGTACGCAGCACCAGGAACGTGACCTCGCCGAACCGTTCCAGTTTGGGGCGCTGCTCCGCCTTGACCGCGTCCTCGACGGCCAGCTCGTGCAGCCCGTACGTCTCCGCGATGCCGGCCATCTCCGCCGAACTCGGCTCGTGCACGCCGAGCCAGACGAAGGCACCGGGCTGCGCGCGGGCGGCCTCCAGGGCGTCGGCGTGGCTCCACTCGCCCGGCTGGCGTACCCCGTCGACGTAGACGCCGCAGTCGACCACGCCGCCGTGCTCGGACCGGCTGTCCGGGGTCCGCTGCTGGCCGACCTCGGTGTTGAGCATGCGGGTCACCGCGCGCACCGGCGCGGTCCAGGCCCGGGGTCTCGGCCTGCCGCTCCCGTTGAGGTCAACTCGATCGTGATCAACTCGATCCGGCATCGCCGCCCCCCTTTCGGCCAGAGTCTGGGTGCGGATTGCAGGGTACGCCGACCCCGCGCGCCCGCCGGCATGTCACGAGTCACCACCCAGGCTGGGCCAGGTCACCGGCGGCGATCAACTGGCCCGGCGAGCGTGGCCGGCAGGGACGGCTCACCGGGAGCCGCGCTCCGGGTGGACGGGATCAGGCGGTTCCGCCGGTCGGGTCACCAGGGGGTGGCGCCGGGTGGACCGTCCACGTCGGGGGGTAAGGTGCGGACGGCCCACCCGGCGCCGTGGGGGCGGGGGGTTCTGTCTTGCGCGCCAACCACGGACGGAACTCCGCCGGGCCGCCGCCGCCCGTAGGCGGATGCTCGGCCCTGACGCGAGTGGCGCTCGCAGCATTGTGAGCCGCCTACCGGCCCGTAGGAAACCCCGGATCGACCCCTGGCGGCCATTGTCGGATATCCGACACAAGTTCCGGCCGAAAAAAGGGGCACTGGCGGCAGGCTCCGGCTAGCCCGAGCCCTGGGCAAGCCCTCCCCGAGGCCTGGGCAGGCCCTCCCCGCGACCGCGAGCCCTTCCCGCGACCGGCCGAACCCAGGCCGACGACGAGGCCGACGACGAGGGCCGGTCCGGAACACGAACGCCGGGGCACGAAACGGGCGGCGTCCGCCCCCGTCCGTACCCCGGCGCCAGGTCGCTCCCGGGTCAGTCGCGTACCGCCCGCACGGCGTCGGCGAGCCGGCGTACGCCCTCGTCGATCTGGTCCACCGTCACCCCCGAGTACGCCAGCCGCAACGCGTGCTGACCGCCCTCGACGAGGAAGTCACTGCCCTTGACCACCGTCACGCCCCGCTCGGCCGCCGCCGGCGCCAGCCGGTCCACGTGCACGTTCTGCGGCAGCTCGATCCAGAGGAAGTAACCACCGTTCGGCTCGGTGAACCGGACATCCGGGATGTGCTTCCGCAGCGCCGACGCCAGCGTCCCGGCCCGGTCCCCGAGCGCGGTGCTGACGGTACGGATCGACCTGTCGATGTCGCCGGAGACACAGAACTGGTGCACGATCGCCTGGGCCACCATCCCCGGCGAGATGTAGAGGTTGGTCGCCTCCTTGGCGATGTCGGCGATCAGCGGGGCCGGTCCGACCAGGTAGCCGACCCGGACGCCCGGGCAGACCGTCTTGGTGAAGCTGGAGGCGTGCACCACGCTGCCCCGCTCGTCGAGCGAGAGCATCGAGGGCAGCGGCTCGCCCCGGAACCGGATGTCCGCGTACGGGTCGTCCTCGAAGATGGTGAAGTCGTACTCGGCGGCCAGTTCGAGGAGGGCCTGCCGCTTCTCCAGCGAGAGGGTCACCCCGGCCGGGTTCTGGAAGTTCGGAATGATGTGCGCCAGCTTCGGACGTACCCCGGATTCCAGCAGTTTGCCCAGCTCGTCGGTGTCGATCCCGTCCGGCTGGATGGTCACCGCATGGATCTCGCCGCCCTGCTGTTGCAGGTTGAGCAGCGTCCGGTCGTACGTCGGCCGCTCCACCACGACCGCGTCGCCCGGCCGGATCAGGTGCGCGAACAGAAACGCGTCGGCCTGGAGGGACCCGTTGGTGACCAGGACCTGGTCGACTTCGACGCCGTGCTTGTCGGCGATCCACTTCCGCAGGGGCGGGTATCCGACCGATGTCCCGTACCCGGTGATGCCGGCCGGATCGGCGTCGAAGGCGCGCCCGGCCGCGGCCTTCAGTCCGTCGATATCGACGATGTCCAGCGACGGCGCACCACGGGCGAAGGAGATCAGCTGCTCGGCAGTCATGACTCCCCAGCCTACGGGCGCTCCCGGCGTCCGGGGCGGAGGCACGACAATGTCCGTATCTTGAGCAACGGAACCGGCGGGCACGCGTTCGCCCATCGGGGAATGACCGGGTACCACCTCCGAGGCGGGCCGGCGGAACGGTCAGATCGACGCGACCGCCGGGGCGTCGACCCAGACCCGGACGATGTCCCGGACCGAGATCATGCCGAGCACCTCGCCGTCTTCCAGCACCACCAGGTGCCGGAAGCCGCCCCGGGCCATCGCCTCGGCCGCCTCGTGCACCGTCCAGTCCGGGCCGGCGTAGACGACGTCCCAGGTCAGATGGGCCGCGGTCCGTTCGACATCGCAGTCGAGCCCGGCACCGATCGCCTTGAGAACATCGCGTTCGGTCATGATGCCGACGCCCTCGGAATCGGGATCGACCACGACCGCGGAGCCGACACCCCGCCGGGACATCATCTGGGCGGCCTGCCGAAGCGTGTGCTCCGGACCGACCACGAGAACGTTGCTGGACATCGCTTCGCGTACCCGCATCACACATCACACCTTCGGGACGGGACGGGCGGTACCGGTAGGAACAGACTGGACGCTCGGCCGGGGAAGTACAAGCCGGCGGTGGGTGGTGTCAGGTCAGGGTGACTAGTCTCGACGGGTGTCCACAGAGCCCCTACGCTGCGCCGGAGCCCTCGTCGTCGACGACGAGGGCCGGATCTTTTTCCAGCGACGGTCCCCCCACCGTAAGCTCTTTCCCAACACCTGGGACATCGTCGGCGGCCATCTCGAACCGGGCGAGACCGTCGAGGAGGCGCTGTTCCGCGAGGTCACCGAGGAGACCGGCTGGACCGTCTCGCTGGTGCTGGGCCTGGTCGGCGAGCATCGCTACACCGGCAGCGACGGACTCGACCGGATCGAATCCGACTTCCTGGTCCGGGTCGACGGTGACCTCTCCCGGCCCCGGCTCGAACCCGGCAAGCACACCGAGTTCCGCTGGCTCGCCGAGCACGAGGTCGGCGTTCTCGACGAGGGCCGCGACCCGGGCGACGGGCTGATCCGGCAGATCGCGGAGGACGCCTTCCGCGCCCTGCACCTGATCGGCCTGTGAACGACCTCGTCCCGCTCGCGCCGCACCAGGCAGCCGCGCTGGTCTGGCCGGCGGTCGACCGGGTCTTCCGCGCCGCGATGACGGCCGCCCGCAGCCGAGGTGGGGCAGAACTGGTCCAGCGCTATGGCGGACCGGCCGCGGTGGGCTTCCTGGTCGACTTCCGGACCCGGCTGGCCGCGCCAACCGGAACGATCAGCGGTACCGGACTGGCCGCCCTGATCCGCTACGGCGACCAGGCCGAGTGCCAACGTGCGCTCGACAAACAGGTCGCGCACGGCATGATCCATCGGCAGCCGGACGGCGGGATCCTCGCCACCGAGCGCGGCCGGGCCTTCCTGGGCGAGCTCTACGAGTTGCACGCCGAGGTGACCCGGGAGATCTGGACCGGACACTCCGAGCGGGTACGTCGGCTCGTCGACACGGTCGGCCGGCTGCTCGGCGCCGCACTCGACGCCCCACCACCCGCGCTCGACCTCCCGCCGGTCGGTGGGACCGGCCCGACCGGCGGTGGCCCGGCCGATCCGGGTCGACCGGTCGAGGTCGGCGCGTTCGGCGCGATGGCGTCGCCGTACGAGCCGGACGGCACTCCGGCCGGCGTTCTGCTGCTCAACCGCCTCGGCACGCTGCGCTACCACCGCGCCGACGCGCACGCCGCCGCCTGGCAGGCCGCGGGGCATACCGCCCGGACGATCGTCGACCTGACGTCGGGGCCGGAACGGCTCGCCATCGAGTTGGAGACCGACCGGCGGGCCGCCGGCCCCTACGCCGTACTCACTCCTCCCGAACGGCTGCGACTCCTCGCCGACCTGGCCGCCCTGCCCGGCTGATCTGGAACCGATCACCTGCTGTCCTGTCCGGCTGATTCCGGGGCGGCCTGCCTGTTGACGGCCGCCGCCGGGCGGGACCGTGCCCGGGGCGGCTACGGTCGACACGGATTGGCCCAGGATTCGCCGGGAATTCGTGCTGCTGTCACGCGGCGCTATCCTCCCTGCGATGGCGGTTGTCGTGAGGAAGGACCCGGAATGATCGGTATGGTGCTGGCCGCGGGAGCGGGCCGCAGATTGCGCCCGTACACGGACACCCTACCCAAAGCACTCATTCCGGTCGACGGCGAGACGACGATCCTCGACATCGCGCTGGGCAACCTCGCCGAGGTCGGGCTCACCGACGTCACCGTGGTGGTCGGGTACGCGGCCGAGGCCGTCGAGTCGCGGAAGGCCGCCCTGGAGGACCGGTACGGCGTACGGCTGACCCTGGTGCACAACGACCGGGCCGAGGAGTGGAACAACGCGTACTCGCTCTGGCTGGCCCGGGACCACTTCGCCCAGGGGGCGCTGCTGGTCAACGGCGACACCGTGCATCCGGTGAGCGTGGAGAAGACCCTGCTCGCCCAGCGTGGCCCCGGCATCCTGCTCGCGATCGACAACATCAAGAAGTTGGCCGACGAGGAGATGAAGACCATCTTCGACAGCCGTGGTCAGCTCACCCGGATCAACAAGCAGCTGGACCCCGCCGAGGCGTACGGGGAGTACATCGGGGCGACGTTGATCGAGTCCCGGATCGCCGCGGAGCTGGCCGACGCCCTGGAGACCACCTGGCGGCGCGATCCGCACCTCTACTACGAGGACGGGTACCAGGAGTTCGCCGACCGGGGCGGCGAGGTGCGGGCGGCCCCGATCGGTGACGTCTCCTGGGTCGAGGTCGACAACCACGACGACCTCGCCCGAGCACGGGAGATCGCATGCCACTACTAGCCCGTACCGTCAACACCCCGCTGGCGATCGACGTGCGCCGCGGCGCGATCGCGGACCTGGGTCCGCTGCTGGCCGACCGGCGCATCTCGGCCGGCGGCGAGGTGGCGGTGGTGGTCGGCCCCGGGCAGGGCGAGCGGATCGCCGAACTGATCCGGCCGGGCCTCGGCAACGCCGACGTCTTCACCGTGGTCGGCGGCACCATCGACGCCGCACAGGAACTCGGCCAGAACCTGCGCCGCCGCTCCTACGACGCGGTGGTCGGGATCGGTGGCGGCAAGACCATCGACACCACCAAGTACGCCGCCTCCCGGTACGGCATCCCGATGGTGAGCGTGGCGACCAGCCTCGCCCACGACGGCATCGCCTCGCCCACGGCCTCCCTCGACCACGACGGCGGGAAGGGCTCCTACGGGGTGCACATCCCGATCGCCGTCGTGGTCGACCTCGATTTCGTGGAGAACGGTCCGGACCGGCAGACCCAGGCCGGCATCGGGGACGCGCTCAGCAACCTCAGCGCGGTCGCCGACTGGGAACTGTCGCACCGGATACGCGCCGAGCCGATCGACGGGCTGGCCGTGACGCTGGCCCGGACCGGGGCCGAGGCGCTGGTCAACCACCCCGGCAAGATCACCGATGACGGATTCCTGACCACGCTGGCCGAGGCACTGATCCTGGGCGGTATCGCGAGTTCCGTCTGCGGGTCGAGCCGGCCGGCCAGTGGCGGCTGTCACGAGATCTCGCACGCCCTCGACCACCTGTGTCCGGGTCGGGCCTCGCACGGCGAGCAGGTCGGGCTCGGTGCACTGTTCTGCACGTTCCTACGTGGGGACCTGGAGCGGTTCGGCCAGCTGGCGGCCTGCCTGCACCGGCACGGACTGCCCACCACCCCCGGCGAGCTGGGCCTGACCGACGCCGAGTTCGTCGCGGCGGTGTACCACGCGCCGCGTACCCGACCGGACCGGTACACCATTCTCGAACACCTCGACCTGGCTCCTGACGCGATCGGTGAACGGCTGGCAAACTACGTCGATGCACTCCGTGAACATCTCGGCTGAGTTCTTGCCCCCGCCCACCGCTGCCGACTTCTACCGGGTCAACCGGGGCGGTGGTCTGTTCAGTGAGGCGATCAGCCAACGGATCGGCGCCGGCATGGCCCTGGCCGCGCACCGGATGGGACTGCCACCCACCGCGCTGACCATGGGCAACCTGCTGCTCGGGCTGGCGGTCTCGGTGACCGTGGTGACGCTTGCCGGGCAGGTGGCCACGGGGGACGTGGCCGCCTGGGTCGTGGGCCTGGTCGCGCTGGTCGGCTGGCAGTTGGCGTACGCCCTGGACTGCGCGGACGGGCAGCTCGCCCGGGTCACCGGCCAGGGCAGCCCGGCCGGCGCCCGGGTGGACGTGCTCTGCGACGTGGCGGCCCAGATCGCGCTGGTGACCGCGCTGTCGGCGACGGCGGTGGCGCAGCGGCCGTCGGCGCCGACCTGGCTGGTCGCGGCGTTCGCCGGCACCTGGATGGTCAACCTGGTGACCTCGGTGATGGCCGCCGGCCCGAACGCGGCCAGCATGGTCACCTCGACCTCGCTGCCGGTCCGGCTGGCGAAGCTGATCCGGGACTACGGCGCGGTGATCTTCCTGGCCGGTGTGGTGCTGACCCTCGTGCCGGAGTGGACGACCTGGCTCATCGCCGCGTTCACCCTCGTCAACGGCGGCTTCCTGCTCGCCAGCATCGCCTTCTCGGCCCGCGCGTCGCTTCGCTGAGCGCCGCGCGCTCCGCTGAGCGGTTAGGAAGGGGCCCTTCTTCTACAGAAAACGATAAGAAGGGGCCCTTCCTTACAGCTTGGTGTACACGTCGACCAGCTGCCGGGTGACCACGTCGGGGTGGAACGTCCGCTCGTAGCGGGTGCGGGCGAGTGGGGCGAGGTCGGCGGCCGTGGCGCGGGCGGTGGGGAGGGCGGCGGCCAGGGCTGCGGGGTCCGCGGGGACGACCCAGCCGGCCGGGCCGGTGGGGTCGTGGGCGCCGACCAGGTAGGGGATGCCGCCGAGTGCGGTGCCGAGCACCGGGCGGCCGGCGGCCAGGGCCTCGATCACCACCGTCGGTAGGACGTCGTGCCAGGTGGGTACGGCGAGGACGACGGCGGTGGAGCGGAGCGCGGCAGCCACTCCGGCCCGGTCCAGGGGGCCGAGGAACTCGACGTCGCCGCGTTCGGCGGCGGCGGCCTCGGCAAGGCCGCGCAGTTCGCCGTCGCCGGCGATCCGGAGTGGACCGAGCGCGCCGTCCGGGTGCCGGCGCCAGGCGTCCAGCAGCAGCCCGACGCCCTTCTCCGGGGAGAGACGGCCGAAGAACAGGAAGCCCTCGCCGAGCGGTGCCGGTGTTCCGGGGTCCGGGATCCCGTTCGGCTTGATCACGATCCGGTCGTCGGGGATGCCGTAGTCCCGCAGGTGGTCGGCGATGCCCGAGGTGAGCGCGATGTACCGGTCCACCGAGCGCCAGGTCGGCCGGTGTACGGCGAGCGTCGTCGCCATCAGCGCGCTCTGCGCCCGGGAGCCCCGGTAGCACCGGTGCACGATCGCCGGCACGCCCAGCGCCCGACCTCGGCAGTCCTGGCAGATCCGGCCGTCCCGGAAGTAGAGCCCCGAGGAGCAGACCTGGCGGTAGTTGTGCACCGTCTGCACCACCGGCACCCCGTGCTTGTGCGCGGTCCGGACCACCCAGGGCGAGAGCAGCGGGTACGGGTTGTGCAGGTGCAGTACGTCCGGCCGGTGCTCGGTGATCAGCCGGCTCAGCTCCTGCTGCGCCCTCGGAGCGTAGATCGGCGAGATCGGCAGCAGCGCCTTGGCGGCCGGCGAGAACTCGGCGATCTCGTCGGAACTGCGCAGGAAGGGAAGAACCTCCACGCCGGCCGCCCGGAGCTGGATGATCTCCTGGTCGACGATGGTGTTCTCACCGGACGGCTGCGCCTCGCGGTAACGGTTGTGCGCGACGATCACCTGCACGCCGGTTGCCCTCCTTCGTGACCGCCGCCGACCCGGCCGCGCGGCGAGCGGGCCCGGTCGGATGGGCGCGCATTGCCGCACCCGGGGGATTGAACGCTACCGTTTACCTCGTGCCTGAGTTACCGGAGGTGGAGGCCCTCGCCGGCTACCTGCGCGAGCGGGCGGTCGGCCGGCGGGTCGACCGGATAGAGGTCGCGGCGATCAGCGCCCTGAAGACGTACGACCCGGCGCCGTCGGCGGCAGCCGGGCGGGAGGTCGTGGACGCGGGTCGACACGGCAAGTTCCTGGACGTACGACTGGACGGCGAGCTGCATCTGGTGGTCCATCTGGCCCGTGCGGGCTGGCTGCACTACCGGGAGGCGTTCAACTCGACCCTCCCTCTCAAACCCGGCAAAGGCCCCATAGCCCTTCGAGTACGCCTCGACGACGGGTCGGGCTTCGACCTGACCGAGGCCGGTACGCAGAAGAAGCTCGCCGCCTACCTGGTCACCGACCCGGCGCTGGTGCCCGGGGTGAGCCGACTCGGGCCGGACGCGCTCGCCACCGACCTGGCGACCTTCACCGAGCGGCTCCGCAGCCGGCGTGGACAGGTCAAGGGCGTACTGACCGACCAGGAGGTGCTGGCCGGGGTCGGGAACGCGTACTCGGACGAGATCCTGCACGTGGCGAAGCTCTCGCCGTTCGCGCTCACGAACCGGCTCTCCGAGGCACAGCTGGCGACCCTGCACGCGGCGGTCCGCGAGGTGCTCGGCGACGCCGTCGCGCGCTCGATGGGGCAGCGGGCCGCCGAACTGAAGGGGGAGAAACGGGCCGGGCTGCGGGTACACGCCCGAACCGGTCTGCCCTGTCCCGTCTGTGGCGACACCGTCCGGGAAGTGTCGTTCGCCGACTCCAGCCTCCAGTACTGCCCCGGCTGTCAGACCGGCGGCAAGCCGCTCGCCGACCGCCGGCTCTCCCGGCTCGTCCGTTGACCGGCGTCGCGGAACCGTCGCGCTCGTTGATCGGTTCGGCTCGCCCGCTGAGTGCGCGTGCTTGTATGTTGAGCGATTGTGCTTGTACGTTGGGTGACCCTGGCTCTTGATAAGCATGGAAAACGCCCACGGGACGATGAAACGGCCCGCGCTGGGCTCTACCGCCAACCCTTTCCGTCGGTATAGTGACCCGGTCTGCGACTCTGCTCTGGGGCGGCCCGGCTCTTCTTGCCGGTGGGGCGGGCGGCGTACTGTCCCTCGGGTCGGCGTCCCCGTGGGGCCTGCATGGGAGAGACTGAGACGGTGGGCGACCCGAGCCCTTACGGCAAATGGGCGGCACGTGTCACGCGGGAGGACGTGGGTGAGGTGACGACAAGCCTCCAGCGCCCGGTAGGCAACGCTGGCCAACCGAGCACCCTGCGGCACGTCGACAGCTTCGAGATCCAGCCGCCGACCGCTCCGCAGCCCAATGGCGTACCCCGCTCCGCGTGGGCGCGGTCCCACCGGCGGGTGTCCCGCTGGCACCGGCCGTACATCGCGATCCTGCTGCTACTGGACTTCGCGGCGACGGTGCTGGCGAGCTGGCTCGCCAGCACCGAGTTCGAGCAGGCCAGAGCCGGTTTCCAGACCTCCAACGCCACCTGGTTCTACACCGTCTCCTACCTGTTACTTCCACTCGGCTGGCTGATCGTGCTCTGGTCCAACGGGGCCTACGACCGGCGCTACCTCGGGCTCGGCACCGACGAGTTCAAGCGGGTCACCCGGGCCGGGGTGGCGGTCGCGGCGAGCGTCTCCTTCGTCACCTTCGCCACCAACACCGACGTGTCCCGGCTCACGGTCGGCACGGCGCTGCTCGGCGCGATGCTGCTGGTCCTGTTCGCCCGGTACCTCGCCCGGATCGTCCTGCACACGGTCCGCCGCCGAGCCGGGCAGGCCGCCCAGCAGGTGGTGCTGGTGGGCACCCTGCCGGAGACGCTCGAGGTCTACACGGCGGTCAGCCGGAGCCCCGCCGCCGGGCTCATCCCGGTGGCCATCCACCTCACCGACGGGTACGCGGCGGCCCGGGGCATCGAGACCCCGATCCCGGTGTACGCCGGCCGGGACGTCCTGTCGCTGGTCCGGGAGGTCGGCGGCGACACCATCGCGGTCTGCGGCTCGGCCAGCACGGAACCGGGTGAGTTGCGCCGGCTCGCCTGGCAGTTGGAGGGCTCCGGGGTCGACCTGATCGTGGCGCCGCAGCTCACCGACATCGCCGGTCCCCGGGTGCACATCCGGCCGATCGAGGGCCTGCCGCTGCTGCACGTCGAGGAGCCGACCCTCTCCGGTCCGGCCCTGCTGGCCAAGAACCTGCTCGACCGGCTGGCCGCCGGGCTCGGACTTCTGCTGCTGATCCCGCTCTTCGTCACGATCGCGGTCGCGATCCGGCTCTCCGATCCCGGGCCGGTCTTCTTCCGCCAGCCCCGGGTCGGCCACGAGGGCCGGACGTTCCGGGTCTGGAAGTTCCGGACGATGTACGTCGACGCCGAACAGCGCCTCGCCGGCCTGGTCGACCAGAACGAGACCGACGGCATGCTGTTCAAGATCAAGGAGGATCCCCGGGTCTTCCCCGCCGGGCGATTCCTCCGGGCAAGTTCGCTCGACGAACTACCCCAGTTGATCAACGTGCTCTGGGGCGAGATGTCCCTGGTCGGCCCCCGCCCGCTCCCCGCCGACGACGGCGACTTCCTCGGCGACGTCCGGCGCCGGCTGCTGGTCCGTCCCGGCATCACCGGGCTCTGGCAGGTCTCCGGCCGCTCGGACCTGTCCTGGGACGAGGCCGTCCGGCTGGACCTCTACTACGTCGACAACTGGTCGCTGGCGTACGACCTGAGCATCCTGTGGCGGACCATCGGGGTCGTGCTGGCCCGCAAGGGCGCGTACTGACGACGCAGGGACGCGTACTGGCGGCGCATCGGCAGCGGCGCGATCCGGACCGACCGGGGGCGGGATCCGGACGTACGCGGGCTTGGCGAACCGGGCGGGAACCGTCAGGATCTCTGCGTGGGGCCGAACCTTTCCACGGCGATCGCCGTGGTGGCGATGATCAGCGCGTTGGTCGCCGCGCTCTTCGCCGTCGTCCGGCTTCGGGCCCGGCGGGGCATCGCCACCGCCACCCAACGGGCCACCTACGACGTTCTGCACACCGCCGGCCTGGCCGCCGAGCCGCTCCGCGCCGGGCTCACCCCGGCCGGCGCGGCCAAGGCGGTACGCCACCTGCGTACCCTGGTCGGCTCCGCCGGACTGGCGCTGGCCGACCGCGACCGGATACTGGCACTCGACGGCCGGGGCAGCCACCACAGCCAACAACTGCTCGCCGCCGCCGTCCAGACCATCACCACGCGCCGGTCCACAGTGCTCGGCGAGACGGAACTACGCTGTGACCGGGTCGACTGCCCGGTTCGGGGCGCCGTGGTCGCCCCGCTGACCGGTCCGGACGGCCGGGCCACGGTGGCACTGGTGGCAATCGCCGACAACCAGCCCGTGCCGGGCCTGGTGCAGGCGGCGCTGGAGACCGCGCACTGGGCCGGGGCACAGCTCGCGCTCGCCGAACTCGACTCGTCCCGGGAGCGGCTGGCCCGGGCCGAGGTACGGGCGCTACGGGCGCAGATCAGCCCACACTTCATCTACAACGCCCTGACCGCGATCGGATCGTTCGTCCGGACCGATCCCGAGCGGGCCCGCGAACTGATCCTGGAGTTCGCCGAGTTCACCCGGTACTCGTTCCGCGCCCACGGGGAGTTCACCACGCTCGCCGAGGAACTGCGGTCCATCGACCGGTACCTGACCATCGAGCGTGCCCGGTTCGGCGACCGACTCCAGGTGCGGCTACAGATCGCACCCGAGGTGCTGCCGGTCAGCCTGCCGTTCCTGTGCCTGCAACCACTGGTCGAGAACGCCGTCCGACACGGGTTGTCCCGCAAACCGGGGGTGGGAATGGTGAGCATCGAAGCACGGGACGCCGGCGCCGAGTGCCACATCACGGTCG
Source organism: Plantactinospora solaniradicis (assembly GCF_042658085.1). Taxonomy (NCBI): domain Bacteria; kingdom Bacillati; phylum Actinomycetota; class Actinomycetes; order Micromonosporales; family Micromonosporaceae; genus Plantactinospora; species Plantactinospora solaniradicis. Next base: position 485,105 of record NZ_JBHSPR010000018.1, on the reverse strand, counting down.
AGGACGACGGCGTGGGGATGGATCCGGCCGTACTGGTCGCCGGGATCGCCGACGCCGCGGCCGATCCGACCGACGACTCCGGCCAGCACGTCGGGCTGTCGAACGTGGACGAGCGACTCCGGTCGGTCTTCGGCGACCAGTTCGGCCTGGTGGTGGAGACCGGCCTCGGATCGGGTACGAAGGTGAGCATGCGGGTGCCGAAGTTCCATCGCCACGTCCGGGCGAGCGCATGAGCGAACGCAGCGAGGTGTCGGCATGAGCGGGTTCCTGCGGGTACTGGCGGTCGACGACGAGCCTCCGGCGCTCGACGAACTCGCGTACCACCTGCGGGCCGACCCCCGGGTGGCCCGGCTGCACACCGCCGGTGACGCGACCGAGGCGCTGCGGGTGCTCCGCGACGCCGACGTCGACGTGGTCTTCCTCGACATCCGGATGCCCGGCCTCGACGGCATGGAACTGGCCCGGGTGCTACGGCGGTTCGCCCGGCCACCGGCGATCGTCTTCGTCACCGCGTACGACGACGGCGCGGTCGACGCCTTCGACCTCGGCGCCACCGACTACGTACGCAAGCCGGTCCGGGCCGAACGGCTCGCCGAGTCGCTGCGCCGGGTCGTCGGCTCGCGGGTGGTGCCGACGCATCCGGCGGCGATGGCGAGGGCCGAACCCGATCCGACGATCCCGGTGGAGCTGGCCGGCACCACCCGGATGCTGCCCCGCTCGGCCGTACGCTGGGTGGAGGCGCAGGGCGACTACGCCCGGCTGCACACCGCCGACGGCTCACACCTGGTCCGGGTGCCGCTGGCCACCCTCGCCGAGCGCTGGGCCGACGCGGGATTCGTCCGGATCCACCGGTCCTATCTGGTGCAGCTCCGCCTGATCGCCGAGCTGCGGCTGGCGAACTCGGGCTACGTCGTCGTGGTCGACGAGACCGAGTTGCCGGTCAGCCGGCGGCACACCCGCGAGCTGAAGGACAAACTGGTCCGCGCCGCGAAGCAGGACTGGAATCGCTGACGCGGGGCGCCTTCCTCGGCATCGCCGCCACCATTTCTCTCGGCGCCACCTGCCGGACGTCTCGACGGGCAGGCCGTACCGTACGAAGGGTGAGCTCCACTGACGGGGATCCCGAGATCCGGCGCCGGAACAGTGAGCGGTACCAGTGGGAGAAGGACCGGGTACGGCTCGACGAGGCAGAGCGGCGCCGGACCGGCGGGACCGAGCGGGACACCGGCCTGAGCACGCACGATCTCGACTTCCACGCCGAGTACGCCCGGATCGAGGCCGACGAGGACCTGGCCTCGGCGTTCGGGGTGCCGGCCGGTACTCCACTGCTCCGCCGGGCGTACCGGACCAGCCGCCGGGGCGAGGCCGTTCCGCTCTCCGCCTCCCGTTCCTACCTGCCGTACGAGTTGGTGGCGCGGAACCCGGACCTGCTGGACCCGGAGAACGAACCCTGGCCGGGCGGTACGCAGCACCAGCTCCACACCGTCGGTGTCGAGTTGGCGCGGGTCGAGGACCAGATCCGGGCCCGGCCGTCGTCGTCGGACGAGGCCACGATGCTCGGCATCGACCCGGGAGTATCCGTCCTGACGCTGCGCAAGATCTCGGTGGACGTCACCGGGCGGGTGGTCGAGGTTGCCGACGCCGTGTTTCCGGGGGACCAGACCGAGCTGGTCTACGCCACGAACCTGAAGCGGTGGACCGCCTGACGACCCGCGTCATTCCGGCGCGTCCGGCACCACCGTGGACGTCGGCAGCGGTGGCACGTGCGACAACCGAACCCGGCGGCGCTCCGGGTCGACGTCACGGATCTCGACCCGCAGCTCGTCGCCCACCCGTACGCCCTGCTCGCGAGCGCCGACCGGCCCGCCGGACAGGTCGGAAACCGGCACCAGTCCCTCGATCCCGTCGGCGACCCGTACGAACACCCCCACCGGAGCCAGCTTCGTGACGGGGCCGCGCACGACCTCGCCGACCCGCTCCGCGAACCGGATCAGAGGATCTTCCTGAAGTGCCTTCAGCGACACGGCCACCTGCCCCCGTCGCGTGTCCGCCTCCAGCACCTCGACGGTGACCCGCTGGCCGACCGCGACAACGTCCGACGGGTGACCGATGTGTGTCCAGGAGAGTTCCGGAACTCGGATGAACCCGGTGCCACGGTGGTGGTCGGGCTCGCCATCGAGATCCACGAAGACGCCGAAGTTGTGGACCTCGGCCACCGTTCCGGTCAGGATCTCCCCGCGCCGGATGCCGAGAAGATAGGCCCGCAGAACCTGGTCCTCGCATGCCTTGGCCGACAGCCGGACGCGCATCCTCGGCCAGTCGACCCCGATCACCTCGACCGCGACGACCTGCCCCACCTCGAAGAGTTCCGAGGGATCGGCCACACGGCGCCACGACAACTCGTGCATCGAGATGTGCCCCGGACAGCGATCCGGACCATCGAGTGGCGTCTCAAGGTCCACGACGACCCCCTCGTCGTCGAATCCGAGCACCGTGCCGGCCCTGACCTCGCCAGGCCGGAGCGCACGGAGGACAACCCGCAACGGATCGGCCGACACGGACTCGGTCACGCCTGCGACCCTATGCGGCGCCTCTGGTGCCAAGTTGGGCTGGGACACACCACTGACAGTGGAACCGATGGGCCTACCGGTGTCTTTGGAGAGGTGGAAACCCCACCTACGGAAGGTACGCGCATGACTGAGCGGATCCGATCGCTGCTCGATGCGGCGGTCGCCGACACCCGGCCACGGGTTGTCGACCCGGTGTCGGAGGTGCTCCGGCGCGGGCGGGCCCATCGGCGGCATCGGCTGGCCATCACCGCGGCGGCCGGCACCGTGGCGATCGCCCTGCTCGCCACCGGCGGCCTCGTCGCCGCGAACCGAGGCAGCGGCGGAACGACCACCGCCAACCCCTCCCCGAGCGCCAGCGCCCCACCCACCCTCCCCTCGGAGGCGAGCAAGAGGCCCAACAGCCGACCGACGGTGGCGGCGACGGTGACCGACGGAGAGGTACGCGCGAACGGCCTGATCCTGGCTGCCCCGAAGGGATGGCAGGTCGTCCAGGGCGGTGGCCAGCAGATGACCGACTGCGACGTGGTACCCCGCTCGGTGCTGATCAACGTCAGATTGGGTCCCGGCGGTAACTGCAACTCCCCTGCCCGGATCAACGTCGGTCCCTGGGGCACAAAATCCTACAGGTCCGAGGAGTCGAAGAAGTTCAGCGAGGGAATCAGCGAGATCGTCCTGCCCGGCGGGCAGCCAGCATGGTTGACCGACAACGACGTCGAAAACTTTCGGGTCTTCGAAAGGTCGGGGGCGGCGGCCTTCAACATGGGGTTCCCGTGGGCCGGAACAGCGTTCGGTATCGAAGTGGCTCCAGAGGAGTTGGATCTCGTCCTCGGTTCAATCAGCAGCGAACCGGTCGCGCCGGGCCGGCTGGTCCTGCCGGACAACTCGCCGACGGCGGCGCTCGGTCAGCGGGACCGGGACCGAATCGACTCCACCAACGCGTCCGCCATCTCCCAGGTGCTGGAGCGCCTGCGTGGACTGGACCGGGTCGTCCAGCCCGACGAACTGCCCTGCGCTTCGGCGCAGCCGCTGACCCCGAGCCGGAAGCTGGCCGGTAAGGACATGGCCGCGCTCACGTTGCACTACCCGTCCGGTCCCGCGCAGGCCGTGGTGGCGATCAGCAGCACCGACGAGTGCGCGTTCGCCACCTCGTCGATGGGCGGCCGCGTCTGGCTGCCCGCCGGCTTCCTGGCCGAAATCCGAGCCCTGCTCGCCGACGGGGAGGGCCGATGAGCAGCTACGTGAACGGGCCGGACAGCTTTGCCGAGTTCGTCAACGCCCGCTACGCCGCCCTGGTCCGACACGGCACCCTGCTCACCGGGGACCACGGACACGGTGAGGACCTCACCCAGGAGGCGCTGGTGAAGACGTACCGTGCCTGGCACCGGCTGCACCCGGACGGCGACGCCGACGCGTACACCCGGCGGGTGATGGTGCGGGCGGCCTGGCGGGCCGGACGGCGGCTGTGGCGGCGGGAGGTCCCCACCGGGGAACTGCCGGAGCGGCGGGCCGCCGACCCCTACGAGCCGCGCGACACCGCTCGGCTCGTGCTGAGCGCGCTGCGCGACCTGCCCGCCCAGCAGCGGGTGGTGCTGGTCCTGCGGTACTGGGCCGGGCTCAGCGAGCAGGAGATCGCCGGGATGTTGAACTGCTCGACCGGCACGGTGAAGAGCCGGGCCAGCCGGGCGGTCAGCGCGCTTCGGCGCGTCGACGGCCCGCTGGCCGAGGCGTTCCAGGTGTCTCCGGCGGCCTCGAACTGACCAGCGTCGAGCATGTGGTGGGACTGGACAGGTCCGAGACACGCGCCGGACCCCGGTGCCGGGCACCGGGGTCCGGACGGCGTGTGGCTCAGCCTGCGGTCACCCTGGCACGCAAGGCGTTGACGGTGCTGACTGCGGTGGGGACGTCGCGGCACGTGACGAGCCGGCGGGTGCCGTCGGTCAGCCGTAGGGCCAGAACCTGACCGGGCAGCAGCGGTAGCGTGGGGTCGGTCGCGCCGCGCAGCATTCCACGGGTGAGCCAGGTGGCCGGGTCCAGGCGAGCCTCCTCCGCTGCGGCGATGGCGGTCAGCGGCAGTCGCCATCGGACCAGGCCGAAGGTGAGCCGGACTCCACGGGCGTCGATGGCGAGCCGGTAGCGGGTGAACGGCAGCAGAACGGGCGCGGTCACGGTCGGCGCCAGCCCCGCCCAGCCGGGCACGCCGACGAGGGGCACCAGCATGGCGGCGAGCAGGAGACCGCAGAGGGCGAGCGCGACCATCGCCCACACGACCGGGCGCAGCGAACGCGACTCCCACCAGAGCAGTCGCTCGCCGTCGGCTGCGGTGGCGTGCTGGGCGGACTGCGGCGCTGCGGCGACCGCAGTCGTCGCGGTGGGATCCGAGGGCTGCGCCGGGGCGCGGCCGGCCAGCAGGATCGCCACGAGACCTGACAGGACCGCGGCCACTGCCGGCACGGCCATGGTGGCGGCAAAGTAGCCCCAGGAGATGTGCACGTCGGCGGCGGTGGTCGCGTCGAGCGCCGCTCCCAGCACCATCAGCAGGATCGTCACCGCCGCGCTGGCGATGGTGGCGACCGCGACCTGAACACCGGCGCGTAGCCAGTGCCGGGGTGTCCGGGGCAGCCGGCCTGCGGCAAGAAACACGACGAGCCCGGTGATCCATGCGGCGAGTGCCACTCCGATCAGGATCGCGGCCAGGGCGTCGACCGAGATCGTGGTTTCCATCGGGCGGTCGCCGACGCCGCCCTGGTTGGGTAGGCGATCCGGCAGGCGGTCCCACCACGCCAGCATCAGGGCCGTCGCACCGCCGAGCAGGACCCCCGGCAAGAGACCGATTCCGGCGATCCACCGCGCTGTCCTCATCCGCCTGCCTCCTTCGTGTATTGCTGACGTACCAGTGCCACGACCTCGTCCAGGCCGACGCCGGCCCGTCGCGCGTCGCTCACCAGGTGCCGCACCCACTCGATCACCTGCGCCCGCTCCCGGGGCACCGCGCCGGTCACCACGGCGCCACGACCGCGCCGCAGTTCGATCAGCCCGTCGTCGCGCAGTGCCGCGTATGCCCGGAGAACCGTGTGCATGTTGACGTCCAACGTGTCGGCAAGTTCCCGGGCCGCTGGCAGACGATCACCGCGCCGCAACGCCCCCTCGGCCAACGCGCGACGCACGTTGGCCGCGATCTGCTCGGCCAGCGGTGTTCCGCTCTCCGCCACAACACTGAACAACATGTTTGCATACTACTAGAACAAGTCAAGCAAGGCGAGGGCTAAAGCGGCACCCGACAGCCTGCGTCAGCTCGTCGTCGGCGCCGGGGTCCGGTCGGCGGATTCCGCGGTGACCACCACCTGCGAGACATCGATCTTTACGGCTTCGGCGGCCCGTGCGCGCAGCAGGTCGAAGGTGGCGCGGTCGATGGCCGGGCCGACGTACGTGGCGCGTACCCAGCTAATCCAACGATTCTGTGCGTCACGTTCCTGCCCGCTGGCCGAGCCTCTGATCGGTATCCCCTCGAGGTCGATGACCGGTGACCTCCCAGGACCGGAGGCGGCGGGAGCGGAGGCGGCGGCGCCGGTGGCCGATACGGTGAACCAGAGCCCGGGCACCTCGACGACCCGCGCGTCCTGCACGCCGTCGAGCTTGCGCAGGTTCGCGGCGGCGCGCTCCAACTCGGCTTCCGTGACCGACTGATCGACGGCGACGGCCGGGCCGCCGACCGGAGCGTCGGGAAAGTCCGTCCGCAAATCCTTGAGGTGGGAGAAGTCATGATCCCCCGGGCCGAGCGCGGAGAACACCGCCGTACGGAACTCGTTCGTGGAAGTCACGTCCGGCGCCTCGACTCCCGCGTCCGGCGTCCAGGTCAGGACAGGGATCTCTGTCCAGTACTCGCGCAACGACGGGTCCAGCGCGGTGGCCGACGCGGCCGGCTGCGGGCGGACCTCGTCCCGGTCAGGCCCGGCACCGGTGACGGCCGCCACCCCGACCACCAGGACGAGCACGGCCCCGAACACGCCGGCCGTCGCGACCCTCGCGGCTCGGCGGCGCCCCGCCACCCTCTGGACCAGGCCGTACGGTGGCACGATCGCCCGGCGCGTCGCGTCGTCGGCCGCGTCCCGGAGCATGGTGTCCAGGCCGGGCAGCGGGCTCTCCAGGGCAGGCTTTCCGGTCACGGGGCTTTCGAACTCGCGGCTCTCTCGGTCGGGGTACTGGCGGTCAGGCATGACGACGCTCCAAGGTTGTGTTGTCGGTCGGTCGGTCGGACCGGCGCGGCGTGCCGGCCCCCGGGTCACCCGCGAGGGGCGTGGCGCCGGACTCCGGCCGGCCCCACGGACGCGAATCGTCCGCCTCTTCGAGGATCTGTCGCAGAGCGGTCCGCCCGCGCGACAGCCGGGCCTTGACCGTTCCGGACGGCACTCCCGTCTCGACGGCGACCTGATCGACGGACCGATCGCACAGGTGGTACAGCACGATTGCGCGCCGCTGCTCCTCGGGCAGACGTTGCAGGGCCGCCACGATCAGCGGAGTCTCCACGCCGGGCGCAGGCACGTGTGGAGCCAGCCCGCGGCGCCGCCACGCCGCCAACCCGGACCGTGTCGAGCGCCAACGGCTGACTGCGACCCGGTGGGCGACGGTTCTGATCCACGCCTCCGGCGCGTCCCCGTCGGCGAACCGACGGCGTCTGCTCCAAGCTCGGACAAACGCTTCTTGGACGGCGTCCTGCGCCTCAGCAAAGTCGCCGGTCAGCAGGTACACCTGACCGACCAACCGCGCGAACGCCGATGCGTAGAACGCCCGGTAGTCGTCGTCTGTCACGCCGACCTCACTCTCGTTGGTGGCTGCTGCTCCTCCCACTCACGCAGCAGAGCGACCCCGCGGTTGCACTGGATCGAGGAAATATCCGCAAGTCCGGAAGTCGGCTGGCACGTCGAAGAAGGCCGGCGAGCCGAAGAAGACAGACAAGCGGCAGGGCGGCGACCCGGACGACGGTACGGTCCAGCATGCCGGCCCGGCGCCGCTAGAGGCCCGTGGATGGCCCGTCGCATGATCGCCGGCTAGGGAAAGCACGAAGGCCCTGGCTGGGACTCGCGTCCTGACCAGGGCCTTCGGGTCTGAGCGGGTGAAGGGAATCGAACCCTCACTGTCAGCTTGGGAAGCTGATGTTCTGCCATTGAACTACACCCGCGAGCGGACCCCACTGTACCTGGTCGGGTCCGCTCGTGCACTCACCCGCCCCCTCCGGCCGTGGCTCGACTGCGCCTTCGCGTCGTCGCAATCCCCGAGCACCACACCGCCGCGCGTCATTTGCAAAGGCCACCACGCAAGGTAACGTCCGCCCCACCTGTAACAGTGGCACTACGTGTTCATAGCGCCACTTTCCGGAGGCAAAGGGTGAGGCAATGGCGTTACACAACATTCGACGGTCGTCGCGCTGGGTCGGCATGGCGAGCCTTCCACTCGTACTGCTGCTCGGGTCCAGCCCGGCGGTCGCGGCGTCGGCGCTCCCGGCCGGCGACGCCGAGCCGGGCTGCGTCGAGTCGACCGACGACCACCCGACCGCCAAAGCCAGACCCGGTACGCCGCACGGAGTCGAACCGAACGAGCTGACCGCGACCGAGGCGGCCGAACGGGACCGCCTCGTCGATGCCGCGTACGCCCAGCGGGTGGGTGTCGCGCCGCTCGGCCTGCCCGGCAAGGTCCCGATAACCATCGACGTCGTCTTCCACGTCATCTCGAAGGACCGGACCCGGGCCGGCGGCAGCATCCCACAGGCACTGATCGACACGCAGATCAAGGTGCTGAACGACTCCTTCGGCGGCCGTACCGGCGGCGCCTGGACGCCCTTCGAGTTCAGGCTCAAGAAGGTGAACCGGGTGGTCAAACCGGCCTGGTACCCGATCGTGGTGGACAGCCCGGCGGAGGCACAGATGAAGCAGGCACTCCGGGTGGGCGGGAAGAAAACCCTCAACCTCTACACCGGGCTGTTGGACCAGGACCTGCTCGGCTGGGCGACCTTTCCGGAGCGGAGGTTCGACCGGCAGGACGGTGTGGTCGTGCTCTCCGAGTCGCTGCCGGGCGGTACGGCGACGCCGTACAACGCGGGCGACACGGCCACCCACGAGATCGGCCACTGGCTGAATCTCTACCACACCTTCCAGGAGGGCTGCGCCGGCCGGGGCGACCAGGTGTTCGACACGCCAGCGGAGGCGGTGCCGGGCTTCGGCTGCCCGGTGGGACGGGACAGTTGCCCCACCAGGCCCGGCTCCGATCCGATCCACAACTTCATGGACTACTCGGTCGACGCATGCATGAGCCAGTTCACCTATGGGCAGGCGTTCCGGATGCTGAAGGCGTGGAAGGCGCTGCGCGAGTCGTAGGGGCGCCTCCGGTCAGGGCGTCGGCACCGGCTCCTCGACGACGGCCCGGCGTCGATGGGCCCTCCGCTTCGGGCCGATGCCGGCCCTGGGGCCGGTCGTGGCGCCGGCCGGGTCCAGCCAGACCTGCACCGCCGGGCGTTCGGACCGGTCCCCGGCCAGCGGGGTGGCTCCGTTGCTGCCGTGCCGGGACAGCATCGCCACGTCGACCGTGAACTCGAACAGCCGCCAGTCGACCTGGGGCGCGGCCCTCAGGTTGCCGGCGAGTTGGTCCACCCGGGCCTGATCGGTCACCGGCCGGGCGCGACCGGCCACGTACGCCTCGTCGTCACTGTCCTCCGGCGGAAACGAGTGCAGCGCGTAGCGACCGTCCCGTTCGAGATCGCGACGCTTGGGCGAGTCGACCACGAAGCAGAACATCCCCTCGTCGGTGATGACCGGGGAGACCGGATGCACGCGCGGCCCACCGTCGGCACGCACCGTTGCCAGGTAGCCGAGACCCGGCCCGTACTGCTGGATGAGGACACGGATCGCGTCGGCGAGACCGGGCTCGTCGGAGGCGAATTCGGACCAGGATGCCATGAGGACATTCTATCGAACATATGTTCGATCACCTACCCCGGCCCACTCCTCGGCAGGTCGCGGCCGAGCCCGATCGGGGAAGTCGCTAAGGTGGCACGGTGCTGCTCTCCGACCACGACCTAGTGATCGAGATCAAGGCGGGCACCCTGGCGCTGGAGCCCTTCGAGCCCGCGTTGGTGCAACCGTCGAGCATCGACGTACGCCTGGATCGCCTGTTCCGAGTCTTCAACAACCATCTCTACACCCACATCGACCCGGCGATCCAGCAGGACGAACTGACCTCGCTGGTCGACGTGCCGGACGGCGAGCCCTTCGTGCTGCACCCCGGCGAGTTCGTGCTCGCGTCGACACTCGAGGTGATCTCGCTCGGCGACCAGCTCGCCGGCCGGCTGGAAGGCAAATCCAGTCTGGGGCGGCTCGGCCTGCTCACCCACTCGACCGCGGGCTTCATCGACCCCGGGTTCTCCGGCCACGTCACCCTGGAGCTGTCCAACGTCGCCAACCTGCCGATCAGGTTGTGGCCCGGGATGAAGATCGGCCAGCTCTGCATCTTCCGGCTCTCGTCGCCGTCCGCGCACCCGTACGGCTCGGCCGTCTACGGCTCGCGCTACCAGGGGCAGCGCGGGCCGACCCCGAGCCGCTCGTGGCAGAACTGGCACACCTGGCCCACCCGCTGAGCTGACCCGAACCGCCGCGCTGCGCACCGCCCGCGGTACTACCGGGTACTACCGATACGAGAGGCCCCCGCCGCGACTGCGACGGGGGCCTCTCGACGTGCTGTGCGGTCTTCCGGGTTCGGCTTCCGGTCGACCGACGGACTGGATCAGCCGGGTCTGCCGAAGCTGTGGATTTCGCCGTCGTCCATCCGCTTCATCTTGACCGGCTCGCCGGCCCGGGAAGCGTGCACGATCCAACCACCTCCGACGTACATCCCGACGTGGCTGAGGTCGGCGTAGTAGAAGACCAGGTCACCGGGTCGGAGCTCGGAGCGGCTGACCGACTTGACCTTCCCACGCTGCGCGCGGGCGTTGTGCGGCAACGACACGCCGCCCTTGGCCCAGGCGGCCAGGGTCAGGCCGGAGCAGTCGTACGAGTTGGGGCCTTCGGCACCCCACACGTACGGCTTGCCGATCTGCTGGCAGGCGAACTTGACCGCCTTGCCGGCGTTGCCACCGGGGTAGGTGGCCGGGCAGGGTGCCGGGGCGAGCGGACCGGCGGAACCGTTGCCGTACGCCTGGATCCGCAGCTTCTGTAGCCGGTCGACCTCGGCGTCGATTTCCTTCTTCTTCTTGGCCAGTTCGGCCTCGGTCTTGGTGAGCTGGCTGACCAGGGTGTCGAGCGGGCGCTTCTGGGCGTCGTACTTGTCCCTGAGGTCGATCACCGCCTGCACGTCGCGCTGCTGCTGGCGGGCGAACTGGTCGAGTACCGAGAGCTGGCCGACGAGTGCGGCCGGCGACTTGTTGGTCAGTAGGGCGTTGATCGACGAGGCCTTGTCGCCCTTGTACGCCTCCACGGCGAACTCGCTCACCCGGTCCATCGCGGCGTCGATCTGCGTCTGGAGTGGGGCGATCTTGTTCCGGAGCGTCTTGGCCTGGGCCTTCTTCGCGGTCAGGTCCTGCCGGGTGGCGTTGTGCTTCTCGACGATCGGTTCGAGCTTGCGCCAGGCCGTGTCGATCTGCTTCTCGATCTCGGCCACCGAGGGTTCGGCGAGGGCCGGCGTGGTGCCCACGAACAGCACGGCGACGCTGGCCAGCACGGCGAATGCGGCGACGAGAATGGACCTTCGCAAAGGCGGTGTCGCCGTCCCGGCACCGGTCGTTACCGACCGGAGGGACTGCGACCGCGGGGCAAGGGGAGCCACCGGGGTCCGTACTCCTTCTTCCGTAGCCCGCCTACCGGGTTAGCTGACGGGTTCGGGCGGGAAGAGATTCGCCCTACCGCTGACGCGGATTCACCCCATGGTGCCCGGGTCCCCGGTTCGCTGATATTCGACGATTCGGCGGTGTAGAGACGTCGCCGCCCGGTTGGGCGGCCTGCCGTCGTCTCCGACGGTCCCCAACATTAGAGAAGCCTGTTATTCAAACGCAACCCGTGATCCGAGTCGATTCGTTACGTATCGGGATGCTCGCTGAGGGTGCGAGCGAACAAGCGTCCGAAACTGAGCGAACAAGCGTCCGAACGCCCTCTGAAATAGGTGAAGATTTCCTACATCGTGATGAGTGAGGCCGGCAGCTATTGACGGACGCCGGTCCCGGGTGGAGGGTGATCATCAAGCCCACCCCCGGCGAATGGAGGTTCGATGCCTCGGACGACAATGCCGTTGAGCAGGAGAATCGCGCTCGGTACCGCCGTGGTCGGCGCCGTCGCGCTGGTGCCGTCCGGCCCCGCGCCGGCGGCGGCTCCGGCGACCGACGGCCGGCAACAGGAGTACGCGGCCGCGGCGAGCGAATTCGGCGTACCGGAAAGCGTTCTGCTCGGCGTCTCCTATCTGGAATCTCGTTGGGACACCAACGCCGGCACGCCGAGCACCAGCGGCGGGTACGGCCCGATGCACCTCACCGACTTCGCCTATCTCGACGGGCTGGCCGGACCGCCCCACGAACACGGCGAGGACCGGCGTGGCGACAGCGCCCGGCCCGCCGCACCGTTGCACCCGAGCGTCACGGACGAGGGAACCACCACCGGAGGGGACAGCGCGGCACCGGCACCGGGTGCGCAGACCCTCGACGCCGCCGCCGCGCTGACCGGGGTCGACGAGCGGGCACTGCGGACCGAACCGGCGGTGAACATTCGGGGCGGGGCGGCGCTGCTCGCGTCGTACCAGAAGGCGCTGGCCGGACCGACCGGCCGGACCAGCGACCCCGCGGCCTGGTACGGCGCGGTGGCCCGGTACGCCGGCAGCGACAGTGCGGACGCCGCGCGGACCTTCGCCGACGAGGTCTTCCGGACCATCACCGAGGGTGCGGCCCGGACCACCGACGACGGCCATCGGATCATCCTGGCCGCGCACCCCGGACTCGTACCGGCCCGAGCCTGGCTGGACCGGCTCGGCCTGCGCAAACCCGCCCGGCCGGACGGGTTGGAGTGCCCGCGCGACATCTCCTGCGAATGGATCCCCGCGCCGTACCAGGCGTTCGGTGCCGGTGACTACGGCAACCACGACCTGTCCGACCGGCCGGGACGGCAGAAGATCGAGTACATCGTCATCCACGACACCGAGGGGAGCTACGACACCACGCTGCGCCTGGTGCAGGATCCCACCTACGTGAGCTGGCAGTACACGTTGCGCTCGGCGGACGGGCACATCGCGCAGCACGTGAAGGCCAAGGACGTCGCCTGGCACGCCGGCAACTGGTACGTCAACGCCAAGGCGATCGGGCTCGAGCACGAGGGCTACGCCGCGCAGGGCACCTGGTACACCGAGGCGATGTACCGCACCTCGGCCAAGCTGGTGCGCTACCTCGCCGACCGGTACGACATCCCGCTGGACCGCCAGCACATCATCGGCCACGACAACGTGCCCGGAATCCTGCCGGCGAACGTCCGGGGCATGCACTGGGACCCCGGGCCGTACTGGGACTGGTCGCACTACTTCGACCTGCTCCGGGCCCCGTTCTGGAGCACCGGCACCTCCCGCACCGGACTGGTCACCATCGACCCGGACTTCGCCACCAACCGGCCGGCCTTCACCGGCTGCGACACGGCCGGCGTACCGTGCCCGGCGCGCGGCTCCTCGTCGGTGATCCTGCGCAGCGCTCCGGCCGCCGACGCGCCGCTGGTGAACGACATCGCACTGCGCCCCGACGGCACCCCGAACACGATGCACATCTCCGACCACGGGGCGCGGGCGTCGGCGGGGCAGACGTACGCCGTCGCGGACCGGCAGGGCGACTGGACCGCGATCTGGTATCTCGGCCAGAAGGCCTGGTTCCACAATCCGGCCGGGAACCCGACCGCGAAGTGGTCGATCGGACTGGTCGCGACGCCGAAGCCGGGCCGGGCGACGATCCCGGTGTACGGCAGGGCGTACCCGGAGGCCGCCGCCTACCCGGCCGGCGTGCCCTACCAGACGGTCACGCCGTTGCAGTACACCCTCTCCGCCGGGCAGCGGTACGCCGTCGGCAACCTGCTGCCCAGCGAGTACTACCGGGCCACCACGTTCGACGGTTCGTCGCCCGGGGACTGGACGGTGATCCGCGGCGACACCCGGTACGTCCAGATCCAGTTCGGACACCGGATCATGTACGTCAACGCCGACGACGTAGGGCTGCTCCTCTCCCCGATCGGCGCACCAGGCTGATCCGACCGGTCGACGCGTCGGGGCCCGCCACGCGGCGGGCCCCGACGCGTACCGGAGAGGCGCGGCACCCGGCCGGGGCTCAGGCCGGTGCGGGCTGCTGACCGGCGGCGGTGGGCTCGGCGGCACCGACGACGGCGGTCAGCACGTCGTCGAGCGTGACGACACCCATCGGCACCCGCCCGTCGCTCACCAGCACCATGTGCCGGCGCTCCCGGCGCATCGCGAGCAGCAGGTCGGCAAGGGTGCGATCCGGCGGCACCACGGCCAGCGGACGGACCAGGTCGGCCGGCACCGGCGCCCGGCGCGCGGCACCCTCGTACCCCAGGATGTCCTTGACGTGCACGAAGCCCAGCACCCGGCGGGTGGACCGCTGGACCACCGGGAACCGGGACCGGCCGGTCCGGGTGGCCAGTACCTCCAGCGAGGCCGGTGAGACGTCCTCGGCGACGGTGGTCACCGTCGCCCAGGGCCGCAGCGCGTCCCCGGCGGTACGGCGGTGCATGGCGAGCGCGCCGGTGATCCGGGCATGCTCCTCCGAACCGAGCAGGCCCTCGGTACGCGCCTGCGAAACCAGCCCGGCCAGTTCCTCGGCGGTGAACACCGTCTTCACCGCGTCGGTCGCCTCGATCCGCCACAGCCGCAGGATCCGCGCGGAGGCCCACTTCATCGCCAGCAGCAACGGCTTGGTCGCCACGCAGAACGCCAGCATCGCCGGGCCCAGCCAGAGCGCGGACGGCTCCGGACCGGCCAGGGTGATGTTCTTCGGCACCATCTCGCCGATCACCGTGTGCAGGAACACGACGAGACCCAGCGCGAGCACGAAGGCGACCGGGTGCACCGCGCGGTCCGGCAGCCCCAGCGCGTGGATCGGGCCCTCCAGCAGGTGCGCCAACGCCGGCTCGGCGATCGCGCCCAGCCCGAGCGAGCAGATGGTGATGCCGAGCTGGGCACCCGCGATCATCAACGGGATCTGGTTCATCGCCGAGAGCGCCATCCGGGCCCGCTTGGATCCGGCCGCCAACGGCTCGATCACGGTACGCCGCGACGCGATCAGCGCGAACTCGCTGCCCACGAAGAAGGCGTTGCCGAGCAGCAGTCCGACGGTGATCAGCAGGTTAGTCACGGTGATCGCCGGGCTCCTCCGGGCGGACCACCCGGACCTGCTCGATCCGGTGCCGGTCCACTTCGACCACGGTGAACTCGAAGCCCTGCTCCCGCACGGTCTCGCCGGCCACCGGAATATGCCCGAGCCGGGCCAGCAGGAACCCGGCCAGGGTCTCGTACGGCCCCTCGGGGAGCCGGAAGCCGACCTGTTCGGCCAGTTCGTCCTCGCGTAGCACCCCGTCGACCAGCACCGTCCGGTCCCCGCCCGGCGCCGTCAGCTCACCCGGGCTCTCGTGCATCGCGTCGGGGTCGAACTCGTCGGCGATCTCCCCGACCAGCTCCTCCACCAGGTCCTCGACGGTCACCACCCCGTCCGTGCCGCCGTACTCGTCCACCACGATGGCCAGGTCGGCGCCGGCGGCGCGGAGGGCGGCGAGGACGCCGTCGAGGTCGAGGCTCTCCGGCACGTACACCGGCTCCCGGGCCACCGAGGCCACCGTCGTCCCGGTCCGGTCCTTCGGCGGTACGCCCAGCGCGTCGGACACCCCGGCCACCCCGGTCACCAGGTCGAGGGTGTCTTCGTAGACGGGAAACCGGGTACGCCCGGTCTGCTGCGCGAGCGCCAGCAGTTCGGCGACCGAGGCGCCGGCCCGGAGTGCGACCACGTCGACCCGGGGAGTCATCGCCTCGGCAGCCCGCTTGTCGCCGAACCGGATCGTGCGTTGCAGCAGCATCGCGGTCTCCCGGGGCAGGGCACCGGCCTGGGCGGAGATCGCCGCCAGCAGGCCCAGTTCCTCCGGCGACCGGGCGCTGGCCAGTTCCTCCTGCGGCTCCACCCCGAGCCGGCGGACCAGCCAGTTCGCCGAGTTGTTCAGGGCCCGGATCAACCAGCCGCACACCCGGGAGAAGGCCCGCATCGGCGCGGCGGTGGCCAGCGCGACCGGCATCGGCCGGGCCAGTGCGGCATTCTTCGGCACCAGCTCGCCGAAGAGCATCGAGAGCAGGGTGGCCAGCGCCAGCGCCAGCAACGGGGTGATCCGCCCGGTCGCGTCCCCGGCGACCGGCCGGAGCACCGGCGTGAAGAGCTTCGCCAGCGCCGGTTCGGCGAGATAGCCGGTGAGCAGGGCGGTGATGGTGATTCCGAGCTGGGCACCGGAGAGCTGGAAGGACAGCTCGCGCAATGCCTTGCGTACCGTGCCGGCTCGGCGGTCGCCTTCGGCCGCACGCCGGTCCAGTTCCGCCCGGTCGACGGTGACCAGCGCGAACTCGGCCGCGACGAAGAACGCGTTGCCTCCGGTCAGCAGCAGGAACCCGGCCAGTGGCAGCAGTGTGGTCAACAGTAGGGCGTCGATGTTCGGTTCACCTCGACCGTGGTTGCGTCCCGCCCGGGATAATCGAGCACAGTACCGGCCCGACCAGCCATCGAGCGCCCCGGCCGGGGTGGGCCCCCGCCGATCGGCGGCTCAGCGCCGGAAGCAGCGCCAGTCGAAGGCGTCGCCGGTGTCGTTGCGGGCGAACGCGTCGTCGCCGTAGGTGTCCCGGCAGGCGGTGTCCATGTCGACGATGCGGGACGACAGCAGCAGTCGCTCGCACTCCCACCGGCCGTCCCCGCGCGAGTCCGCCCAGCTCGCACCGCCGACGTGCCGATCGCAGTACCGGTCCATCATCTGTGCCAGTTCGTCCCGACCGTCGGGACCGAGCAGCACCGGCTCCGGCGGCGGGGGTGGCAGTTGGGCGGCCGGCGGTCTCGACGTACCGCCGGGGCCCTGCGTCGGGGTGGCACCTGGCACCGCTGTCCTGGTCGGGACGGTCGGGGCCGACGGCGTCGGCCCCGGGGCGTTCGTCGCGCGCGGCGGCAGCGGCGACGTCGTCGGGGACGGGGAGACCTCCGGCGTAGCGCTCGGCGTCGGCCCGACCGCCTCCGTCGGCGGAGGTGTCGGCGGCCGGCTGGCGACCGCGACGGGCACCGCGACCTCCGGTCCGGACTCACCACCCCAGAGGTACGGTCGCAGCACGGTCGCCCCGGCCGGGATGGCGAGGACCAGCAGCCCGACGCCGAGTCCCAGGATGGCCGTCAGCCGCAGTCCCCGGCCGGACCGGGCCCGCCGATCCGCCGCCCCGGTCACCCCGGCCGACCGACCGGCCCGGTGCCGTCCGGTCGACTCCGCAGCCGTCCCCGTCGGTGCATCCTCCACCACGCGCCGTCCGCCTCCTCGCGGTCTCGTGGAACTCGATCGATGCGATCGATGATCGGTGCGATCAGTGCGATCGCGACTCCGACCGACCTCGGCCGACGCCGACCCATCGGCGATCGTCAGCCCGCCCAACATCAGCAAGATACGGGCAAACGGCGTGTGTGGTTCACCGCAGTCCGTGACTGTGGAGCGCGGCAGGCGGTCCGGCGCCGCTCCTCAGGGTTTACCCAGCCGTCGGCGGTTAGCGTCGGAATCATGATCACTGCTACGGATCCGCTCGCCGCCGAGCCCACGCCGCTGACCGGAATCGCCGAGTGGGCGACCGACCTGATGGACAGCCTGGGCGCCCCGGGAGCGGGATTGGCGGTTGCCCTGGAGAACCTCTTCCCGCCACTGCCCAGCGAGATCATCCTGCCGCTGGCCGGCTTCGCCTCGAGCCAGGGCGAGATGAGCCTCTGGTCGGCGATCTTCTGGACCACACTCGGCTCGGTGGTCGGCGCCCTCGCGCTCTACTATCTCGGCGCGCTGCTCGGCCGGGACCGTACTCGGGCGCTCGCCGCCAGGATTCCGCTGATCAAGCTGGCTGACGTGGACCGTACCGAGGCGTGGTTCGTCCGGCACGGCGCCAAGACCGTGTTCCTCGGTCGGATGATCCCGATCTTCCGCAGTCTGATCTCCATCCCGGCGGGCATCGAGCGGATGCCCCTGCGAACCTTCCTGGTCTGCACCGCCCTCGGCAGCCTGATCTGGAACACGGTCTTCGTACTGGCCGGATACCTGCTCGGCGAGAACTGGCAGCGCGTCGAGGAGTACGCCGGCCTGCTCCAGAAGGTCGTCATCGTCGTGGTCGTGGTGGCCGTCGGTTGGTTCGTGGTTGCCCGGCTGACCCGGCGCGATCCGGCACGCAGCCGGCACCGCAGGTAATGCAGTCGGCACGGCAGGTAAACCTGTCCGGAACGGGCCCTTGCCGGTGCACCAGGTGCGGGTGGTCGCGGCGAGCCGGGACGCCGGTTTTCGCCGGCACCGGTGCCGGCGAGATGGCCGGCACCGATTCTGCCGCTGTGGGGTGATCGCCGCAGGTCAACGGCGGTCGCCGGGGTGTAAGGGCCGGCGTTGACACCACTGGTGCGGTGCATAATATAGATGAAAGTCTATCGATGGTACCGCTCCCATCCTTCCGGACGTGCCGTCCGGGTTGGTCGCCCGCCCCGAGGGGGCACGTTCCCGTCGATCCACCACCCTCGACTGGAGGATCAACAGATGCGCTTCCATCGTTACCGGTCCCGGCTGTGCTCAGCCGCGACCGTCGCCGCCCTGGTCGCGGCCGGCGGAGCGGTCGTCACCGCCACCGCCGCGCAGGCCGCCGCGGGCTGCACCGTCACCTACTCGGTCGCCTCGCAGTGGTCTGGTGGCTTCACCGGAGCGGTCTCCGTCACCAACCTCGGCGACCCGATCAGCTCCTGGACGGTCACCTGGAGCTACGCCGCCGGCCAGCGGGTGAGCCAGGCATGGAACGCCACCGTGACGCAGAGCGGCAGCCAGATCACGGCCCGAAACGCCGGGTACAACGGCAGCCTCGGCACCGGGGCGAGTACCTCGTTCGGCTTCAACGGCACCTGGACCGGCAGCAACCCCGAGCCGACCGACTTCGCCGTGAACGGCACCGCCTGCACGGGTACGCCCGGCGGCAACCCGACCACCCCGCCGACCAACACCCCGCCACCGACCACCCCGCCGACGACGCCACCGACCGGCAACCCGCCCGGCAACCCCACCTGGGGCACCGCGCTGCCGCCGGCGGGCGCACCCACCAGCCGGGCGTACGACCTCATCGCCACCGCCAACGAGAAGGGCTACCTGCCGCGGTCCGGCGAGTGCTCGGTCGAGATCCACGCGCGGTACTGGACGTACGGCCCGGACGGCAAGGTCTACCCGACCTGGCACCCGAACCGGGACGCCAGCGGTTGCAACTTCGGCCACGAGCACGGTGACGACCCCCGACCGTCCGACCTGTTCGGCACGGTCAACTGGCCGGCCTTCGGCTACACCAGCGAAGTGATGATGAGCAGCATGCCCGAGAGCAGCCACCGGCACGAGGACCACGTCGGGCACAAGGTCCTCACGGTCAACAACGTCAACGTGATCCAGGGTGACAACGGCACCAGCTTCTTCCCGCCGCAGGGCACCACGATCGCCGTCTGCGACGTGCTGCTCAAGTTCCACCAGGGCACCCACTCGCCGGACGCCTTCACCAACAACATCCACGAGTTGCTCTTCAACCAGCGCTGCGCCGCGAGCAACGGCGGCCAGGTCACCGAGGCCCGGTTCAGCGCGCTGATCCCGCTCGGGCGGGCCGGGGGATTCAGCCCCAGCGAATGCCCCGGCTTCGGTGGCCAGTTCATCAACGTCGCGCCCCCGGTGCCGGCGGACTCGCCGTCGGAGACCCGGTCGCTGGGCCGGCTGATCACCGAGCCGGGCTGCGTGCAGGCGATCCGGGAAGGGCGTACCCACAACGACCCGCTCTACCCCAACCCGGTGCCGTTCACGGTGTCGGACATGGACGACTTCTGGTTCTCCGACTTCCAGATAACCGGATCCGGGCTGAACTTCCGCCTCGCGCCGCTGTTCTACGTGGTCAACCCGTCGCGCTACTACGACCCGACCCAGCCGAACCGGCTGGGCCGGATCGTGGACCTGTGCTACACGAACCTCGCGGGTGGTGACTACTGCAACCAGGCCCGGCAGGCCGGGCAGAATCTCGCCTGGGACGACCCGCGCTCGCCGTTCAAGGGCACCCTGCGGGAGTTCAGGCCGGGCACCTTCTCGGTGCAGAACAGCGGCTCGACGACGGTCTACACCGACGTGTACGGCCGCAACGCCTCGGCCACGCCGTTCGCCGGCTCCATCCAGCAGTACTTCTCCGGCAACCAGAGCGGCCAGATGTACGTCCGTGGCGCCACCAGGGACTACTCCGCGAACGGGGTGCACGCCCCAAACTGACGCCTGACCAGCAGGAAAGGGGTCCTTCAGAAGAGTAGCGAAGCGCTCGGCCGGGCTGCCCCGGCCGAGCCTTCCGCCCGCCCGGCCGCATGCACCCGCCAGCGACGCTGTCGGTTCCAAACATGTTAGGAGGGGGCCCTTCTTCTACAGAAAACGATAAGCGGGGGCCCTTCCTTACACCTCAGCCGCCGAGGTAGCGCAGGACGGCGAGGACGCGGCGGCTGTAGCCGGTGACGTGCGCCAGGTCGAGCTTGTCGAAGATCGCGTTCACGTGCTTCTCGACGGCGCTCTGCGAGACGTGCAGGTGTGCCGCGATGGTGGCGTTGGTGTGGCCCTGCGCCATGTGGTCGAGTACGGCCCGCTCCCGGGCGGTCAGCCGGCTCAGCGGGTCGGTGTGGCTGGTCCGGGCCAGGAGTTGGCGTACCACCTCCGGGTCGAAGGCGGCTCCGCCGTCACCCACCCGGGCGAGCGCGTCGAGGAACTCGCCGACCTGGGCCACCCGGTCCTTCAACAGGTACCCGACGCCAGCACTCTGGCTGGTCAGCAACTCCACGGCGTAACGCTTCTCGACGTACTGGGAAAGCACCAGGACCCCGACGGCGGGCCAGCGGCGGCGGATCTCCAACGCGGCGCGCAGTCCCTCGTCGGTGTGGGTCGGCGGCATCCGTACGTCGGCGACCACCGCGTCCGGCGGATCCGCCTCGACGGCCGCCAGCAGCAGGGCCGCGTCGCCGACCGCAGCCGTGACCTGGTGGCCCTCCTCGACGAGCAGCCGGATCAGGCCCTCCCGGAGCAGGATCGAGTCCTCAGCCAGCATCACTCGCATGGCAGCTCCGCGACGACGCTGGTCGGCCCGTCCGGTGGACTCTCCACCCGGAGCCGGCCATCCTGGGCGGCGACCCGGCGCGCCAGCCCCGACAGTCCGCCGCCGGTCGGATCGGCGCCGCCGATGCCGTCGTCGCGGACCGTGACGACGAGTCGCCCCTCCCGGGCGGCGACCTCGACCTCGACCCGGCTGGCTCGGGCGTGCTTGGCGGCGTTGGTCACCGCCTCGGAGATCACGAAGTACGCGGCGGTCTCGACCGCCCGCGACGGCCGCCCGGTCAGCCGGTAGTCGATCTGGACCGGCAGCCCGGCCCGCTCCGCGACCCGGTCCAGCGCGTCGGCCAGCCCCAGGTTGTCCAGCGCGGTCGGATAGACCCGCCAGGCCACCTCACGCAGGTCGTCGAGGGCCCGCCCGGACTCCTCGTGCGCCTGACGCAGTAGCTCCGCCGCCTTCGCGGGGTCGCTGCTGCGCCGGGCCCGACCGACCAGCATGCCCAGGGCGACCAGCCGCTGCTGTACGCCGTCGTGCAGGTCGCGTTCGATCCGCCGGCGTTCCGCGTCGACCGCCGCCACCACCCCGGCCCGGCTGGTGGCCAGCTCGGTGATCCGACGCTGCAACACCTCGCGCCCGTCCGGCCCGAGGAAGCGCCGGGCCAGCCAACGGTCCACCGTCACGATGCCCGCGGCGCCCTGGACCACGAGGAAGAGTCCGACCAGCCCGAGTACGAGCTGGCCGAGGAAGGTCGGCAGGCTGCTCTCGCCCTGCAACGCCTC
The DNA here is from genome assembly GCF_042658085.1 of Plantactinospora solaniradicis. Lineage (NCBI taxonomy): Bacteria > Bacillati > Actinomycetota > Actinomycetes > Micromonosporales > Micromonosporaceae > Plantactinospora > Plantactinospora solaniradicis. Next base: position 463,390 of record NZ_JBHSPR010000018.1, on the reverse strand, counting down.
CCAGACCCAGACTCCGCCGGAGAGCACGCCCCAACCGAAGAGCAGCAGGACGAAGCCGCCGAGCATCCCGACCGCCCAGCGCAGGGCGAGGTACCGCACGGCCCGGCGACCGCTGTAGTCGGCCGCGTTCTCGCTGTCCAGGAACGTGGCGAGGCGCCACCGTTCGATCTCGGCCAGGTGTCGGGCGCCGGTCTCGACCCGCTCGACGATCCGCCCGACGGCCGCGCGCCGGGTTCCGGGCCTGACCCGGACCACCAGCAGTGCCGACCCCAGGGCCAGCAGGTAGGTCAGCTCCACGGTCGCGGTCACCGCGCCGAGCAGGATCCCGACGGCGAACCGCAGCCAGCGCCGGGCCAGGCCGGGCGCGGCCGATCCGACGGCGGGCCGGGACCGCGTCGCGCCCTGCCCGGTCAGGTCATCTGGAAGTGCTGACACCTCTGGAGGCTACCCGTGTGGTTTTCCACAGCTCCGAGCCTGGGGAGGCTCCCAGCCTGGGGAAGCTCCGAAGCTGGTGCCGATCCTATTGGCGGGTGCGGCCGGGGACGGTCAGCTGTTCGTCTCGGCGGGAAGCGCGACGTCCGACTGCTCGGGGGCGGCCGGTGGCTGGATCGAGCGGAGCAGCACCGTGGCGACGTCGATCACCTCGACCTGCTCGCCGGCGCCCTTGCCGGTGACCCCGTCGCCCAGCATGGTGGAGCAGAACGGGCAGCCGACCGCGATGGTCCGGGCACCGGTGGAGATGGCCTCCTCCACACGGTCGACGTTGATCCGCTTGCCGATCCGCTCCTCCATCCACATCCGGGCGCCGCCCGCACCGCAGCAGAACGACCGCTCCTGGTTACGCGGCATCTCGGTCACCCCGTCGGCCGCCGCCGCTCCGAGGACCTCGCGTGGCGGCGTGAAGACCCGGTTGTGCCGACCCAGGTAGCACGGGTCGTGGTACGTGAGCGAGCCCTCCACGGGCTGGACCGGGGTGAGCCGGCCGGCCGAGACCAGCTGGGCCAGCAACTGGGTGTGGTGTACGACCTCGAAATGCCCGCCGAGCTGCCCGTACTCGTTGCCGAGGGTGTTGAAGCAGTGCGGACAGGTGGCGACGATCTTGCGCTTCGCCGGCTCGCGGTCGCCGAACGCCTCGTTCAGCGTCTCCACGTTCTGCTGCGCGAGCATCTGGAAGATGAACTCGTTGCCGATCCGGCGGGCCGGGTCACCGGTGCAGGTCTCGCCCTCGCCGAGGATGGCGAAGTCGACCCCGGCCTCGTGCAGCAGGGTGGCCACCGCCCGGCTGGTCTTCTTGGCCCGGTCCTCGAACGCCCCGGCGCAGCCGACCCAGAAGAGGTACTCGAAGTCGTCGACCTCGCCGACCCGGGGCACCTCGAAGTCCAGCCCCTTGGTCCAGTCCTCCCGGGTGTTCGGCGGCGCGCCCCACGGGTTGCCCTTGTTCTCCAGGTTGCGCAGCATCACGCCGGCCTCGGACGGGAAGCTCGACTCGATCAGCACCTGGTAGCGACGCATGTCGACGATGTGGTCGACGTGCTCGATGTCCACCGGGCACTGCTCGACGCAGGCCCCGCAGGTGGTGCAGGACCAGAGCACGTCCGGATCGATGATTCCGAGTTCCTCCGCGCCGCCGATCAGCGGCCGGTTCGCCTCGGCCAGCGCGAGTACGTCCAGGTGCGCGAGTTGCGCGGCGGTCGCCTTCTCCTCGCCGGACAGGTCCTTGCCGCCACCGGCCAGCAGGTACGGCGCCTTGGCGTACGCGTGGTCGCGCAGCGACAGCACCAGCAGTTTCGGCGACAGCGGCTTGCCGGTGTTCCAGGCCGGGCACTGCGACTGGCAGCGTCCGCACTCGGTGCAGGTGGTGAAGTCCAGCAGCCCCTTCCAGGTGAACTGCTCGACCTGGGCCACCCCGAACTGGTCGGACTCGGGGTCCGCCTCCTCGAAGTCGAGCGGCTTGCCCCCGCTCATCATCGGACGCAGTGCGCCGAGACCGGACGCCGGCCGGTCGGGGTTGCGCTTGAAGAAGATGTTGAAGAACGCGGCGAACCTGTGCCAGGCCACCCCCATCGTCACGTTCAGCGCGATGACGATCACCCAGGTCATCGAAATGGCGATCTTCACTGCGGCGGTGACGCTGACGCCCGCCGCCGCGTCCGGCAGCAGGCTGCCGATGGCGTGGCTGACCGGGGTGGCCCAGAAGGGAAACTCGAAGTGGTCCGTGGCGACCTTGAAGCCCCGGATCAGGAATCCGCAGACCAGTACGGCGAGCACCACGGCTTCGACGAAGTAGCCCTGCCACATCGTCGAACCGGTGAACCGCGACCGCCGCTCCGGGTTACCGGGGCGGTTGGCCAGCCGGATGGCGATCAGCACCAGGATGCCGACCACCCCGAGGACCCCGATCACCTCGGTGACCAGGCCGTAACCGACCCAGTGCCCGAGCACCGGAAGCCCGCCGGTCGGGCTGACGACCTCGAAGTACGCCTCCAGCACCAGCAGCGAGAGGACGACGAAGGCCACCATGACGAACCAGTGCGCGGCGCCCACCACGCCCCAGCGCAGCATCCTGGTGTGGCCGACGGTCTCGACCAGCATGTTCCTGGCCCGGACGCCCTTGTCGGCGAACCGCTCCGGGTCGGGTTGACCCTGCCGGATCACCGCCGTCATCCGCAGCACCGCGCGCGTCGCCAGCCATACCGCTACCGCGGTGATGCCGGCGGCGAGGACCGTGGTGACGATCTGGACGCTGTCCATGCGCTTGGCCTCCCGGTCCTGCTGCTGCCTGATCCGTCCGCTGCCGGGCGGTCGGTCCATCGACCGGCGGCGGCGATGTGTGCAGCCTACGCGGCGAGGTTACTCGTTGGTAACGTGACGGTCCTCGCAGCGGCCGCCGCCGCCCTGCGGACACCCTAGGCCGTCGGGCGGCACCGCCGGCCGACCAGGCGGCGCCGACCGGAGCGAAGCACGCCATCTCACCCGCCGGGAGGCCGAGGAACGTCCGTCGCGGGATCGACCCGCGACCGGCCGGCGGCGGGTGTCGTCCGCCGGGGAGGACGGCGTTCCGGCGGATGTGCGACGCCGGGCCGGCGTCGCGACGGGAGTCCGAACTCGAGGTCAGCGCCAGCGGGAGAGCAACCCGAGCGATCCGACCATCGCACCGAAGCCGATGGCGAGGTTCCAGTAACGCCAGGTGGCGACCGGGTACTGCATGTCGGACAGGTAGAAGACGACCAGCCAGCCGATGCCGAAAACGATCAACGCGACTGCGGTGGCCGGCAACCAGACCGGGCTAGGCTTACGCGTCGCCGCGGTCGACGTCGGTCGGACGTCGGTCGGTGGCGTGTACACCTTCTTCTTGCGGACCTGAGACTTGGGCACGGCGCTCTCCTGAGGGGGTGGTGATCCTCGTCCGGCCTGACAACCGGACGCAAGGGCGACGGTCCATGGCCAATAATGTTCGACAGCTAGCGTAGTCGCGATGACCCGTTCAAGCCACGGACCCGGTCACGCGGGTACGGAAGGGTGAACGTCCCGATCGCTCCAAGAATTCCCGCGATCAGGACATACTTAGCATATTGGCATGACCCGGAGGGAAGGGCTCGATGGAGTACACATCCGGCGCCGCCTCCTGGCAGAAGGTGCTCCGGCGAGCGGCCGCAGGGCTGCTCCCCCGGCGGTCCACCCAGCGCAAACCCGGTTGGTCGATAGGCGTACCGCTGATCGCCCTCGCCGCGGGGGTGCTCTTCACCACCTCGGCGACAACGGCGGGTGGGACCTCGCTGCGCGAGGATCGACGCCCGGAAATCGCTCAGCTCATCGAGGACCGTCGAGATCAGGTCGCCACGGGCCAGGAACGGGCCGCCGCCCTCCGGGACGACGTGGAAAGCCAGACCGAGGCGCTCGGCGGCTCCGACGGCAGGGTCGCGGCGCAACGGGACCGCGCCGCGGGCAGTCGGCAGGCGGCCGGCTTCACCGCGCTGACCGGTCCTGGGATCAGTGTGGAACTCAACGACGCACCACGGCTCGGCGACGGCAGCCAGCCGGCCGACGCCAGCAACGACGATCTCGTGGTGCACCAGGGCGACGTGCAGGCCGTGGTCAACGCGCTCTGGGCCGGAGGGGCCGAGGCCATGACAATCATGAATGTCCGCATCCTCTCCACCAGCGCGGTACGCTGCGTGGGGAACACGCTGCTCCTGCACGGCAGGGTGTATTCACCACCCTTCCAGATCACCGCCATCGGCGATCCGGCCGCGCTCACGCGGGCACTCGCCGCATCCGAAGGGGTCCGGGCGTTCAAGGACGCCGTTGCGCACTACCAACTCGGATATCGCGAGACAGTGGAGCCCACCGTGACCGTGCCGGCGTACGACGGCCCCGGCGGACTGCGGTCCGCGAAGGTTCCGGGGTGATCCAGTGACCGGCGACCCGAACTCCGCCCGCAACGGTCGGCACCGCGCGCCCGACGGCGACGACCCGACGATGTTCATTCCCCGCCCGGGAGAGGCCGGCGAGCCGTCCCCTACGGACCGGCCGGAGCGACCAGCCCCGCCCGGCCCCGCCGAACCGTCCGGCCGGCGGCTCCGGATCACCGTCGACCACGTCGTACCGCCGCCGAGTCCTCCTCGGGAGCCGCGGGAGCCGGAAGTCGGACGAGGCAACGACGACACCGTCGCACTTCCCACCGGCGACCGGAGCCGCAGGACGACCCCCCAGCCAGCGGGCCGCCCGGTGCCGTCCGCACCCGAACCACGGCCCCAGGACGGCCTCGACGGACACCAGCGGCGCCCGGTTCCACCGCCGACCGGACCCGAGCACTGGGAGCCGCAGGCCGCCCCGGGCCGCTGGACGGCCCCGTCGACCGCTGGTCCGGACCGCAGGGAACCGACCCCCACGGTCGGACCGGATCGCTGGGAACTGACCCCGGCCACCGCCCGGGAACGCCGGGAGGCCCCGCCGGCCGGCCCCGGACCGGTGGCCGCTTCCATGGCCGGTCTCGGCGGTACGGCACCGGGGCCGGTCCCGCCCGCCCCCGTTCCGACCGGCCGGATACGTCCGCCCGGCCCCGACGCGGCCGGTATTGCCGAGCGTCCCGGCGCGGCCGGTATGGCCGAGCGTCCCGGGGGAATCGACCGGAACGACAGTCCGACCGCGCTCATCCCGAAGGTCCCGAATCCGGATCCCGGGACCACCGCCCTGATCCCCACCGTCTCCAACCGGCGGGGAAGCGGCGACAACGGCGCCACCACGAGCGTTCCGCACGTGCCCGGACCGGGTACGCCACGCCGGGACGACATCGAGGCGACGGCCCTCATCGGGGCCATCCCGCCGCCACCTCCCGGCGGCGACGAGCCGGACGGCGATTCGGCGGCCGAGGCCGAACAGCGCCCCCGACGCGGTGAGCGGGTCATCCGGCTCCGGCCGGAGCAGACCGGCGAGGGCTACAAGAGCGTCTACTCCGAGCTGACCCGACCGTCGATCGGCTCCCGGATCCGCACCGGCATCCGGGCCACGGGAGAGGTGCTGATCACCTTCGGGCTGGTGGTGCTGCTCTTCGCCGCGTACGAGGTCTGGGGCAAGTCCACCATCGTCAACGCGCACCAGGACGACCTGACCCAGCAACTGGCCCAGCAGTGGGAGGATCCCGACCCGACCGTCGGTCCGACCCCCACCGCCACTCCGAAACCCGAGAAGCCGGTACGGGGAAAGCCGATCGCCGGGCTCTACATCCCGAAGCTGGACAAGCACTGGATCGTGGTGGAGGGGGTCACCCAGAAGGACATCCGGTACGCGCCGGGCCACTACCCGGAGAGCGCGCTGCCCGGGCAGGTCGGGAACTTCTCGGTGGCCGGCCACCGGAACCGGGCCACGTTCTGGCGACTGGACGAACTCGACGACGGCGACCCGATCGTGGTCGAGTCGAAGACCACCTGGTACGTCTACCAGGTCTCGCAGACCCGGATCGTCAGGCCGAGCCAGGTCGAGGTGGTGGCTGCCGTACCGGGCAGGCCCGGGGTCAAGGCCAAGGACGCGATGCTGACCCTGACGACCTGTAACCCCAAGTTCGACAACTACCAGCGGTTGATCGTGCACGCGAAGCTGGTCCGCACCGAGCCGAAGACGCCGGGCGCCCCCAAGCCGGTCGAGTTGGGCGGCTGACCGGCGATGTACGGATGGATCTGGCGGAAGTTGCCGTTCGGGCTCCCGGGCAAGCTGGTTGGGACGTTGCTGATCACCGCGAGCGTGCTTGCCCTGCTCTGGTACATCGTGTTCCCCTGGGCCGAGCCGCTGCTGCCGTTCGACGACGTCCAGGTCACCCAGGACTCCGGGGTCCCGGGCGGCGAACCCGGGGTGGGCGACGAACCAGGTACCGACGTCTCCGGGGAGCCGACCGGTGACGGCCACGAGCTGCCGTACGACACCGAACAGAACAACACTCCGCCCCCGAGCCCCACCAGGTAGGCCCGATGCGCGTCCTCGTGATCGACAACTACGACTCGTTCGTCTTCAACCTCGTGCAGTACCTCGGTCAACTCGGTGCCGAGTGCGAGGTACGCCGCAACGACGAGATCGACCTCGCCGAGGTGGGCCGGCTCGACGTCGCGGGGGTGCTGCTGTCGCCCGGCCCCGGCACACCCGACCGGGCCGGCGTCTGTCTGGACGTGATCCGGGAGTACGGCGGCGAGCTGCCGATCCTCGGCGTCTGCCTGGGCCACCAGGCCATCGGTGCCGCGTTCGGCGCGACCGTCACCCGGGCTCCCGAGCTACTGCACGGCAAGACGTCAGAGGTCCGGCACCGCGCCGAGGGCGTGCTGGCCGGGTTGCCGGATCCGTTCACCGCGACCCGCTACCACTCGCTCGCGGTGCTGCCGGAGACCCTGCCGGCGGAGATCGAGGTGACCGGCTGGACGGAGTCGGGCGTGGTGATGGCGATGCGCCACCGGACCCTGCCGATCGAGGGCGTGCAGTTCCACCCCGAGTCGGTGCTGACCGAGGGCGGCCATCTGATGCTGGCGAACTGGCTGGCCGCCTGTGGCCTGCCAGCCGCGCTGGACCGTGCTCCCACCCTGGCCGCCGAGGTGGACGCCCGGCGGTGCTCGGCCTTCGTCACCGTCTGATCCGGGCCGCTCCGGCGGGCTGGCGCCGCTCCGGCGGGCTGGCCGGCACCGCCGAACGCGGCGCCGGCCGGCGCCGGCTCGCTCAGCGCGTCTGCGGCCGGTTCGGCGGCGGACTCAGCGGCGGAAAGAGTCCACCGCCGACCCCGGGTGACGTCGACTGGGTGGGCGTGGTCGGCGGCGGGTTGTTGGGCTCCTGTTCGGGAACGGTGACGGTGATGGTGACGACCGTGCCGGTCGGCCGCTTCTCGTTGGGGCGGGGGTTCTGGGACTCCACCTCGCCGGCCTGGTCGCGGGGCACCTCTTCGCCCTCGACCACCTTCACGTCGAAGCCCGCCTCGTCCAGGATCTCCCGCGCGTCCTCCTCGGACCGGCCGAGGACGTTCGGCACCGAGACGACGTTGCCCCTGGAGACCTCGACGGTGACCGTGCTGCCCTTCTCGACCTCCCGTCCCGAGGGCGGGTCCAGCTTGGTGACGATGTCCTTGGGCTCGGCGCTGTTCACCTCTTTTTTGACGACCACGAGGTCGAGGTTCTCCAGCGTGCCCTTGACGGCCTCGAACTTCGATCCGACCAGGTTGGCGGGAATCTTCACCTTGCCCGGTCCCGCGCAGACCACGATCTGGACCTCGGTGTTCGGCTCGACCTTGCTGCCCGACGCCTGGCTCTGACCGGTGACCTGCCCGATCGTGCAGTCCTCACTGGTGTCCGGGTTGCCGGTAACCGGTGTCAGGCCTCTCTGCCGCAGCGTGTCCTCGGCGACCTGCCTGGTGCTGCCGACAACGTTCGGCACCTCGACGGTGGCCTGGCTGCCGCCGTCGTCGTTGTTGAGCATCAGGGCGGCGACCAGGGCGATCACCGCGAGGACGCCGAGGCCGCTCAGCGCGGCGAGTACCCAGGCCGAGGCCCGGCGTCGCCGGGCGTCGCCGACCCGGGCCGGCGGCATCGGTCGGTTACCGCCCTGCATCGGGCGGGTCGCCGTCTGCGACATCGCCATCGTCTCGTCCTCGCGCATGACCGGGGTGGCCATGACCGGGCGGCCAGCCGCCGCGCGGAGCAGGTCGGCGCGCATCTCGCCGGCGCTCTGGTAACGGTTGAGCGGGTTCTTCGACAGCGCCTTCAGCACGATCGCGTCGATCGGCGGCGTGACGTCCCGGTTGATGTCGCTCGGCGCCGGCGGATCCTCCCGGACGTGCTGGTAGGCGACGCTGACCGGGCTGTCACCGACGAACGGCGGATGCCCGCAGATCAGTTCGAACAGCACGCAACCGGCCGCGTACACGTCGGAGCGGGCGTCGACCGCCTCGCCCCGTGCCTGCTCGGGCGACAGGTACTGCGCGGTACCGATCACCGCGCTGGTCTGCGTCATCGTGGTCGCCCCGCTGGCCAGCGCCCGGGCGATGCCGAAGTCCATGACCTTGACCTGGCCGTTGAGGGTCATCATCACGTTGCCGGGCTTGATGTCCCGGTGGATGATGCCGTGCCGGTGGCTGAACTCCAGGGCGGCGCAGACGTCTGCGGTGATCTCCAGGGCCCGGCGAGGCTGTAGCCGGCCCTCGGCCGCGAGCACCTCCTTGAGGGTCCGTCCGTTGACGAACTCCATCACGATGAACGGCAGCGTCTCGCCGGTCGGCGCGATCTCCTCGCCGGTGTCGTAGACGGCGACGATCGCCGGATGGTTCAGCGAGGCGGCGTTCTGTGCCTCGCGCCGGAAACGCATTTGGAACGTGTCATCTCGGGCCAGATCGGTACGAAGCATCTTAATCGCGACATCACGACCGAGCCGGAGGTCTCGCCCCCGGTGCACTTCGGCCATGCCGCCGTAACCGAGCAGCTCGCCGACCTGATACCTGCCACCTAGCAGGCGGGCCTGCGCCGTCATCTCGTCAGTCGTCCTTCGCTCATCTGGTCACCCCGCCGGGATACACGACTCGCTCCACCTGACGACGGTACGGCGCACCGAGCGGCCCGTCGCGTCCGTCTTCCGACCGCAATACCGATATCGCCGCTTTCTGCGATGGCATCGCGCTGTTGCTGTCGTAGTTCTTCCGCCACTGAAAGGCAATCACGCCGGAGCAGATCAGTACCAACAGGCCCAGTACGACGAGGAGCACGATCACCAACGAGCGGTTCCCGGGCTGCGGCGCCGAGGACGGCACCGGATGCCTCGGGTACGAGTATGCCGCCTCCGGTCGAGGCCGGACCGGCTGCGGCACGGCCGCGGCCCCCCGGTTGTATCCGCCCGGTCCGGCGCCGGCACCGGCCGGCGGGCGCGACACCGGCGCGGCCGGCGAGTGCGGCGCGTGCGGTGCGACCCTGGCTCCGGGTGGCGGCACCCGGGTCGCCGACGGGGTCACGACCGGGCCGTGCGGCGGAACGGGCTGGGGCGGTGAGGTGGGCCGCTGCGGCGGTAGGGGCACCGAGCCGAGCGGCCGGGCCGGTTGCCCCGGTGTGGTGGTGCCGACCGTGGCAGCCGCCTGCCGGGACACCGCTGCCAACTCGGCGGCACTCTGCCAGCGGGCTCCCGGGTCCTTGGCCATCGAGCGCTCGACTATCGCCCGGATCGCGGGCGGGATGTCCCCGGGCAGCTGCCGGGGAGTCTCCCGGACGTGCTTCATGGCGATCTCGATCGCGCTGTTGCCCTCGAACGGTCGACGGCCGGCGAGGCACTGGTACGCCACCACGCCGAGCGCGTAGACGTCGGAGGTGGGGGTGGCGACCGCGCCGGCGGCCTGCTCCGGCGAGATGTAGGAGGCGGTGCCGAGCACCGACCCGGCAGCGGTGAGCTGGCCGACCATGGCCGAGCGGGCGATGCCGAAATCGGTAAGCACCAGCGTGCCGTTCGGCCGGACCAGGAGGTTTCCGGGCTTCACGTCGCGGTGCACGATGCCCTTGTCATGGGCCGCCTGCAACGCGTCGGCGGCCTGCGCGACCAGCGCCATGGTGCGGGCCGGGGTGAGCCGGCCGACCCGGCCCAGGGTCCGGGACAGGGCGTCACCCTCGACGTACTCCATGACGAGGAAGGCGATCTGCTGGTCGCTGCCGTAGTCGTAGACGTCCACCACGCCGGGGTGGTTGATGGTCGCCATGGTCCGGGCCTCACCCCGGAACCGCTCGGCGAAGCCGGGTTCGTCCAGCAACGCCGGCAGCAGGATCTTGACCGCCACGGTACGGCCGAGCACCTCGTCGGTGCCCCGCCACACGTCGCCCATGCCGCCACCGGCGATCCGCTCGTCGAGCCGGTACCGGCTACCGAGCAGCACTCCGGGCTTGAGCATCTCACCGACCTCCCCGGTCGGCGATAACCGCGCGCATGATCTCCTTGCTGATCCGCGCCGCCTCGGCACTACCGCCCGCGCCGGCGTCCTCCAGCAGGACGCAGACCGCGGAGACCGGCACGCCGGCGCTGTTGATCGCGAAGCCGATGAACCAGCCCTGGTCGCCGTTGACGCCGCCGGTCTCCGCGGTGCCGGTCTTGCCGCCGACCCGGTAGCCGGAGATCTGCGCGTTCTCGCCGGTGCCGTTCTGCACCACGCTGACCATCATGTCCTGGAGATCGCGGGCGACGGTCGGGCCGACCGGCTCGCGCAGCTCCTTGGGCACGGCGGTGTAGTAGTCGGTGGTGCGGTCCGGGCCGAGCTGCTGCTGCACGAGGTACGGCCGCATCTGCCGGCCGTTGTTCGCCACCGCGGCCGCGATCATCGCGCCTTGCAGCGGGGTCATCCGCACGTCGTTCTGCCCGATCGAGGACTGGGCGAGCGTCGGCGGGTCGTCCCGGCCGTCCGGCGTCTGCATCGAGCCGGTACGGCTGGCGGCCACGGCCTGGCCACCACCGTTGAGCCGGCCCACGCTCAGTTCCTCGTCCTCGAAGCCGAACTTCCGGGCTTCCGCCTTGAGCTTCTCGGCGCCGAGCGTGACGCCGAGCCTGGCGAAGCCGGTGTTGCACGACTCGGTCAACGCCTCTTTCAGGGTCACCTGCGACTCGGGACAGATGCTCGCGGCCGCGTTGCGGATCGGCACACCCGCAGTCGGCGCCAGGTAGCTCGAGCCCGCCGGGATCTGGGTGTTCTGGGTGTACCCGTTCTCCAGCGCGGCCGCCGAGGTGATGACCTTGAAGGTGGAGCCCGGCGGCAGGGTCTCGGCGAGCGCCCGGTTCTTCAGCGGGCCGTCCTTGTCGTTGTCCAGCTGGTTGTATGCCGCCTCGGCCTTCTTGGAGTCGTGGTCGACCAGCGGATTCGGGTCGAAGCTCGGCATCGAGACCAGCGCCTGGATCGCCCCGGTCGCCGGGTCGATCGCCACTGCCGCGCCCTTGGTCACGTTCTTCTTGTTCTCGGCGAGCTGCCGGAACGCCGTCTCCTGGGCGCGCGGCGAGAGGGTCAGCAGGATGTTGCCGCCGGCGGTCTGGTTACCGGTGAAGATGTCCCGCACCCGGTCGGCGAAGAGCTGGTCACTGGTACCGGCGAGGAACTCGTTCTCGCTCTTCTCGATCCCGGTGTCGGCCAGGTTGACCGGCTTGTAGCCGAGCACGTGGGCGTACATCTCGCCCTTGGGGTAGGAGCGGAGGAACTTCAGCTCGCCGCCGGTCTCCCGGCTGGTCGCCAGCGGTGTTCCGCCCGCCTCGATGAGGCCCCGCTTGCGCTCGTACTCGGCGACCTGTACCCGGCCGTTGTAGTCGCTGTTGCGGTATTCGTCGGCCTTGTAGGCCTGTACCCAGTTGAGGTTGACGAAGAGCAGGCCGAACAGGACCATCACGACGACGCCCACCCGGCGCAGAGGTGCGTTCACGGTCTGATCACCTCCGTTGTCGCGCCGTGCAGCTGTGCCGGTGGAGCCGCGGGTGCCCCGCTGGGCCGAGGACCGGTGCCCGACTCGACGGGCCGGCGCGCGGCGTCGGAAATCCGCAGCAACGTCGCCACGAGCAGCCAGTTCGCCATCAGCGACGAGCCGCCCGCGGAGAGGAACGGCGTGGTCTGACCGGTGAGCGGGATCAGACTGCTGATGCCACCGATGATGACGAAGAGTTGCAGGCACAGCGTGAAGGAGAGCCCGCCGGCGAGCAGCTTGCCGAAGGAGTCCCGGACGGCCAGCGCGGCCCGCAGGCCCCGCTCGATGATCAACAGGTAGATCACCAACAGGGCGGAGAGCCCGAACAGACCGATCTCCTCACCCATTCCGGCGAAGATGAAGTCGTTGTGCACCTCGGGGATCTGGGTCGGCTGCCCGCCGCCCGGCCCGGTCCCGAACAGGCCACCCGTGCCCAAACCCAGCAACCCCTGCAACGGTTGCCAGCCGGCGCCGTACGCATCGCCGTACGGGTCGAGCCAGATCTCCACCCGGGTGTAGAAGTTGGCGAACGGTCCACCGACGGTGCTGCCGAGGAAGTAGGCGAGGAAAGCGCCGCCGAAGAAGAGCAGCAGACCGATGATCAGCCAACTGACCCGTTCGGTGGCGATGTAGAGCGTGACCACGAACATGCCGAAGTAGAGCAGCGAGGTGCCGAGGTCCTTCTGGAAGACCAGCACGCCGAGGCTGATCAGCCAGACCACCACGACCGGCCCGAGGTCCCGGCCACGCGGGAAGTCGATGCCCAGGAAGCGCCGGCTGGCCAGCGACAGCACCTCGCGCTTGCGGACCAGGTAATAGGCGAAGAAGACCAGCAGCGCCAGCTTGGCGAACTCACCGGGCTGGATCGTGAACCCGCCGACGCTGATCCACAGCTTGGCGTCCGACTGCGGGTTGACCTGCGAGTAGCGGGCCGGCAGCACCGCCGGGATGATCACCAGCACGATGCCGGCCAGGCCCAGCGTGTACGCGTACCGGGAGATGGCCCGGTGGTCGCGCATCAGCACCAGCAGCCCGGCGGCCAGGATCACCGAGGCCAGCGTCCAGGCGAGCTGGCGGCCGCCGGTGCCGGAGAAGATCGCGAAATCGGCGCGCTCCTCCGGCGCGGCGTTGGCCAGGTCCAACCGCCGGAGGAAGGCCACGCCGAGACCGTTGACCAGGGCGACCGCCGGCACCAGCACCGGATCGGCGTACGGGGCGAGGAAGCGGACCACCAGGTGCAGGGCGAGGAACACCGCGCCGACCGCCGCGATCGGCACCCAGAAGTCCAGCGTCACGGTGTCGAGGAGGTTGGCCTCGACCGTCGCCGCGTACGCCGCCACCACCGCCATCGCCAGCAGGAGCAGCGCCAGCTCGGCGTTCCGCCTGGACCTGGCGGCCACCCGGACGCGTGGCATCTCGCCCGTGGGTGCGGGCGTCGATGCCGATCCAGGTGGGGCGGTCACGATGATTCCCTCGGATCGTCGGAGCTGACGCTCACTCGATCGACCGGCATCCCGCAGGGTCGATGACCGGCGGGATCGGGTCGGACGGTGGCGCGTCGGGCGTACCCGCCGGGGTGGCGGTTGCTCGCGCGGTCGGGCCGGGGGTGGAACTCGGCGTGGCGGGCGGCGGCGTGGTGGCGCTCACCGTGGGCGTGACACCGGGCGAGGCGCTCGGCGGGCAGATCGGCTTCAGGTTGGGGTTGCCCGGGTCGTCGTTGGTCAGCTCGGCGAGCCGACGTTCGGCGTCGGGCTGGTCCTTCGCCTGGATGCCCTGCTTGACCTGTTCCTGGGCGGCGTCGGTCAGGTCGTCCAGCTCGGTGGGGCTGGTCGCGTGCACCTTCGACAGGTCGAGCCCGGCGATCCGGCCCGGCACCCCCTGGAAGACCGCCAGCTGCCCGTCGTCGGTGGCACCGACGTAGTACTGCCGCTGGGTGACGCTCCAGCCGAACCAGAGCCCGCCGCCGACGAGGCCGAGCAGCACCACGACCAGCAGGGCGGTCCGCAGCGGACGTCGACGGGGCCGCTCGGAGTCCTCGTCGCCGCCCGAGTCGGACTCGGTCGACTCCGGGCTGGCCGGACGGGGCGGGGACAGCGCGGACGCACGTGCTGCCGGCGTCGAATCGTCGGCCGAGGTCGCCATCCCGCGATCCCGGGCCGCCGCGCCACCGACGATCGGCGCCGCCTCCAGGATGTCCTGGTCGGTCGCGTCGGCGATGATCACGGTGATGTTGTCGGGACCACCGCCGCGCAGCGCGAGCTGCACCAGCCGCTCGACGCACGCCTGTGGATCCTGGTGGTTGCGCAGCGTGTCCCCGATGGTCTCCGCGCTGACCACTCCGGAGAGCCCGTCACTGCAGATGAGGTACCGGTCGCCGGGCAACACCTGGCGGACCGAGTACTCGGGGTCGATGTCGCGACCGTCCAGCGCCCGGGTGAGCAGGGAGCGCTGTGGGTGACTGCTCGCCTCCTCCAGGCTGATCCGGCCTTCGTCGACCAGCATCTGGACGTACGTGTCGTCCTTGGTGACCTGGGCGAATTCGCCGTCTCGGAGCAGGTATGCACGAGAGTCACCGATGTGCACCATACCGATCTTGCTGCCCGAGAACAGCAGAGCGGTGAGCGTCGTGCCCATCCCCTCCAGATGCGGATTGGCGTCCACGGTGTCGCGCAACTGCTGGTTGGCGGTGTCCACGGCCGAACGCAACGCGTCGACGAGGGCGTCCCCAGGGACGTCCTCGTCTAGCGGGGCCATGGCACCGATGACGATGTTGCTGGCGACATCACCGGCGGCCATTCCACCCATGCCATCAGCCACGGCGAGGAGCCGTGGCCCGGCATAGACGGAGTCTTGATTGCCGTCTCGGATCAGCCCGCGGTCGCTGTGCGCCGCATAACGCATGGTCAGAGTCATGGCCGTAATTCGAGGGAAGTGCGGCCGATCCGGATCGGCACGCCGAGGGGGACGGGGGTAGGTCCGGTGACCTTAGCGCGATCGAGGTAGGTCCCGTTAGTCGAGCCGAGATCTTCGACGAACCACTGTCCGGACCGGGGCACGAGCCGGGCGTGCCGGGCCGAGGCGTAGTCGTCGGTGATGACCAGCGTCGAGTCCTCCGCCCGGCCGATGGTGATCTGCGCTTCGCCGAGGGTTATCCGTGTGCCGGCGAGCTGGCCGGCCGTGACGACCAGCTGGTGAGCCGCCCGGCCCCGCTTGACCTTCGCCGGTTTGGTGTTCCCGAGCACGGCCCCCACCCCACGCGGCGCGGCGACGAGGCGGCTGGACCTCGCTCCCGCGAAGAGGTCCCGGCGGATCACACCGACCACCGTGAACACGAAGATCCACAGCAGGACGATGAACCCGATCCGGGCGACGGTGATGACGAATGGGGGCAAGGCGTCAACCGTCCACGCGGAAGGTCAGGGTGGTCGTACCGAGCTGGATCATGTCGCCCGGGTTCAGCGCCACCGCCGAGACCCGCTGCCCGTTGACCATCGTGCCGTTGGTCGACCCGAGGTCGGTCAGCACCACCTGGGCGCCGTCGAAGTCGAGCCGCGCGTGCCGGCGGGAGATGCCGACGTCCGGCAGTCGCAGGTTGGCCTGGTCACCGCGGCCGATCACCGTGGAGCCCATCTGCAACGGGTACGTCCGTCCGTCGCCCGAGACGAGCCGGATGTTGCGCCCACCGCCACCGTGCCCGGGTGGCGGACCGTAGCCGCCCCCCTGGTCGTACGGCGGGTAGCCGGGCTGGGGTCCACCCGGCTGGTCATACGGCGACGACTGGTGCACCGGCGCCACGTCGCCACCGGTGTAGACCTCGGCGGTGACCCGGAACATCCCGGTGTCCAGGCCGTCCCCGCGCTCGATCTCGACGATGACGTCGCCGTAGACGGTCCACGCCTGCTCGCCGATGAACTCGGCCTGGGACTGTGCCAGTTCCTGGGCCAGCGCGGCGGCGTACGGCGCCAGCCGACTGTGGTCATATGGTGAGAGATCGATCACGTAGCGGTTAGGTACGAGAGTGCGCCCACCGGCGAGGATCGCCTTGTGCGCCTCCGCCTCCCGCTGCATCGCGTTGAGGATCTCGACGGGGTGCACGACCCCTTTGAACACCTTTGCGAAGGCCCCCTCTACCAGGCCCTCCAGACGCTTCTCAAAGCGTTGCAGCACGCTCACCGGCTCCTCCTCGGGTTCCGAGGACATGATGGTATCCGGCCGTTGCACGTACGGCTCGCACGCCGCTCGGCCGCCTGCTGCCGGCCTCTCTCAGCAGCCGGGGTTTGTCGTGCTACTCTTCCATCCGCCGCGAGCGGTAACGCCCGCGGCGGCAGTAGGGACAGCGTAGTATGTCCCGGCACATGCCGAAGAGCGGGCTCCGGACAGAATTGTTATGGTCCTGTGGCACGCTCGGGGGGGATGAGCCGGGTTGGTCTGTGTTCTCAGCCAGAACGCAGGGCGACGCGGATCAGCCTCGCAAGGGGAAGTGGCGGAATGGCAGACGCGCACGGTTCAGGTCCGTGTGCCCGAAAGGGCGTGGGGGTTCAACTCCCCCCTTCCCCACCGCTACGAGGGGCTCCGTGGTGACACGGGGCCCCTCGTTCATATCGGGGCAAAGGCGCCACCGCGCTATGCTCCGGTGGTTTCCGACCCGAGGGCGAACCAGGAGTGACGTGTGAGTGTCGCGTTGGTGACCGGATCCGGTGGTCTGATCGGATCCGAGGCGGTCCGGCACTTTGCCGGGCTCGGGCTGGACGTGGTCGGTATCGACAACGACATGCGCAGCCAGTTCTTCGGCGCCGAGGCGTCCACCGCCTGGAACGTGCTGCGGCTGACCAGTGATCTCGGCGACGCGTACACGCATCACGACGTCGACATCCGCGACCGGGACGCGCTGGCGGGCATCTTCCGGCGGTACGGCCGCGACATCGCGGTGGTGATCCACACTGCCGCGCAGCCCTCGCACGACTGGGCCCTGCGCGACCCGTTCACCGACTTCGACGTCAACGCGGGCGGCACCCTGAACGTCCTGCAGAACGTGCGGGAACACTGCATCGAGGCCCCCGTCATCCACTGCTCGACGAACAAGGTCTACGGCGACCGGCCGAACAGCCTTCCGCTGGAGGAGCAGGAGACCCGCTGGGAACTCGCGGCGGACCACCCCTACTTCGACGGCATCAAGGAGGACATGTCGATCGACGGCTCACTGCACTCCGTCTTCGGCGCCTCCAAGGTGGCCGCCGACGTGATGGTGCAGGAGTACGGCCGTTACTTCGGCATGAGGACCGCCTGCTTCCGGGGCGGCACGCTGACCGGCCCGGCGCACTCCGCCACCGAACTGCACGGCTTCCTCGGCTACGTGATGCGGGCCAACATGGAGCGGCGGACGTACAAGATCTTCGGCTACCAGGGCAAGCAGGTCCGGGACGCCATCCACAGCCACGACGTGGTCGCCGCCTTCGAGGCGTTCTTCCGCAACCCCCGCTCGGCGGCGGTCTACAACCTCGGTGGCGGGCGGCACTCCAACACCTCCATGCGGGAGGCGTTCGCCCTGGCTGGACAGATCACCGGCCAGGAAATGATCACCGAATACCACGAGGCGAACCGGGTCGGCGACCACCAGTGGTGGATCGGCTCCAACGCCGCGTTCCAGCGGGACTATCCGGACTGGAAGCAGATCTACGACGTACCGATGATCCTCCAGGAGATCCACGCCGCCAACGCCGACAAGTGGGTGCCTGTAACGTGAGCGCGCGAACCGGGCAGCGCGAGGAGACGGCGTGAGCGAGCGAACCAGTTGGCTCCGCTGTTTAGATCACGGGGTCGACGAGCGCAGCGAGGAGAGGCCGTGAGTGAGCGGAGCGAGCGAACCAGTTGGCTCCGCTGTTTAGATCACGGGGTCGACGAGCGCAGCGAGGAGAGGCCGTGATCTCGCGGGGTAAGCGCAATGTGCTGGGCGTACTGGTCGACGCGATCGACTACGAGGCGGCGACCGAGCAGGTGGTGGCCGCCGGACGCGAACGCCAGTCACTGGCGCTGACCGCGCTCGCCGTACACGGGGTGATGACCGGAGTGCTCGATCCGGCGCACAACGCCCGGCTCAACGCCTTCGACGTGGTCACCCCGGACGGGCAGCCCGTCCGGTGGGCACTCAATCTGCTGCACCGCGCCGCCCTCGCCGAGCGGGTCTACGGTCCGGACCTGACGCTGAGCGTCCTGTCCCGGTTCGCCGACGAGGGCATGCCGGTCTACCTGTACGGGTCCACCGACGACACCCTCGCGCGGCTGATCCCGGAGCTGGAGCGGATGTTCCCGGCGCTGAAGATCGCCGGCGTGGAGTCGTCGAAGTTCCGGCCGGCGCGACCGGGCGAGGACGCGGAGATCGCCGACCGGATCCGGGCCTCCGGTGCCCGGCTGGTGCTGGTCGGCCTCGGCTGCCCCCGGCAGGAGGTCTTCACCTACGCCATGCGGCCCCTGCTCGACATGCCGCTGATGGCCGTCGGCGCCGCCTTCGACTATCACGCCGGTCTGCTCCGGAAGCCGCCGCCGTGGATGCAGCGGGTCGGCCTGGAATGGCTGTGGCGGTTCGGCCTGGAGCCGAAACGGCTCTGGCACCGGTACATGGTGCTCAACCCCGCGTACGTGGCCCGGCTCACCGCACAGCGGCTCGGGGTCTGGAAGGCCCACCCGCCGGCCCCGGCGAACGAGCGCCCGGAAACCTTCGCGGTCTGACCGCCACGCCTGCGGCGCCGCCGGCGACGTCACTCCTCCGTCGGCCCGTCGGGCTCGGAAGGCCTTGGTCGGCGGCGGCGGCGCGCCGAGAACCCGCCGCTGAATGCGCCCTCCAGTCGATCGGCTGCGACCTCGGCGAACAGTCCCACGAGCACGCCCGTACCGCCGAACGCGAACACGTTGACGTTCTCGACGGAGGTGCCGCTGGCTAGAAAGCCGCCGCGCACAACGAGGTAGAAGCCCACGGCGAGGATCGCCCCGATCGGCGGGGTCAGGAAGTACCACGGTATGTACCGCGATTCGACCTGCGGCGACGTGAAGTCCCCGCGGATCCGCAGCAGCATCCGGATGGAGCCACCGAGTAGCCCGCAGAACGCCACGCAGAGCAGGATCCGCTGCTCGGGAGAGATGGTCCCGGAGGACCAGTTCAGCAGGTGGAGCCGGCTCGGACCGGCCAGGTCGGCCGGCTCCGGCCACAGCACCACGAGGCACACGAGCGGTACGTTCGACAGCATCAGAAGCAGCGCGACCAGCCCGTACACCTGCCGCTGCGGCATGCCGGCCGCCGCCGGAGCCCTTCCACGGTCTTCTGCCGCCACACGTCCTCACCCTCGTACGCCGCACGCGGTTCGGGCCACCGAGCATAACGAAATCCGCCAATTTGATCGGCCGGAGCCGGGAGACCCTGGCGGGTAGGGCTGTCCCTACCCGGGAGATGCCGGCCGCCGGGAGTGTGCCGGACCGCCGGCTCAGATTGACTCAGAGCCATGGATGCGGTGCGGTTGGTGGAGACGACCAGACGGTACGGCTCGGGCGAGGGCGCGGTCACGGCGCTCGATCGGGTCACCCTCGGTTTTGTCGGCGGCACGTTCACGGCGGTGATGGGCCCGTCGGGTTCCGGCAAGAGCACCCTGTTGCAGTGTGCGGCCGGACTGGACCGGCCGACCTCCGGCACCGTCACCGTCGCCGGTGTCGACCTCGGCGGCCTCTCCGAGACGAAGCTGACACTGCTGCGCCGGAACACGATCGGCTTCGTCTTCCAGTCCTTCAACCTGCTCCCCGCGCTCACCGCCGAACAGAACGTGGCGCTGCCGCTGCGGCTGTCCGGCCGCCGGCCGGGCCGGGCCGACGTGCGGGCCGCGTTGGCGGCGGTGGGCCTCGCCGGGCGGGCCCGGCACCGGCCGGCCGAACTCTCCGGCGGCCAGCAGCAGCGGGTAGCGATCGCCCGGGCGCTGGTCACCCGGCCTGCGGTGCTGTTCGCCGACGAGCCGACCGGCGCGCTGGACTCGACGGCCGGACGTGAGGTGCTCCGCCTGCTGCGCGGGCAGGTCGACCGGGCCGGGCAGACGATCGTCATGGTCACCCACGATCCGGTGGCCGCCGGGTACGCCGACCGGGTGGTCTTCCTGGCCGACGGCAGGGTGGTGGACGAGCTACGCCAGCCGACCGCGTCGACGGTCGCCCAGCGGATGACCGTGCTGGAACCGGGTGCGCCGGAGCCGGCGACCGTGGAACCGGGCTCCCCGCGACAGGGTTCCCTGGCGCAGGACTCCCGGGAACAGGTCGCGCCGTGCTGACGCTCGCCGGCCAGACCTTCCGGAGCCGCTGGACCGCGTTCGTCGGCACCTTCGTCGCGCTCGCTCTCGGCGTCTGCCTCCTGGCCACCACCGGGCTCACCCTGGCCGCCAGCGTGGCCGGGACGGATCGCGGCCCGCAGTGGTACCGCCATGCCGACGTGGTGGTTGCCGGCCCGAACACCGTCTCGGTCACCACCGGCACCGGCGACGAGCGGATGACCTCGACGACGGGCACCGCGTACTCCGCTCCGCTGCCGGCCGACCTGTCCGCCCGGCTGGCCGGGCTGGCCGGAGTCGCCGAGGCGGTACCCGAGCATCAGGCGCCGATCGAGGTGGCCGGGGTCGCCGGGATCGCCCGGCCGTGGTCGGCCGCCGCGCTCGGCGCGTACACCGGACTGGCCGGCGGCCCTCCGACGGCGGACGACCAGGTCGTGCTCACCGCGCCGACCGATCGTCGACCGGGTGACCGGGTACCGGCGCAGACCTCGGACGGACCGCGGACGCTGACCGTCAGCGGCGTGCTGACACCGGCTGCCGTCGCGGCCGGCGAGAACCCCCCGGCCGTCGGGTACCTCACCGACCGGGCCGCCGCCGGACTGGCCGGCGACCGGATCACCGCCGTCGCGCTCCGGGCCGCCGCCGGAGTCTCCGCCGACACGCTGGCCGAGCGGGTCCGCGCCGTGGCACCCGGGTCACGGGTGCTGACCGGCGACGACCGGCGCGAGGCCGAACCGGATCCGGACAGCGACGCGCTGGCCATCGCGGCGTCGCTGCTGGGCACCACCGCCGGGGTGGCCACCTTCGTGTCGATCTTCGTCGTCGCCGGTACCTTCTCGTTCGCGGTCGCCCAGCGCCGCCGGGAGTTCGCCCTGTTGCGCACGACCGGTGCGACTCCCCGGCAGATCCGCCGGCTGGTGCTCGGCGAGGCGGTGCTGGTCGGCCTGCTGGCCGGAGCGGCCGGCAGCGCGCTGAGCCTGGTCGCCGCGCCGCCGTACGCGCACTGGCTGGCCCGGTCGGGTTTCGCGCCGGAGCATTTCACCGCCCGGTTCATCCTCTGGCCGCTGCTCGCCGCGTCCGGGGTCGGCCTGCTGGTCGCGCTCGTCGGCGCCGGGGTGGCCGCCCGGCGGGCGGCCCGGGTGCGCCCGGTCGAGGCGCTCCGCGAGGCGTCGGTCGACCACCGGGTCATGGGTTGGGGGCGCTGGCTGTTCGGGCTGCTCTTCCTCGGCGGCGCGGCGGTGCTGCTGGCGGTGCTGCCGAACATCGGGGTCTCCGACGGCCTGGCGCTGGTCATGCTCGTGGCCCAGTTGGCCCTGACCGCCGCCGGGCTGCTCGCGCCGGTGCTGATCCGGGTCCTCGTCCACCTGCTCGGCGCTCCGCTGCGCGGGCAGGTCGGGACGATCGCCCGGTCCAGTGCGCTGCGCGCCCTGCGCCGGACCTCCGCCACCGCCGCGCCGATCCTGGTCACGGTCGGCCTGGCCGCCACCACCCTGGCGCTGACCGCGACGTTGTGGCAGAGCGAGCAGCAGTCCGCCCGGGATCGGGTCACCGCCACCGCCGTGGCCACCGCGAGCAGTCCGGTCGGCCTGGCCGAGCCGACCGTCACGGCGCTGCGCGAGGTGACCGGCGTGCGCGCCGCCGTACCGAGCCGGCAGACCGAGGTGTACGTCGACAGCGGCGACTACCCCGAGGAGTACTCCGCCCGGTACGTCGGCGCAGGGCTGGACCGGGTGCTGCGACTGCCGACCGTCGCCGGTTCGATCGACGGGTTGACCGGCACCGACACGGTGGCGGTGAGCAGCTCGATGGGCTGGCGGGTCGACGAACAGGTGCGGGTGTGGCTCGCCGACGCGACCGAGGTACGACTGCGCGTGGTTGCCGTACTCGCCGACTCGATCGACCTGGACCGCACCCTGCTGCTGCCCTGGGAGCTGGGCCGGGCGCACCCGTCCGACGGTGGCGCCGACGTCGTCTACCTGGACGGCGGCGATCCGGCGGCGCTCGGTGACGCCGCCGGCCCGGGTGGCGGGCGGGTGTCGCCGGCCCTCGACCACCTGGTGGCGGGGGATGCCGAGCAGTACGAACGGAACCGGGTGGCGCTGCTGGCGGTGCTCGGGATGGCCCTGCTCTACACCGGCATCGCGATCGCCAACACGCTGGTGATGGCGACCAACGACCGGCGCCGGGAGTTGGCGGTGCTGCGGTTGACCGGGGCGACTCCCGGGCAGGTGCTCCGGATGATCGGGCTGGAGGCGGTCCTGGTCGGCCTGTCCGGAACCGCGCTCGCGGCGCTGGTCGCGGCCGGCATGCTGGCCGGGCTGAAGGCCCGGTTGACCGAGGTGGTGGCGCAGCCCGAGATCACCGTCCCCTGGCTGCCGATCACGTTGGTCGCGGCGGGCTGTCTGGCCGCCGCCGTGCTGGCGAGTCTGATTCCGGCCGCGCTCGCGCTGCGGATCCCCGCCGCCCAGCTCGCGGCGGTACGGGACTAGGGCCGCCCCCTGTCGCTTGGGATAGCGCTTTCCTATGCTGGGCGGATGATAAGGATCGACCAGGAGCTGACCCCGTCCGCGCTGTTACCCAAGATCGACCGACTCTGGGCAGCCTCTGCGCAGAAGATCGACTCGATCGAGAAGAGCTGCCCGCCGGGCACGGCCTCACCGGTGTTCACCGTCGAGGGGCAGTACACCGCGCGGGGCTGGACCGAGTGGACCCAGGGCTTCCAGTACGGCTCCGCGCTGCTCCAGTTCGACGCGACCGGGGAGCGGCGGTTCCTGGACTCCGGCCGGGAGCAGACCGTCGCGGTGATGGCTGGCCATGTCAGCCACATCGGCGTACACGACCACGGGTTCAACAACGTCAGCACGTACGGGAACCTGTGGCGGCTGATGAACGAGGGGCGGATCCCGGACGACCCCGCCGAACGGAACTTCTACGAACTGGCGCTCAAGCTGACCGGCGCGGTGCAGGCGGCCCGGTGGCGCGGCACCGCCGACGGCACGGGCTACATCTACTCCTTCAACGGTCCACAGTCACTCTTCGTCGACACCATCCGGTCCTGCCGCGCCCTGGCCGTGTCACACCTGCTCGGACACGTGCTGATGGGCGAGCGGGACGAACGGATCTCACTGCTCGGTCGGCTGGTCGAACACGCCGCCAACACCGCCCGATGGAACGTCTTCTACGGCGAGGGCCGGGACGGCTACGACCTCCCCGGCCGGACCGCCCACGAGTCGATCTTCAACGTGAACGACGGCAGCTACCGGTGCCCGAGCACCCAGCAGGGCTACTCGCCGTTCACCACCTGGACCCGGGGACTCGCCTGGGCGATGCTCGGCTTCCCGGAGCAACTGGAGTTCCTCGCCGTACTTCCCGACGAGGAACTGTCGCCGTACGGCGGACGGGCCGAGATCGAGGCGATGCTGCTCCGCGCCGCCACCGCCACCTGCGACTTCTACCTGACCCACACGCCGACCGACGGGGTGCCGTACTGGGACACCGGAGCACCGGGGCTGGTCCGGCTCGGCGACTACCTGGACCGCCCGGCCGACCCGTACAACGCACACGAGCCGGTGGACTCGTCCGCGGCGGCGATCGGCGCGCAGGGGCTGCTCCGGCTCGGCCGCCATCTCAACCGGGCCGGCCGGACCGAGGAGGGGCGGCGGTACTGGCAGGCCGGGCTGACCGTGGCGGACACCATCTTCGGCGAGCCCTACCTCAGCACGGACGCGCAGCACCAGGGACTGCTGCTGCACTCCGTCTACCACCGGCCGAACGGCTGGGACCACGTACCGGCCGGGCAGCGGGTGCCGAACGGCGAGTCGAGCATGTGGGGCGACTACCACGCCCGGGAACTGGCCCTCTATCTGCAACGGGAGGCCCGTACCGAGCCGTACTACACGTTCTTCGGCCCGTCCCGTACCGGAGCGGCAGCATGAGCGATCGCATCACCAGCAGGCCGGTGGCGGTGGTGACCGGAGGTTCCCGGGGGATCGGTCGCGGCATCGTGCTGGCGCTGGCCGGTGCCGGGTACGACGTGGTCGTCAACTACGCGAGCAACGCGGACGCCGCGGCGGAGGTCGGCAAGGAGGTCGAGGCGCTGGGTGTCCAGGCCCACCTGGTCCGGGCCGACGTGTCCCGGCCCGCCGACCGTCGACGCCTGATCGACGAGACGACGGCCGCGTTCGGCCGGCTCGACCTGCTGGTCAGCAACGCCGGGGTGGCCCCGAACGTCCGGGCGGACCTGTTGGAGGCGAGCGAGGAGTCCTTCGACCGGCTGGTCGACATCAACCTCAAGGGGCCGTACTTCCTGATCCAACTGGCCGCGCGCACCATGATCGAGCAGTTGGCCGCCGGCCTGGTCGAACGACCGAAGATCGTGGTCATCTCGTCGATCAGCGCGTACACCGCCAGCGTGAACCGGGGTGACTACTGCGTGACCAAGGCCGGGCTGGCGATGACCACCCAGCTGTACGCGACCCGGCTGGCCGAGCACGGGATCAACGTCTACGAGATCCGGCCCGGCGTCATCGAGACCGACATGACCGGTCCGGTCAAGGCCAGGTACGACGATCTGATCTTCAACCAGGGCCTGACCCCGATCCGGCGCTGGGGTCAGCCAGAGGACGTCGGCAAGGCGGTGGTGGCCGTAGCCACCGACCTGCTGCCGTTCAGCACCGGTCAGGTTATCGACGTCGACGGCGGCTTCCACCTGCGTACGCTCTGAGCCTGAAGCGTTAATAAGGGCCCCTTCTTATGCAAAAAGCGATAAGAAGGGGCCCTTCCTTGCACTTGGTTAGAGGTTGAGGCTCCAGGTGTTGATGTATCCGGTGTCTCCGGAGTACACGTCCCGGACCCGCAGCCGCCAGTTCCCGTTCCCCGCCTCGGAGGAGAGGTTGACGGTGTAGGTGGCGTTCACGTTGTCCGCACCGTCGACGATGCTGCTGTTCTTCAGCAGGTAGACGCTGCCGTCCGGAGCGAGCAGGTCGATGACCAGGTCACCCCGGTAGGTGTGGACGATGTTCACCGCCACCGTGGCGGCCGTGGCGCCGTTCCGGCCGCAGCCGGTGATGGCGATGCTGCTCGTCACGGCCGCGTTGGTGTCCGGAATCGCGACGTCGGTACCGTTGCTGCCCGAGCAGCTGGTACCTCCGCTACCGGTCACCGTCAGCGTGTAGCTGGCCGTCCGGCTGACCGACGCTCCGGCCCCCGTCACGATCAGCGGGTACGTCCCGGCCGGGGTGGTCGCCGAGGTGGCGATGGTCAGCGTGGACGAGCCGCCCGAGGTGACCGTGGCCGGGTTGAAGGACGCGGTGGCGCCGCTCGGCAGGCCGCTGACGGACAGGCTCACCGACTGTGCCGACCCGGCCGTGGTCGCAGTGCCGACGGTGGCCGTGACCGAACTGCCCGCCGTTGTCGACCCGCTGGTCGGCGATACCGATACCGAGAAGTCGTCGGTCGGCGGCGGCGTGGTGTCGTTCACCACGTAGAGCAGTTGGTTGGGGGTACCGGTGCCGACGTTGCTGACCACGTTCGGGGTCGAGTTGGAAACCAGGTAGTCCCGGACCTGCTGCGGTGACCAGGTCGGGTTGGCGGAGAGCACCATCGCCGCGACACCGGCCGTGTGCGGCGTCGCCATCGACGTACCGCTGATGGTGTTGGTCGCGGTGTTGCTGGTGGACCAGGCGGACGTGATACTGACGCCGGGCGCCAGGATGTCCACACAGGTGCCGAAGTTGGAGAAACTTGCCGCAGCATCGGTGTTCGAGGTCGCACCGACGGTGACGGCGCTCGGCACCCGGGCCGGGGAGTAGTTGCAGGCGTTCTGCCGTATCCCCAGGCTGTTGCCGTTGCCGGCCGCGACGACGTAGGTGATGCCAGCGTTGATGGAGTTGCTCACCGCCGCGTCGATCGCGCTGTCCACCCCACCGCCGAGGCTCATGTTGGCCACCGCCGGACGCACCGCGTTCGCGGTGACCCAGTCGATGCCGGCCACCACCTGCGCGGTGCTGCCACTGCCCGAGCAGTTGAGCACCCGTACGCCGTACAGCCGGGCCGCCTTGGCCACCCCGTACGCCGAGCCGCCCACCGTGCCGGCGACGTGCGTACCGTGACCGTGGCAGTCGTCGGCGGATCCGCCGTCGATCGCGTCGAACCCGCTGACCGCCCGGCCACCGAAGTCGTTGTGACTGAACCGGATACCGGTGTCAATCACGTACGCGTTGACGTTCGTCGCCGTGTTCGGGTACGTGTACGAGCTGTTCAGCGGCAGGTTCCGCTGGTCGATCCGGTCCAGGCCCCAGGACGGGGGGTTCGGCTGGGTACCACTGATCTGGAACGTGTGGCTCTGCTCGACGTACGCCACGCTCGGATCGGCGGCGATCCGCGCCGCCGACCTGGCGTTGGTGCTGATCTCGAAACCGCGCAGCGCGGCCGTGTAGGTGCGGGCCACCTTGCCGCCGTGCTTGCCGATCAGGCCGGACGCCGCCGACCCGATGGCGGCCCGACTGACCGCACTGTCCTTGAACACCACGATGTAGCTGCCCGCCACGGCGGTGGCACCACCGGCATTCCGGATGGTGCCCTCCGGCGGGGCCGCCGCGGCCGGAGCGGCCACAGCAGCGAGCATGGCCAGAGTGGACACTCCGACGACTACGAACCTCATACGAGGGAGACTCATCTCCCCTCCTCCCCTCCGATCGGCGCAGGGCCGTCCGCCCCGTTTTTGTGGGGACGAATCAGCACGACCGATCGAGCTGACATTAGTCAGAAGCGATGGAAAACAATAGATCCCGAGTCTTCTATCTATCAGGAGCGATGTCCCCTACGGGTGCCCTCTCCGGGGTCAGCAGGGGCGGGCCCCGATTCGCCGCGCCAAAAAACGGGCAAGACTACAAGGCATGTTTGTGGACCTCGCCATCCTGCTCGCAATCGCCGTCGTCTGGGTGGCGGCCGGTCTCGTCGCCGAAGGACTGCCCCGACTGCGCACCGCCCGGCCGCTCCGGCGCCGGAGCAGACTCCTTTTCGTACTCGTCGTATCCGGTTTGGCCGGTCTGGCCGGGGTGCTGTTGACCGGAGCGGTCGAGGCGGACCCGACGCTCGCCGACCGGACCGCGGTCGGGCTCGCACTGCCGGCCGTGCCCGCCGTGGTCGTCGCCGCGCTGACGGTACGGCGGGTGCGGGAGCTCTGGTTGCGTGCGGGCGCGTTCGCCGCGGCGCCCGAGGCACCGGCCCCACCCGCACTGCGGGCCGCCGCCGCGCATCCGATGATCGCCCTGCCGGTGCAGGTGACCGGCCTGGTGATGCTGCCCGGACTGGTGACCGCCGCCGGCCTGGTCCCACTGACCAGTCCGAGCATGATCGGCCTGGTGCTCACCGCCGCCGTGCTCGCGATCGGCACGATCGGGGTGCGACACGCGCTCCGGCACAGCCGCCTGGTCGAACGCGCGGTCACCATTCGGCCCCGGTCATCGCGGTCGGCTGGAATCCTGCACGTATAGCAGTTCGAGGATCGCCCGCGCGGCCTCGAACCAGCGGTCGAGCCAGAGCGACCCGGGGATGGTCCCCTTGGGCGGCAGTTCGAGCAGCAGGCCACGCAACAACGGATGGTCGACGAGCGGTTCGCTCGGTACGTCCGGCCAGTCGGGCGGCGGGAAGACCGGCTCGGTCAGTCCACCCATGTCCAGCGACGGTAGCGTCGGGCCACGGTCCGACGAGGGCAGGTTTCCCGACAGGTCCACGTTTCCCGGCAGGTCCATGTTGCCCGGCAGGTCCATGTTGCCCGGCAGGTCCATGTTGCCCGGCAGATCCATGTTGCCCGGCAGGTCCGACATCCGCTCCGGGCCGGTGCTCTGCGAGGAACCGAGGTCGGCAGCCGACGACGGCTCCTCGACCGTAATGCTGCTGTCCCGACGGGCCCCACGGTATTTCCCGGTGAACCGCTCCGGCTTGGCCGAACCGTTGCCCAGATTCTCCGACCCGATCGTCATCCGCCTCGCCTGCCTCGCTCGGTTGAAACCCCCATGCGGTGGGTCGGCGTGGCCCACCGCGCCGTCTGGTACAACGACCCGGCGGGTTGGCGGCGACGGCCGCACCGGCGGATGATCGCGGATCCGCCCGCACCGATGCGCCCCCGCACACGCGTAGCGCGGTCACCCGGCAGCTTTCGCTGACCGGGTGACCGCGCTCGGCTGATCGCCGGTTGTCGTGACCGTCAGGCCAGGTCGAACTCACCGTCCCTGGCACCGCCGACGAACGCATCCCACTCGTCGGGCGTGAAGATCAGGGCAGGGCCGCTCGGGTTCTTCGAATCACGCACCGCGATCGCGCCGCCCGCGAAGGCCACCTCGACACAGTTGTCACAATTGGGTCCGCTACGCGAACTCTTGTGCCAGGCTGCCCCGTTCAGGTCGACGCGGTACCCCTTTGTCTCCACTTCCACAATGGCTCCTCTGCCAACTTCGCAATCAAAGCGACGGACTCTTCCGGGCGCATGGCCGCTGCTCGAATATGATCGAAGATGAATATGTATTTCTGCAGCTCATCCCGCTTCTCCAGAAATAACCCACCCGTGGCGTTTTCGGCGTACACCACGTCCGGATCACCCGGTTCCGGGAAGCCGAGGATGGTAAAAGTACCGTCCATACCGGCATGCGCGCCGGCATCGAACGGCAGGACCTGAAGCGTGACGTTCGGTAGGTCAGCGGCTTCCACCAGCCGCTCCAACTGGGCCCGCATGACCGCGTCGCCGCCCA
This sequence comes from Plantactinospora solaniradicis, assembly GCF_042658085.1. NCBI lineage: Bacteria > Bacillati > Actinomycetota > Actinomycetes > Micromonosporales > Micromonosporaceae > Plantactinospora > Plantactinospora solaniradicis. The sequence continues at coordinate 434,404 of NZ_JBHSPR010000018.1, read as the reverse complement.
CCGGTCGGCTGATCACCGTCTCATCGAGCACCACCCACAGTTCGATCGGATCGTCCTGGTCCAGTAACGACTGACGACCCAACCGGACACGGACCCGCTGGTTGACTTCCTCGGCGACCCAGTCCGGCCGAGCAGATCTGATCATGGCCTGGGCGTAGTCCTCCGTCTGCAACAGGCCCGGCACGGTCTGCTGCTCGTACGCCCGGATCGAGCCCGCTGCGGCTTCGAGGCCGACGTACGCCCCGGCCAGCACCGGACTGTACGGATGCCACCAGCCCTTCTGCCGGGCCTCCCGCGCGATCTGGATCAACTCGTCGCACTCGGCACCGGTCACGCCGTAGATGCCGAGCATGTCCCGGACGTCCCGGACCGTTGCCGTGGTGTGGCCCGTCTCTATCCGGGACACCTTGGAGGCCGAACACTCCAGCAGTTCGGCGACGGCTTCTATCGTGACCCCGGCCTTCTCCCGGCGCTGGCGAAGTTCCGCACCGAGTCGACGGCGGCGGATGGTCGGGCTCCGGCGCTCGGTCACCAGGTCACCTCCGAATTGATCAATAAGAGAGGTCTGATTGTCCGCCCTGCGGACGACCGCGGATCGGCGGGGATTCGTTCACGGCGGATGGAACGATGACCCGGTCGGTCATGGCGAACGAAAGCGGCTCCAGTCTGCCGCTTCGACGCGCGGCGCATCAAGCACCGGATGGTCCACTATCGCCATCCCGGAGCAAAGGGCAAACTGCAACTTGCATTGATCATGTTCTTGATGCACCCTGTCCGTATGGCTCGGGCTACACAGCGTTCCCATCTGGTCAGGCGGTGCAATGCTCCCCCATTCTCGCCTGGCCGGGGCGACGGTCGTACCACCGGTACGGCGAGAAGCCCCGCTCCGGGGTAAGAGCCCCCGCCGCTGTATGCCAGGGCCGCTACGGCGGCTGGCGCGTCCCGGAGTCGACAGGTATCGGCCGGGACGGTGTGACGGAATGCCGACGCATCGTCCCGGCCGATGCCCCAGTCCCGCAGAGTCCACTTGTTCTTGCCGACATACGCCCGGGTCAGACCCCACCAGACCCCCGCCCGCCACTTCCGCCGGCCAGTCCGGCCAGTCGGACAGGAGCTGATGTGCTTCCCCGCTCCGGTGATGTGCTCCACGTGACCCGTACGGCGAGTGTCCAGTTCGCCGAGCCGATCTACTTCCGGGTGATCCGGGTGCACGACTGGCCGACCTATCACGGCTGGGTCTGGCTCGACGGCTACGAACTCGACGCCAGCGGTGACGCGGTCGAGCGGCGGTCCATATTCGTACAGCTCAGCGGGCTGCGCCAGCTCTACGCCAACTCCGCACGGCGCAACCGCCTTCCGGCGCAGCGCCCGATGCGGAACAACTCCACCGCGCTCGCCCAGCGGGTCCGGGTCGGCTGAACCCGCATCCGCCGGAACGCCGCCGGTGCCCGGGTGGGCCGCCCTAGACTGGGTGCACCCGTCAAAGGTTTGCCAACCCCGCACGTCGTCGAGGGCCCCGAACCCGGGAGCCGCCCATGGCCGTGGAGCCCTTCGCCCCACCCCGAACGACGTACCGAAGCATGCGGGTCAGTGTTCTGCTGATCCTGATCACCGTTGGCGTACCCGGTTGCGTGAGCGGTGCCGGAGCATCCCGCCCGCCGTCCGGCCGGTACCCGACGACCGGTCCGACGGCATCCGCCGATCCGACGCACGCCGAACCCGGACCCCGGCCGCAGCCCACCACGTCCGCTGACGCCGAATCCGACCCGCACTCCGGCGAGCCGGCCGGCGGCGGTGCGGCGGCGGCGACCTCTGGTCCACCCGCCGTCCAGCGGGTACGACGGGAACACCACTGGCCGCCCTGGCGACGGCTTCCCGCGGAGGCCAGCCCGGAGACGTCCGACCCGGAGACGTCCGACCCGGGCGCCCGACCCGATGCCGCCGGAGTACCGGGGGACGGAGCCGTACCTCCCCAGCACCAGGCCGGGGCCGGTCGGGTCGTACCCGTGGACCAGCGGTCCGGGTCGCCACCGGCCGCCGACGGGCTGTCTGACGGGTACCGGCGTTCGCTGGTCTGTTCGGGGCTGCTCGGCCTGGTCATCTCCGCCGTCGGACTGGCCATGGTCGGCTACCGCCGCCGAGCCTGGTGACCGTGCCCGAGGCTGGTGGGTCGCCGCGTGGCCTCAGTCGTCCTCCTGGGGTGACACCGAGGGGGTGGGGACGGAGGTCGTGGGCGGATCCGGTCGAGGCTCGGCGATCACCAGCGTGACCTGGTCGCCGGGCGCGACCTCACGACCGGCCGACGGGTCCGTCTGTAGCACGGTGCCCGCCGGTCGATCCGAGGCACGGAACCGGAGCCGGGGGACGAGTCCGAACTGCTCCAGTAGTTCCACCGCCTCCTGTTCCGGCAGCCCGACGAGCGGCGGCACCACCACGGTCGTACTCGCGGTGGCGCTCGGCGTGGCGGTCGGGCTCGGCGGGGTGGTGGTGGGCGCGGCGGAGGTACGGGCGGGCGTCGCGGCGGGCGTGGTGACCGCCGGGGTCGGTGGATCGGGCGCCTCCCGGCGGGCCGAGTCGATGATCACCCAACCGGCGACCACCAGAACGGTCAACAGAACCAGGGCGATCACCCCGACCAGGATGGGCATCCACCAACGACGACCATCCGGCTCGTCACCGTAGGACCCGTCGCCGTAGGACCAGTCCACCGGCGGCGGCCCACCGGGCGCACCCCTTCCGCGTACCGGTACCTCTGCCCGCCCCGCCCAGGTCGGTGCCCGGGGAGGGATCGGCGGGGTGACGTCCGGCGAGGTCGCACCGTGGCCCTGGCCAGCCTGCGTGTCCGCCTCGACGGCCCGGCCGGCGTCGGTTCTGATCACCCGGGCGGCGTCCCCGTCGATGGCGGTCGGGCCGGTCCGCCCCGCGTCGTCGTCCGGGACCGGGCCACCAGGGCCGGCGGTCCCTGGAACATGGTCGGAGGCGTTCCGGTCCGCGTCCACGTCCGCGTCCGGAACGTCCGGAGGGTCGGAGGAGCGCGGCGGGTCGTCGTCGGCCATGGCACGTCCTCTCGCCACCGGATGGGACCGGGCCAACCACCGTCAAACCTATCCGGCCGACGGTCGCCCGGCCGGTCGCGCGCGATTCGGGCGCGTCCGGCGTGTCCGTGCGGAGGAGGTGTACCGGTCCGGCTACAACGTCGGTGTGGAGGTCGGGCCTACGGAGTCCGAGCAGTACACCTTCACCCGCTCGTTCCAGCGGAGCGTGGCACCACCCTTGGGATCCTGACTTTGTACCTGGCCCTTTCTGTCGGTCGGATAGCTGGGGTAGAGGCCGTCCTCCACCACTCGCCGCCCCGCCTGTGCGCAGGACTGCCCGACGAGTTCGGGTACGACCACCTCCGGCGGGGCGCCCGCCACGGTCAACCGGACCGTGACGCCTTTCCGAACGGAGGCGCCGCCCCGAGGGTTGGTGCTCACGACGCTGCGGTCGCTGCCCGCCTTGCCGAAGGTGATCTGCGCACCCAGGCCGCGGCGGAACAGTTCCTCCCGGGCCTCCTCGAAGTCCATCCCGACCAGGTTCGGCAGCGCCATCTCGCCGATCTGCGGTGGCGGTGCAGCGGTCGGTCGTCGGCTCGGCGTTCTGCCGGGCGTACCGCGCGGAGTACTCGGCGCCGCCGCGGTGGTGGCGGTCGAAACGGAGCCGGCCTGCCGGTTCGCCGGATCCTCGCCGCCACCAGCCAACAAGAAGCCGCCGAGGGCACCGACTACGGCACAGATGACCAGGCCGACCGCCGCACCGGCCACCAGCCCGGTCCGATTCGAGTGACCAGACCGTTGGCCCGCGTCCGGTTGTCCCGTCACGTACTCATCCGACATGCCGACTCTGCCTCACCATCCGCCGTGCGGGGGTTGCACGCCGATATCCCACATCCGAAGTGTGCCGCACGCCAGCATCGGTGGCCCGCCCCCCGGAGCGCAACCGGCGGGCGGTCGAGGATGGCGCGGTACCCGGTCGCCCCTCGCCCCGCCGCCGGGTGGACGCTACGCTGCCCCGCATGGCCGTACGAGGCTGGGGAGGATCAGTCGCGACGGCGATCGGCGTTGCTGCCGGCGCCGGCGCCGCTCAACTGGGTCTCGGTTACGGGCTCGGCATCATCGCCTGGATGCCGTCCTCGGACGGCACGAGCGAGGCCGCCTGGGTCGCCAGCCTCACCTGGGCTGCGTGGATAGCCGCGACCTCCACGGTCGCCGGGGCGATCTGCGCGCACCGGCTCAGCGGTGCCGGCCGGACCCCGAAGCCGACCGTTGCCGGCGGCCCGGCCACCGAATCGCCCCCCAGCCTGGCCAGCGGGTTGTGGCGGGCCGCGCTCGCGGTTTCCAGCGCGATCGGCGGACTCGTCACCGTGGTGCTCGTCGCCGTACCCGCCCGAGCGGCGGTGCGCGCGGACACCGCGTCACCGCAGACCGTCGCCGCGGGCTACGCCGTCATCGGCGTCATGATCGGGCTGCTGGTGGCGATCTGGGCGACCTCGTCACCGGCCGTGGCCAGCAACGTGCTCGGCACCGTCGGCTGGCTCTGGGCGCTCGCGGTGATCGCCGTCATCGACGGTGTGCTGTCCGGCCGTGGGCTGACCAGCGCCCAGCTCGGGGTCTGGCAGCTCACGTCGGACAGTGGACGCTTCTGGTTCCGCGACTACTTCTACTGGCCCGGGGCGGCGCTGTCACTCGGCTCCGCCCTGCTGATCGGCATCTTCGCCGCCCGAGCCGCGGCCCGGCGGCCGGCGGCCCGGGTCGGGGCCGCCATCTCGGGCATCAGCGGTCCGCTGCTGGTGGCCGTCGCCTACTTCTTCGCCGCGCCCCGACTGGTCGGCATCCGGCCCGAGCAGGTGTCGGCACATCTGATGGCGCCGTACGCGGTGGTCGCGGGGCTTGCCGGGTCCGCGCTGGTGGCGGCGCTGGCACAGCGGGCGGAGGCACGCGCACAGGAGGCGGAGTCCCGGGCTACCCGGTCCGAGTCGGTCGGACCCGATGTCGAGGTGCCGGCGACGGGAGCCGGGGCGGCCGAGGCCGGCTCCGAAACCTCCGGCGGTGTTCCGGGCGGCTCCGGACGTCCGCCCCGGTTGCCGGCCCAGCCGACCGGCGGATCCTGGCGTACCTCTGCCGACGACGACCCGTTCCCGTCCGGCCGCGCCGACGGGCCCACCGACCTTCCCGGTTCGGACGAGTCCGACCCGCTCGGGCGGACCGACGGCCGACCCGACCCGCTCGGGCGGGCGTCCGACGAGGTGGACAGCAGCAGCGGCGCCGACGGGGAGCGTGCCGACGAGCCTTCCGAAGGAAGCACCGACGAGACCTCCCCGGCCGGCGGGAAGGCGGCCGGAGAGAAGGCCGGCGACGGCACGGCCAAGGGCCGGCTGGGTCGGTTCGGCCGCCGATCGCGCTGACCGGAGGCGTCAGTCCACCGGCCAGGTGTGCACCGGCTCGTCGGTCCGCTGGAGTTCGCCGTAACGCTGGAGCATGTGTCGGAGCGCCTGGGGACGATTCATGCCCCGGCCGCGTTCCGCCGCCCGTACCGCCTCGACCTGCCACACCGCGCCGTTACGTCCGGTACGGCAGCGCTGCTCGATGATCCCGAGCAACCGGTCCCGGTGCGCGGCGCCGACACCGAACCGGTCCAGCCCGGCGGCCGCCCGGGGCAGGAGTACGTCGAGCACCAGGTCGGTCACCCGTACCTGGCCCAGCCTGGGCCAGGCGATGACGGCGTCGATGCCCCGCCGGGCCGCCGCGTGGAAGTTCTCCTCGGCCGCGCTGAACGTCAGTTGACTCCAGATCGGCCGGTCCCCCTCCGCCATGTCCCGGGCCAGCCCGAAGTAGAAGGCGGCGTTGGCGAGCATGTCGACCACGGTCGGCCCGGCCGGCAGGACCCGGTTCTCCACCCGCAGGTGCGGGCGGCCGTTCATGATGTCGTAGACCGGCCGGTTCCACCGGTAGACGGTGCCGTTGTGCAGCCGCAGCTCCGCCAGCTTGGGCGTGCCGCCGTTGTGCAGGACCTCGACCGGGTCCTCGTCGTCGCAGATCGGCAGCAGCGGCGGAAAGTAGCGGACGTTCTCCTCGAAGAGGTCGAAGATCGAGGTGATCCATCGCTCGCCGAACCAGACCCGGGGCCGTACGCCCTGGGCTTTCAGTTCGTCGGGCCGGGTGTCGGTGGCCTGCTCGAAGAGGGCGACCCGGGTCTCGGCCCAGAGCTGGCGCCCGTGCAGGAACGGCGAGTTGGCGCCGAGCGCGACCTGGACTCCGGCGATGGCCTGGGAGGCGTTCCAGTAGTTGGCGAAACTGTCCGGCGCCACCTGGAGATGGAACTGGAGGCTGGTGCAGGCGGCCTCGGAGGCGATCGAGTCGGTGTGGGTCTGCAACCGCTCCACGCCCCGGATGTCCAGTTCGATGTCCTCGCCCCGGGCGGCCACGATCTGGTCGTTGAGCACCCGGTAGCGCTTGTTCCTGGACAGGTTGTCGAGCACCAGGTGCCGGGGGGTCAGCGTGGGCAGGATGCCGATCAGGATGATCGTCGCGTCGGACTTGACGGCGAGTTCCTCCGCGCGGCCGAGGCTTTCCCGCAGGTCCCGCTCGTAGTCCGCGAAGCCGGCGCCTTCGATCAGCCGGGGCCGGGCGTTGAGTTCGAGGTTGAACTTGCCCAGTTCGGTCTGGAAGGTGGGGTCGCCGAGGTTGTCCAGCACCTCGGCGTTGCGCATCGCGGGCTCGGCGTCATCGTCGACCAGGTTCAGCTCGATTTCCAGACCGGTGGTCGGCCGGTCGGCGTCGAAGCCGAAGTCGTCGAGCATGAGGGCGAAGACGTCCAGGCACCGCCGTACCTTCTGCCGGTAACGGATCCGGTCCTCCCGGGAGAAGGGGAGCACCTCGGAGACGTCCTGGCCCATGTGCCCTCCCCGCCGCGAGGCGCTGTCACCGCCGTCCGGGTGGTCGTACCCGTCGGGCGAATGTTCGATCTGTCACCGTAGGAGCGCTGAACGCACGCGGCCACAACCACAGCGTCCGCCGGCCGAGAGTGAGCGGCCAGCGGCGCTGCGTCCACCTTCGCACACGATCGAGACACCCTTTCCACCGGGCGCATTACCCAACGGGACGCCCCGGTCACCAGTCAATCGGTGACCGGGGCGTAACGCCGTCGTCCGTACCGGCCCGACCGTCAGCCGATCGGGCGGCATTGGTCAGGCCTGGCGAATGGCCTCGCCCTCGATCTCGATCTTGATCTTCTTCCCGACCAGCACGCCGCCGGTCTCCAGCGCGACGTTCCAGGTCAGGCCGAATTCTTCCCGGTCGATCTCGGCCGTGGCGGTGAAGCCGAAGAGGTCCTGGCCGAACGGGCTCCGCCCGGCGCCCTCGAACTCGACCTCGAGGTCGACCTGGCGGGTCACGTCCTTGATCGTCAGCTCACCGGTGAGCACGAACTCGTTACCGCTGTGCGACTTGACGCCGGTGCTGCGGTACTCCAGCGTCGGGAACTTCTCCACCTCGAGGAAGTCACCGCTGCGCAGGTGGTTGTCGCGGTCGGTCGCGCCGGTGTCGATGCTCGTGGTCGCGATGGTGGCGGACACCGCGGACTCGAGCGGGTTCTCCGTTACCGTGATTGTCGCCTCGGCCTCGCGAAACTGGCCGCGCACCTTGCTCACCATCATGTGCCGGGCCACGAACCCGACGCGCTTGTGCGCCTGGTCGAGCAGGTACGTCCCGGGGGCCGGGATCGTCAGCCCTTCCCACGAACGGGTGGCGGATTCGGTGCTGCTGCTCATGGTGCTGCCCTTCCCACGAAATAGTTTGTGTTGACCGATGACTGACTTAGCAACTATAGATGCAGCAATATTCCCCGTGTCAAGTACTGCTAGGATGGGATCGTGACCGAGAACCTCTACGATGACTCCCGCCTGACGGCCATGGGCCTGGTCATGGAGGTGCACGCTGGGCTCGCGGCCAGATTCGCCGCCCAGTTCGAGGAGCACGACCTCTCGTCCGTGGAGTTCGAGGTTCTGATGCGGCTGGCCCGATCGCCCCAGCACGAGCTCCGGATGACCGACCTCGCCGCACAGACCTCGCTCTCCACCAGCGGTGTGACCCGGGTCGTCGATCGAATGGAACGCGACGGACTGCTCTGCCGTCGCGCCTGCCCCTCCGACCGGCGCAGTGCGTACGCGGTCGTGACGGAGTCCGGCATGACGAGGCTCGGGGAGACACTCCCCGGACACATCCAACTCATCCAGGACTGGTTCATCGGTCAGCTCGACTCCGCCGCACTGGACAACCTGCTCGAATCGCTCCGGATCGTCCGGGACGCGGTTCACCCGGGTGCCACCGCCGGAAGCGCCGGCACGACCGCCGACTGCTGATTTCTGTCCGTTTTCGGGCCCCATAGCCGAATATCGTCGCCCACTGACCGAAAGACGAGTCCGGTTGGCGGGCCGGTACGGAAACCACCGGCAGAAAGACCGGCAGAAGTCACGTACACATCGCAACATGACCCATTAATCGGAAAAAACGGATGCCACTGCTGGTTAATCTTCAGACAACCGGGGGGCTCTGGGGACGTGGCGCGAGGGGGACCGGTGAGGGGCTCTGTCGGGGGGCTGTTCCACTCGCGCCACGGCCCCAGGTGCGGGGGGTCATTCTTCCCTGACGGTTTCCTGGTCAAACGCGACCAGGCCGATCAAGGCCCGCTCCCGGGGCAACAGGACGATCCCGCCTTCCCGGCACACCTGGTCAAGGCTCTTGACCGCCACCGCCCGCGCCACCGGATCATCGGTGCTGGCCACCAGTCCGACCAACGCCTCGGCGACATCCCGGAGGTCCCGGGATCCGGCGCTGGACTGGGCCGCCGCCGCGAACCACTCGGCCGCCCACTCCCGGTCACCCCGTTGCATCGCCAGACTCGCCTCGATGAGCGCGCAGATCCCGTCCTCCCGGGGCACGGCCTCGTCGACCGTCGGTCGGCCGGAATCCGGCTCGGCCGCTCGGCCGCCCGATCCCACCGTCTTACGCGCGCGAAGCTCGGCGAGCACCGCCGCCGCCTCGTCGAGCCGTCCGTCCTGGGCGAGCGCGAGCCCGACCGTGCCGAGCACCCGTCGACGGTGGCCGGGATCCCCCAGATCGGCCAGCGCCGCCATCACCCGGCGCCCCTGCCGGACCGCGTCCGCGTACCGGCCCTCCAGCCGGGCCACCTCGGCCAGGTTCGCCCGGGCCAGTACGCGGAGCCGCTCCTCGCCGCACTCGCCGGCCAGCCGGTCCACCGCCGCCAACCGGCGCCGGGCCGCACGCAGGTCGCCGATCCGGATCTCGTGCCAGGTGAGGTTGTTCTGCGACACCGCCATGTCCCGGATCCGACCGGTACGGGTGGCCAGCTCCAGTGCCGCCTCCCCGTGCCGCCGTGCCTCGTCGTGACCGCCGACGGCCGTCCAGAGTCCACAGAGCACACTGCGGGCGGCCAGTTCGCCGGGGACGTCGCGCAACCGTTGGAACGCCGTCAACGCCGCCTCCACCGCCGGTAGCTCCTGCGGCCCCGCGCCGTGTTCCTGGGCGAGTTGCGCGACACCGACCTGGGCCCAGGCCCGCGCCGTGGGATCGGCATCGGCGGTACGGGGATCGTCCAACAGCCGACGCAGCCACTGCCGCCCCGCCACGTCCCGACCCCGGTAGCGCCACCAGCGGGCAAGATTCGCGGCCAGCCGCAGCGCCGTGTGCGGATCGTCGTTGGCCGAGTGCGCCAGCGCGGTCCACAGGTCGCCCGCCACCTCGTCCAGCAGGCCGACCGCCTCGACGAGCTTCCCGCCGGCCAGATCCGGTGCGACCCGCGCGGCCAACCGGGCGAACACCGCGGCGTGCCGACCCCGGATCGCCGCCAGTTCACCGTCGGCCGCCGCCCGCTCGGCGGCGAAGTCGCGCACCACGTCGAGCAGCCGGAACCGGAGCGGCCCGGTACCCCGGGAACTGATCAGTCCCAGCGCCAGCAGGCGGTCGAGCACCCGAACCGGATCCCCGTCGCCACCCGGCCCGCCCGCCGACGAACGACCCTCGGAAGGTGCCTGCCAGCCCGGGGACGAATGACCGATCGGCGCCGGATGCGCGACCGGGAGCACATGACCGGCCGGGGCGGGGAAGGCGCGACCCGCCGGGGACGAGCCGGCCGACGAGGAGGGATCGCCACCGAGCATGGCCTCCGCCAGCTCCACCGACCACCGGTTGCGGAGCACCGAGAGCCGGCGCAGCGCCGACCGCTCGTCGGCTTCGAGCAACCGGTAGCTCGCCGCCACCGCGTCCCGCAGGGTCACCACCGCCTCGCGGGCGACGGGTGGGCTGCCGAGGTCGAGCACCCGATTCCCGTACCGGTCGAGGATCTCGTTGAGGTCGAGCACCCGGCCGTGCGCCGAGGCCAACTCGATCGCCAGTGGCAGCCCGCCGAGTCGGCGGACCAGCTCGACGAGTGCGAGCACCTCGTCGGGGCGTGGCGGCTCGGGCCGGATCTGGCGCAGTCGGGCGAGCAGGAGCGCGACCGCCGGGTACTCGGTCAGTACCGCCAGCTCGGCCGGGGCGTCGACGGGCGGCACCTCCAGCGGGGTCACCGGCCGGACCCGCTCGCCGGGCAGCCCGACCGGATGCCGGCCGGTGGCCAGGACCCGGAGCATCGGCGCGGTCTCGGCGAGCCGGTTCAGCGCCTCGGCCGCCGCTCCCGGGGCCCGTTCGACGGCGTCGACGAGCAACAGTGAGGGCACGTCGGAGAACCGGCTGGCCAGGTCGCTCGCCCGACCCACCCCGAACACCATGGCAACGGCCGACAACACGTCGCCCTCGGTGGACCCCTCGATCATCACGATCCCGCTGACGCCGCCGGGAAACTCGTCGGCCACCCGCTGGGCGACCTTGAGAGCCAGCCCGGTCTTACCGACCCCGGCCAGGCCGACCAGGCTCACCACCCCACGCGCGAGCTGCGGCCGCTCGGTCATCATCGCCGCCAACTCGGCGACGTCCCGATCCCGTCCGATCAGCTCACCCGGATCGGGAAGGCCCAGGCCACGGGCGGGAAGTCGACGGACCGGCACACCGGCAACCGTCTCGGACACCGGGCCCGCCTGTCCCCGGGCCGAGGCCATGAAGTCGGCCCGGTCCTGGCCGGCGAGTGCGAGCGCCGTCGCCAGCAGTTCGACGGTCGTACGCTGCGGACGGGACGAGCGGCCCCGTTCGAGGTCACGGACCGTACGGACCCCGACCCCGGCCCGCTGCGCGAGTTCGGCCTGGGTCAGGCCGGCCGCCAACCGGCACCGGCGAAGCAACTCGTCGAAGCCGATCGGGATCCGGTCGGAGCCATGATCCGGAGTCATGGGCAGGAAGACTACGCACCCTCGATCGACACCGGCAGCGATGCGTCGCGCTACCGACGGAGGAAGACATAGATATCCGACAGCTTCCCCACGGGCGTTCTCGCGACGCAGCGGAGCGAGCCGACACCATTACCGTACGTCGATGAAGCGGTGGTCACGGCCCGGTGGAAACCGGCTCCGCCGGGGCCGGTGCGGGGGCGGGTGTCGACGGCCGACCGCCGCCGGAGAACCGGCGGTGCAGCCGGCGCAGCGGCGCGGGCGCCCACCAGTTCCACTCACCGAGCAGGCTCATCACCGCCGGCAGCAGCAGACCCCGGACCACCGTGACGTCGAGCAGCACCGCCACCGCCATCCCGAAACCGATCTCCTTGACGGCGGTCAGGTCACCGAGCAGGAATCCCAGGAAGACGATGGCGATGCAGACCGCCGCCGCCGTGACCACCGGACCGGTCCGGGTGATCCCCGCCAACACCGCCCGCTGGCTGGCCCGGATCCGGGCGGCCGGGGTCCGCAGATCCGACCACCGGTCCCACTCCTCCCGGATCCGGGCGAGCAGGAAGACCTCGTAGTCCATCGACAGGCCGAAGACGAAGACGAACAGCAGTACCGGGGTGGTGAGATCGATCGCCCCCCAGGACTCCACCCCGAGCAGGGTCGAGCCGACGCCCCACTGGAACACCACGACCAGCACGCCGAGCGTGGCGAGCAGGGTCAACGCGTTCATCACCAGGGCCTTCACCGGGATGACCAGCGAGCCGGTGAGGACGAACAGCAACACGGTGGTGACCAGCAACAGCACCAGTACGGCGAACGGCAGCCGCGCCGACACCGACGACCGGTAGTCCACCAGCTCGGCGGCCGGACCACCGACCAGCAGCGGAAGTGGCTGCTCCAGGTCGCGTACCGCCCGGACCAGGTCCCGCGACTCGGGCCCGCCGGTCGCGCCCTCGGGAATCAGGTCGATCACCACGGCGGCGCCCGGCACGTCCGGCCGGGGCTGCATCCTGATCACCTGTGGCAGGACGTTGAGCTGGTTCATCAGGTCACGGACCTCGGCGCTGGCCGGATCCGCCTCGACCACCACGGTCACCGGCGCCGCCCGACCCGCCTCGAAGTCCCGCAGCAGCACGTCGTACGCCTGTCGGGCCTCCATCGAGCGGGGCAGCGCGCGGGCGTCGGAGTTGGCCAGATTGGCGCCGAACAGGAACGGCAGGGAGAGCAGCAGCAGACCGGCCGAGACGGTGAACGCCACCGGTCCGGGCTTCCGCTGGGCGTATCCGGCGAGCCGACCGAGCAGTCCCGGCCCGTCGGCGGGGGTCTTCCGCCAGCGGGTCACGGCCACCGCACGGCGTACCCAGGTGTCGGACCCGGGGGCGGGGATGTGCCGGTGGGCGACCGCGATCAGCGCCGGCAGCAGGGTCATGCCGGCCAGGGTGGACAGCAGCACCGCGACCGCGCCGCCGAGCGCCATCGCGGAGAGCAGCGGTTCGGCGAACGCGTACAGGCCGATCATCGCCGCCGCCACCGCGAGCCCGGAGACGAGTACGGCCCGACCGGCGGTCGCCATCGTCCGGGCCAGCAGGGTCCCCGGATCCGCGACCCCGTCGCCGCCCTCCGCCCCGCCCTCGGCCTCGGCGGCGGCCCGTTCCTCCCGGAACCTGACCACCAGCAGCAGCGCGTAGTCCACGGTCAGGCCGATGCCGAGCAGCGTGACCACGTTGAGGGTGAACTCGCTGATCCCGGTCACGGTGCTGAGCCCGTACAGGCCGAGCAGGGTCACCGCGACGGCGGCGAGCGCCGCCAGCATCGGCAGCACGCCGGCCAGCAGGCCGCCGAGGATCACCACGAGAGCGATCAGGAGTACGCCGAGCGCGATCGACTCCCCGACGGCCGCGTCCTCGATCGCCTGCTCGGCGAAGGCCCGCTCGGCCAGTTTCTCCCCGCCGACCAGCACCTGGGGCGCGTCGATGTCGCGGAGCAGGGTGCTGACCCGGTCCTCGGCCCGTTCCCGCTGCTCCGGGCTCAGTCCTTCGGCCAACTCGACCTGGACCAGGGTGCTCCGGTTGTCGGCGCCGATCCGTCCGCCCGCGGCGTTGTACAGGTCGTCGACGGCCTTCACCCCGGGTACGGCCAGCAGTTGGGTGCGAACCTGTCCGACGCTGGCCACCAGCGCGGGGTCGTACGGGTCCCGGTCGCGGACCACCGCGACCACGATCGGTCCCTCGGGCAGGAGTTCGTCCACCCGCCGCTGTGCCTGCTCCGACTCGGCGTCGGGACGCAGGTTGTCGGTGCTGTCCAGCCGGTCGAAGACCTGTCCGCCGAGGGTCGCCCCGGCGAGCACCAGCCCCAGCCAGCCGATCAGCACCGGCCAGCGCCACCGCCACATCGCGCGCCCGAGTACCGGGAACATCGTCGACCTCCCCCGGGCCGACGCCCGCTCGTCGCCCTCGGCGCACATGCAAACACTCTGGGGAGTCGGACGTCAGCCCCCTTTCCGGCAGTCCGGGATGCCAACCGGACCAAAAGCCGGGCGAACGATCGACGGATTCGTCAGCCCCGTTCGGTGGTGCGGCGAACCCGAAGGCGTTCGGCGAGCGCGCCGAGCGCCGGAGCGGCGCCGGCGACGGCCCTACGCTGCTCGTCGGTGAGGTCGTCCAGGGCGGCGGCGAAGATCCGGGCCCAGGAGTCCTCGATCCGGGCCGAGCCGTGCGCGGCGTCGACGGTCGGGTAGAGCCGTACGGCGCGTCGGTCGTTCGGGTCGGGCTCACGGCGGATCAGGCCCCGGGCCACCAGGGCGCGCACCGTCGCGCTCACGTTGCTGGCGTGCAGGCCGAGGTCACGGGCCAGGGTACTCACGGAGACGCCGGGAGTTTCGAGAACGTACCGGAGCACCTCGAGTTCCGAGGGCGGCAACTGGCCCAGCCCGGCCTCGTCGACGCCCTGGAGCCGCATCACCCGGCCCAGTTGGTACAGGACTGGTACGAGTCCCCTCGCCTCCCGGAGAACCGTCTCGTCCGCGTCCATCACTCGTTTCACTTCACGAGGGTACCGGTAGACATAGTTATATAGTTATAGTAATTTCCTGCCGTGACTTCCACCCCCTCGCGAAGCGAGCAGTCGAGTCCGCCACTACCCCCGGAGCCACTGCCCTCGTCGCCGCCCCCGGAGCCACCGCCCTCGTCGTCGCCGCCATCGGAGCCGGTCCCGGCACGCCCGGCCGGGCTGCCGGTGCTGCTCACCATCGCACTGGTGCTGCTGGCCTTCGTGCCCCCGATGGGCATCGACATGTACCTGCCGGCATTTCCGCTGATGGCCGAGGAGTTCCGGACCGATCCGTCGGGCATCCAACTCACCCTCACCGCGTTCCTGATCGGCCTGGCGCTCGGGCAGCTCGTGCTCGGCCCGCTCTCCGACCGGTACGGCCGGCGGATCCTGATCCTCACCGGTACGGCCCTGTGCGCGGCCTCCGCCGCCGCCTGCGCGCTCGCCCCCTCGCTGGAGTCGCTGACCGTACTGCGGTTCCTGATGGGTTTCAGCGGCGCGGCCGGGGTGGTCGTCGGCCGCGCCGTCGTCTCCGACACCGCCAAGGGCCCGGCCGCCGCCCGGATGTTCGGCATCCTGATGGCGCTCGGCGGGATCGCCCCGATCGTCGCGCCCCTGCTCGGTGGTGTCGTGATCAGCGCTGCCGGTTGGCGGGCGGTGTTCGGGGTCCTCGCCGCCGGCTCGCTGCTGACGTTCCTGATCACCCTGGTCGCCGTACCGGAGAGCCTGCCGCCGGAGCGGCGGCACGCCGGCGGCCTGCGGTCCACCCTGGCCACCGCGCGGTCGCTGCTGGTCGACCGGATCTACCTCGGCTACACGTTCGCGTTCGGTTTCGGTTTCGCGGCCCTGTTCTGCTACATCGCCGCCTCACCCTTCTTCCTCCAGTACGTCCTCGGCCTCACCGTCGGACAGGCCTCCGTGGCGTTCGCCGCCGGAGCGCTCGTCGCCACCCTGAGCAGTGCGGTGAACGCCAAGGTGGTTGGCCGGATCTCTCCGGTGATCCTGCTCCGGACCGGCCTGGCCACCATGTTCGCCACCAGCGCGGCCCTGCTGGGCGTCACGCTGGCCGGGCAGCAAAGCCGCGCCGTCGTGCTCGGACCGCTGGTGCTCTTCTTCGTCGGGCTGGGCATGATGATGGGAAACGCGACCGCGCTGGCGATCCAACGGGTTCCCCATGCCGCCGGCACCGGGTCGGCGGTGCTCGGCACGTTGCAGGCCGTACTCGCCGCGACCGTCGCGCCGCTGATGGGCCTCGGCGGACGGGACGTCGCCCTGCCGCTCTTCCTGGGCATGACCGTCTGCGTCGGGCTCGCCTGCCTCGCTCTCCGGCTCACCCGACGCCCACCGGTCCCGGCCTAGGCTCGGCCCACCGGGCCTAGTCTCGGCGTACCTGGAATTTCAGGTGGGTCACGTCGGTGTCCTCGACGACCGTCGGACCGACCAGCTCGACGGGGGCGCCCTTCAGCGCACCGAAAAAGGAGACACCGCCGCCGAACAGGACCGGGACCAGTTCCACCTGGATCTCGTCGAGCAGCCCGACATCGAGGCACTGCCGGGCGATGCTGCCGCCGCTGACCCCGACCCACCGGTCCCCGGCGATTCCCCTGGCCTGTGCGATGGCGCTCTCGATCCCGTCGGTGACGAACGTGAACGGTGCACCCTCACGCGGCCAGCCCTCCGGCGCCCGGTGCGTGACCACGACGACCGGTACGCCGAACGGATGGTTGCCGCCCCAGCCGCCGGTCATGTCGAACAGCCGGCGGCCGACCACCAGTGCCCCGGTGTTGTCGAGCTGTTCCCGCAGGTGGGCGGCACTGGCGGCCGACAGGCGCAGCTTACGATCCGGTTGCGCGGTCGCCACCTCGACGTCGCCGTTGCCGTGCCAGCGGAAGAGGTGCTCGAACCCGCCACCGGACGAATCCGCGATGAATCCGTCCAGTGACATGCTCGCCGCCGTGTAGACCTTGCTCATCGATCCGCTCCTTCTCGTCATCGGGCCGGATGGCCGGGCTCGTTCGAGCCGCTACCCGTACGTCGATCGGAGGGGACACCGGCAGGACAGCCGCCGGGAAATTCAGGCTCGAAGAACTCCCGTCGATCGGGTCTCTCCGACGATCTCGGCGGTCGGGTCCCGCAGTTCCGGATTGACCCGCTCGAAGAGCACCATGATGAGCAGCCCGCCGAGGACCATCAGCGCGGCACCGGTGCGCAGGGCCAGGACGTACCCCTCGGTCATCGCGACCTGCGGGTCCACGCCACGCTGGATCTCGTCGCCGCTGTACCGCAGCGCGAGGGTGACCAGGAGGGCGAGGCCGAGCGCCCCACCGATCTGTTGCATGGTGTTCTGCACCCCGGACGCGAGGCTGGAGTCCTGAACGGTGACGCCGTGCAACGCGGCGGTGGTCGCGGCCGGCATGGTCGCCCCGGCGAACACCCCGAACACGATCATCCCCGGCAGGATCCCACCCGCGTAGCTGGTGTCGATATCGATCATGCTGGTCAGCAGGAGTCCGAGGCCGGCGCCGACGAAGCCGGCGGACGTCACCGCCTTGACCCCGAGCCGGGGCGTCAACGTGGCGCCGAGGCCGATGCCGGCCCCGATCGCCGCCGAGAGCGGCAACCAGGCCAGGCCGCTCACCATCGGCGAGTAGTCCAGCACGTGCTGCTCGAACAGGGTCAGCATGAAGGTGTACGAGATGAACGCCGCCATGAAGAACAGCGAGGTGGCGTTGACGACCGTCCTGGTCCGGTTGGCGAAGAACCCGAGCGGGATGAGCGGGTCCTTCGCCCGGCGCTCGATGACGAGCATCGCGGCGAGCAGGCAGGCTCCGGCGACCAGCGGAATCACCACGGACGCGGATCCCCAGGAATGCTCGGCGGCCTGGAGCAGCCCGTAGACGACGGCGACGAGACCCGCCGTCAGGGTGATCGCACCGGGCAGGTCGAGTCCGGCGTTCTTCGCCCGCACCATCCGGCTCTCGGTGACCAGTCGAGGCATGATCAGCAGCACCGCCGCCGCGACCGGCAGGTTGATGAAGAAGATCCAGCGCCACGAGGTCAGGTCGGTCAGCAGACCGGAGATGACGTAGCCCGAGGTCCCGCCGAGCGCCACGAGTCCGCTCCAGATCCCGAGCGCCTTCGTCCGTTCCTTCGGATCGGTGAAGAGCAACGCGATCAGGCCGAGCGACGCGGGGGCGGCGATCGCCTCGGCTACGCCCTGGCCGAACCGTCCCGCCACCATCATCGCCGGGGAGACCGCCGCACCGCAGACGGCCGAGGAGACCGCGAAGATGACAACGCCGGTCAGCAGCAGTCGCCGCCGGCCGAAGACGTCGGCCAGCCGCCCGCCGAGGATCAGCAGCCCGCCGGCCGCCAGCACGTACGCGTTGACCACCCAGGTCAGGCCGGAGTCGGAGAAGCGCAGGCCGTCCTGGATCCGGGGCAGCGCCACGTTCACGACGGTCATGTCCAGCAGGATCATGAACGAGAGGCCGGAGAGCAGGGCGAGCACCCACCAGCGCCGAGGATCCTGCGCCGGGGCTGTGATGTTCGCCGGGGCCTCAATGTTCGCCGGGGCCTCAATGTTCGCCGGGGCCTCGACGTTGGCCGAGGCCCCGGCCGGATCTACCGTGGTCACGCCTCGAAGTCCGCGGGGCTGAACTCCCGCGACTCGACCAGCACCATCCAGTTGCCCGAGTTGTCGCGGGCAACCGCCTCGACGCCGTACGGGCGGTCCTCCGGAGGCTGGATGAACTCGACGCCCTTGGCCTGCAACTCGTCGTACGTCTTCCGGCAGTCGTCCACCCGCAGGCCGAGGCCGAACATGCCGCCCTCGTCCATCGCGCGGGTGATCGCGGCGACCATCTCCGGCGAGTACGGCGGGCCGGGCGGGGTCAGGTGCACCTCCAACTCGGGCTGGCTCGGGTGCTTCACCGTGCACCACCGGTAGGACCCGTCGCCGAGGGTGATGTCGGTGTGCTCGGCGAACCCGAGGACGTCGATGTAGAACGCCTTCGAGGCGTCGATGTCCTTCACGAAAACGGCGGTGATCGAAATGTTTGTGATCATTGGACCAGGCTAGGAGCCGGCGGCGGCCTGCGGCTTCTCCTGGATTGCGCACTCGCGACGTTCCGCCAGGCCCCACATGAACACGAAACACCCGGGGATGCGCGGCGCACCCGTCTCGGCCCAGCGCCGCTGGAACTCGCTCGGCGTCTCCCCGACCAGCTCCCGGAACCGGCTGCTGAACGAACCGAGGCTGGAGAAGCCGACGGCGTGGCAGACCTCGGTCACGGTGAGATTGGTGGCCCGCAGCAGGTCCTGCGCGCGTTCCACCCGCCGCTGCGACAGGTACGCCGACGGCGAGATGCCGTAGGTTGCGGTGAACAACCGCTGGAAGTGGTACTTGCTGATGCCCGCCACCCCGGCCAGCGTCTCAAGATCCAACGGCTCGGTGTAGTGGCGGTCGGCGTGGTCACGAGCCCGGCGTAGGTGCACCAGCATGTCGCCCGGGGCCCGGCGCTGCGGTGCGCTCACCGCGCCAGTCTAGGCCGGTGAGGGCCGCTGGGCTGGTCCGCAGCACCGACGCGCCGGACACCCTGGTCACCGCCGCCCTGCGTGCGGCTCTGAGGGCCGATACGGCAAACCGCCACCCGTACGAGGGACGACGGTTACTCTCCGGAGTATGACCCGAGGGTTGCTGGTACTCAGAGTAGCCAGCGCCGTGCTGGTGCTGCCGTCGCTGACGGTGGCAGGTGCTCCCGGGACGGCGGCGACGCGGCAGCTTGCCGCCACCAGACAGGCCCCGGCGGCACAGCCGACGACGGCGAGGGTGGCTGCGCCGGAGAAACCGTGTCCCGCGCCGACTCCACCGGTGGCCCGACCGACCCGGCCCGCGCCGCCGCCGCTCGATCCGGCGCACCGGACGATCGGCGGCCCGGAACTGGCCACCGCCGGTCTGGTCACCCCGGCCGGCGCGCCGACGCCACCGAAGGTCACCGCGACCTCGTGGCTGGTGACCGACCTGACCACCGGCGCGGTCCTGGGTGGTTGCGGCCCGCACGAGTACGGGGTACCGGCCAGCGTGCAGAAGCTCCTGCTGGCGGCGACGGTGATGCCGCAGCTCGATCCGGCACAGGTGATCGAGGTGACCGAGTCGGACCTCGACTTCGAGCCGGGCAGTTCGGCCGTCGGCCTGGTCCGGGGCGGTCGGTACTCGGTCGAGACGCTGTGGCTGGGACTCATCCTCAACTCCGGCAACGACGCGGCGAACGTACTCGCCCGGCTCGGTGGCGGCATGGGTGGGATGGCCGGTGGTGTCGCGGCGATGAACGCCGAGGCCCACAAGCTCGGGGCGTACCAGACGCATGCCGCGACACCGTCCGGTCTGGACGGGCCGGGGCAGTACACCAGCGCGTACGACCTGGCGTTGATCGCCCGCGCCTGTTTCGCCCGGGAGGACTTCCGGCGGTACGCCGCGACGAAGATGGCGCAGGTTCCGGCCCAGGAAGCGGGGAAGACCAAGGGCTACCCGATCTGGAACGACAACCAACTGCTGCACCGGTATCCCGGCGCGCTGGGCGGCAAGACCGGCTACACCGACCTGGCCCGGCACAGCTTCGTCGGGGCCGCCGAACGGGACGGCCGTACCCTGCTCGTCACCCTGCTCGGCGCGGAGTCGCAGCCGCTCGCCGGCTGGCAACAGGGTGCGGCGCTGCTCGACTGGGGCTTCGGGCTGCCCGCCGCCGCCAGCGTCGGCCAGCTCGTCTCCCGTGGTCAGGTCGACTCGCAGGGGCGGATCCCGTCCCAGGCCGCCGTGGCGAGCGGCGCCCGGCCCGAGAACGATCGGGGCTGGCATCCCGGCTGGCTGCTGATGGCGGGCGCTCCGGTGGTCCTCCTCGGCGCCCTGCTGACGATCCTCTTCCTGCTCCGGCGGCGGCGCGTGGCCGGCTGATTCCCCGAGGAGCCTGTCCTAGACCTCGGAGACCTCCAGGAGCCGGCTGGCCAGCTCCACCCCGGCCAACTCCTCGCTCCGGTACTCGGCCCGGCGCGGATCGGCCAGATAGGACTCGTACCCGTCCCGCCCGGCGAACGACAGCAGGTGCACCTCGGTACGGCCATCGGCGGTGCGCAGCCGCTGCTCCAGTCGTCCGCCATGGTCGGCGAGCAGCGGCAGCACCCTGTCCTCGTAACGCAGGAATGCGGGCAGGTGCTCCTCGGGGACGTCGACCCGCACCACGATCCGGATCCGCAGCCGGGGGTCCGGATCGTCCAGCCGTTTGAGGAAGTGCAGGTCGGCGTACCCGCCCGGAAAGCCCTCGCTCCGGCCCGTCTCGACGTAGCCGTGCCGGCGGTAGAACGCCGGTGCCTGGAACTCGAACGAGGAGACGATCATCCGGTCGCAGCCGCGCCGCCGCGCCTCGTCCTCGGCGGCCCGGAGCAGCCGACCGCCCCAGCCCTGGCGCCGGCGGTCCTCGCGAATCCACAACAGGCTGATCCCGCCGCAGCCGCCCCAGGTCCAGCCGGTCAATCCGCCCACCAGGTCGCCCGCCGGATCGGTGACCCGAATCGAAAGGTCGGCCTCGTCGTCGGCACCGGTCGCCCGGTTGTTGAACGCGGACAACTCCGTGCTCAGCCGCTTGGACAGCTCCGGATCGTCACCACCGACCGCGATCCTCGGCTCCTGCTCCGGGTCCTGCCTGGTCGTCATTCAGCGGAGTATGCCGGGCGAACGATCACGGTCAACCGATATCCAGCCCGCCCCGGCGGCACTAGCCTGACCGGCATGACCCAGTACGTCGCACTGCTGCGCGGCATCAACGTCAGTTCGGGCAATCGGATCAGCATGGCCGAGTTGCGCCGGATCGTCACCGACCTCGGACACCAGGACGTCAGGACGTACTTGCAGAGCGGGAACGTGGTCTTCGGCGCCGAGCCGGGAGCGGGCAGGGGGCGCGGCTCGGGCCCGGACCGGCTCGCCGGTGCGATCCGGAAGGGCATCGCCGACGAGCTGGGACTGGACGTACCCGTGATGGTCCGGTCGGACGCGGAACTGGCGGCGCTGGCCGCCGACAATCCGTACCTGAAGTCGGAGCAGGACGAGACCAAACTGCTGGTCGCCTTCCTGGCCGAGACGCCCGAGGAGGACCGGGCGGCAGAACTGGCGGTGCCGGGTACGGACACCGCCGAGTTCACCCTCGCCGGCCGGGAGATCTACCTGCACTATCCGGACGGGTTCGGCCGGACCAAGTTCAGCAACGCCTACCTGGAGAAGCAGTTGGGTACGGCGTCGACCACCCGGAACTGGAAGACCGTCCGGGCCCTGGCCGAGCTGGCCACCGACTGACCGGTACGCCCTTCGACGGCTGTCGCCTGCTGTGTCACAGGCCGAGATCGCGGGCAATGATCATCCGCTGCACCTCGGAGGTGCCCTCGCCGATCTCCAGGATCTTCGAGTCGCGCCAGAACCGGGCCACCGGGAACTCGTTCATGAAGCCGTAGCCGCCGTGGATCTGGGTCGCCTCGCGGGCATTGTCCACCGCGCACTCGCTGGCGTGCAGCTTGGCGATCGCCGCCTGCCGCTTGAAGTCCTCGCCGGCCAGCATCCGCGCCGCCGCGTCGTAGTACGCCAGCCGCGAGGTGTACGCCCGCCGCTCCATGTCAGCGATCTTGAACTGGATGGCCTGGAAGTTGCCGATCGGCTGCCCGAAGGCGCGCCGGTCCTTCGCGTACCGGATCGACTCGTCCACGCAGCCCTGGGCGAGGCCGACCGACAGGGCCGCGATGGCGATCCGTCCCTCGTCGAGGATCCGCAGGAACTGGGCGAAGCCCCGGCCGCGCTGGCCGAGCAGGTTCTCCGCCGGCACCCGGCAGTCGTCGAAGGTCAGCTCGTGGGTGTCGGAGGCACACCAGCCCACCTTGGAGTACCCCGGCGCGACCGTGAAGCCCGGGGTGCCGGACGGGACGATGATGCTGGACAGCTCCTTGGAGCCGTCGGCGTTCACCCCGGTCACCGCGGTCACGGTGACCAGCGCCGTGATGTCGGTGCCGGAGTTGGTGATGAACGCCTTCGAACCGTTGATCACCCACTCGTCGCCGTCCAGGACCGCCCGGGTCGCCGTACCGCCGGCATCCGATCCGAAACCCGGCTCGGTCAGGCCGAATCCGGCCAGCGCCTCACCCCGGGCCAGTTTCGGCAGCCAGCGGGCACGCTGGGAGTCGGTGCCGAACCGGTAGATCGGCATCGCACCGAGCGAGACCGCCGCCTCCAGGGTGATCGCGACGCTGGAGTCGACCCGGGCCAGTTCCTCCAGTACGAGGCAGAGCGCGAAGTAGTCCCCGCCCATCCCGCCGTGCTCCTCCGGGAACGGCAGGCCGAACAGCCCCATCTTGCCCATCTGCGCGACGACGTCGTACGGGAAGGTGTGCTGTTCGTAGTGTTCGGCGATGACCGGGGCGACCACCTCGCGGGCGAACTCCCGCACACTGGATCGCAACGCCTCGTACTCGTCGGTGAGCCGGAAGTCCATGGGTTCCTCCACTGGGGTCGGTCCGCGGGTGCGCTTGTGGCGTCTCGGGCGGGTACTGCTGCTGATCCCGGAACGGGTCCTGACGGCTAAACGGGCGTGACGCCGTGCCGGCGACGGGAGAACTGCCGGTCCTTGCCCCGGGCGGCGCCGAACCGCCGGATCAGTTCCGGCCGTAGGTCGCCCGGTTCGACGATCGCGTCGACGACCAGTTCGCTGGCCAGCCGGACGATGTCGATGTCCTGCTCGTAGGCGGCCCGCCGCTCCGCGACGAAGGCGGCCCGCTCGTCCGGGTCCTCGATCGCGGCGATCTTGTTGGCGTAGACCGCGTTCACCGCCGCCTCGGCACCCATCACCGCGATCTTCGCGGTGGGCAGCGCGATCGTCGCGTCCGGTTCGAAGCCGGGACCGGCCATCGCGTAGAGGCCGGCGCCGTACGCCTTGCGGACCACCACGCAGATCTTGGGTACGGTCGCCTCGGAGATCGCCGTGATCATCTTGGCCCCGTGCCGGATGATGCCCTGTTTCTCCACCGCCGTACCGACCATGAACCCGGGGACGTCGGAGAGGAACAGCAGTGGCACGTTGAACGCGTCGCAGAGCTGGACGAACCGGGTCGCCTTGTCGGCCGAGTCGACGAAGAGCACCCCGCCCTTGAACATCGAGTTGTTCGCGACCACCCCGACGACCTCGCCGTTCAGCCGACCGAAGCCGATGGTCAGTTCCTTCGCCCAGAGGGCCTGGATCTCCAGGAACGAGTCCGCGTCGAGCAGACCCTTGACGTACCGGCGCATGTCGAAGGCCTGCCGCTCGCTCGCCGGCACCAGCGCGGCCAGGTCGACGTTGCCCGGCGCGGCGGCGGCCGGCGCGACCGGCGGCTCCTGCGTCCAGTTCGCCGGCAGGTACGACAGGTAGCGCCGGACCACGTCGAGGGCGTCCGCCTCGGTCTTGCAGAGGAAGTGCCCGACCCCGGACTCGGCGCAGTGCACCCGGGCCCCGCCCATCTCCTCCAGTGTGGTCTTCTCCCCGGTGACCATCTCGACCATCCGGTCCGACCCGAGGTACATGCTGGCGTTGCCGTCCACCATCGCCACCACGTCGCAGAACGCCGGAATGTACGCCCCACCGGCCGCGCTCGGTCCGAACAGCGCGCAGACCTGCGGAATCGAGCCGGAGGCGCGTACCTGGTTCCAGAAGATCTTTCCGGCGCCGCGCCGGCCGGGGAACAGGTCCACCTGGTCGGTGATCCGGGCACCGGCCGAGTCGACCAGGTAGACCATCGGCATCCCGGCCGCGTACGCCCGCTCGATGATCCGAATGATCTTCTCGACGGTACGGGCGCCCCAACTTCCGGCCTTGACGGTCGAGTCGTTGGCCATCAGGCAGACCTGTCGGCCGTCGATGCTGGCCGCGCCGGTGATCACACCGTCGGCGGGTAGGCCCTCGGCGAGCGCGTTCGCGTACATGCCGTCCTCGACGAACGAGCCCTCGTCGACCAGCAGCGCGATGCGTTCGCGGGCGAACAGTTTGCCCTTGGCGGCGTTGGCCGCGTGGTACTTCTCCGCACCGCCGGACCGGACCCGCTTGCCGAGCTGTTCCAGCTCCGTCCCGCCGTGCTGTCCGGGTGCCGCACCGTCGAGTGTCACGCCGACCCCCTAGCCCGCATTCGCCCTACCTGAACGATCGTTAGGGTACGCCATCCGGTCGACTCCGGGCCACTCCGGGCCACCTGACCAACCGCCATACCGAACGACCACGTATCAGGAAGGGATGTTGAAATTGACAATTGTCGATAATTAGGATGCTGGCACCCCCATAACACCGGATCGGAGAGTGAGTCATGACCTCACGGATCAGCCGGCTCGTTGTCGCGTTCGTCGCGACGGCGGGTGCCACCCTGGGCGTCACCGTCGCCAACCCGTCGCCCGCGTCCGCCGCCATGACCATCTGCTACAACACCAGCCAGGCGGGCAGCTTCGTCGGCGTCGCCAACCAGGCCGCCTCGATCTGGAACAACGCCACGTCGAACCTGACGCTCTCGGCGAACTGCGGCAACAACCTCCGGATCTACTCGATCACCGGCGGCGGCTCGTACGCCGTCCGGACCAGTCTGGGCAACGGCCGGGTCTACATCGACACCCAGCAGGCCTCGCAGTACAGCCCGCTGCGGATCATGAGCCACGAGATCGGCCACATCCTCGGGCTGCCCGACAACTACAACGGGAACTGCTCGCTGCTGATGTCGGGTGGCAGCGCCGGCACCAGCTGCACCAACCCGTACCCGAGCACCGCCGAGGCGAACCGGGTGACCAACCTCTTCGCCGGTACCCGGGTCAGCGGTGAGGACGCCCGTGGCACCGGAAGCCAGGTGTTCCCGGACAGCTGGCCGGCAGTGCTCGCCCCGATCGGCTGAGTCGGGGCGCGTCCGCCCTCTGCCCTGGGCGGCGCCAGCGTGACGGAGGGGCCGGCGGATTGCCGGCCCCTCCACCGGACGGGGTGGTTAACAGGGGGCCCTTTCTATACAGAAAACGATAAGAAGGGGCCCTTCCTTACACCGCCGCGAGGCGGGTACGCGGGCCGGCGCGGAGCACTCCGGAGGGCAGCTCGCGGGCGACCAACTCCTCGGCCAGCGCCGCCGCCTCCAGCAACGCGTCGAGGTCGATCCCTGTCTCGATGCCCATGTCGTGCAACATGTGCACCACTTCCTCGGTGGCGACGTTCCCGCTCGCCCCGGGCGCGTACGGGCAGCCGCCGAGGCCGCCGACGCTGGCGTCGTACTCGGTGATGCCGAGTTCGAGGGCGGTGAGCAGGTTGGCCAGGGCGGTGCCCCGGGTGTTGTGGAAGTGCAGCAGGACCGGGATGTCGGGCTGGCGGTCCCGGACCGCGGTGACGAGTTCCCGAACCCGGCGCGGGGTCGCCATTCCGGTGGTGTCGCCGAATGCGACCCGGTCCGCCCCGTCCGCCACCACCCGCTCCACGATGCCGGCGACCCGGGCCGGATCGACGTCGCCCTCGTACGGGCAGCCGAAGCTGGTCGCGACGATCACCTCGGCGGTCGCCCCGGCGGAGTGCAGCAGGTCGATCAGCCCCGCGATGTCGTCCAGCGACTCGGCCATGGACCGGTTGACGTTGCGCCGGTTGTGGGTGTCGCTGGCCGAGACCACCACCTCGATCTCGGTGAATCCGGCCGCCAGGGCCCGCTGCGCACCGCGCGAGTTCGGCACCAGAGCCGAGTAGCGGACGCCGGGCGCCCGGGACGCCTGCGCCCAGACCTCGTCCGCGTCGGCCATCTGCGGAATCGCCCTCGGATGGACGAAGGAGACCGCCTCGATCCGGCGCACTCCGGTCCGGGACAGCGCGTCCAGCAGCCTGACCTTGCCGGCGGTCGGCACCGGATCCTCGTTCTGCAGACCGTCGCGCGGGCCGACCTCACGGATCGACACCGCACTCGGCAGGTTCGCCCGGCCGGTCACTTCTTCGCCCGCATCCGGCCGACGATGCCGGTGTCGTAGTCGCCACCGAGGAACTCGGAGTTGTCGAACAGTTCGGCGAAGAACGGCAGGTTGCACTTCGGACCGGCGACCTCGAATCCGGCCACCGCCGTCCGGGCCCGCGCGATCGCCTCGGACCTGTCCGCGCCGTACACGATGAGCTTGGCCATCAGCGAGTCGTAGAACGGCGTGACGGTGGTGCCGAGGGCGTACCCGGA
The DNA here is from genome assembly GCF_042658085.1 of Plantactinospora solaniradicis. NCBI lineage: Bacteria > Bacillati > Actinomycetota > Actinomycetes > Micromonosporales > Micromonosporaceae > Plantactinospora > Plantactinospora solaniradicis. The sequence goes on along the minus strand of NZ_JBHSPR010000018.1, from coordinate 407,748 downwards.
ATCGACCCGGACCCCCTCGCCGGTCGGCTCGGTCCACGCGGTCACCGCGCCGGGACCCGGCAGGAACCGCTTCGGGTCCTCCGCGTTGATCCGCAGCTCGATGGCGTGCCCGCGCGCCGTCAACGCGGCCGGATCGAAGCCGGGTTCCAGTCCGGCGGCCACCCGGAGCTGTTCCTCCACCAGGTCCACGCCGTAGACCAGCTCGGTGACCGGGTGCTCGACCTGGAGCCGGGTGTTCATCTCCAGGAAGAAGAACTCCCCAGCCTGGGCATCGCCCTGGACCGGCCCGGCAGTCGGGTCGAACAGAAACTCCACGGTGCCCGCGTTGCGGTAGCCGACCGCCTCGCCGGCCCGGACCGCCGCGGCCAGCAGCCGCTCGCGGAGTTCGGCCGAGACGGCCGGTGACGGCGACTCCTCGACCAGCTTCTGGTTGCGCCGCTGTACCGAGCACTCCCGCTCGCCCAGGGCCACCACCCGACCGTCGGCCAGTCCGAGGATCTGCACCTCGACGTGCCGTACCCGGGGGAAGTAGCGCTCGATCAGCACCGAACCGTCCCCGAACATCCGCTCGGCGAACGCGCGCACCTTGTCGTATTCGGTCCGCAGGCCGGCCTCGTCGGACGCCACGGCCATGCCCATCCCGCCACCACCGGCGGCGGCCTTGACCATGACGGGGAAGCCGATCGTCTCGGCGGCGGCCAGCGCCGCGTCCGCGTCGGCGGCCGGGTCGGTGGTGCCGGGCGCGACCGGCACCCCGGCGTCGGCCATCAGGTTACGAGCATTGATCTTGTCGCCCATCGCGGTGATCGCGTCGGCACCGGGCCCGACCCAGATCAGGCCGTTCGCCTCGACGGTACGGGCGAAGTCCGCGTTCTCCGACAGGAAGCCGTACCCGGGATGGATCGCCTTCGCATTGGTCGACTTCGCCGCGGCGAGGATCGCCTCCGTGTTGCGGTAGCTCTGCGCCGGGTTGGCCGGTCCGACACAGACCGCCTCGTCGGCCTCGCGCACGAACGGCAGGTCGGCATCCGCCTCGGAGTAGACGGCGATCGTCCGGACACCGAGCCGCCGGGCGGTACGGATGATCCGGCGAGCGATCTCGCCACGGTTTGCGACGAGCAGCGACTCGATCATGTTCGTTGCGTCCCTCTCCAGGTGTGGTGTCGGCGTCCGGCTGGGGTCAGTCGTCCGGGTCGGCCAGCAGCGCGGCGAGGGTCGCGGCCCGCAGCAGCGCGGCCCGGCGCTGGCGGTCGACCTCACCGCCGAGGAACGGCGTGGAGTTCATCAGACCGAATGCGGCGTGTGCCAGCACCCGGGCCTCGCCGGCCGACAGCTTCGGATGCAACGCGGTCAGCACCCCCACCCACTCCTCGACGTACAGCCGTTGCAGCCGGCGGATCTGCCGACGCGGCTCCTCGGGCAGCCGGTCCAGCTCGTGCAGGTGCAGCGCGATGACCGCCGGATTGGCCAGAGCAAACTCGACATGAAAATCGATCAATGACTCCAGTGCCGCGCGGGCGTGGTCCGGCTGCTCGGCGACCCGCTGCCGACCGCCGGCCAGCAACCCGTCACTCACCGGCATCAGCGCGGCGGCGAGCATCGCCTCCTTGCCGGCAAAATGGTGGTAAAGCGCTGGCCCGGTCACCCCGGCCGCCGACCCGATGTCGTCCATCGAGACCCCGTGGTAGCCGCGGGCCGCGAACAGGCCGACCGCGATCTCCAGGATCTCGTCGCGGCGGGACCGCCGTCGCCGCACGCCGCTGGCGGGCACGCCGGCCTCCGCCCCCATCACCTGCTCGTCCACCGTCACCCGACCAGCCTAGCCAGGTGTCAATCGCCGGCCACCTGCCCCTTTCCCTGCCGGGTTCGCCGGCCCGCCCGGCCCGCCCCGCCGCTGCCGACGGCCGGAAGGGGAATCGGAGCCGACAGCGATCAGACGGTCACCTGTCGGAGTCGAAGGCGTATTCTGCGCGCAGGGCTGCGGCCTCCTCGTCCCGGCCGAGCGCGGTCAACGCCTCCGCGAGCCACCATGCGGCCCGGGACGCCAGGTCTGGACGCTCGGTCACGACATCGAGCGTCGTCCGCAGCAACCGCTCCGCCTCCGCCGGCCGATCCAACCGGACCAGTAGCTCGCCGGTGAGCAGGTCGACATGCTGCGCCTCGCCGAGCGCCTCCATCGACCGTAGGTCGTCGGCGACGCCGGGCAGACGACCCAGCGCCTCCTCGGGCCGATCGACGGCGAGCAGTGCCCGGGCCGCCGTCTCGGCCAGCAGCGCCCGCTCCCATCGGAGCGCGGCAGCGGCCGGGACGCCGTTCTCCGCCGGCTCACCGAGCGGCACCGCCTGACCGGCGGGCGGGGTGGCCGCCTGACCGGCCGCCTGACCGGCCGGCGGGGTGGCCGGCGGGGTGGCCGGCGGGGTGGCCGGCGGGGTCAGGGTCGCCGCCACCCGGTCCGCACGGTCGAGCGCCGCCATCGCCGCGTCCGGATCGGCCGCCCAGAGCTGGGCGGAGGCCTCCCGGCGCCGGGTACGCAACTCGTCGATGCCCCGCTCCGCGAGCCGGTACGCCGTCGCCGCCGCCGCGAACCGCTGCGCCGCGAGACTGTCCCGGTCCTGCCGGTAGAGCAGGTCGCCGGCTTCCTCCAGCACCCGCCCCCGCCAGGCAAGATTGTCCGGGCTGTCCAGGTTGGCGGCGAGTTCGTCGAGCAGGGCCAGGGCCAGGTCGTACTCGCGGAGCGCGGCGTAGACGGCGGCGAGCAGGTGCCGGCAGCGATCCGCGTCGGCCTGCCGGCCGAGCCGCTTCAGCTCGCCGATCGCCTCCTCGGCCGCTTCGGCCGCGTCGGGCAACATGCCAGCCTGCTGGTACGCCTCCGCCAGCTTCCACCGCAGGTGGGCCGCGCCGTCCGCGATCCCGTACTGCACGCTGAGGGCGACCGCCTCCACGAGATCGTCGACCGCTTCGGCCGGACGGTCGACCAGTAGCAGTGCCCGGGCCCGAAGACTGCGGGCCTGCAACACCGTCTCGTCCGTCGCCGTCCGTACCGCCTCGTCCCAGGCCGGAATCGCCTCGGACGGCTCCTCGATCGAGTCGGCGTAGCGCAGGCAGGCCGTGGCAAGGTAGTCCGCCGGGCTACCGAGTGCCAGGAACAGGTCCCGGGCCTGCCGTACCGCCTCGTTGGCCTCGATCCGCCGACCGAGCAGGTCCAGGAAACGGGTCCGGCGCAGCGCGATCCGCGCCAGCAGGTGCCGGTCGCCGGCACCGGCAGCCTCGGCCGCCGCCCGATCCGCCACCTCCAGCGCCTCGGTCGTACGCTCCAGTTTGAACAGGACGACCGACAACCGGTCGTACCCACCGGCGCGGGCGGCACCGTCGCCGTGTTCGGCCAGATAGTCGGCCGAGCCCTGCGCCAGCGACAGTCCCTCGGCCGGATCGTCGGCCAGCGCCAGCAGCACGCCCAGCCGTCCCGCCACGATCTGCTCCCGGACCGGGTCCGGAACCTGGCGATGCAGCGCGATCGCCTCCCGGTTCGCCACTACCGCACCAGCGGGATCGTCGACCGTCTGCCGTTGGAGGGCCAGCAGCTCGGCCCGCCGGGCCAGCACCGACGGTTCCAGGGACCCGTGGTCGAAGCGTTCGTCGAACATCCGCAGCGCCGCCGCCAGGTGATCGTCCCGCCGGTGACGCAGCCACCGTTCCTCGATCAGTTCAAGCAGCCGGATCGGTGGGGCGTCGACCGGCAGGTCCGGCGGCGTCGTTCCCAGGTCGGGTGTTGTCGTCGAGGGGCCGGCCGGAGTCGCCGCCGGAGTCTCTGCCGGGGCCGGGGCCGGGGGCGGGGGCGGGGCCGGGTCGGCGGCGACCGGTTCCGCCTCGGCCGGCCTGCCGGCGGACCCGACAGGGCCGAGGGCCTGGCGTGCCGCGGTGGCGGACAACGGCAGGTAGCCGCCGATCGGCTCCAGCGACAGGTGGTCGGCGACCCAGCGCGACTGGGTCGGAGTGCCGTTCCGGGTATCGAACCGGGCCGCCAGCTCGCGGGCCGTCGTGGTCAGCTCCTCCGCCAGCACCGTCACCGGCACCTCGGCCGCCGGTCGGTCCCCGTACGCCGGCCGGTGCACGGTCAACGCGCCGTGCCCGGCCGCCCGCAACCGCCGGAGCAGCAGTGCCGCCCCGGCGGCGAACTCCATCGCGGCTCCCGGGGACGAGGGACGGTCCAGCCATTCCAGGTGCCGTTGCACCAGCTCCAAGCCGCGCGGCTCGTTGCCGGTCAGCGCGCAGAACGTCACGTGCTCACCGATGTACGACAGATCGGCCACGTTGCTCCGATGCCGGCGGTACGCCCGCAGGTGCGCGTCCCGCGCCTCCGCACGCCGCCCGGTGTGCAGGTACGGCCGCAGCAGGGTGGTGAGGACCGCCTGGGGTTGCTTCGCGCAGCCGAGCCTGCCGGTGAGCACCGGCTCCGCCAGCGCGACCGCCTCCTCGTGACGCCCGATCGACGCGAGGTAGTCGATCTGGGAGGTCGGATCGCAGCCGGCACAGTCCGAGAGCTCGTTCCGTGGGGTGGTGAGCCAGCGCCGGTACCACTCCTCGGCCTCGTCCATCGCGCCCAGGTGGCGGGCGACCCGGTGCCGTCGCTTGTAGACGGCCTGGAGGCTGTGGCCGCCGTCCCGGTACCGCCGCTCCATGTCGTCTAGCACCGCGTACGTCCGGTCCAGCGGCACCTCGGGAAAGTTCAGCAAGCTATTGATCATGTATTTGAACTGCCGGAGCAGGTTGTACTCGTTCCGCTGGTGGTACGGCTTCGGCGGCCCGTCGAAGTCGGCCAGGCACCAGGAGAAGGTGACGAACGATCGGCCGGGCTCCCCGCCGAACACGTAACTGTCGGTGCCGACCACCCGGGCCACGAAGGCGATCTCGTCGTCACCGTCCGCGTCCGCCCGCCGGATCAGCTGCTCGACCGCGGCGATCTGACCCGCGCCGTACGGCATCTCGGTGATCCGGTGCAGCGCCCGCCACAGATCCCGGTTGTCGTCCTCCACTGTGCTCACTCCTGTCCCGGCACGGCCCGCCCGAGCAGGCCGAGGAACGAACTGTTGAGCAGGGCCGCGTCGGCCGGCCGGATCGGGTGGTAGCCGAGCAGCAACGCCTGGCCGTACAGGGCCTCCACGGCGAGACCGACCAGTTCCGGATCGCCGAGCGCGGTGATCCGGCGAACCAGCGGATTGCGATGGTTGAGCACCAGTTGCGGGCGCTCCGGCGGGCCGGACGCGGCGAGCGCGTCGAGTACCCCCGCCCACATCTCGTCGGCCCGGTCCCGGGTCGACTGCAACTGCTCCTGGAAGGCCGCCGAACGGCTCACGAGATAGAGGGCGGGCAACGACGCCGGGGCGTACGACCGCAGGACCACCTCGCAACCCAACCGGTCCAGGGCCCGCTGCGCCGCGCTCAGGAACGGTCGGACGGCCAACTCCACACCGGGATCGAGGACGTCGAACCGGGTGGTCAGGTCATTCGGCTCCAGCCGCTCGACCAGCACCGACCGGTCCACCGACGGCAGCCGCTCGATGATCTCGGTGTCGTACGTGTAACCGGCGTTGACCACCGCCAGATCCTGTGCCGCCGCCACCGCGGCGAGCTGACGGAACTCGTCGACGGTGGCCGCGTACCGGATCAGGCCGTGCCGTTCGCGGAACTCCGCGAGGGTGGTCCGCCCGGTGTTGGTCTCCATCGGCCACCACCGCTCCACCAGCCGGAGCATCTCGTCGTCGTGCAACGCCAACGCCTTGACCCCGAGGTGGTGCACCTGGAGGAAGTCGGCGAGCCGCCGAGGATCACTGCCGGCCAGCCGGACCAGCCAGCCACGGAGCTGGTCACCGATCGCCTCGCGGGTGCTCTCCAACAGGCTGTCCTCGTACAGTGCCTCCCGGCTGGCGGTCGGCCGCAGCTCGCTGGAGTCGACGACGCAGCGGGCGAAGAACGCCCAGTCCGGCAACAGCCCCTCGGCGCCCTCGGTGAGCAGCATCCGCTTCAGGTAGACCCGGTGCCCGGCCCGGGCCGCCGGGTTCACCGGTGCGGGCAGCACGAAGGCCGTACCCGTCAGCCCGGCCTCCGGCACCGACAGCGGTACGACGTCGAACGGGGTGAAGCCGAGCGCCTCGCGGGCGTACCGGACGAGTCGGTCCCGACGGGCGGCGGGGGAGGTTCCGGCGGGCGCCGACCACGGCGGCGGACCGGTGGTGGTCTCGACCCCGCCGACGAGGACCTGGATCGGCAGCAGCGAACCGAACAGCCCGGCCAGCTCGGTCACCGTCGACTGGACGAACCACTGGTCGGCGTCCCGGCGCGGGACCAGGGTCACCGTCGTACCGACCTCGTCCCGCGCCGCACCCTCGGCGGCCAACTCGACCCGGTAACGGCCGTCGGCGTACCCGGTCCAGACCACGGTGGGCTCGTCCCCGTGCCGGGTCCGCACCCGGACCTCGTCGGCGACCAGGAAGCAGGAGAGCAGGCCGATGCCGAACTGACCGAGGAACTCGTGCCGGGCGAAGCCCAGCTCGTCCCGCTTCGAGCTGCGACCGATGGTGGCGAGCAGTTCGTGCACCTGGGTCTCGGTCAGGCCGATGCCGGTGTCGTGCACCCGCAGCGTGCCGTCTCCGGTCAGCTCGGGCGGCTCGATCCGGACCACGGCCGGTGCCCCCGGATCGGCGGCCCGGCGGGCGGTGATCGCGTCCGCCGCGTTCTGCAACAGCTCCCGGACGTAGACCCGGGGGCTGCCGTAGAGATGGTGACTGAGCAGATCGACCACGCCGCGCAGGTCGACCTGGAAGGTCCGGTCCACGATTTCACTCCGTCCGACACCGGGATGTCCGTGTGGTCGGCGTCCGATGCCGGCGCTCACCGTACCGGTCCGGACTGACGCTCCGCCTCCTCCTTTCATGCGCCCCGGCCGGCCCTGTCATGGCGGGACTCGAACGCTCGGACGACACGGGTGACTTGACCCTCGACCCGATCGAGGCGGCATCGTCGCCATCCGGCATCCCGGCCCGAGCAGCGAGGACGACAGCAACCATGACCGATTCGACGGTCCCGACGCCGCCGGACACCACCGACGGGCGACCGGCTCCGGCGGACACCACCGACGGGCGACCGGGTCCGGTGGACGGATCCGACGGGCGGCCGGGCGTTGCGGGGCTCGGCGGCGCGTACGGTCGGTTGTGGACGGCGGCGGTGGTCTCCCGGCTCGGCGACGCGCTGCGTACCCCGGCGCTGGCCCTGCTCGCCGCCTCGGTCACCCGCGATCCGCGCGCGATCGCGGCGGTGGTGGTCGCGGGACAACTGCCGCCACTACTCTTCGGCCTGCTCGGCGGCGTGTACGCGGACCGCTGGGACCGGCCCCGGACGATGGCCGGAGCAGACACTCTCCGGGCCGCCCTCGTCGGCGGATTCGCGCTGCTGGTCGCCACCAGCGAGGTGCACGTCGGCATGCTGGCCGGCTGCGCCTTCCTGCTCGCCGCCCTCGGCACCCTCTTCGACGCCGCCGCCTTCGCGGTACTGCCCACCCTGGTGCCGGCGGACCGGCTGGCCGTCGCCAACGGGCGGCTACAGGCGGGCGCGGCGACAGCCGGTGGACTTGTCGGTGCTCCGCTCGCCGGAGTGCTCTTCGCGGTAGGGGCCGCGCTGCCGTTCGCCGTCGACGCCGTCACGTTCGCCGTCGCCGCGCTGCTGGCCCTGACCCTTCGCCCGGCGACCGGCCCGATCCGGCCGTCCCGCCCGGTGGCCGACCCGGTCCGGCGACGTGTCGCCTGGCGGGTGGCCGGTGACGGGCTGCGCTGGATCTGGCGGGACCGGACACTGCGCCGGATCACCGCACTGGCGATGGTCACCAACCTCGCCACCAGTGGCCTGATCGCGGTCATCGTGCTGTACGCGCTGGAGGTGCTGAAGGTCCCCGCCACCGGCTACGGGCTGTTCATGTCGGCGGCGGTGATCGGCGCACTGGGCGGCGGGCTGCTCGCGGGCCGGATCGGCGACCGGTTCGGCACGCTGTCGGGTCTGCGCTGGGTGCTGCTGGCCGAGACGCTGGCGGTCGCCACGCTGGCGGTGGCCCGGCATCCGGTACCGGGCGCCGTCGCGCTCGCCGTCTTCTCCGCCGGCACCGCGAGCTGGAACGCGCTCTGGTCGGCGTACGGCCAGCGGAACGTGCCCGCCGAGATGCTCGGTCGGGTCGGCAGTGCCCAACGTACGGTCAGCCTGCTGGCAGCCCCGGTCGGTGCGGCGGGAGCCGGGTTCCTCGGCGCCGCAGCCGGCCTGCCCTCGGTGCTGTACGCCGCCACCGCCGTCTTCGCCCTGGTCACGATGACTTCCTGGCACTCCCTCCGCCCCCGCCTGGGAAAGGGCGTCAACGCGTAACGTTTGGCCGGCTATAGCCGGCCAAACGTTACGTCCTGACATGATCCGAGGGTGCGGATGTCGGTAGGAGTGGTGCACGACCTGGTACGCCGACTGCTGGGCGTGGAGATCCGTACCCTCGTGCCGCTCGGCGAGGGCACCGACCACGTCGCGTACGAGGTGGACGGGGCGTACGTGATCCGCCAGCAGAAGCTGGTCGACGGGGCCGACGGGGCGACGGTGATCGAGCGGGAGGTCGCACTGCTCGACATCGTCGCGCGGGTGTCACCGATCCCGGTCCCCGAGGTGGTCGCTGCGGCGCCCGAGTCGGGCCTGGTGGTGCAGCGCAAGCTACCGGGTGACTCGCTGCTCGACCGGCCGCCGACCGATCCGGCCGCTCTGGTCGACCAACTCGCGGAGTTCCTGACCGCTATTCACGGCATCCCCGACGAACGGATCGCCGACCTGGTAGAGGAGGACCGCCACCCGCTGGCCGACTACCTCGCCGCGCTGCCGGAGGTCGCCGCCCTGCTCAGTACCGAAGAACGCCGGGCGGTGGACCGGTTCCTGGCCACCGCGCCGCCCGCCGAGCCGGACGTCCTGACGTTCTGTCACAACGACCTCGGCGCCGAGCATCTGCTCGCCACTCCGGACCAGACCCGGCTGACCGGCGTACTCGACTGGTCCGACGCGGCGGTTGCCGACCCGGCGCACGACCTTGGCCGGATCTACCGGGACCTCGGTCCGGAGGTCGCCGCCGAAGTGGCCGGGCGACTGGACCGGTCAGCGGGTGGCCTGTTGGCACGCGCCGCGTTCCATGCCCGCTGCGCGCTGATCGAAGACCTGGCGTTCGGTGCGACGGCCGACCGGCGGTACGCCGACGCCACGCTCGCCCACCTGGTCCGAACGTTCCGCGACTGATCCATCAGTCAGTGGCTGGTCGGGGACTCCGACCTGGAATGATCGCTGCATGCGGGACTCCGTCGCGGCGGTGCACGACCTCGTTTCCAGGCTCGTCCCGGCCGACGAGTTGGAGAGACGCCACCAGACGGAGACGCTGGACTGGTTGCGCGGCACCGATGACGTGTTCCGGCGGGTAAAACCGGCAACCCCACCCCGGCACCTGGTCTCCTACGTCGTACCGGTCGATCCGCTCGACGGCGGTGTGCTGCTGGTCGACCACGTCAACGCCGGGCTGTGGCTACCGCCGGGCGGGCACGTCGACCCGGACGAGCATCCTGTCGAGACGGCCCGCCGGGAGGCGTACGAGGAGTTGGGCGTACCGGTCGAGAGCGGCCTTGTCGGTGCGGACCCGGTGTTCGTCACCGTGACGCGTACCGTCGGGATCGACGCCGGGCACACCGACGTGAGCCTGTGGTTCCTGCTCCGACTCGACCGGGAGCGACCGCTCTCGCTGGACAACGGCGAGTTCCGGGAGGCCCGTTGGTGGTCGCCGGCAGCGGTGCGCGACGCCGATCCCACCCGCTTCGACCCGCACTTCACCCGCTTCTGGTCGAAGCTCCGGCAGACGCGCTCGTGAAGCCGGCCTGACGCTAGCGTTCAGCGCGTCCGGACCTGCTGGACAAACAACCGCCGGTGACCGGGAAGCTCCGATGTACGGGCCTGGTGCGCGGTTCCGCCCGCACACCCGCACGCCCGTCGTTCCGTTGTCGCACCTGCGGCGCACCCTGGCCCTGCCAACCCGCCCCGGCTCGGCCTGCTGCACGCCTACCGCGACGACCGGATCGGACTGCTGGTCTATCTCGCCAGCCAACTCCAACGCGCGTTACAGGACCTGCCCACCACCGACCCCCGCGAACTCTCCGCCCGGATCGTCTACTGGCCCCCCGCTCCCGACCGCGCCGAGCGAGCAGCTCACGAGCGGTAACAAGCCGGCCGGCGGCGGAACCGGTCGCGGACGTCACGCCTCTACCCGGCATGACGACAAGGCGTAAGGCGTTGCGGCTGGCCGGGGCCCTCGCGGCCGGGGTGGCCGGGGCCGGAGCACTGGGGGCGAGTGCCGGCTGCCAGTTCCGGTCCGGGGACCGGACAACCCGGCGGGCGCCGACTCCCGGCGACGCGCTCATCGTGGAATTGGCCGGCGGTGCACTGGCGGTGGTCGACGCGGCCACCGGCCGTCTGCTGGTCAACCCGGGGCCGGCCGTGCTCAGTGGCGACGGCCGACGGCTGGTCCGGGCGGAGCAGCCGGACGGCGGCACCCGGTTGACCAGTCACCGGCTGCCGGACGGGGCAGCGGTCGCCGGCGGCACCCTCACCGGCACGCTCGCGGTCCGGGCCACCTCCGCGGACGGTGCGCTGGTGGCACTCGCGAACGATGCCGGGCCGGGCCACACGCCGTACCGGCCGGGGCCCCGGGAGCGGACCACGATCGTGGTCGCCGACGGTGCCGGCCAGCGCCGCCGGCTGGAGCTGCCCGGCAACCTGGAACCGGAGGCGTTCGACGCGACCGGGTCGGCGCTCTTCGTTCTCGACTATCTGCCGCCGACCGCGCCGGACCGGTACCGGGTCCGGGTCGTCGACCTCGCCTCCGGGCAGGTGCAACCACTGCTGACCCGGGTCAAGGCGGTGGTGCCGGGGGGTGCCGAGGAGGAGATGCGCGGCGAGGGCCGGCAGGCGGTGTACGACTCGCGGCGCAAGCGGCTGTTCACCCTCTACACGCACCAGCCGGATCACGTGCACACCCGGGACCGGATCGCCGCCGTTACGGACCCGAATGGTGCCGGAGCGCGCGAGGACGCCCCGCACGTGCACGCCTTCGTGCACACCCTCGACCTGAACGAACGCTGGGCATTCTGCGTCGACCTGCCGGCACCGTTCGGCGAGCGTGCGGCCATCGGGCACACGATCGCGCTGAGCCGGGACGGCAGCCGGCTCCACGTGGCGGACACCGGTAGCGGCACGCTGGCCATGATCGACCCCGAAGGGTTGACCGTGCTGGACAGCGTCCGGTTCGACGCGCTGGCCGACACCGGTGACTCGGGCAGTGCGGCACCGGCCGCCGCGACCTTCGACGGCGCCGGGATGCTGCTGGTCGGTGCCGGTCGCGAGGTGGTCGGGATGGCGGTCACCGCTGGCGGCGGCACAGATCCCCGTTGGTCGACCCCGGCCGAGGTACGCGGCCTCGCCGGCCCGCCGGACGGCACCCGGCTGTACGTCGGGCAGCCGGACGCCGTACTCCGGGTCGACGCCGGCACCGGGGCGGTACGGCAGCGTATCGACGTACCCGGGCTGGTGGCCCTCCGGCACGTCATCGCCCCGGCATAGCCCCGCGTCGTCGGCCTAAGATCAGCCCTCGTGAACTCCGCGCTGGTACTGATCGACCTGATGCCCCGCATCATCGCCCTGCCTGTTGCTCCGCACTCCGGCCCCGAGGTTCTGGACCGCTGCCGCCGGCTGGCCGAGGCGTTCCGGGCGAACGGTCGCCCGGTGGTGCTGGTCCGGGTGGAGCGGCCGAACGTGACCGAGCAGCCGGCGGGCAGCGACCTCGTCGACGGTCTGGTCCAGCCCGGTGACGTGGTCGTCGTCAAGCGCACCATCGGGGCCTTCCACAACACCGACCTGCACGACCAGTTGCAGAGCCGGGGCGTGGGCACGCTCGTCATCGCCGGACTGGTCACCACGATGGGCGTGGAGTCCACCGCGCGGGCGGCCAGCGACCACGGCTACGAGGTGGAGTTCGTCGCTGACGCGATGTCCGGACTCGCCGCCGACGAGCACGACTTCACCGTCGAAAAGATCTTTCCGAGGTTCGGCGAGGTCCGGAACACCGAGCAGTACACCGGACTCAGGGGGTGAGGCCGCCGGGCTGGTCGCCCTGGACCACGGGTGCCCGGACCAGGTTGCCCCACTCGGTCCACGAGCCGTCGTAGTTGCGCACCCTCGGGTAGCCGAGCAGGTGGTGCAGCACGAACCAGGTGTGGCTGGACCGCTCGCCGATCCGGCAGTACGCGATCACGTCGTCGTCCGGCGAGAGCCCGAGCTGGTCTGCGTAGATCGCCCGCAGCTCGTCGGGGCGCTTGAACGTGCCGTCGTCGTTCGCCGCCGCCTTCCACGGCTTGTTCACCGCGCCGGGAATGTGCCCGCCGCGCAGCGCACCCTCCTGCGGGTAGTTCGCCATGTGGGTCAGCTCGCCGGTGTACTCGGCCGGGGACCGTACGTCAACCAGCGGCCGGGCCGCCGCGATGTGCGCCAGCACCTGGTCCCGGTACGCCCGGACCGGCGCGTCGTCGCGCTGCGGCACCGGGTACTCGGCCGGAGCCCGCTCGGTCCGCTCCCGGGTCAGTTCCCGCCCCTGTTCGACCCACTTCTGCCGGCCACCGTCGAGCAGCCGTACGTCGGGGTGGCCGAACAGCGTGAAGACCCAGAGCGCGTAAGCCGCCCACCAGTTGAAGTTGTCGCCGTAGAAGACGACCGTGTCGTCCCGGCTGATCCCCTTCGCCGCGCAGAGCCGGGCGAACGCCTCGGCGTCGAGGTAGTCCCGGGTCACCTGGTCGTTCAGCTCCAGGTGCCAGTCGACCTTGACAGCGCCGGGAATGTGCCCGGTCTCGTAGAGCAGCACGTCCTCGTCGGACTCGATCACCACCAGCCCGTCCGCGCCCAGGTGTTCGGCCAGCCACCCGGTCGTGACCAGGCGCTGGGGGTCGGCGTAGTCCTGCAGCTCGGGGGCGGGGTCGCTCGGCATCGGCATGATCTCCACGGTACGCCGGACCGGTCGGTCCAGAGGTCGGCTCGGTCGGTTACCGTCGCCACGTGACGGAGTCGACACAGGGCCGTACCGACCGGTACGAGGGGCGGACGTTCCGACGCGAGGACTGGTACGGCGACGAGCTGACCGAACGCGAGTACGTCGACTGCGAGTTCTTCGACGTCGACCTGACCGAGGCGACGACCCGGCAGGTCAGCTTCACGAACTGTGCCTTCGGCAACGTCCGGTTCAACGCCTCCCGGCACACCGACTCGGCGTTCGTACGCTGCACCTTCACCCGCTGCAACTTCTTCGAGGCCGAGTTCACCGGGTGCAAGCTGGTCGGCAGCACCTTCACCGACTCGGCGCTCCGGCCGCTCAGGGTGCTCGGCGGGGACTGGTCGTTCGTCAGCCTGTCCGGCGCCGACCTGCGCGGTGTCACCGTCCGGGAGGTACGGATGCGCGAGGCGGACCTGACCGGGGCGAACTGCACCGACGCGGTGTTCGCCGACGTCGACCTCTCCGGTGCGCAACTGAACCGCACCCGGTTCACCGGATGTGACCTGCGCGGCAGTGACCTCAGCGCGCTCGACCCGACGCTCGTCGAGCGGGCCGGCGCGATCGTCACCGCCGAACAGTCGATCGTGCTCGCCCAGGCGCTCGGCTTCGAGGTACGCCCGCCCCGCTGATCGTCGCGGGCGGGCGGGTTCGGGACCCGTCGGCCTCCACAGCGGACCCCGGTGACGCTCAGTCCACGTACGGCCGGTGGGCGAACGGGCCCAGCATCGGCCGCTTCGCCGTGACGGTGTCCCCGGACGACCGGCCGGTGAGCCGGCGCTTGATCCACGGCGCCAGATGCTGCCCGGCCCAGCGCAGGTCCGCGCCCCGGGCCGCGAGCCACGGCGTCGGAGCGGGCCGGGGCGGTACCACCAGCCACTGTTCGTCCGGCGGCAGGTCGAGCGTCGCCAGCACCCGGGCGGCCACCCGGCGGTGCCCGGCCGCCGACAGGTGCAGCCGGTCGGGGCTCCACAGCACCGGGTTGTGGAAGACATCGTCGGCGAAGAGGTCCACCAGCATCGCGCCGTGCCGCTCCGCCGTCTCGCCGACGGCCTGGTTCAGGATCGCCACCCGGGGGGCGACGAGGCGCTGACCGGGCAGCCGGGCCATCACGTCGGCGAACCGGAACAGCAGTACGTCGGCCCCGCCGGCCCGCAGCTCCGCCACCACCTGGTCGAACCGCTCGATCAGCGGGTACGGGTCGAAGTTGCGACGCAGTACGTCGTTGCCGCCGGCCGCGAAGCTGATCAGGTCGGGTCGCATGTCGAGGGCGGCGGGCACCTGCTCCGCCACGACGCTGCCGAACAGCCGACCCCGGATCGCGAGGTTGGCGTACCCGAAGTCCGGACCGGCCTCCGCCGCCAGCGTCGCGGCCACCAGGTCGGCCCAGCCCCGGAAACTGCCGTCCGGGTAGGCGTCGTCCAGTCCCTCGGTGAAGCTGTCCCCGACCGCCACGAAGTTGCGCCAGCGCACGTCGCGCCCTCCCTGTCGTTCTACCGCTGCCCTGCTCCCGCTCGACCCTGCGGGCCAGTCTGTCAGCCGGATCGCGGCGAGCGTACGCCCGCCGGAAGAAGGTGACCGGAGCCGCACGGCCGGCCGGACCGCCCGACAGATCGGCCGCTCCGGGCTGCCCGACAATTCGGCTGCTCCGCCCCGAAGTCCGGTACTACGCTGCCCGGATGCTGCTACGGATGTCCACGCTGTTTCTGCGTACGCTGCGCGAGGACCCGGCCGACGCGGAGGTGCCGAGCCATCGGCTGCTGGTCCGCGCCGGCTACATCCGGCGTGCCGCCCCGGGCGGCTACACCTGGCTACCGCTGGGCCGGCTGGTGCTGGACCGGGTCACCGAGGTGATCCGGGAGGAGATGCTCGCGATCGGCGCCCAGGAGGTGCTCTTCCCCGCCCTGCTGCCCCGGGAGCCGTACGAGACGACCGGCCGGTGGACCGAGTACGGCGACGAGGTCTTCACCCTTCAGGACCGGCGGGGCGCGGACTACCTGCTCGGGCCCACCCACGAGGAGATGTTCGCGCTGCTGGTCCGGGACACTCTCACCTCGTACCGTGATTTTCCGGTCTCGCTGTTCCAGGTCCAGACGAAGTTCCGGGACGAGGCGCGGCCCCGGGCCGGGCTGCTACGCGGGCGCGAGTTCCTGATGAAGGACTCCTACTCGTTCGACCTGGACGACGCCGGCCTGCGGGCCGCGTACGGCCGGCACCGTGCCGCGTACCAGCGGATCTTCGACCGACTGGGCATCGACCACACCATCGTCGCGGCGATCTCCGGTGCGATGGGCGGCTCGGCCTCGGAGGAGTTCCTCGCCCCGACGCCGGTCGGCGAGGACACCTTTGTCGGCTGTACCGCCTGCGACTACGCGGCCAACACGGAGGCGGTGACCACGCCCGCGCCGCCGGCCGGGGACGCCCACGCCCATCCGTCGGCCCGGGTGTACGACACGCCGGACACCCCGAGCATCGACTCCCTGGTCGAGCTGGCCAATGCCCGGCAACTCGACGGCCGGAGCGACTGGAGCGGCGCCGACATCCTCAAGAACGTGGTCGTGGCGGTACGCCGTCCCGGACTGGACGAGCCGGAGCTGCTGGTGGTCGGCGTACCGGGCGACCGGGAGGTCGACATGAAGCGGCTCGCCGCGACGTTGAGCCCGGCGACCGTGTCGATGTTCGACTGGACCGGGACCGACGGAAGCGGCCTGGTCCGGGGCTACATCGGCCCGCAACTGCTGGCCAAGCTGGGGATCCGCTACCTGGTCGACCCCCGGGTGGTCCCCGGTACCGCCTGGCTGACCGGGGCGAACGAGCCGGGCAGGCACGCGACCAACGTCGTCTGCGGACGGGACTTCAGCCCCGACGGAACGATCGAGGCGGCCGAGGTACGGGCCGGCGACCCGTGTCCCGCCTGCCGCCCGGGGTCGTTGACCATCCGCCGAGGGGTGGAGATCGGCCACGTGTTCCAGCTCGGTCGGCGGTACACCGACGCGTTCCGGGTCAACGTGCTCGACCGGGACGGCAAGCCGGTCCGGTTGACCATGGGCTCCTATGGCATCGGGGTGTCCCGGGCGGTGGCGGTGATCGCGGAGCAGCACCACGACGAGCAGGGGCTGGTCTGGCCGGCGGCGGTGGCACCGTGCGACGTCCACCTGGTCGCCGCCGGCAAGGGGCCGCAGGCGGAGGCGACGCTCGACCTCGCCAGGCAGCTCGTCGACCGTGGCCTACGGGTCCTGGTCGACGACCGGACGCACGTCTCGGCGGGGGTCAGGTTCGCCGACGCCGAGCTGATCGGCATCCCCCGCACCGTCGTGGTCGGCCGCCGCTGGACCGAGGGGTACGTCGAACTGCGCGACCGGGCCACCGGCGGTCGGACCGAGGTGTCGGTGCCGGAGTTGGTGGACCGGCTGACCGGCTGACCGGCCGAGGAGTGTCCCGGAAACCGCCGGGGCAGCGCTCAACCCGTCCGGCCGGCACGGCGGGCCCGCTGCGCCTGGTAGAACCGCTGGCACTCGTGGTAGTCCGGGAGCAGTCCGGCGGCCCGCAACTCGGCCAGGGTGGGGGCGTTCGCGTCCCGCTCGGAGAGGACCGGCTCGATCTCCGCCGGCCAGGGCAGCGCCAGTTCCTCGTCACGTACGTGCACGATGCGTTCCCGGGCCGGGGCGTACCGGGCGGAGCAGAGGTAGCTGACGACGCTCTCCTCCTCCATCGCGACGAAAGCGTGGCCGAGCCCTTCGGCCAGGTAGACGGCGCGGTTGTCGATGGTGTCCAGCCGGGTCACCTCGTGCCGGCCGAACGTCGGCGAGCCGAGGCGCAGGTCGACGACGATGTCGAGCACCGCTCCCTGGGAGCAGTAGACGTACTTGGCCTGACCGATCGGCACGTCGGCCCAGTGCACCCCCCGGACGACGCCCCGGCGGGACACGCTCTGGTTGGCCTGCGAGACGGACAACTCGAACCCGAGCGCGTCGGCGAAGACCTCCGCGTCGTACCACACCAGGAAGCTGCCCCTGTCGTCGGAGAACTGCTGGGGCAGAAACTCCCAGGCGCCGGAGATGGACAGCTCGGTGGCCTTCACTCGCACCCCTCGGACTTCCCTGGCGGAATCGCCGGATTATCTGGGCCA
This sequence comes from Plantactinospora solaniradicis, assembly GCF_042658085.1. Taxonomy (NCBI): domain Bacteria; kingdom Bacillati; phylum Actinomycetota; class Actinomycetes; order Micromonosporales; family Micromonosporaceae; genus Plantactinospora; species Plantactinospora solaniradicis. The sequence goes on along the minus strand of NZ_JBHSPR010000018.1, from coordinate 390,475 downwards.
ACCGCACCATAGCGCCCAACAACCCAGAGTGGTCGATCGGAAACCCGACATGGTGTTAGCGTGCCGGCCAGGGGGTAGCAGGTGCTATCGAACCACTGGGGGGCGACGAACCGGGGTGTGGAGGCTCTCGTGACGCAGGTCAGGGTCCGCGACGTCATGACCAGGCAGGTTGTCTACCTGCCCGTGGGAACACCGCTGGACGAGGCCGCCCGTGCGATGCGGGACGCCGACATCGGCGACGTGGTGGTGACCGACGGACCGAACCTGTTCGGCATGGTGACCGACCGGGACATCGTGGTCCGCGCGGTGGCCGAGGGCAGGGACGCCCGACAGACCACCCTCGGCTCGGTGACCACCCGGGAGATCGTGATGATCGAGCAGAACTCGACCGCGGCGGAGGCGGCCACGCTGATGCGGGAGCGGTCCGTACGCCGGATCCTGGTCTGTGACACGGACCGTCAACTGGTCGGCATCGTCTCCCTGGGCGACCTGGCGATCCGCCTGGACCCGTCGTCCGCGCTCAGCGACATCAGCGAGGCGAGCCCGGACCGCTGACGGCTCGACCGCCGGCGGCTCGCTGCCCGACCCCGAGCGACCCCGAGCGACCTCGGTAGCCTGGGGTCATGCCGGAATCCACGCCGCAGCCGATGCCACCGAAACTCGCCGAGATCGTGGCCGAGTTCGCCGACGCCCCCCGGGACGTGGTCCTCGAAATGCTGCTGGAGTTCTCCGACGCGGTTCCGCCGCTGCCGGCACACCTGACCGACCGGACCGGCATGGAGCAGGTACCGGAGTGCCAGACGGCGTTCTTCCTCCGGGCCGAGGTGGCCCCGGATCGGACGGTCACCACCTGGTTCGACTGTCCGCCGGAGGCTCCCACCACCCGGGCCTTCGCCGGAATCCTGGCCGAGGGGCTGGCCGGGGCGAGTGCCGAAGAGGTGCTGGGCGTACCGGACGATCTCTACCAGCGGATGGGCCTGGCCCAGGCGATCAGCCCGCTGCGGATCCGGGGCGGCAACGCCATCCTGGCCCGACTCAAGCGGCAGGTACGCGAACAGCTCGGCTGATCAACGGGTCGGTCGTCGTCCGGGTAGGACCGGCGCGGGCCGGAACGCCGGCAGCGACAAGGGCCTGACCGGGACAGATCCAACGTTTCACGTGCAACAGCATCGATGCGCGTCGCTCGTATCGACGAGGACGACCCGAGTCAGCCGGCCGACCCGGGTCAGCCGGCGGGGCCGAGTCGGACGGCCGGGCCGTCGAGGACGCGCTGGAGCCCGTACTCGAAGTTGTCGTCGCGGATCTCCCGTGGGTCCCGGTCGCGCCGGGCGACGTACCCGGCACTGAGCAGCGGGTGCTCCTGGACGGACTGTTCGGCGACCGGTCGCAGGCTCTCGATCCAGTCCCGTTCGCTCTGCCCGCTGCGGGCGAGCATCGACAGGTAGGCCGCCTCGCTGGTCGCCACCCCGATGACGTACGCGGCCAGGGTGTTCATCGCCTGGTCGGCCTCGTCCAGCGCGAAGCCGGCCGTCTCGAACGCCGCGAGAAGTCCCTCCGACCACCGGGTCAGGTTCGGCCCGAGCGTGGCCAACCCGATCTGGCCGAGCACGGACACGACCCAGGGGTGCCGCAGAGCCATCGACCGCAGGTCGTGCGCGCTGCCGCCGACGACTGCCCGCCAGCCACCCGGATCGGACAGCTCGGCGACCGCCAACTCGCCGTAGATCTCGTCCACGACCAGTTCGATCGGCGGGCCCGTACGGCCGGGTCCTGATCACCGCCGCCGACGTCGCCCGCTTCGCCCAACTGCACCTGGCCGGCGCCGTCGCCCCGGACGGCACCCGGTTGGTCTCCGCCGACAGCGTCGCGGCGATGCAGCGCCGCGAGGTCGACGTCCCCGACAAGTGGATCGTCAGCGCCGACGGCTGGGGACTGGGCTGGACGCTGTACGACTGGGACGGCATCGCCGGCTACGGCCACGACGGCGCCGCCATCGGCCAGTACGCCTACCTGCGGGTCGTCCCCCAGGCGGAGGTGGCCGTCGTGTTGCTGACCAACGGCGGCGGCGCCCGCCAGTTGTACGCGGCGCTGTTCCGGGAACTGCTGGCCGAGCTGGCCGGCGTACGCATGCCCGAGGCGTTCGGGCCGGCCGCCCAGCCGCCCACGGTGGACCTGACGCCACACCTGGGCAGCTACCGACGGGAGGGCGTCGTCATCACCGTCAGCCAGCCGGACGACGGCACCGCGCGGCTGCGCTACGAGTTCGTCGACGGGATGAAGGACTTCTCGCCGCCCCTGGACATGGACCTGGTCCCGGTCTCGGACACCGTGTTCGCCGCCTCGGGCGCCGGCCCGTCCTTCAGCGAGGACTACATGCCGGTGGTCTTCGCCACCCTGACCGATGGCACCGCCTGCGTCTACGTCGGCATGCGGGCCGCGCCCAAGGTCGGCTGAGCCCGGCCGGGTCGGTTGAGCACGGCCGGGCGAGACCGGCGACCGGCCGAATGCCTCGGGGACGGTCGCCGGATCGGCGGGTCGATCAGACCGCCGAGCCGGCCACCCGTTCCACCTCGGCCAGCATCAGCCGCAGGGACAGGCTGTGTCGCTCCGGCGGCAACCGGTCCAGCGCCCGTCGGGCGTACCCGAGTCCGCCGGCCGCGTCCCCGGCGGAGGCCATCATCAGGCCCCGGTGCAGCTCGATGTGGGTCGCGAAGCGGGGCAACGTGACCGGTCGCGCGCGGTCCGCCGCCTCCTGGGCGGCGACCGCACCCGGATGACCGAGCCGGGACAGCAGCATGGATTCGAACGTGTGGAACCGCCATTCCGGCACCGCGAAGTCGGAGATCTGCTCGGCGCTGCCGACCGTGTCGAAGATCCGCCGGGCGTCGTCCAGTTTGGACAGGCTGCCGACGGCGTCGCCCCGGAACGCCGCGACGTGGGCCTGTGCGGTGAGCGCGTTCAGCCGGCCGAGGCTCGGCCGCTCGGAGAGGCCGACGGCCTGCTCGGCGAGCCGGGCGGCGACCGGAAGGTGCGCCCCCTCGTACGCCAGGGCGAGAGCGGCCCGGCCGCGTACCCAGACCCGGGTGTCCAGGTCGTCCGCCCGGTCCGCCGCGATCGCGGCCATCTCGTACGACCGGATCGCGCCCCGGCCACCGTCGTTGGAGGGAAACGTCTTGCCGTGCACCGTCATCAGCCGGGCCGCCACGCCCCACAGGTGCGGGCTGTCCAGTTCCTGTTGCAGGACGACCAGGTCGGCGGCGAGCCGGCCCTGGAGTTCCGCCGCGCCGAGTGACATGTAGTCCTGGCCGTACGCCTCGGCCTGCGCCACCCAGTCGTCGACGGATCGGCGCGGGCCGATGGCGGCGGCGAACCCGTGCTGGATCAGTTCGGCGACCGCGGTGGGCACGACCACGGCCGCGGCGAGTGCGAGGGCACCTCTGCGGTTCACGCTGTCTCCCAACACCCGCTCGTAGGCCAACACCAGGTCCGGTGTGGCCGGCCGTTTGCCGAGCTCGACGTTGCACAGATGACTCTTGCTGTAGTTGGTCCGGGCCGCCATCTGGGTCAGGGTGACCGCGGCGTCCGTACGCGCCACCCTCAGCCTTGCGCCGACGTGATCCATCCGTCTACCGCCTGTGCGCTCCGGAAAACACCTGAAAACCGCGCCTACTATCGGTAGTTCTCTCGTTACGGGAATGTGGGGATGTGGATCGCTTCTGCTCGATGTGGCACCGGTCAATGTTCTACCGCTTCCAGGTCCTGAACGTAAGCCTGGAGTGAGGCGGAGATCGGTGCGGAGGCAGTCAGCTCCGCGACCCGCGGGTACGACACGATCCGACCTCCGTGGCCTCCGAGGTCGGAACGTGATCTGTCCACGCGGGCCGGGGCGCGGACCCGCCGTCTTCCCCCCTGGGAGGCGGGTCGCGCTCCATCGGGTGCGGCGGCCGTGCCGGCGGCCGCCGCACCTCCCCGCCAGTTCAGGAGGCGACTTGTGCGCGGCACACGGCTCGATCGTGGGTGGCGCGGCGATCGGCGATGACCACTCGGGCCGCGCACCGGACACGTAACCGGCTGATTCTCTCCGCGCGGCTCATCGTGGTCGAACACTGGCCGGCGACGGACGGGAACTGCCCGATCTGCAAACTTCCGGACTGTTGGGCGCTGGCAACCGCATCCGCATATTTGGACGTGGTCAACGACCCATTTGTACCCGCGCGAATGGCTGTCGATGTGGTACACATCGACAGCCATGCCCCCCTACTAGCGATGGGGGTGACCGGTGGGGAGCCGGTCGACGGGGGCGAAGGGGAGCTAACCGAATGAGCGAGACGACGCTGTGTCTGCCGTGCGCGCTCGCCATGCGTCCGCCGGTCACCCCACCGCCGCACGGCTGTCCCGGACAGGTACGGCTGGTCTCCGGTACCGGCCAGGTCAGGGTGGTGGTCTGCGGATGCCCGGTCTGCTGGCCGGACCGCTCACCCGACGGGTCGGGCCAGTCCGTCAACCACCTCGGCGCCGGGCAGGAGGCGGAGAGCGGGGCCGGGCAGAGCGATCTTGCTGTGCCGGACGCCGGATCCGACGATCACGTACGGCGTGCCGACCACCCGCGAGTCGACCAGGATCGGCCATGACCCGGGCAGTCCGATCGGGGTGATCCCGCCGTACTCCATCCCGGTCAGTTCGACCGCGTCGTCCATCGGGGCGAAGCTCGCCTTGCGTGCGTCGAGGTGGCGGCGCACCACGCCGTTCACGTCGGCCCGGGTGGTGGCCAGTACGACGCAGGCCGCATACCGGACCGTCCCCTCCCGCTTGCCGGCCACGATCACGCAGTTCGCAGAGATGTCCAGTCCGACCTCGTAGGCCGCACAGAAGGCGGCGGTGTCCGCGAGCGTCGCGTCGATCGGCGCGACCAGTACGTCGTCGACGTCCACCGACGCGTCGGTCGGCCACTGGCCGAGGGCGGCGGTCACCGGCGGCGCGAGCAGGTCGGCGCGGGTACGGGCCGGCTCTGTCTTCAGGGTTCCGATCACATCCGTGATCCTCGCACCGCCGTCCCCGCGCCGGTGCACCGGTCCGCGTCGCGCGGGATCCTCAACTGCCGGCGAGGAAGGCGTTGTCCCGGATCAGCGTCCGCTCCCGGAGCAGCGCCCGTTCGGGAGCGCTGGCCGCGCGGGCACGTCGGATGTCGACGTCCTCGATGCCGTGCCGGACGGCCAGCCGGACCACGCCGTAGAGGAAGACAAAGCCGCATACGTACATGATCGCGGCTGAAGCCAGATAGATCATGACGTAAGCCTAGATTCCGGATCCAGAGATCGTTTCTCGTCCGGGCCACTGTCGCCCGGTCGTGTCGACGGGGTTCCAGGGCGCGGCTATGCATGTTAGCTTTATAGCTATGAGCACTCTTCACCTTGATCGGGGTCAGGGCCGGCTCGGGTACGACGTCCAGGGCGAAGGACCGCTCGTGGTCTGCGTACCCGGGATGGGCGACGTCCGGTCGGTCTTCCGGTTCACCGTGCCGGCGCTTCGCGCCGCCGGCTACCGGGTCGCCACGATGGACCTGCGCGGACACGGCGACAGCAGCGACGGCTTCGACCGGTACGACGACACCGGGATCGCGACCGACCTGCTGGCACTGGTCGACCACCTCGGCGGCGGTCCGGCCGTGGTGGTCGGGCACTCCCTCGGCACCGGAGCCGGAATCCTGGCCGCGCTTGCCGAACCCACCAGGATCTCCGGGCTGGCCCTGATCGGCCCGTTCGTCCGCGAGCCGGACTTCAGCCCGCTCGCCCGGTTGGCGTACCGGTTGATGCTGCTCCGCCCCTGGGGCCCGGCCGTCTGGGCCGGGTACTACCGCCGGTTCCATCCCGGACGTCCCCCCGCCGACCTCGCCGAGCACCAGGCCCGGATCCGGCGGAGCCTCGGAACGGACGATCACTGGCGGTCGTTCGTCCGCACCGTCCGCAGCGCCATGCGGGACCGGGCCTCGGCCCGGAAACTGACCGAACTCCGCACCCCGACCCTGGTGGTGATGGGCGAGAAGGACACCGACTTCCCCGACCCGCCGGCCGAGGGCCGGTACGCCGCCGCCCAGTTGCGCGCCGACCTGCTGCTGGTACCGGACGCCGGGCACTACCCGATGACCGAGTACCCGGAGGTGGTCAACCCGGCGCTGATCCGGTTCGCCGACCGGGTCACCACGCCGGGCGGTGGGCGTACCCGGATCAGCCGGCCTGATCGGGCGACCCGGTGACCGGCTGGCGCCGTACCGCGTCGAACACCTGGGCCAGTTCGGCGGCGTCCTCGCCCGCGTGGTGGGTGTGCGGCAGTCCGGTCAGGCCGAGGGCATTCTTGATCTTCCCCTTGTGCGTGCGGGACCACTCGGCGCCGGTCCGGCCCATCCAGTAGCTACGCAGGTCCACGCCCGAGCCCGTCGCCCCGAACGGACTGTGGCCGAGAAACCGGACGAAGTACCAGTGCACGAACATGCCGTCCCAGACCGCGGGCGCGGCCAGGAAGACCGGCCGGCCCTGCCGGCGCAGCCCGTTCACCCACCGTGCGGCGGCGGCCATCGCCACCTCGGCCGGCGGCGCCTCGCGGACCAGCCGGTCCCGGTCCAGCCCGGAGACCGCGAGCGCGGCGGGCACGAACTCGTCGGAGATCGGCCGCAGCTCGGTGTAGAAACCCAGCTCGGGGCGACCCGCCACCGACATGCCCAACGAGATCATGCTGTACGGCCCGGGGATCGGCCCGTCCGCCTCCACGTCGACGGCGACGTACAACTCCGGAAGATCGGCCACGGATCAGCTTAGGAACGGCGACCGGTCCGCTGTCCATCCGTTTAATGCCGTGACCGCGACCACCACCCGGATACCTAAACCAATGTCGAGGTAGGCGATATCGTGGGGCGGGTGACCCAGCCTCCGTACGCCCTCACCGTCGGTCAGCTCGCCGAACGCAGCGGCGTCGCCGTCTCGGCCCTGCACTTCTACGAGGCCAAGGGCCTCATCACCAGCACCCGCACCAGTGGCAACCAGCGCCGGTACGGCCGCGACACGCTGCGACGGGTCGCCTTCATCCGGTTCGCCCAGCGGGTCGGTGTGCCGCTCGCCGAGATCCGTGAGGCGCTCGCCAGCCTGCCCGAGCAGCGCACGCCGACCCGCGCCGACTGGGCCCGGCTGTCCGCGAACTGGCGTGCCCAACTCGACGACCGGATCATCGCGATGCAGCGGCTCCGCGACGACCTGTCGGACTGCATCGGCTGCGGGTGCCTGTCGCTGGACCGCTGCGCGCTGTCCAACCCCGACGACGTACTGGCGAGCACGGGTACGGGTCCGCGCCGCCTGCTCGCCGGACTCGCCGGCTCGGCACCGGTGTCGAACGACGAGCCCGAGCAGGCCGAGCCCGACGCGTGCCGCCCGCAGCTCGGCTGTGTGCCGAACGGGGTGCCCGCGACCGCCGTCCGGACCGGGGTCTGAGCCCGAGGATCCGCCGGACCGACGTGCCGCAGGCCGGAAACCGCGGTCCCTGGGCGCATAAGGCAGCGGTGGCGGGGAAGGCAGCGCCGGTCCACAGGCTCTGGGAGGGTGACATGCGGTACCCGAGTGCGGCCAGCGACAGCGGTACCGCCCCGTGGCGGGGCGGCCGGCCAGCCGGCGGCTCCGGTCGATGACGCCCCTGGGGCGCAGCCTTCCCCGGATCCGCCTGCCCGACATGCACCTGCCCCGGCTCCACCTGCCCGCCGTGGTCTCCCCCGGTGCCGTGCCGGACCTCGTCGCCGGGTTCTCCCGGGGCGCCGAGTCGGTGGTGTTCCGGGCGGCGCAGGCCGCCGGGCTGAAGCGCCGCGCCGTGTGGACCCGCCCCGGCCGGCACCACATCGAGGTGCACGGGGTCGCCCAGCCCGGCAGTGAGCGACTCGCCGCACAGGTCGAACAGGCGCTGGACGAGGTGCCGGGCGTCTTGTGGGCCCGGGTCAACGCGCCCTCGGGCCGGGTGGTGGTGGCGGTGGGCCCACCCGAGCCCCGGCTGCGGGAACTGATCGCGGCGATCGCCGCCGTGGAGCGTACCGACGGTCTCGAACCGGACCCGGACTGCCCGGAACCGCATCCGCCGGAGGAGGGGCCCCGGAGCCGGCGGGCCATGGCCAGGATCGCCACCGACGCGTTCGGCCTCGGCCTGTCGGCGGCGGTCCGGATTCTGCCGTTCACCCGGGCGCCGGGAGAAATCGCCGGCTTCGTCCGGGCGGTGGACCTGCATCCGCGGCTGCACGCGCTGGCCGGTCGGGGGCTGCGCGGTGACCACCGGGCGGACTCGGTGCTGCCGCTGGCGGCGGTGCTGGCCCAGGGCCTGACCGGCGGCTGGGCCGGCATCGTGCTCGACGGCGCGCAGCGGGTCCTGCAATGGGGCGAGGCCCGCGCCCAGCTCGCCGCCTGGGAGGGCGCCGAACCACTCCTCGCCGGTACGCCGGAACGGGCCTCGGCACCCCCGCCCCCGGACGAGCGTCCCCGGGCGAAGCCGGACGGACCGGTCGAGCGGTACCTGGCCCGGGTACTGGAGTCGGGCACCATCGCCGGGGCCGCCACGCTCTCCCTGGCCGGGCGCAAGCGCGCCGCCGCACTGGCCCTGGCCAGCCTGCCGAGCGCGGCCGTCGCCGGTCGGGAGGGATACGCCGCACGGCTCGGTTGGCTGCTCGCCCGTCGGGGGGTGATCGCGATGGACCGGAACGTCCTGCGCGAACTGGACCGGCTCGACGTCCTGGTGCTGGACGCCCTCGCTCTCCGGTCCGACCGGGGAGTCCTCGCCGATCTGGTACCGCTACCGGGCAGCGACGCGGAACGGGTCGCCGTCCAGGCCTTCAGCCTGTTCGATCCGGATCGCCCCGACCAGGTCCAGAACTCGGACGGCTGGAGCCTCGGGCCCCTCGACGCGATGCCGGCGCCCGACGGGTCCGGAACCGAGGAGGTCGAGCGGCTGCGTTCCGACGGCGGCACGCTGCTCGGCCTGGCCACGGACGGCGCCCTCGCGGCGGTGGTCCGGGTGGCCGCCGAACCCGCCCCGGGAATCGACGCGCTGCCGGCCGCGGCTCGCCGGGCCGGCCTACGCCTCCTGGTCGCCGGCGAGGACGAGGACCGCCAGCGGTACGACTTCGCCGACGGCCACGTGCCGGGAGGGCGGCGGCTGGCCAGGTCGATCCGGTCGTTGCAGTCCGAGGGCGCGATGGTCGCCCTGGTCTCCACCGATCCGCGTGCCCTCGCCGCCGCCGACTGCGGGCTCGGCGTCTGGCGCTCCGAGGAACCGGCACCCTGGGGGGCTCACCTGCTGGTCGGTGGGGATCTGTCGGTGCCGGCACTGGTGGTCGAGGCCGCTGGAATGGCCCGGACGGTGGCCCGGCAGAGCATCGCGCTCGCCACCGCCGGCAGCGGGCTGGGTGCGCTGGCGGCCTTCACCGCCCCGCCGGCCCAGTTACCCGCCCGGACCATGGCGGCGGTGAACGCCGCCGCCGGACTCGCCCTCGGACACGGGGTCTGGCGGGCCGGCCGGCTGCCCGAGCGGCGTACCTCGCACACCGCACCGCCGACGCCCTGGCACCTGATGCCGGTCGAGACCGTGCTGGCCCGGCTCGACACGGACCAGGCGGGCCTGTCCACCGAGGAGGTCGACCGACGCGGACGGCGTCCGGCGGGCGGTGTGGTCGACGGTCTCGATCTGCCCCGGGCGTTCGTCGAGGAACTGGCGAATCCCCTCACCCCGGTGCTGGCGGCCGGCGCGGGTCTCTCCGCGGCGGTCGGTTCGGTGGCGGACGCCGCACTCGTCGGCGGGGTGATCGGGCTGACCGCGTTGATCGGCGCCGGACACCGCGTCTCCACCGAGCGCTCGCTCGCCGAACTGTTGTCCCGGTCGGCGGTGACCGCGCGGGTCCGTCGGGACGGAACCGAACGGGTGGTCGGGGCCGACGAACTCGTGCCGGGGGACGTGGTCGCGTTCGATCCGGGCGACGCGATCCCGGCGGACTGCCGGGTGGTCGAGGCGGTCGGCCTGGAGACCGACGAGTCCTCGCTGACCGGGGAGTCGCTGCCGGTGGCGAAGACCACCCATCCGGTGGTGGCCGCCGCGGTCGCGGACCGACGGTCGATGCTCTACGAGGGTACGACCGTCGCCGCCGGGCGCGGTGTCGCGGTGGTGGTGGCGACCGGCGCGGACACCGAGATCGGCCGGGGCATGGCGCTGGCCGGCGAGGCCACCCCCACCAGCGGGGTCGAGGCCCGACTCGGCCGGCTCACCAGGATGTCCATTCCACTGGCCGCCAGTTCCGCGGTGGCGGTCGCCGGAGCTGGCCTGCTGCGTGGCGTGCCGCTCGTCGAGTCGGCCGGTACCGCCGCCAACCTCGCCGTCGCGTCCGTGCCAGAGGGGTTGCCGTTCCTGGTCAGCGCCGCCCAGTTGGCCGCCGCCCGCCGACTGGCCGAACACGGCGCGCTGGTCCGGAACCCGCGCACCATCGAGGCACTCGGCCGGGTCGACGTGCTCTGCTTCGACAAGACCGGCACCCTGACCGAGGGCCGGCTGATGCTCGCCGGCCTCGGCGACGGCGAGCGGTACGCCGAACTCGACGCGCTGGACAAGGGGCTGCGCCCGGTCCTCGCGGCGGCGCTCCGGGCCACGCCGGCGGCGGACCGGCCCGAGGAGGTCAGTCAGCAGACCGACCGGGCGGTGCTGACGGGTGCCCGGCAGGCCGGGGTCGACACCGGTACCCGGGCCCACCCCTGGCACCAGGCCCACGCGCTGCCGTTCGAGCCGTCCCGGGGCTACCACGCCACCGTCGGCCGGTACCGGGGGAAGTTCCTGCTCAGCGTCAAGGGCGCGCCCGAGACGATCCTGCCCCGCTGTGCCCGACGACGTGACCAGGGCGGTGACCGGGATCTGGACGAGGCCGGCAGCCGGGCGCTACGGGAGACCCTGGATCGGCACGCCGGCGCCGGCCAGCGGGTGTTGGCGGTGGCCGAGCGGGAGCTGCCCGGCGACACGGTCGGCGAGGACGACGTCCGGGACCTGACGTTCGTCGGCTTCCTGGCCCTCTCCGACGGGGTACGGGCGAGCGCGGCGCCGGCCGTACGCCGGATCCGGCAGGCCGGAGTGCACACCATCATGATCACCGGGGACCATCCGGCCACCGCGGAGGCGATCGCGGCGATCATCAGCACCGACGGCGCGGACCAACGCGTGGTCACCGCCACCGAACTCGACCAGCTCGATGACGACGCGCTCGCCGAGCGGCTGGCCCGGACCGACGTGGTCGCCCGGTGTACGCCGACGCACAAGGTACGGATCATCCGGGCGTTGCAGAAGTGCGGTCGTACGGTGGCGATGACCGGGGACGGCGCCAACGACGCCCCCGCGATCCGGCTCGCCGACGTCGGCATCGCGCTCGGCCAACGGGGTACCCCGGCGGCCCGGGCCGCCGCCGACCTCGTGGTCACCGACGACCGGCTCGAAACGATCATCGCGACCCTGGTCGAGGGGCGGGCGATGTGGTCCTCGGTCCGGCACGCGCTCAGCATCCTTGTCGGCGGCAACCTCGGTGAGATCGCGTTCAGCGTCCTCACCGCCGCGCTGACCGGCCGGTCCGCACTGAACGGCCGGCAGATGCTGCTGGTCAACCTGCTCACCGACCTCGCGCCGGCAATGGCCATCGCGATCCGGGCACCCCGCGAGGACAGCATGGACAGCCTGCTCACCGAGGGACCGGAGACGTCGCTCGGTGCCACCCTCACCCGCGAGATCGCCCTGCGGGCCGGCACCACGACCCTCGGCGCGACCACCGGCTGGACGTTGGCCCGGTACACCGGGACCCGGCGCCGGGCCGGCACGGTCGCGCTGGCCTCGCTCGTCGGTACGCAGCTCGGCCAGACCCTGATCGACGGCGGGACGAGCCCGAGCGTGCTGGCCTCGACCGCCGCCTCCGTGGCCCTGCTCGCCGCGGTGATCCAGACTCCGGGGCTGAGCCAGTTCTTCGGCTGTACCCCGCTCGGGCCGGTGGGCTGGGGCATCGCCGCCGGAAGCGCCATCAGCGCCACCCTGACCAACACGGCCGTGGACCGCCTGATCGGCCCCTCGCCGGACGGTGCCGGCGGGCCGACCGATCGGGGCGACGGGGGCACGACGGCCGGTCCGGCCACCTGACGTACCCGGGACAGCCGGTCCGGCCACCGGCCGGAGACCCGGACGGTGGCCCGACGGTGGCCGTACGGTGCGGCGTTGCCGGTCGGCGTCGTACCGCGGTGCCGGTCAGCTTCCCCGAACCAACACCTGGTCCATTTCCCCCCGGGCCGGAAGCTCGGTCACCAGACCGGTCGCGCCGGTTTCCGGATCCATGATCCGGAGCGCGTCGCCGCGCTTGTCGGTCGTGCGCAGCAGCACACCCTCCGGCAGGTACCCGATCGGTTCCATCCGGCCGCTTGCGACCGGCGGCGTCGGCGTCGGCCCGCGTCCGGCCTTCCTGGTGGCGGTCGGACGGGGCAGGTCGGTCCGACGTATCTCGCCACTGGCCAGGTCGACCAGGAGCAGGCTGCCGCCGGCGTCCAGCCCCGGCGTGCCCTGCTCCGGCCGGTCCACCCGCACCACGCCCAGCCAGATCGTCCGGCCATCCGGGGAGAGCCTCGGCGGATCCCAGGTCCGGCCCTCGTTCGTCCGGAGATATGGATTCAGGTCGCGCTCGATCCGGTGCCGGTCGAGGCCGGTCACCGGGTCGACGACTCGGACGTCGAGGTCCCGCCAGCGGGTGTTGTCGAGCCAGATCGGGTTGAGCAGTACGTCGCCGCCGGGCAGCACCGCCACGGCCCGCCACCGCTGACGGTCGCCGACCGGAACCGGCTGCCGCGCTCCAGAGGTCAGGTCGAGCCGGATCGCCGGCTCGGTCTCGTGCAGGTTGTCGGTGAGCAGCAGCCAACGGTTGTCCGGCGACCAGGCGACCGGGGCATACCCGTCCGTCAGTTCGAACCGCGCGGTCCCGACGAGGCTGCGGACCACGTACCGGCCGGCACGCTGCTCACCCAGCCATTGACCGTCCGGAGACAGGCTGGGATAGGTGTAGGTCAGACCGTCCTTACTGGTCACCGCCTCCGCGAGTCGGTGTTGCCGGCCGTCGTCGGTGAGCAGCACCGGCGGGCCCGCCTCCGCGGCCGACCTGCCGTAGAGCAGCACACCCCGGCCGACCGTTCCGGTGGCCGGCAACGGAGCCGGATCGGTCGCCGGCAGTTCGAGCCGTTCCGGCAGCCAGTCGACCGTCGGCGGCGCCGCGACCTCCAGGCCGCCGGACGGATCCGGGCGCAGCCCCGCCACCGCGACCAGCCCGACCAACACCACCGCCGTCGCGGCGGCGACCGGGGCGAGCCGGACGGCGCGGCGACGCCGCCGGGCGACCCGGAGCGCCCGGCCGGTCACGTCGTACACCTTGGCCTGCTCGGCCAGCTCATCGAGCGCGTTCCTGAACCCGTCCACGTTCCACCTCCATCGGTTCCCTCATCAGTTCGGCGAGTTCGGGAGCGAGCGTCCGGAGCCGACCGAGCGCATGACTCGTCTGGCTCTTCACGGTGCCGACCGAGCAGCCCAGCACCGCCGCGGTCTCGGCGGTGGAGAGATCCTCGAAGTAGCGCAGCACCAGCACCGCCCGCTGCCGCCAGGTGAGCCGGGCGAGCGCACGCTCCAGCAGGATCCGCCGGACCACGGTGTCGGCCCCGTCCGGCGCACGGTCGGGTTCGGGTACGCCCTCGGCCGGCTGGACGACCTGGCGACGCCATCGCCGCCAGGACAGAATCCGCTCGTTGTACATCACCCTGCGGACGTACGCCTCGGGGTCGCCGGCCCCGGACACCCGCCGCCAGCGCGCGGCGACCTTTACCAGCGCCGCCTGGAGCAGGTCCTCGGCGTCGTGATGCTGGCCGGTCAGCAGATACGCCACCCGGGACAGCCGCACCAGCCGCGCCTCGACGAACTCCTGGAACCCCGCGTCGTCGTCCACTAGCCCTCCCACGACTCATCCATTGCCGGTTACATGCCTGCGGGGCACCGGAGGTTGGAACCTCCGACAAAGTGGTCGGCGACGAGGAATCTAAATATCTCCGTACTTCTATTAATTTCCTGGGCAAATCAGTAGCGTCACGGTAGCCATCGGTGGCGGGGGCCACCGACGATGGCATGACGGAGGGGGATACATGCGTCGACCAATCGCCATACTGGCTGCCGGAACATTGGTGGCCGCGGTGCTGACGCCGACCAGCGCACAGGCCCGACCGGGCTCCGACGAGGCCGGTACGACCGGCACGGCCGCCGCCAAGTCGAAGCCCAGCATCGCGGCCCGGGCGCCCTCGGGACCGAACCCGTTCCTCGCGATGCTTCCGGATCCCAGCAAGGCGGACTACGTCGGCTGGCGGAACTGGCTGAACGCGAAGGGTGACCAACGCGCGGACCTGCGGGCACGGCAACGGGCCGCGCTCGCCGCGCCGCTGCTGGCCGACGAGGAGGAGCCGGCCGGTATCCGGAACGGCAACGACACCCCGGCAACCGCGCAGCGGATCACCGGCTTCGGTACCGGCGCCAAGGAGAACTTCCAACTGCGGATCCTCGGCACGCTCTCGCCGGAACAGGTGGACGCGGAGGAGATCGAGCCGACTCCGGAGGACGACGGGGCGATCCCGCTGGCCGGCGAGACCGGCGTCGGCGACACCCGCGAGGGCGTCACCACCTCCGCCGAGATCGGCGACGGTCCGCACGGCAGCGCCGGTGACGGCACGGGTGACTTCGACTTCTACGAGGTCACCGGGGTCGCCGGTGAGTCCGTGACGATCGACATCGACACGCCGACGGACGAGCTGGACTCGATCGTCGTCCTCTACAACTCCGAGGGCGAGATGGTGGCCGTCAACGACGACACCGCGAACAGTTTCGACAGCCTGCTGGTCCACGAGTTCACCGAGGACGGCAGCTACTACGTCGCGGTCGTCGGCTGGCCGTCGCTGCCGGAGGACCCGTTCGACTCCGGCAGCGGGTTGGGCGTCGGCACCGAGGGCCCGTACCAGGTCACCATCCACACCGGCGAGCAGGACGTCGACTTCTTCGCCGTACAACTGCGTCCGGGCGATGTGCTCGGTGCCTCGGTCGCGGATGCGGCCACCAAGGTGACGATCTACGACACGGATCGGCGTGAGGTGCACGGGTCCGATCAGGACGCCAGCGGCATCTACCCGGCGAGCAGCCCGCTTCCGGGCGGCGGCAACGCGGTCACCGAACACGTGGCCGACAAGGCGGGCTGGCACTACGTCGGGGTCAGCGCGGGCGACGGGAACTACGACATCACGGTCGAGGCGTACCGGCCCGGCCTGGAGGGCGAGCGTCCCCGCCAGACGATCTTCCTCGACTTCGACGGGGAGCGGATCAACACGGCGATCTTCGGCGGCCCGGGCGTACGTACGCTCAGCCCGTTCCGGGCGTTCCTCGGCCGGTGGGGGCTCAGCGCCGACGACGAGGACGCCGTGATCGACGCGATCCTCGCCGAGGTGGAGGAGAACCTGCGCTCGGACATGGTGGCCAGCGGTCTCAACCAGCGGTTCGACCTCCGGATCCGGAACAGCCGGGACCACGCCGACCCGTTCGGGGAGGCGAACGTCAGCCGGGTGATCATCGGCGGCAGCATCGCCGAGTCCGGGATTCCGACCATCGGCATCGCCCAGTCGATCGATCCGGGCAACTTCGGTACGGAGGACTCCGCACTGGTGCTGCTCGACGTGCTGAGCGACCCGGCCGGGGAGGAGCCCTCGCTGAACACGTACCTGACCGACGCCAGCGACCGGATCGCCTTCATCGGCCAGGCGGTGGGGAACGTCACCGCGCACGAGGCCGGGCACTTCCTCGGCGACTGGCACGTCGACCAGTCCAACGAGCAGGCCAACGTGATGGACCAGGGCGGCAACTTCCCGCTGCTGTTCGGGGTCGGCCCGGACGGCGTCGGCGGCACCGCCGACGACCCGGACGTCGACTTCGGTGAGGACGACTTCAACCCGAACGAGGGCTTCACCGGCATCGAGGACACCCTCAGCCGGATCGCCTTCACGGTCACGAAATAGCGGTCCGGACCGGGAAACCGGTCCCGACCTGGTAAGACCTCCGGTCCGGGAGCCGTCGTCGAAGCGACGGTTCCCGGACCGGACTGCGTCACCGGTACGGGCTCGGCCGGCGCCGACGCCCCGATCGGCCGGCGACCGCGGCGATCACCACGAAGACGACGAGGCTACGGCCGCCGACGTCGAGCAGGCTGTCCGGTACGGTCCGCCACGGACCGTCGAGCCGCAGGGCCAGGGCCGTCATCCTGAGTGCCAGGAGCACCACCAGTGCGGCGACCGCCGGTGCGAGCGCGAACCGCCACGGATGGTCGGCGAGGCTGCGGGAGCGTTGTTCGGCCGCCCGGAACGCGGCGAAGATCCCACCGACGAGGAAGAAGAGCACGACCCCGTTCATCGTGGCCGCCACGAGTCCGCCGGCCGTCCGGGCGGGGTCGCCCAGCCACAGCAGGACGAAGAACCCGGCCACGCCGCCACCGGCGGCGGTGGCGGTCGACCACGGCCAGAACCGCCATGCTTCCATCGACGAGCCCATGTCCCCTCCCCGCTGCCGGTAATCTAACAAATACTTCGTCCAGCCGCACTATTCGGCGTACCGAAAGGATTTCCCAGATGCCCGGACGGAGCCTGCCGACCGACCCCGAACCCCCGGCCAGCGGCAGCGGCAGCGGCAGCGGCGGGAACGATCTCGGTCGGCGGCTCAGCACAGCGGTCGTGCTGTTCCACCACGCCGTCGCCGAGCGACTGGGGCTGAGCGCGGCCGACCACAAGGCCCTGGACCTGGTGTTGAGACACCAACCGGTCACCGTCAGCCGGCTCGCCCAGCTCACCCGGCTGTCCCCGAGTTCCACCACCGGCCTGGTGGACCGGCTGGAGGCCGCCGGACTCGTCCGACGGCAACCGGCGCCCGACGACCGTCGGCGCATCCTCGTCGTCGCGACCACCGACACCCAGGCCAGCCTGGGGGAGATCTTCGGTGCCCTCGGCGCGGCCATGGGTCGCGCGATGGCCGGGTTCAGCACCGAGGAACTGCTGGTCATCCGCGAATACGTCGAACGCACCATCGGCGTGCTCGAGGAGCAGACGCAACGGCTCGGACCCGGGACCTGAGTCGCGACAGAACTTCTTCCCATCCGGTGTCCTGCGGGCGGCTCGCCGGTCGACGCATTGGTAGACAGGCAAGTACGCCAGGAACCGAGGAGTTCGACGATGCGATTCATTCTGCTGCTCAAGGGCGACCCGTCCCTCGACACGCCGCCCCCGGCCGACGGGCCGAAGGTCGAGGACGTGATGGCCGCCATGCACCGGTACGGCGAGGAGCTGACCAAGGCCGGCGTGCTGCTCGCCGCCGAGGGCCTCTACCCGAGCGCGACCGGCGCCCGGGTGGTGTACGCCAAGGGCCAGCGCACCGTGCTCGACGGACCGTTCGCCGAGGCCAAGGAGTTGGTCGCCGGGTTCTACCTGATCCAGGTGGCGTCCCGGGAGGAAGCGATCGAGTGGGCGAAACGCTGCCCGGTCGAGTACGCGGTACACGGCGACCAGGAGGCGGTGGTCGAGGTCCGGGAGGTCGCCGACGCCGGCTGACCCCGGGCCGGGCAGGGCCGGGCAGGCGGACCCCCGTCAGCCCGGCCGGACCCCTCGGGCGTCGCCCGGCCGGCGGCGCCGTGTGGCCGGGTGACCCGGTGTTAGATGGGGGGTTGTGCCGGTCACCGAAACCCAACGCGCCGTGGAAGCCGTCTGGCGGATCGAGTCCGCGCGGTTGATCGCCGGGCTCAGCCGACTGGTCCGGGACGTCGGGCTGGCCGAGGAGCTCGCCCAGGACGCGCTGGTCGCCGCGCTGGAGCAGTGGCCCGACGCGGGTGTACCCCGGAACCCGGGCGCCTGGCTGATGACCGTCGCCAAGCGCCGGCTGGTCGACCAGCTACGCCGCCGCGAGCGGTACGACGAGAAGCTCGCCCAACTCGGCCGCGAACTGGAGTCGGCGGCGTCGGACGGCACCACCGAGATCGACGCCGCCGCCGTGGACCACATTGAGGACGACGTCCTGCGGCTGATGTTCGTGGCCTGCCATCCGGTGTTGTCGACGGAGGCGCGGGTCGCGCTGACGCTCCGGATGCTGGGCGGACTCTCGACCGACGAGATCGCCCGGGGGTTTTTGGTTCCGGAGCCGACCGTGGCGAAGCGGATCGTCCGGGCGAAGCGGGCCCTCGCCGACGCGAAGGTCCCGTTCGAGGTGCCCGAGCCCGGCGAGCGCGAAGCCCGGCTCGCGTCGGTCCTGGAGGTCATCTACCTGATCTTCAACGAGGGCTACTCGGCCACCGCCGGAGACGACTGGATGCGGCCGGAGCTCTGTGCCGAGGCGCTCCGGCTCGGTCGGGTACTGACCGGACTGATGCCGGCCGAACCCGAGGTGCACGGCCTCGTCGCGCTGATGGAGATCCAGGCGTCCCGGTCGGCCGCCCGCTCGGGGCCGGGCGGAGAACCGATCCGGCTGCTCGACCAGGACCGCGGTCGCTGGAACCAGTTGTTCATCCGCCGTGGCCTGGCCGCACTGGACCGGGCGGAGGGCTCCCGCCGGCCCACCGGCCCGTACACCCTGCAGGCCGCGATCGCCGCCTGCCACGCCCGGGCCCGTACCCCCGAGGAGACCGATTGGGTACGGATGGCGGCACTGTACGAGGCACTGGCCATCATGACGCCGTCCCCGGTCGTCGAACTGAACCGGGCGGTCGCACTCGGCATGGCGTACGGTCCGGCGGCCGGGCTGGCCCTGGTCGACGCCCTGCGGACCGATCCAGCGCTGCGCGGCTACCACCTGCTGCCGAGCGTCCGGGGTGACCTGCTGGAGAAGCTCGGCCGGCTCGCCGAGGCACGCGCCGAGTTCGAGCACGCGGCGTCGCTGACCCACAACGGCCGGGAACGGACCCTGCTGCGGGAACGCGCCGCCGCCTGCGCCGGCTGACCCCTGCCCCCGCCCCCGGCTCGCTGACCGGATCGTTCCGGATCGGGGCAGAATGGTGACTGACGGTGGAGGGGTTCGGAGCGACAGGATCGGTGACATGTTGCGCGCACTCGTCGTCATCGACGTACAGGAGTCCTTCCGCCAGCGCCCGATCTGGGCCGCCAACTCCAACCCGAAGATCGTCGAACAGGTACGTCTGCTGACCGAAGCGTTCCGGGCCACCGGCGACCTCGTCGTCTGGGTCCTGCACACCGAGCCCGGTACCGGCACCGTCTTCGACCCCGCCCTCGGCTTGGTACGGCTGATGGACGGTCTCGAACCCGCACCCGGTGAACCGGTGCTGCACAAGACCTCGCACAACGCGTTCACCACCACGAACCTGCAACAGGTGCTGACCGGCGAGGGCATCCGCGAGGTGGCGGTCTGCGGAATCCGTACCGAGCAGTGCGTGGAGACCACCGCCCGGGTCGCGGCCGACCTCGGCTACCAGGTGACGTTCGTCACCGACGCGACGGCGACCAACCCGATCGAGCACCCCGACGCCGCGCCCGGCCGTCCGCTGGCCGAGATCCTCGCCGACCCGCGCACGCTGATCGCGGACGAGGTCGTCGCGCGAACCGAGTACGTCCTCGCCGGCCGGTTCGCGACGATCCGTACCGTCGCGGAGCTGACCGCCGGGTGACCAACGTCGTCTTCCTGCTCGCCGCCCGGCTGCACCTGCTCGACCTGGCCGGGCCGGCGCAGGCGTTCTCCACCGCGGCCGATCTCGGCGGCGGCTACACGCTGCACTACGTGGGGGAGCAGGAGGAGGTCACGACGACCCAGGGCGTACCGCTGCGGGCCCGGACCGACTGGCCCGACCTGGACCGGAACGACCTGATCGTGGTGCCCGGCTGGCGCCCGGCCAGCCGGCCGACGTACGCCGGCTTCACCGCCGCGACGCTGGAGCGGCTGGCCACCCACCACGACCGGGGCGGCACGGTGGCGAGTGTCTGCGCCGGTGCGTTCGCGCTGGCCGGCGCCGGCCTGCTCGACGGCCGCCGCTGCACCACCCACCACGATCTCTCGGACGACCTGGCCCGGCAGTATCCCCGGGCCGGCGTCGTCCGTGACGTGCTCTACGTCGTCGACGACCGGGTGGTCACGTCGGCCGGCATCGCCAGCGGCATCGACCTCGCGCTGCACCTGCTCGCGGTACGCCACGGGCCCGGCTTCGCCGCCCGGGTGGCCCGGGAGATGGTGGTCTACGCCCGACGCAACGGCGACGAGCAGCAGGCCAGTGCGATGCTGCGGCACCGGGGGCACATCAGCGACGTGGTGCACCGGGTCCAGGACGTCATCGACGCCCGTTTCGGCGAACGGCTGGCCCTGGCCGACCTGGCGACCATCGGCGGGGTCAGCGAACGGACCCTCACCCGGGTCTTCCTCCGGGCGGTCGGCCTGACTCCGCTGCGCTACCAACAGGTGCTCCGGGTCGAACGCGCCGAGCATCTGATCGGTCACGGCGCCACCGTCGAGTCCGCCGCCCGCGCGGTCGGTTTCTCCGACGCCCGCATGCTCCGCCGGCTCCGAGGTCGCACGGCCGGTTAGCGAGGTCACCATTTCCCGGTCGGCCCGGCCGCCGGTACGTTGCTGCCGGGCGGGGTGCCGAGCGTGGCCGCGCCGGGCGAGGTCGGCCGGCACGGCAGGGCACCGCGAGGAGATCGAGGCGAGGAGAACTGATGCGCTACGTACGGTTGGGCAACTCGGGACTGGAAGTGTCGAGAGTCGTCCTCGGCTGCATGAGCTTCGGCGATCCGCAGCGCGGCACCCACGAGTGGTCGGTCGGCCTCGACGAGGCGCGGCCGTTCGTCCGGCAGGCGATCGAGGCCGGAATCACCACCTTCGACACCGCCAACGTCTACTCGGCCGGCACCAGCGAGGAGATCACCGGCAAGCTGCTCGGCGAGTTCGCCAAGCGCGACGAGGTGGTGATCGCGACGAAGGTGCATGGCCGGATGGGTCCGGGGCCGAAGGGCGGCGGCCTGTCCCGGGCGGCGATCCTCACCCAGGCCGACGAGAGCCTGCGCCGGCTCGGCACCGACTACATCGACCTCTACCAGATCCACCGGTACGACCCCAACGTGCCGATCGAGGAGACGATGGAGGCGCTGCACGACCTGGTCCGGGCCGGCAAGGTCCGCTACCTCGGCGCCTCGTCGATGTGGACCTGGCAGTTCGCGCAGGCGCAGCACGCCGCCGACCTGGGCGGCTGGACCCGGTTCGTGTCGATGCAGGACCAGTACAACCTGATCATGCGCGAGGAGGAGCGGGAGATGCTGCCGTTCTGCCTCGACCAGGGCGTCGGGGTGCTGCCGTGGAGTCCCCTCGCCCGAGGCCGGCTGACCCGGGACTGGGACGCCGGTACGCGGCGCAGCGAGACCGACCGGTTCGGCAGCACGCTCTACCGGCAGGCCGAGGAGGCCGACCGCGCGGTCGTCGACACGGTTGCGGCGGTGGCCGGTGAACTCGGCGTGTCCCGGGCCCAGGTCGCGCTGGCCTGGCTCTGCCACCAGCCGGCGGTGACCGCCCCGATCGTCGGCGCGACGAAGCCGGAGCACATCACCGACGCGGTCGCCGCGGTCGAGTTGGCGCTCGGCGACGACGAACTGCGCCGGCTCGGCGAGCACTACGTACCGCACGCTCCGGAAGGGTTCTGAGTACCCGCGGTGGCCGTCGCCAGCACGGCGGCCACCTCGGAAACGCGGCGGGTACCGTGGTCGGGTGCTGACCCGGGGAGTCGTACTCAACGATCGCTATCTGCTCGACGATCGGATCGCGACCGGTGGCATGGGAGAGGTCTGGTCGGCCACCGACACCCTGCTGGGACGCAGGGTCGCGGTCAAGGTGCTGCTGCCGGCGCTGGTCTCCGACACCGAGTTCATCACCCGGTTCCGCACCGAGGCGCGGATGCTGGCCGCCCTGCGGCATCCCGGCATCGTCGCCGTCTACGACTACGGCGAGGACGCGGTGGTCGACGGCCGCCGGGTGGACTACCTCGTGATGGAGTACATCGAGGGCGTACCGCTGTCGAAGCGGATCAGGGCCGCCGGCCGGCTCGGTGTCGCCGAGACCATCTCCGTACTCGCCCAGGCCGCGCAGGCGTTGCACGTCGCGCACAACGCCAACATCGTCCACCGGGACGTCAAACCGAGCAACCTGCTGGTCCAGCCGGACGGCAGTGTCGTACTCGTCGACTTCGGCGTGGCCCGGGCCGGGAACGTCACCAGCATCACCGGCACCAACGTCGTGCTCGGCACGGTGCAGTACATGGCTCCCGAGCAGATAGCCGGTCGGCCCGTCTCGGCGGCCACCGACGTCTACGCGCTCGGTGCGGTCGCGTACTCCTGCCTGACCGGCCGACCACCGTTCCCCGGCACCAATCCGCTGCACGTGGTGACCCAGCACCTCCAGGACGCGCCGCCCGCGTTGCCGGCGGAGGTGCCCGCACCGGTGGCGGCACTGGTGAGCCGGGCCCTGGCCAAGGACCCCGCCGGCCGGTACCCGAGCGCCGCGGCGTTCGCCGACGCCGCCCGCGCCGCGCAGAACGCCGGGTCGGTCCCACCGCCGCCACCCGCCCCGAACTTCGGTTTCGGCGGTGCCGGCAACGGGGTCGGCGTCACGACGGGCGGTCCCGGTGCCGGCGGTACGACGGGCGCTCTCGTGCCGGACACCCGCCCGGAGTTGCGGTCCATCCCGCCTCGGCCCCGGACCGAGCCCGGCCGGTACCAACACCCTGACCGGTCGTCCGCCGAAGCGGATCAGCCTCCGTCCCCGCTGGCCGCCGACGGCAACCGGCGCCGCCGCATCATGTTCGCCAGCGTGGCCGGGGCGGTCGTCGTCGCGCTCGCCGGCGTCGCCGCCTTCGTGACTCTGCGACCCGACGAGGAGGGACCATCGGCGGGGCCGGTGACGAGAGCGTGGGTCGGGACCTCCGCCAGCGCGGACCCCGGCAGCGGGGACACCGGACCGGCGGCCCGCGCGACGGCGACCGCCAGGCCGAGCCAGTCGGCGAAGGCCGCCGGCGCGACGAACCCTTCGGCACCCCCGCGGGGCACCGACCCGGACACCACCGGTGGCCCGAAACCGGGTACGACGCAGACCAAGCCCTCGCCGAGCAATCCACACACCCCGGGCAAGGTCTGCGGCAGCGGCTACCAGGTCATCGACTCGGCCAGCCTGACCGGATCGGACGGCGTCCAGCAGGGAAAGGTGTACCTGCTGTACAACGCCGGCAACGGCTACAACTGCACGGTCGCCCTCAAGTCCACCTCGGTCGGCAAGGCGACGGCGGTCTCGGCGTACCTGGAGGTGAAGGGCCGGACCAGGAGCACCGACAGCGGTTCCTTCGCGTACTACGCCGGTCCGGTGCGGGCGAAGGCCGCCGGGGTGTGCGTACGGTGGGGTGGCTCGGCCGCCGGGGTCAGCTACAACAGCCCGTTCGAGCACTGCGACTGATCGTCGGAGGGCACCTCGCGGCGCGATCAGGTGCGCTGGCGGGAGTACGTGTCGGCGGCACGGCCGGCTCCGCGCCATCATGGCGAACCAGCGGAGGGATGAGAATGACATCGTCGCGACCGACCATCACCCGGCGTGCTCTCCTGGGGGTCGCGGCAGTGGTGCCGCTGGTCGGCTGTGCCAAGGGCAGGACGCCCTCGTCCGCCCCATCCTCCTTCCCCACGTCCTCGCCGTCGCCGTCGCCCACGGCCTCGCCCCCTTCCGCACCTCCGGCTGCCGCAGCGAATGATCGGCACGATCGCCTGGTCGAGTTGGAACGAAAGTTCAAGGCGCGCCTGGGGGTGTACGCCCTCGACACCGCCACCGGCACCACCGTCGCCCACCGGGCGGACGAACGATTCGCGTTCTGCTCGACGTTCAAGGGACTGGCGGCGGCAGCCGTGTTGCAGCGCAACCCGCTGTCGCACCTGGACACGGTCGTCAGGTACACCGACGACGACCTCATGAAGAACGCCACCATCACCAGGCGCCATGTGGCCACGGGAATGACGATCCGGCAACTCTGTGACGCCGCGGTCCGGCACAGCGACGGCACGGCCGGCAACCTCCTGCTCCGCGATCTCGGCGGCCCGAGCCAGTTGACCGCGTACGTGCGCAGCCTCGGCGACACGGTCACCCGGATGGATCGGATCGAGCCGGCGATCACCACAGCCGTCCCGGGAGACCCCCGCGACACCACGTCTCCCCGGGCGTTCGGCGGCAACTACCACCAGATCCTGCTGGGCGACGCCCTGCCACCTGACAAGCGCGGCTTTCTCCGCGACCTGCTGGAACGCAACGCCACCAGCGTCGGCGCCCGACGCATCCGGGCCGGCGTCCCACGGGGATGGACCGTGGCCGACAAGACCGGGACCGGTGCCTACGGCACGATCAACGACATAGCCGTCGTGTGGCCCCCGACGTCCGCGCCGCTCGTCATCGCGGTCATGTCCAGTAAGACCGCCAGGAACGCCGAATACGACAACGCCCTCATCGCCGAGGCCGCCGCCTACGTCGCGGCGACTCTCACCTAGTCATTGACGAGCGGTGCGACAATGCACTACTCGGCAGCGTGCGTGGTACCGGTACGGGTTACCGGCAACGCCCGCGCCAGTGACAGCAACATCAGCACACCGGCCGCGCCGTGGAGCAGGCCGAGGTGCGACACGGGGGAGATATCAGGATGCTCGACTCTGCCACGACCCAGGTGATCGAACCGGTCCCGCCACAACCGCCGGCCCGGCGGGGTAAAGGCCGCCTGTGGCTGCTGATCAGTGGTCTGTTGACCCTGCTGCTGGCCGGTACCGCGCTGGTCGCGATCGAGCCGCTGCGCCACCCGCTGCCCGCACCGACCGTCACCCGGACCCTGCCCGCGTCGATGGTGATCCCCGGCAAGGCCCCGACGGTGCCGTGGCCGAAGTCCGGGCAGGCGGCCCTCTCGGTTGAAGGGCTGGGTTCGCTCGGCACGTCGGGCGGAAGCGAGCCGGTGCCGATCGCGAGCGTGGCCAAGGTGATGACCGCGTACGTCATCCTGACCGAGCACCCCCTCGACCGGGGCGAGCACGGACCGAGGCTCACCGTCAGCGCGGCACAGGCCGCCGCGTACCCGGCGGAGCTGGCGCGCGGTGAATCCCTGGTAGCGGTCGTCGCGGGCGCGGTCTTCACCGAGCGCCAGGCGTTGCAGGCGGTGCTGCTGCCCTCGGCGAACAACATGGCGCGGATCCTCGCCGCCTGGGACGCCGGCAGCATCGAGGCGTTCGTCGCCAAGATGAACGACACCGCCGCCGAGCTGGGCATGACCGACACCCGCTACACCGATCCGTCCGGGCTCGACGCGGGCAGCGTGAGCACCGCCGTCGACCAGGTGATCCTGGCCCGCAAGGCGATGGAGCTGCCGGCGTTCGCGGAGATCGTGGCGCAGAAGAAGGCCACCCTGCCCGTCGCCGGCACCGTGAAGAACTACAACTCCCTGGTCGGCCGGGACGGCGTCGTGGGGATCAAGACCGGATCCACCGACGAGGCCGGCGGGTGCCTGGTCTTCGCCGCCGTCGTCAAGGTCGGCGGCCGGAGAATCACCGTCGTGGGCGCCGTCCTCGGGCAGCCCGGCGCCAACACCCCCGTGCAGCTGGACCGGGTGTTCCGGGCGACCCGTCCGCTGGTCCGCACCGCCGCCGCCGCGATCGGGGTGCACCCGATCGTCCGAGCCGGTGACCAGGTCGCCACCGTGCAGGGACCACTCGGCACCGGCACGACGATCAACGCCGCAGAGGACCTGCACGTGGTGGGTTGGCCCGGAATGCAGGTACGACTGGACGTCGACATCCCGGCGGTACCGACGCGCCTGCTGGCCGAGGCCGAACACGGCCAGGTCAGTGCGGTCGCCGGTGAGAACGCCCCGGTCGGCGCCCCGCTACGCACCGGCGCACGGCTGGAACCGCCGAGCACCTGGGACCGGATCCGCGAGCACCGCTGACAGCCCCCCGGTACGCCTCAGCGGGTAGCTGCCGGCACTGCGGCCTCCCAGGTGAACCCGTCCGGGTCGCTGAAGGATCCGGCATCGCCACCGATCGCGAGCCGGTGTGATCCGGTGCCGTCGGGGGAGACGCCGGCATCCTTCGCCAGGGCCCGGCGCCGGTACAGCGCCAACTTGACGGGACCCGAGCCAGCAGCGAACTCGACGTACATCCGGCCGAAGCTCTTCGCCACGGCGAGGCCCTGGTCGACGTAGAACCGCTTGCTCGCGGCCACGTCCGCGACTCCCAGCAGGAGAACGATCTCGTCGATCTGCCGGGTGGCAGGGCCGGTGTCCTTCTTCGCCGAGGTCGCAACCTTCCAGATCGTCCCGTCCGGGGCCTGCAGGACGCCGCCGTAACCCCACAGCGACTTCGCGG
The DNA here is from genome assembly GCF_042658085.1 of Plantactinospora solaniradicis. Classification (NCBI taxonomy): domain Bacteria; kingdom Bacillati; phylum Actinomycetota; class Actinomycetes; order Micromonosporales; family Micromonosporaceae; genus Plantactinospora; species Plantactinospora solaniradicis. The sequence goes on along the minus strand of NZ_JBHSPR010000018.1, from coordinate 363,977 downwards.
CAGGCTTGAGCGGCGTGGCGCCGGCGGCGAGGGCAGTGTCGATGAGGCTGTTGACGGTGGCCGGCTGGGACACCGTGAGCGACAGCGTGAATCCACGGAAGCCGGTCGTGGGTGCCTGCGAGGCCCGCAGGCGGATCTGCGTGTCCAACCCGAAGGCGGTGGTGTAGAAGCGGCCGGCGGCGGTGGGGTCGGCCACCTCGAGGGTGACGGATTCGATGAGTGCCATGGCCATCACGCTAGTTGCAGCTCGGTGACCAGCGCTTCTTGATTCCTGACCGGTCGTGTCACCCGTTCTGCCATCCATGGCGGCGACTTCGCCGCCGCGCTCGTCGCACGGCACCGGTATGCGCTGGGCGGCATGCCGACCAACTCGGTGAAGCGGGTGCTGAAGGTGCCCAGCGACGAGCAACCGACGGCGAAGCAGACCTCGGTGACGCTGTGCTCGCCACGACGCAGCAGCGTCGCCGCGCGCTCGATGCGACGCGTCATCAGGTACGCGTACGGCGACTGGCCGTAGGCCAGCCGGAACTGGCGGCTGAGGTGCCCGGCGGACATGTTCACGTCCCGCGCGAGCGCGGCGACGTTCAGCGGCTGCGCGTACTCCCGGTCGATCCGGTCGCGGACCCGGCGCAGTCGGGCGAGGTCGCTCAGGCGCTGCGCTGCCGCGCGTGCGCGCCCCCACGAGGGATGACACACGAGAGAACTCCTTCCGACGATATGTCCGCGAGCACCTGGGTCGTCGCCTGCCGGACGGCTCAGCGAAGCTCCTGGATGCGGACCATGTTGCCGGCGGGATCGCGGAAGGCGCAGTCGCGGACGCCGTACGGCTGCTCGGTCGGCTCCTGGACAACCTCGACGTCGCTGGCCTGCACCTTCTCGAAAGTGCCGTCGAGATCCCGGGTGGCCAGCAGGATCCAGCCGTAGGTGCCCTTGGCCATCATCTCGGCGATGGTGCGGCGCTCGTCCTCGGTGACCCCAGGGTCGGCGGCCGGCGGCGCCAGGAGGATGGAAGTGCCGGGCTGGCCGACGGGGCCGACCGTGATCCACCGCATCTTGCCCTGCCCGACGTCGCTGCGGACCTCGAAGCCGAGGGCGTCGCGGTAGAAGGCCAGGGACGCGTCCGGGTCGTCATGCGGGAGGACGCTCGTGTGAATTGTGATGTCCATGATGAGCAGGCTATGCGGCTCGGAGGCCCGCGCTTCTCGATTCCTGATCGATCTGGCCACCCGTTTCCCGCCAGGGGTGTGCCGGATCCGTGCCCGTTGATCTAGGAACGAGCGAAAGCCTGGTCAAGGCGTTATGTGGTGGAGCCGAGGGGACTCGAACCCCTAACCCCTGCCTTGCAAAGGCAGTGCTCTGCCAGTTGAGCTACGGCCCCGGGCTGGACACTGCCCCCGGGGATGGCAGTCCGATCGGAGACTACCGAAGGTCCGGCGCGGTGGTCGCCTCGTGCCAGAGGGCCCGCTCGTCGTTCGATTCCTTGACCTTCTTGTAGACCAGGGCCGCGACGCCCACGACGCCGACAACGAGCAGGATCTTCTTCAACATGGACGTATCCTCACGCTCGACCAGTCGTCGGACGGTGTGAAGTGGGGCTAGATGGAATCGAACCATCGACCTCAGAGTTATCAGCTCTGCGCTCTAACCGACTGAGCTATAGCCCCCCGTGCGCCGAGCAAGGTTACCGTACCCCCGGCGCCGATCCCAACTCGGGGCCGCCGCTGGCGGGAACCTGTACTCGCGTACCAGTTACGACCGAGACGGTACCGGAACGGCGAACGCCGGGGCCACCGCTTTGCGGCGCGCCCCGGCGTTCCTAGGCCGCTGTCGTCCGCTCAGTCGCGCTCGGCGAGCGTCAACTCGACGCCGCCGACCAGGTCCGCGCAGACGTTGTAGATGAATGCCGCGAGGGTGGCCAACGCGGTGAAGAGCACCACGTTCACCAGGCCGATGAGGCCCGAGGTGAGGATGACACCCTTGGCAGTGATCTTGAAGGTGTTGCCGCCCTGACCACCGGTCGCGCTGAGCATGTCGGTGAGCGTGCCGTTCACGCTGTCGAAGACGCCCATCGCGTCGAGCGCGAGATAGAGCACGGACGTCGCGACGATCACCACGATGAACAGCACCAGCGACACCGCGAACGAGAACTTCATGACGGACCAGGGGTCGATCCGCTTCAGGTTCAGCCGGGCCCGACGGGGTCCACGCGAGGCCGCCGAGCTGACCGTGCTGCGGGCCGCCCGAACGGCCTCGGTCACCCGCGCGGCGCCGACCGCTCCGGCACCCCCGGCCGCCCCTGCGGCCGCACTGCCGCCGGCGGCCGGACCACCGGTCCCCCCGGCGCCACCGACCCCGGCGGCCGGTCGCGCGGCGGGACCGCCGAACCCGAACCGACTCGTGGGCGTCTGGGGCTGGGGTGTTCCACCGGCCCGGCCGGGCCGGAAGGCACTCTGCTGAGCGCCCGAGATCGGCTGGGTCGACTCGGCGCCGCTGGCCGTGGGGACGGCCGGCCGTTCGGTCCGGGTCGGGATGCGTTCGGTACGGCTCGACGAGCCCGGTTGCTCCAACCGGGTGGTCGGGGCGGTCTGCTCGGCTCTACCAGCGGGTTCGGCGCGACCCGCTCCGACGGTGACCCTCGGGGCCGGAGAGGACGCCACCGGGGACGTCACGGTGTCCCCGGTTTCCGTCGCGGCCGGCGCCGTGTCCTCGAGGTTGCTGTCGGGCTGGGCCGTCGCGCCGGCCGACTCCTCGGGAAGCTGATCGGGTGGCGGCGGCATGCCCGGTGCCCGAGTGAACTTGGGGGACGGCGCGTCACCGGGGACTACCGCCCGGCCGACGGCCATGCGGCCGGTCGCTGGTGCGCCAGCGCCGCCGGCCTCCTCGTCGACCGGGTTGGTCGGGGCCCCCGCAGCCCCCGACTTCGCCTGTGTCTCCGTCATCAACTAGTCCTGTTCGTCAGGCTCGTCGGCATTGCGAGCAATCGCCACAATAGTCACGCCGTCTGGTAGGTCCATCAGTTTGACCCCCATTGTGTTCCGATCACGCGTTCGGCGTACAGGCTTCACGGGAGTCCGGATCACACCGCCGTTGCTGGTGATGGCAAACAGCTCGTCGTCCGGGCTGATCACGACCGCGCCGACCAGACCGCCACGGCGTTCAGTGATCTTCGCGGTCAGCACCCCTTTACCTCCCCTACCCTGCACGGGGTACACCTCGATCGGGGTACGTTTTGCGTATCCCCCGTTCGTCGCCACGAGGACATCCAGGTTCATGCCCTCGCGGACTACCTCCATCGCCAACAGCACGTCGTCGTCGGTGAACCGCATCCCGATCACCCCCGACGTGGCCCGGCCCATCGGCCGGAGCGCCTCGTCCGTGGCGTTGAACCGAATCGCCTGCGCCTTCTTGGACACCAGCAGGAGATCGTCCCCGGGTCCAGCCAGCGCCGCTCCGACCAGCTCGTCCTCGTCGCGGAGGTTGATCGCGATGATGCCGCCGGAACGGTTGGAATCGAACTCCTCCAACCTCGTCTTCTTCACCAGGCCGTTCCTGGTGGCCAGCACCAGGTATGGCGCGACCTGGTAGTCCGGGATCTCGATGACCTGGGCGATCTGCTCGTCTGGCTGGAAGGCGAGCAGATTGGCCACGTGCTGACCTCTCGCCACCCTACTGGCCTCCGGCAACTCGTACGCCTTGGCCCGGTAGACCCTCCCCTTATTGGTGAAGAAGAGCATCCAGTCGTGCGTGGAGCAGACAAAGAAGTGGCTGACGATATCGTCCTGCCGGAGCGTGGCGCCACTGACCCCCTTGCCGCCGCGCCGCTGCGAGCGGTAGAGGTCGACCTTCGTCCGCTTGGCGTACCCGGTCCGGGTGATGGTGACCACCACGTCCTCGCGGGCGATCAGGTCCTCCATCGAGACCTCGCCCTCGAAGGGCACGATCTTGGTCCGGCGCTCGTCGCCCCACTTGGCCACGATCTCGCCGAGCTCCTCGGAAACGATCTTCCGCTGCCGCTCGGGCTTGGCGAGGATGTCCTTGAGGTCGGCGATCTCGATCTCGATCTTGGCCAGCTCGTCGATGATCTTCTGACGCTCCAGCGCGGCGAGCCGGCGGAGCTGCATGTCCAGGATCGCGGTGGCCTGGACCTCGTCGATCTCCAGGAGCTGGATCAGGCCCTGCCGGGCCTCCTCGACCGTGGGTGACCGACGGATGAGCGCGATGACGTCGTCGAGCGCGTCCAGCGCCTTGACCAGACCCCGGAGGATGTGCGCCCGCTCCTCGGCCTTCCGCAACCGGTACGCGGTCCGCCGTCGGATCACGTCGATCTGGTGCTCGACGTAGTAGCGGATGAACTGGGCCAGGTTCAGCGTGCGCGGCACCCCGTCGACCAGGGCCAGCATGTTGGCGCCGAAGGTCTCCTGGAGCTGGGTGTGCTTGTAGAGGTTGTTCAGCACCACCTTCGCGACCGCGTCGCGCTTGAGCACCAGCACGATCCGCATGCCCGTACGCCCGGAGGACTCGTCCCGGATGTCGGCGATCCCGGCGAGCTTCCCCTCCTTGATCAGCTCGGCGATCCGCTCGGCCAGGTTGTCGGGGTTGACCTGGTAGGGCAGTTCGGTGACGACCAGGCAGGTCCGCCCCTTCTTGTCCTCCTCGACCTCGACCACCGCACGCATCCGGATCGAGCCGCGCCCGGTCCGGTACGCGTCCTGGATCGGGGTCGTCCCCACGATCAGCCCGTACGTCGGGAAGTCCGGCCCCTTCACGATCCCGATCAGCTCGTCGAGGGTGGTCGCCTCGTCGGCGTCCGGGTTCTCCAGGCACCACTGCACTGCGGCGGCGATCTCCCGCAGGTTGTGCGGCGGGATCTTGGTCGCCATCCCGACCGCGATGCCCTCGGACCCGTTCACCAGCAGGTTGGGGATCCGCGACGGCAGGATCGTCGGCTCCTTGGCCCGGCCGTCGTAGTTGTCCTGGAAGTCGACGGTGTCCTCGTCGATGTCCCTTAGCATCTCCATAGCAAGCGGGTCAAGCTTGCATTCTGTATACCTCATGGCGGCAGCCGGATCGTTTCCGGGCGAGCCGAAGTTGCCGTTACCGTCGACCAGCGGGTAGCGCAGGGACCAGGTCTGGGCCATCCGGACCAGGGCGTCGTAGATCGCGGAGTCGCCGTGCGGGTGGAACTGACCCATCACGTCGCCGACCACCCGGGAGCACTTCACGTACCCCCGGTCCGGCCGGTAGCCGGAGTCGAACATGGCGTAGAGGATCTTGCGGTGTACGGGCTTCAGCCCGTCCCGCACGTCCGGCAGCGCCCGTCCGACGATCACGCTCATCGCGTAGTCGAGGTAGGAGCGCTGCATCTCCACCTCGAGCCCGACCGGCTCGATCCGGTCGTGCTGAGCGACCGCACCGCCGAGGGCGGGCTCCTGCTCCGGCTCGCTGGCGGAGGACTCGGGGATATCCGTCACTGTCAACCCTTATCAGACTCAAAGCCGCATTCCGCTGTGGATAACGGCTGTGGAAACCGTGGAAGCTGTGGATAACTGTGTGGAACGGCGGTGTTGCCGGGCCGTTCGTCCAGGCCCGGCAACTCGGCGCCACCGGTCACGACCGGCTGGCCAGGACCGCCGTACCACCACTAGATGTCGAGGAAGCGGACGTCCTTGGCGTTGCGCTGGATGAACGAACGACGTGCTTCCACGTCCTCACCCATCAGCACGCTGAACAGCTCGTCGGCGGTTGCCGCGTCGTCGAGGGTGACCTGCCGGAGAGTACGCGTCGCCGGGTTCATCGTGGTCTCCCACAGTTCGGGGTAGTTCATCTCGCCCAGACCCTTGAACCGCTGGATGTCGTCCGGCTTGGCGTTCGGCTTCTTCTGCTGCCGCAGCGCGATCAGCCCGTCCCGCTCCCGGTCGGAGTAGGCGTACTGGGCGTCGTCGCCCTTGCGGTTCCACTTGATCTTGTAGAGCGGCGGGGCGGCGAGGTAGACGTGCCCCAGCTCGACCAGTGGCCGCATGAAGCGGAACAGCAGGGTGAGCAGCAGCGTCTGGATGTGCTGGCCGTCCACGTCGGCGTCGGCCATCAGCACGACCTTGTGGTAGCGCAGCTTCTCCATGTCGAAGTCGTCGTGGATGCCGGTGCCCAGCGCGGTGATCAGTGCCTGGACCTCGTTGTTCTTCAGCACCCGGTCGATCCGGGCCTTCTCCACGTTGAGGATCTTGCCTCGGATGGGCAGGATCGCCTGGGTACGCGGGTCCCGGCCCTGCTTCGCCGAGCCCCCCGCGGAGTCGCCCTCGACGATGAACACCTCGGACTCGCGCGGATCGGTCGACTGGCAGTCGGCCAACTTGCCCGGCATCGAACCGGACTCCAGCAGCGACTTGCGCCGGGCCAGCTTCCGCGCCTGCTGCGCCGCGATTCGGGCCCGGGCGGCCTGGGTCGCCTTGGTGATGATCAGCTTGACCTCACCGGGGTTGCGGTCGAACCAGTCGACCAGCCACTCGTTGCAGGCCCGCTGGACGAAGCTCTTCACCGGCGTGTTGCCGAGCTTGGTCTTCGTCTGACCCTCGAACTGCGGTTCGGTCAGCTTGACCGAGATGATCGCCGCAAGCCCTTCCCGGATGTCCTCGCCGGAGAGCTTCTCGTCGCCCTTGAGCAGCTTCTTCTCCGCGCCGTACCGGTTGACCACGGTGGTCAGCGCGGCCCGGAAGCCCTCCTCGTGGGTGCCGCCCTCGTGCGTGTTGATGGTGTTGGCGAAGGTGTAGACCGACTCGCCGTACGACTCGTTCCACTGCATGGCGATCTCGACCGACATGCCCTCCTCCTCGGCCCCGAACTCCACCACGGTCTTGTGGATGGGGTTCTTGGAGTTGTTGAGGTGCCGGACGAAGTCGGCGATGCCGCCCTTGTAGCAGAAGGTGACCTCGCGGGACTTGCCGTCCTCCTCCTGCACCCGCTCGTCGCGGAGCTGGATGGTCAGGCCACGGTTGAGGAAGGCCATCTCCTGGAGCCGGCGGTAGATCGTCTCGAAGGAGAAGTCGGTCGTCTCGAAGACGGCCGGGTCCGGCCAGAAGGAGACCGCCGAACCGGTCGTATTGGTGGTCTCGCCCTTCTCCAACGGAGACGGCTTGGAGTTGTCGTATGACTGCCGCCAGACGTACCCGGACTTGTGGATCTCCACGAACATCCGGGTGGAGAGCGCGTTGACCACCGAGACGCCCACGCCGTGCAGACCGCCGGAGACCGCGTACGACTTGCCGTCGAACTTGCCGCCGGCGTGCAGCACGGTCAGCGCCACCTCGACGCCGGGCTTCTTCAGCTTCGGGTGCAGGTCGACGGGGAACCCACGACCGTTGTCGGTGACCCGCACGCCGCCGTCGGCGAGCAGGACCACCTCGATCGTGTCGCAGTAGCCGGCCATCGCCTCGTCCACCGCGTTGTCCACGACCTCTTGGACAAGGTGGTGCAGACCGCGCTCACCGGTCGATCCGATGTACATACCAGGCCGTTTCCGGACGGCCTCCAGGCCCTCCAGAACGGTGATCGACTCGGCGCCGTACTCCTGCTTCTTCTGCGCTGCCACCTTGGCCACTTTCTCGCGCCGTCCCACGCCGGGTCAGGCGCGGAGAGCGCGGGTTTGGTGGACAGCCACGACGGCGGGGCGCGCGGGCCGACACCACGATGAGTTCCGGGGTACGGTCGAACGCGCCGGTCGCCGCGGTTGCCCACGGATCGCGATCGGCTCGGACCCGGCGCGGTCCCGTCCCGAACCGCTGAGGTCCGGGTCATCGCTCCACACCGTGTCGTCGTCTCGCTGTCAATCTTACTGTGCCCAGATGACATATTGGTTATCCGGCACCCTGCGCGGCGCCCTGAGACAGTCGTAGGCGCCCGAACCCCCACGCCCACGACTCCCCCCACACGCACGGGGTCGAATCGGGGGCGGTTTCCGGCATCGCCGTGCCCGTCGCCGGGCGAGCAGATCAGTTCGCCCGACGTCGTCGCCGCCGCCGTGCGGCGATCGGGCCAGGGGTCGCGCGAACGCGGGCGGTGCCGTAACTTTGCGACGGCGACGCCGTGAGTAAGCTCCGTGGCCAGGATGCCCGGAAAGCGCATCGGACGGTCCTACCGACCGGTTTCGTCAGGTGCCAAGAGAGGTGACGCTCGATGGGGCTGGACAATGTCGCGGTGCGGTGGCCGCGGACCGGCCGCTTCTACGACCCGGTGGCCCCGGCCGAGTTCGTGGACTTCGGCGAGTTGGCCGACGTGCCGGACGTCGCCGCGCCGACCGCGGCTCTTGCCGGATACATCGCCAAGACCGGCTCGGTCCGGGCGACCGCGTACACCGAGCTGGTCGATCTGCTGCTCGGCCTCGACGGCGTGTTGTACGCCACCGAGGCTGCCGCCGAGGACGAGGACCCCGTGATCGATCCGGACGGGTGCGCCTGGATCGCCGGCGGGCTGGAGCGTTTCGTCGACGGACACCGGGGCTTCGGCGAGTCGGTGACCTTCGACACGGTGAGCGCCGTACTGCGGGCCGCACTCGCCGACGGCAGGCTGGCCGAACAGCAGCTGCGGTGGCTGGACGGCCGGCTGGACGCGCTCCGCGACGACTCCGGGGCGGCGCCGCAGTGGAGCTTCTCCCGTTCCGAGTTGGGGGTCCTCGCGGGCTTCTACCGGCGGTGCGCCGAACGCGGCTTCGCCGTCTACGCCGACTCCTGACGCCGACTCCCCGGCCCTGCGGCCCCCCGACTCCCCGGCCCTCCGACGCCGCCCGCTGACCCGTCGACCGGCGGCGGATCGGCCGAACGGCCATGTGCGGGTTAGCCCGAATCGCCGGCTGCGCGGCGGTACGCGTGATTTTTCCCACCGCCCCTGAGTGAACGCCGGAAGCAGCAGGCAGACTTGCACGTCCTCGCGGGTTGTTGCGAATCAGTGACGGACAGCAATCCGGCGGGGCGCCTTCCGTGCGTTCGCCCGCCAACGAACGGGGAGGGTTCGCGGCTTTGCGCACCACGTTTGGCGCCCTGCGCCATCGCAACTACCGGATCTGGGCGGGCGCCGGATTCGTCTCCGTGATCGGCACCTGGATGCAGGTGCTCGGGGTCAACTGGTACGTACTGCAGCAGACCGGCTCGGCGACCTCGATGGGATTCGCCGTACTGCTCCAGGCGCTCCCCACCCTCCTGCTCAGCGGTTGGGGCGGGGCCCTCGCGGACCGGCTGCCCGCCAGGCCGCTGCTGATCGGCACCCAGGTCGGGCACGCCGTACTCGCCGCCGGGCTGGCCACGCTGGCCTGGTCGGACGCGCCGCAGATGTCGATGATCTACACGATCTCACTGGTCAGCGGGGCGCTCACCGCGATCGAGGGTCCGGTCATGGGCCGGTACGGCTCGATGATGGTCGACCGGGAGACCCTGGGCAACGCCCTGGCGTTGGGCTCGCTGACGAACTCCGCCGGGCGGATCCTCGGAATGAGCCTCGGCGCGATCGTGGTCGCCGCCACCGGACCGGCCCTGCTGTTCGTGATCAACGCGGTCAGTTTCGCCGCCGTGGTGGGTGCGCTGTTCTCGGTACGGCAGCGGGATCTGTACCAGCCGGAACCCGACCCGGAGGGGAATCCGGAGGTCCGGCACGGAATCCGGGCCGGGTTGCGCTACCTCCGCCGGCAGCCCGTCATCCTGACCGCCCTGGCGCTCGCCTTCGTGCTGGGCAGCCTGGGCCGCAACTACCAGGTCACGATGGCCGCCATGAGTGCCGGCCCGCTCGGCGGCGGGGCCGCCGTCTACGGCCTGCTCTCCACGGTCTTCGCGATCGGCACGGTGCTCGGCGCACTGGCCGCCGCCCGCAGGCGCCACCTCGGCTACGGCATCCTGGTCGGCGCCGGGCTGGTCGCGAGCACCCTCCAGGCCCTCGCCGGGCTGGCACCCGGCGTCTGGAGCTTCGCGCTGGCGATCCTGCCGATCGCCGCCGCCGCCGTCATCATCGACACCACCGTCGGCACCCGGGCCCAACTCGACACCGATGGTGCGATGCGCGGCCGGGTACTGGCCGCCGTCGCGGTGACCGGCTCGGTCGCCGCCGCCGTCGGCGCGCCGGGCCTCGGCTGGCTGTCCGAGCACGCCGGTCCCCGGCAGACACTGGTACTGGCCGGCTGTGTCGGTCTGGTCGCCTCGGCCTGGGCCGGGCTGGCGTTGTCCCGCCGGCAGCAGCCCGCCGTCGCGCCGGAACCCGCCCTGCCGACGACGCCCGAGACGGTGCCGGTGCCGGTGCGGTCCCGCGCCGGTCGGCTACGCGTCGTCGGAGGCAGGTCCGTCGGACGGATGCCGTCCGTCCGACTGGCGCGGCTCAGCCGTACGTATCCCGGGGACCACGTCCTCGTACCCGCCGTGGACCACGGGCCCAGGACGGGGCAGTCGGTCCGTGCACGTGCAGCCGCCGAACCACGTTATGCCCCACCTCAGCCGCGATACGCCGAAGCAGCGAGCCGGCCAGCAGCCGAAGCTGAGTCGCCCACGCTGTCGACTCCGCCTCGACCGTGAGTTCGCCGTCCTCCAGCTTGACCGGACGACTGTGCTGGGCGATGTCCGGCCCGACCACCCGCTCCCAGGCACCGAAGACGGTCGCCTCGGCCGCCGGCTGCTGCCAGCCACGCGCCTTCACCATCCGGGCCAGGACGGTGCCGAAGAGCTGCGGATCCCGGGGATCCGGTCCGGGTCCGGAGTAGCCCCTGAGCCGGCGCCGGGGCTGCCCACCCCGGCCGGTCGCCGGCCCCGCCTCACCGGAACCGTCGCCGACGGCCCGGTCACCGTCGAGGTCGGCCCTTCCCGGGGTACGTCGACCCGGCCCACCCGACTTCCGGCGGGCCAACGCGGCGTCCAGCACGGCGCGGGCCAACGCCGGACCGGTCAACTCCCCGCCCTCGGCGGGCACCACGTCCGGCGCCGTCGACTCGGCGGCTCCGGAACCCGGGCCGGCGGCTCCGGAACCCGGGTCGGCCGAGCCGGCGGCCCGGCGCGCTTCGGAGTCATCCGGCACGACGCACCTCCCCGTCGGACGCCTCGAAACGCGCGCCCCGAAGGGCCTGCGGCACGTCGTCGGCGACCGCGCAGGTGACCACCAGCTGGCTGGCGCCGGCAACCAACTCGGCCAGCCGTTCCCGACGTCCACTGTCCAACTCGGCGAAGACGTCGTCGAGGACGAGGACCGGCTCGACCCCGTCGGCACGGAGCAGGTCGTACGCGGCCAGCCGGAGCGCCAGCGCGAAGGACCAGGACTCGCCGTGGCTCGCGTAGCCGCGCGCCGGCAGCGGGCCCAGGGTGAGGGTCAACTCGTCGCGGTGCGGCCCCACCAGCGTGACGCCACGCTCGATCTCGGACGTCCGGGCCTCGGCCAGCGCGGCGGCCATCGCCGCCTCCAGCGCGGGCCGGTCCGGTGCCGGGTCGACGAGATCGAGCGAGGAGCGGTACGCGATCGCCGCCGCGCCCCGCCCCGGCGCCACCGCGTCGTACGCCTTGGACACGTGCGGGCTGAGCGCCGCGACCAACTCCAACCGGCCCGCCAGGAGCTCCGCCCCGTGCCGGACCAGGTGGGTGTCCCAGACCGTCAGCGTCGACAGCTCCGACCCGGAGTCGGCTGGTTGGTCGGGCTCGGTCCGGGCGCGCCGGCCCCGCCCGCCGGCGGTCTTCCGAGCCAGGTAGGCGGTACGCAGCAGCGCGTTGCGCTGTTTCACCACCCGCTCGTAGTCCGACCGTACCGCGGCGTACCGGGGCATCCGGGTGACCAGCAGGTCGTCGAGATAACGTCGCCGCTCGGCCGGATCGCCCCGGACCAGTTCCAGGTCCTCCGGAGCGAAGAGCACCAACCGCAGCGCGCCGAGTACGTCCCGGGCCCGCCGGGCCGGCGAGCGGTTCAGCCGGGCCCGGTTCGCCCGACCCGGCGCGATCTCCAGCTCGACCAGCAACTCCCGTTGGTCGTGCACGATCGCGCACCGGATCACCGCGGTCGCCGCCCCGGCCCGGACCAGTGGGGCGTCGGTGGCGACGCGGTGGCTGGACAGCGTCGCCACGTAACCGAGCGCCTCGACGAGATTCGTCTTGCCGACCCCGTTGGGGCCGACGAGCACGTTCCCGCCCGGCTCCAGATCGACCCCGACGCGCTCGTACGAGCGGAAGTCGACCAGTTCGAGCCGGCGGACGTACACCGTGCTTAGTTCTTGCGGACGGCGTGCCCGCCGAACTGCTGGCGCAGCGCGGAGACGGCCTTCATCGCGGGCGAGTCGTCCTGTCGGGAGGCGAACCGGGCGAAGAGGGAGGCGGTGATGACGTTCAGCGGCACCCCGAGCCGGACCGCCTCGTCGACCGTCCACCGGCCCTCGCCGGTGTCCTCGGTGTAGCCGCTCAGGTCGGCCAGTTCCGGATCCTCGTCGAGCGCCCGGTCGAGCAGGTCGAGCAGCCAGGAGCGGACCACCGTGCCCTCGCGCCAGGACTTGAACACGCCCGGCACGTTGGTCACCAGTTCGGAGGCGGCCAGCAGCTCGTAACCCTCGGCGTAGGCGTGCATCAGGCCGTACTCGATGCCGTTGTGCACCATCTTGGCGTAGTGCCCGGCGCCGACCGGCCCGGCGTGCACGAAGCCGAACTCGCCCTCCGGCTTGAGCGCATCGAAAATCGGCATCAACCGCTCGACGTGCCGCTCGTCACCGCCGACCATCAGTCCGTAGCCGTTCTCCCGGCCCCAGATCCCGCCGGAGACTCCGACGTCGATGTAGCCGATGCCGTGCTGGTCGAGCTTCTTCGCCCGGGGCAGGTCGTCGCTGAACCGCGAGTTCCCGCCGTCGATCACGATGTCTCCGGGTGAGAGCACCTCGATCAGGCCGTCGGCCGTGGCCTCGGTGTACTGTGCCGGGACCATCAGCCAGACGGCCCGGGGCGCGGCCAGCTTCTCCGCCAGGTCCGCCAGGCTGGCGACGTCGCTGAGGCCGGGATTCTGGTCGAAGCCGATCACCTCGTGCCCGGCAACGCGCAGCCGCTCGCGCATGTTGCCGCCCATCCGGCCGAGACCTACCAGGCCGAGCTGCATGAACTTTCCCTTCGGAACCGTGCGATCAGCGGGTGACCCGGATCGGCATAATCAGGTATCGATAGCCAGGAACAACCTCGCCGTCCTCGCCGGACGGCGAGATGACGGCGGGTTTGAACGCGTCGACGAACGAGAACACCGCCAACGCGGATCCGAGATTCTGCAAACCGTCGATCAGGTACTGAGGGTTGAAGCCGATGGTCAGCGGCTCGCCGGTGAAGGTGGCGTCCATCGCCTCGCTCGCCCGGGCCTCTTCGGTGCTGCCGGCCTCGACGACCAGTCCGTCCGAGCTGAAGTTGAGCAGCACCGGCGTGGTCCGTCCGCCGACCAGCGACACCCGCTTGACGACCTCGGTGAGCGCGGCGACCGACACCCGGGCCTCGGCGTTGTGGCTGGCGGGAAAGAGCGACCGCACCGGCGGGTAGTTGGCGCCGTCCAACAGCCGGCTGGTGGTCCGACGGGTGCCACCGGCGAAGCCGATCAGCCCCTCCCCGGCGGCACCCTGGGCCAGGGCCATCGTGACGTCGCCGCCGAGCGGCCCGAGGGCCTTGGCGGTGTCGTGCAGGGTCCGGGCCGGCACGAGCGCGTTGATGCTGACCTCCGGGTCGTCCGGGCGCCAGTCGATCTCACGCAGGGCGAGGCGGTAGCGGTCGGTCGCCAGCATCGACAGCGTCGAACCGTTCAGCTCGATCCGTACCCCGGTCATCATCGGCAGCGTCTCGTCCCGGCCGGCGGCGATCGCGACCTGGCCGACCGCGGCGGCGAAGGTCGCCGCGTCGATCGTGCCGGCGCTGCCGGGCATCTCGGGAAGCGTCGGGTAGTCCTCGACCGGCATCGTCGGCAGGGTGAACCGGGCGCTGCCGCAGACCAGCTCCAGGTGGGCACCGGCGGCGGCGATGTCCACCGGTTTCGCCGGCAGCGCCTTGGTGATCTCCGCCAACAGCCGCCCGGACACCAGCGCGGCGCCCTCGGCCTCGCTCTGGACGTCGACGGTCACCTGGCTGGAAACCTCGTAGTCGAACCCGGAGACGTGCAGGCCACCATCGGCGACCCGGAGCAGCACTCCGGCGAGGACCGGGACCGAGGGACGGTTGGGGAGACTCTTCGCGGTCCACGCCACGGCGTCGGCGAGCGCGTCGCGCTCCACGCGGAACTTCATGCCATGCCTCCGGATCGACGTCAGCGACAACTGTCTCATGCCGGCGGCAGCCTTCCGGCCCCGCCAACCGTGCGGGTCTTCATCGCACCTTAGGGCCCAGCCTCATCGGCTGTGCGTCCGACCCCGGTACTTCGGCAGATCTTGACCCATCGGTACGACAAGTCAAACGAATCCACAGCATGCCCAACGCTGATGATTGGTTTTTGTTCTTTAGAAGAGATATCTAAGTCGTCTTCATCGGTGCTGTGCAAACTGTGGAGAGGCGACGTCTGCCCAGGTCAAGGGCTTATCCACCGGTGTGCGGGGTGTGGACAACCGGCCCGAAAACCCGGTCGACCGTCCACAGCCGGTCGGCCCGTCGAGGTTTTCCACTGTTGTCCACCGGTCGTCCACCGGGTTACCCACGGTCTTTTCCCCATCTGTGGGCACAGCCGGTCGGACATCGACGAGCACTGTCCCCAGAACCTTCAACAGCCCGTGCACAGCCGGCCGAACGCGGTGGACAACCAGGTGACTCTGGGTAACCGTCCACATCACTTTCCCCAACACTTGTCCACAGCTTGTGGGTTCGCCCACCGACGGCGGGTCCGGGTTATCCACCGACGGTGGACAACCGGCTGTGGACGAGGTGTGTACGACGAAGGCCGGGCCCGGACCGGATGGGTCCGAACCCGGCCTCGGCCGGCGTGGGTGGGGTCAGGTGATCTGCTTGATCCGGTTGGTCAACTCGGCGATCTGGTTGTAGAGCGAGCGTCGTTCCGCCATCTGCTGCCTGATCTTCCGGTCGGCGTGCATCACCGTCGTGTGGTCCCGACCGCCGAACGCCTGGCCGATCCGGGGCAACGACAGGTCGGTCAGTTCGCGGCACAGGTACATCGCCACCTGTCGGGCGTTCACCAGTACCCGGGACCTCGACTGGCCCCGCAGGTCCTCCAGGCTGACACCGAAGTAGTCCGCCGTGGCCACCATGATCTGGTCCGCGGTGATCTCCGGCCCGGAGCCGTCCGGGATGAAGTCCCGGAGTACCTCCTCGGCCAGGGACAGCTCCACGGGTGACCGGGTCAGCGACGCGAACGCGGTGACCCGGATGAGCGCGCCCTCCAGTTCACGGATGGAGTTGGAGATCCGCGAGGCGATGAACTCCAGTACGTCCGGCGGGGCGAACAGGCGCTCCTGGGCCGCCTTCTTCTGCAGGATCGCGATCCGCGTCTCCAGGTCGGGAGGCTGGATGTCGGCCAGCAGTCCCCACTCGAACCGGGTGCGGAGCCGATCCTCCAGCGTCGCGAGATCCTTCGGTTTGCGGTCCGAGGTGATCACGATCTGCTTGTTGGCGTTGTGCAAGGTGTTGAAGGTGTGGAAGAACTCCTCCTGGGTCCGTTCCCGGTTCTCCAGGAACTGGATGTCGTCGATCAGGAGGATGTCCACGTCCCGGTAGCGACGCTGGAACGCGCTCGTCTTGTCGTCCCGGAGCGAGTTGATGAAGTCGTTGGTGAACTCCTCGGTCGAGACGTACCGGACCGAGCGGGCGTTGCCCAGGGTGGTGGCGTAGTGCCCGATGGCGTGCAGCAGGTGGGTCTTGCCCAGCCCGGAGCTGCCGTAGATGAACAGCGGGTTGTACGCCTTGGCGGGCGACTCGGCGACGGCCACCGACGCGGCATGGGCGAACCGGTTGGACGAGCCGATGACGAAGGTCTCGAACATGTACTTCGGGTTCAGCCGATTGCCGCCGACATCGCCGGCCCCGCCCACGCCGCCCGGCCGGCGGTCGTCCCGGCCGCCCTGCCGATGGTCGGCGAAGGCTCCGCCCCGACCCGGCCCGCTGTCCGTACCACCGTCCCCGCCGGGGCCCAGCCGTCCGGCTCCGTCCCGGCCGTCGTGGTAGCGGCGGTCCGGCGAACGGTGGTCGGTTCCGAACTGGCCGATGTCGCCGGCGTTGTTGACCCGCTCGTCGAAACCACGTCGGTCCTGGTGCGGGGCGGTCGGTCGGTACGGCTCCGGATAGGGCGCGGCGAACAGCGTCTCCTGGCCGTCCCGACTGGCCGGGATCAGGTTGGGCCGTCCGGCGTCGGCGGGTCGTCCCGGCGGTCGCGCCGAACCGACGATCGGCTGCTGCGCGGAGCCGGAGAAGGGACCGGACTCCCGGCCACCCTGGTCGAGTCCTGGATCGGGGTTGCGCTGGCTCTGTTCCTCCTGCCCCGGATTACCGGGGTAGCGCAGCGGCTCGATGCCATATCCGCCGCCCGGGGCGGGGTCGCCGTATCCACCGCCGGGCTGCTGACCGCCGTACCCGCCGCTCTGCTCCGCGCCGCCGTATCCGCCGGCCGGGTCCGGGCCGTACCCGCTGGACGGGTCCGGACCGCCGTACCCGCCGGACGGGTCGGCGCTGCCGGGATAGCCCGCGGCGGTGCCGACGGACTGGTACCCCACGGCGGTGGGGCGACCGGTGGATTCGGAGCCGGGCGGGTAGCCGGTGCCGGTCGGCCGGGCCTGACCGTCGTCCGGCGGTCGTACCGTCACCGCCACCTGGACCGCCCGGCCCAGCCGGCGGGACAGCGCCTCGGTGATCGCCGGGCGGAGCCGGGACTCGATCACGTCCCGGGTGAAGGCGTCCGGTACGGAGAGCAGTGCGGTGTCCTCGACGATCGCGCGCAGTCGGGTCAGCCGTAGGTAGGCGCGCTGCTGAGCCGAGATGATCTCGTCAGCCAGTTCCTCGGTCGTCGCCGTCCACACTGCGGCAAGGTCGATCGTGTCGGCCACCGTCGCGCCACCCCCATCGCCTCTGCGTCTCCGGCCGCCGTTGCCGTCCCAGTCGACCGTTCCGGGCTTGCTATCGTGCGTGAACAGGCACGACGCGACGTCCGGCGGTTGCCGACGCCGTCCACAAGTTATCCACAACCTGTGTATCGACTGATTGTTGTCGCCCGGCCGGGCGTCCGTGCCGTCGCCCCCGGCTCCAAATGGCGTTGACGCGGGTTCATCTGTCGAACGATCGACGAGCTTGTCCGGTTTTGCCCGTCAGCGGCACCCCCACCCCCTGACGCCGACGTGCAAACGGGCACGCTAACAGCGTTGTCCACACCCCATCAACCGTCGGCCCCGCCGACACCTTGGCAACATCAGCGAAAAACCCCGCCCGGCTGGCCAGCATAGCCACCTGGTTCCTCCCGCTCTGCGGCGATCGGTCCGACTCGGCCCGGATGCCCGGTCGGCTGGGGTCGAACCGGGCGTCGGCGCCGTAACGGGACGTTCCAACCGCCTCGCGATCCGGTTCCCGGACCGGCCAACTCGACTCGGCGGATCGGTCGGAGGTGTGTCGCCCGCTCCTGTTTGACGCTCTCCGCCGGCCTGCGTAGGCTCCAACGGTTGCTCTGTCGCCCTCTGCTAGGGTGATGAGAGACTGCTGACCGCTGCCCGTGCTGGGCAGCGTCCGATGCCGGACGGCATCGAACCCGGCCGCCCAGGCGGCCAACGCCAGACCATCACACGACCCCGACGTCACACGACCGGGGCGTACGACGACGGAGAGCCTGACGTGAGCAAGCGCACCTACCAGCCGAACACCCGCCGCCGCGCGAAGACCCACGGCTTCCGGCTGCGCATGCGCACCCGGGCGGGCCGCGCCATCCTCTCCGCCCGCCGTGGCAAGGGTCGTACCCGCCTGTCGGCCTGACGGCTGGCAAGGCCGGTCCGGGGATGTAGGCAGTCGTGCTGGCGGCCGCACAACGACTGCGGCGCAGCGGTGACTTCGCCGCGGCGATCCGGGGTGGGCGACGAGCCAATCGTGGCGTCCTCGTGGTCCACCTCCATTCGGCCGGCACACCGGACCCGTCCCGAGCACCATTGACCAGAACAGCGTCGAAGCCGGCCCGAAGCGCCGCCGTGGAGCACGAATCCGCGCCGGTCCGGGCCGGCTTCGTCGTTTCCAAGGCCGTGGGCGGCGCCGTGGTTCGCAACCGGGTCCGCCGCCGGCTCAGGCACCTCGTCCGGGACCGGCTCGCCGGACTGCCTGCCGGCGCCACCCTCGTGGTACGGGCGCTGCCCGATGCCGCCGACGCCTCGTACGCCCGGCTCGGCGCCGACCTCGACGCCGCCATCGCCGCGGCCCGGGCACCAAGAAAACCCGCTCGGCGGTCCCGGTGAGTAACCCGATCGACGCGTCGTCCGGGATGACACTCGGTGCCCGAGTGCTGGCGGGACCCATCGTCGCGTACCGTCGTTGGATAAGCCCGGCGCTGCCGGCCCGCTGTCGGTTCCACCCGTCGTGCAGCGCGTACGCCCTGGAGGCGGTCGCGGGACATGGCGCGCTTCGGGGAGCCTTCCTGGCGGTCCGGCGGTTGTTGCGCTGCCACCCCTTCCACCCCGGTGGATATGACCCGGTACCGGAGCCGGGCGGACGCCGCCATGCCGATGTGACTGGAGCCCCGAATTGAGTCTCGACTGGATCTACTGGGCGATCTCGTGGATCCTGCTGCTGTGGCACTCGGCCTGGGACGCCATCGGGGTGTCGGCCGGTGCGTTCCTGGGTACGAACTGGTCCTGGATCCTGGCGATCATCTTCCTGGTAGTCACCCTCCGGGTGATCCTCTTCCCGATCTTCGTCAAGCAGATCAAGTCGCAGCGGGCGATGCAGGCGATTCAGCCCCAGCTGAAGGCATTGCAGGAGAAGCACAAGGGTGACCGGGAGACGCTCCAGAAAGAGATGATGGAGCTGTACCGGAAGGAGAAGGCGAACCCGCTGATGGGCTGCCTTCCGATCTTCCTCCAGGCTCCCGTCTTCATCGGCCTGTTCCACGTACTCCGCCGGCTCGACCCCATCAACCAGGGCAAGACCAAGTACGGCTGGACCGTCGAGCAGTTCGAGAGCGCCACCCACGCCCGGCTGTTCGACGTGCCGATCGCGGGCAAGTTCGGATCCAGCGCGGCGGAGCTGGCCCGGCTGAACGCCAGCGGCACCTCGGTCAAGATCCTGGCCGGCGTGCTGGTGGCCATCATGATCGCCACCACCTACCTGACCAGCCGCCAGATGATCCTCAAGACCGGTTGGGCCGAGGACCCGCAGCAGCGGATGATCCAGCGGTTGATGCTCTACGGCATCCCGGCCTCGTTGCTGGTCTCCGGTGCGATCTTCCCGATCGGTGTGGTCATCTACTGGGTGACGAACAACCTCTTCACGCTCGCTCAGCAGCAGTGGGTGCTCCGCAAGTACCCGCCGCCGCCCACCGCGGCCCGGCTGCCCAAGCCGGGCGAGTCGGCTCGGCGTACCACCGGGCCTCGCCGGACCACCGATTCCCGCAACCCGGTCCAGCCCGCCAAGCCCGCCAAGCCGGCCGGTCGGTTCAGCCGGTCCAAGGCCAACGGCACGCAGCCGGAGAGCAAGCCGGTGGTGGACACCAAGGCGCTGGCCCCGAAGCCGGGCGCCAAGCCGGTCAACCCCAAGAAGGGGCGTCCGGCGAAGCGTCAGGGTTGACGCGACGGGCCGCCGGCAGCGCCAGTCGCGCCGGCGGCCCGGTAGGACTCTGGGCCGTGCTGCCGCCAGCGCTGGCGCCGGCCCGAAGTCCACCGCTCCCCGCGCACAGACGGGCAGTGCTGCCCGCGACAGACGTGCCCGTGGCATCGGCGATCTCCCGCCGGGCCCGGGAAACCAGCGCCGACCGTACGGTCCGGCCGAGAGAGTACGGAGATGAAACCGTGACCGACACCAGTATTCCGCGCGCCGACGAGCCCATCGGCGACACCGATCCTGTCGTGGCGGCGGGATCGGCCGCAGAGGCCGAGACCACCGAGGCCGTCTCGGTAGCCGGGGACAGCGCGGACGTCGACGAGGTCGCCGGCGGCCGGGGCGGTCCGGATCGCGAAGCCGATGCGGATGACGACGACGCGGACGAAGAGGACGAGGACGACGAGGACGCGGACGACGACAGCGCGGATGGGGACATCGCCGCGAGCACCAACGGCGCGAAGCCGGCAGCGGCGTCCACCGACGTGGACCTGTTCCGGCAGAGCGAGATCGCCGCGGACTACGTCGAAGGGCTGCTGGACATCCTCGACTACGACGGCGACATCGACGAACTGGTCTCCGCCGGCCGGCCCGTCGTCGAGGTCGTGGGCGGCCGGCTGCAGGCGCTGGTGGGCCAGCGGGGTGCCACGCTGGAGGCGTTGCAGGAGCTGACCCGGCTCGCCGTGTTCCGCCAGACGGGCTCGCCCAGCCGGCTACTGCTCGACGTGGGTGGCTACCGTGCCACCCGGCGCAAGGAGCTCTCGGCGGTCGCCAAGAACGCGGTGGAGAAGGTCAAGCAGCACGGCGAGGCCGTCCGGCTGGAGCCGATGTCCGCCTTCGAGCGCAAGTGCGTCCACGACGTGGTCAACGCCATTGCCGGAGTGGAGAGCGAGTCGGAGGGCGTCGAGCCGAACCGCCGGATCGTCGTACGTCCGGTCGACTGAGCGAATCAATGACGTACCGTCCGATGTCCGGCCCGGGTGGCGAACTGCCGCCCGGGCCGTTTCCGGTATCCCCGACGGACGGCGGCGACAGCTCCGACCCGGCGGCCGGTGCGGGTGCCGTTCCGGCGGCACCGCTCCCCGCCGAACTGGCCGGTCCGGCCCGTACGCTGTTCGGCGACCGGCTGCCGCTCGCAGAGGCGTACGCGGAACTACTCGCCGGGCCGGGCGTGGTCCGTGGTCTGATCGGTCCCCGTGAGACGCCGAGGATCTGGGACCGGCATCTGCTCAACTGCGCCGTGGTGGCGGAGCTGATCCCGTCCGGCTCCTCGGTGGTGGACGTCGGCTCGGGAGCGGGCCTGCCCGGCATCGTGCTCGCCATCGCCCGACCCGACCTGGCGATCATGTTGGTCGAACCACTGGCCCGGCGTGCGGTGTTCCTTGCCGAGGTGGTCACGGCACTCGAGCTCGGCGACTCGGTGACCGTGCTACGGGCCCGGGCGGAGGAGATTCCCGCGGCCTGGCGCCGGACGGGCCGGAACTCGGACCGACGTACGGCGTCGGACCGTCGGCTGTCCGTGCCGCACGGGTCCGAGCCCGGATCACCGGCGCATCCGGGCGGCTCGGTCGAGCCGGAAAGTGTTCCGGTCGAGCTGTCCGACCTGCCGGCCGAACTGTGCGTGCCGGCGGACATCGTGACGGCTCGGGCCGTCGCGCCACTTGATCGGCTGGCCGGTTGGTGTCTTCCGCTCACCGCACCGGGAGGACGCCTTCTCGCGCTCAAGGGCGCGACGGCCGCCGACGAGGTGGCGAACGCAGCGACGGCGGTACGTCGGCTGGGTGGTTCGCAGCCGGTCGTCCAGCAGTGCGGGATGGGGATCGTCGAGCCGCCGACGACCGTGGTCGAGATCGTCCGCGAGCGGGTGGTCGGGGCGGCGCGGGAGTCAGCACCGCGCTCGACGGCGGGCCGCCGCTCCAAGCCCCGCCGTTAGTTTCGCTCCTGAACTCCTGAACTCTGCCTCCCGACCCCTGACTCGTGGCGGCCAGTCGACCGCGTGCCCGTGGCTCGGCGCCCGGCGTCGACGTACCGACCTGCGGTCCTCAGACGTTCTGACCTGCGGTCCTCAATGGATGGTCAGGTGGGGGCGGCCGTGGCGGGGGACCGGTTCCGGGCGCCGGCTGGTCGAGTGTCGGTCGTGACCATTGGACCTGCCCGGTGGCCGGTAGGTCTGCACGCCCTCGCCATGGCCGGCGCAGTCCGATCGAGCGCCGGGTCACCGATGCGGGCCGCCAGTGACCGGTGGGCTGGTTGTGATCGTCGGCACGCTCGGACGCTGTCCGCCCGGACGCTCGGAGGACTGGCGAACGGAGTCTTGGACGCGACGGGCCGAGGGTTGAGGCTGGATGCGGCTGCTCGACGTGGCTCCGACGGGGTCGAGCGGGGGCGCCGAGCGGATGGCCGAACCTCTTCATGGATGGTGCGGTTTCCTGCGCCACGATGATTCACCCAGCGGACAGCCGTGGCTCATTTTGCCCAGCGGCCGTAGGCTGACCGCGCGTCGATAGTGTAGACCGGGCAGCGGGCGGCGCCTCAAGCATTCGCTGCTTCTTGGCGGACCGCACGCTACGCCCGAAGGCACGGGCATGAGCGGTGACGGGGCCGACACCATCCGAAGCTGGCAGGGATGACACGGTGCATGACAACGGTAGGTATGACGATCCAGAGATGACGGACTCCGGGGGATACCACTCCGGCGGCGCCGATGTTTCACGTGAAACCGACTACGAAGGCTGGTCTGCCAGTGGGCGTGCTCGGCCGCCGGCACGGGCTGGCGGACCTGGGGAGCCCGCCGAGCCGGCCGGGTATGACTCCGCGCTATCTGCGGGGCCTACTCGAGGGACCGCGCGGGTGACGCCGCCAGGGCACGACATGCCGGCACAGCCGGGACGTCCGACTCCGCAGCCGGACGTCTCCTATCCAACGGTCGCCTCTGCCCCGGTGCCGGCAGTGGCACCGACACCGGAGCCGGCCCGGCAGACCGGACGTGCTCCGGAACCGGCACGGCCCCGGGAACGTGCTCCGGAGCCGCAGCGTCCGCCGGGTCGACGAGCCGCAGAGCCGGCACGGGGGTCGGCGGGGGTTCCCGAACCGTCGCCCGCAGGACCACCCGTTCCGCCTCAACCGGTGGCCGAGCACTATGAGCCGCAGTCGTCGGCTCGAGTCGGTGCCCCGGCGATCCCATCGGACGGGCAGCGCCCCGATGTCCAGGCGGCGGTCGAACTCGGCCCGAGAGCCGACTCGCCGACCGCCGTACCGCAACCCCTGACCGAGGAAGCCGCGCCCGACGCGTACGTTTCACGTGAAACGCCGTCGCGTGACCAGGACGATCCCCCGTTGGCAATGGAGGCAATGCGCGCTGTGCAAATCCTGAACCCGAGCGGCGAGGTCACGATGCCGCGTCCGGACCGGCCACGGATCATGTGTGTTGCGAACCAGAAGGGAGGGGTTGGCAAGACCACCACGACGGTCAACCTGGCCGTGGCCCTGGCGCTACACGGAAACCGCGTCCTCGTCGTGGACCTCGATCCGCAGGGGAACGCCTCCACCGGGCTCAACGTGCCCCACCATGCCGGCGTCCCGGACGTCTACGACTGCCTGATCGACAACGTCCCCCTGGCCGAGGTGGCACAGGGCGTCGAGGGGATTCCTGACCTCTGGTGCGTGCCCGCCACCATCGACCTGGCCGGCGCCGAGATCGAGCTCGTTTCGGTGGTCGCGCGGGAGTCGCGGTTGGCCCGGGCGATCGCCGGCCACCCCGCCGAGTTCGACTACGTCTTCATCGACTGCCCGCCGTCCCTCGGGCTGCTCACGGTCAACGCCCTCTGCGCCGCGCAGGAGGTGCTGATCCCCATCCAGTGCGAGTACTACGCGCTGGAGGGTCTCAACCAGCTGATCAACAACATCAACCTGGTACGGCAGCACCTGAACCCCACGCTTGAGGTCTCGACCATCCTGCTCACCATGTACGACCGGCGAACCCGCCTGGCGGATGCGGTCGAGCAGGACGTCCGGAACCACTTCGGCGACAAGGTCCTGCAGTCCGTGATTCCGCGGAACGTGCGGGTATCGGAGGCTCCGAGCTACGGCCAGTCGGTCATGACTTACGATCCCGGATCGCGGGGCGCCACGAGTTACTTCGAGGCCGCCCAGGAGATTGCAATGCGAGGGGTCAAAGAGTCTGTTGGCCGCAATGTGTAGCTCGGTTGATTCGTCGGGAGGCGTGGCATGAAGAACCGTCCGCGGGGCGGGCTCGGTCGAGGTCTGGGCGCGCTGATCCCCACCACAGCGGAGCCGGTCTCCGGAGTGGTGACGGCCGAGCCTCCAGCCGCCCGGCCGGAGGCCGGCGCACCGCTGGCCGGTGAAACCACCACCTGGGTGGCGCCGGCCCCCGTCGCCCCGGCGCAGCCGGCCGGGCCGGAACTCGCGCCGGTTCCGGGAGCTCGGTTCGCCGAGATCCCGCTCGACTCGATCGTGCCCAACCCGAAGCAGCCTCGACAGATCTTCGACGAGGAGGCTCTTGAGGAACTCAAGCTTTCGATCCAGGAGGTCGGGTTCCTCCAGCCGATCGTGGTGCGCCAGCTTCCAAACGATCAGTTCGAGCTTGTCATGGGCGAGCGGCGCTGGCGGGCCGCGCAGGCGGTCGGCCGGCAGTCCATTCCGGCCATCGTCCGGGACACCCGGGACGACGCGATGCTCCGGGACGCGCTGCTGGAGAACATCCATCGCGCCAACCTGAACCCGCTGGAAGAGGCGGCGGCCTACCAACAGCTGCTGGAGGAGTTCGGCGCGACGCACGAGGAGCTGGCCCGACGGATCGGCCGGAGCCGCCCGCAGATCTCGAACACCATCCGACTGCTGAACCTTCCGCCCGAGGTGCAGAAGCGGGTGGCCGCCGGGGTGCTCTCCGCCGGTCACGCCCGAGCGCTGCTGGGCCTGGAGAATTCGACGGCGCAGGAGGACCTGGCGCGTCGGATCGTGGCCGAAGGGCTCTCCGTACGGGCGACGGAGGAGGTCGTGAAGCTGGCCGAGATCTCCCCCACCCGACCCAGCCCGGCGAAGCGGCGGGCCAAGGTGCACGCCCCGGGCCTGACCGATCTGGCGGATCGGCTGTCGGATCGGTTCGACACCAGGGTCAAGGTCGACATCGGTCGGAACAAGGGCAAGATCACGATTGAGTTCGCCACGGTCGACGACCTTGAGCGGATCGTCGGTGTCATCGGCATGGCGGAAAGCGACGCCCAGACCGACGACCTGGACTGATCGCCGCACGGTCGGTGCGACCGGAAGGTCCTGGCGGAATCCCCGAGACGGGGTCGGCTCCGCCCGGTACCCGGAACCGCCGTTTCGACGCCGAGATGGCCACGATCCCTTCACTGGGAACGTGGCCATCCGTGTGCCCGGTCCAGCCACGGCGCCGTTCGCCCTCGGCATGCCCGGGGCGCCGTCCGCGCCTCGGCCCTGTCCGGCCCTCCGCCCCCGTCCGGTGCTCCGGACCCGGCCGCTGGTTTCACGTGAAACGGGGCGCGGGCCTACGGCCCCCGCAGGCCCGCGGGGGCCGACCAGCTACCCAAGAACCGGGGTCCGCCGGCCGGGCGGCCGTACCTCCGTCGGTCGGCCGCGCTCAGCGTTGCGGAGTCGATTCCTGGCCGTGGTGGCCGGCGGGGACGTCGGCGAAAGGTAGGCGGACGGTCATCCACAGGCGTTGTCCACAGGCTGACCCCGTTTCACGTGAAACCGCGCGTGGAACGGGGTCCTTGCCTGTGGACAACGGAACCCGACCGACGCCGATCGTGCCGTTTCGGGGCCGCAGCCGTCCCCTTCGGAGCCTGTCGTGTCGTCAACTTCCGCCGTCCGGAGAGCTCCCCGGAATCCCGATCGTCGGCAGCCGAAACAGGTAGGGACAGCGGTCTCAAACTCGGTTAGGGTCAGCCTCGTGTCCCACACCCCTCCTGCCGTACCGGACTTCACCAGGTGGCCCTCCTTTCCCTTCGAAGGCGACTTCCGGGTCAAGCAACTCGACGAGCCGGTCGCGGTCGAACCCCCGCGCAAAGGCGAAGGCTCCGGTGAGTGTCATTCCTGCAACGCCCCCGACGATGCCTACATCTGGGTCAGTGAGCGTTGGCGGGTGCGTGCCATGGACCGGCCGACCGGCCTGCCGATGGTGCTGATCCTCGAGTCCCGCTCTCATCTGGATCTGGGCGACCTGCCCAACCTGCTCGCCGCCGAACTCGGCGTGATGACGGTACGGCTGGAACGGGCGGTCCGCTCGCTCGACGGAGTGGCCCGGGTGCACGTCAACCGTTGGGGTGACGGCGCCGAGCACCTGCACCTGTGGTTTCTCGCCCGGCCGTACGGGCGGCTCCAACTGCGCGGCACGTTCCTGTCCCTCTGGGACGACATCCTGCCGGCGATTCCCGAGTCGCAGTGGCGGGAGAATCTGGCGATGGTCGCGGCCTGGCTCGCCGAGTTCGGTGGACGTCCACTGGCCGAGCCGCCCCGCATCCAGTGGCAGGCGCCGTCGAACCTGACTCAGCAGGCGGCCTCGGGACGGGAGGCCGCCCTGTCGGCTGACGACTCGTCCGTAGCGCTCGCTGCGCCGGCGGCGGTACCTACGGCGGAGGCGTCGGAGGAACCCGTCCGTCCCGCCCCCGAGCGCGAATCCTCAGGCGATCCGGCGACCCGGGCGTACTAGGGGAACCCCGGCGTGCCGGGAGAGCGTCAGCGGGGCCCCTGGGCGGTCGGGCGGGCTCAGGAGGTGTACGGCAGCCGGGGCCAGGCGCAGCCGCGGTCAGGACCGGCCGAGGTCCCGGCGCTGGGACGCGCGTGCCACCAGCGTTCGCAGCAGCTCGCCGAAGTCGAGTCCGGCGGCCGCGACGGCGAGCGGCAGCAGCGAGGTCTCCGTCATCCCGGGCGAGACGTTAACTTCCAGCACGTGGGGTCGATCGGCCTCGTCGACGATCAGGTCCACCCGGGACAGGTCCCGGAGCCCGAGCGCGGAGTGGGCCGCGAGAGCGGTTTCCGCGACCCTGGCCGCCGCAACGGCCGACAACCGCGCCGGAGCGTGCCAGGTGGTCAGGCCGGCGGTGTACCGGGCCGCGTAGTCGTACACCCCGTTGCGGGGGACGATCTCGACGGCCGGTAGCGCCTGCGGCCCGTCGCCCAGGTCCACCACGGAGACCGCCACGTCCATGCCGGGAACGTAGCGTTCGACGAGCGCGGTGGTGTCGTAGGCGAAGCAACCCACCATCGCCGCCGGCAGCGCGGCCGGGTCCCGGACGACCGCGGCACCGAGGCCCGAGCCGCCCTGGGTGGGCTTGACCATGAGCGGCAGTCCGAGCCGGTCGACGATCCGATCCAGCACGGCCACGGCCCCGAGTTCGGAGAACCGGTCGTGCGGCAGAGCCACCCAGTCCGGTGTCGGGATGCCCGCCTCCCGAAGGACGGCCTTCGCCGACGGCTTGTCCCAGGCCAGCCTGGACGAGCGGGCGTCGCAACCGACGTACGGCACGTCGCAGAGGTCGAGTACACCCCGGAGCGAACCGTCCTCGCCGGTCGATCCGTGCAGGGCGATCACGACCGCGTCCGGCGGGTCGTCCCGGAGGAGCGGAAGCAGGGCGACGTCGGCGTCCCGTAGATCCGCCTCCACCCCCGCCGAACGGAGCGCGTCGAGTACCCGGCGACCGGACTTCAACGACACGTCCCGCTCGTACGACAGCCCGCCGGCGAGCACGAGAACCCGCAGTTCGGCGGTTGCCTCCCGAGGTAGCGGGATCGGCCAGTCTGCGGCGCGGGACGGATCGGCGGGGGAGTTCGTACCCATGCCGGAGATCATGCCAAGTCGGGCCCTGGCACGTCCGCGCCGGCCTGCCCCCGACGGCTCCGGACCGGTCCGACCACCGTGCCGAACACCTCGCGCATGGCGGTCTCCTGCTCCATCACGGTGGCCAACCGGCGGACACCCTCGCGGATCCGCTCCGGCGGAGGGAAGGAGAAGTTGAGCCGCATGTGTCCGGTGCCGGTGCCGTCGGCGTAGAAGCCGGTCCCGGGCACGTAGGCGACCCGGGCCGCGATGGCCCGCGGCATCATGGCCTTGGCGTCGAGGCCCTCCGGCAGCGTCGCCCAGACGAAGAGCCCGCCGCCGGGCTCCGTCCAACTGGTGCCGGTCGGCATGTAGTCCGCGAGCGCGGTGAGCAGCGCGTCGCGGCGCTCCCGGTACACCTCGCGGTAGATCTTTAGTTGCTGGCGCCACGGCATCGTGGACAGGTAGGTGGTGACAGCGGCCTGGGCGAAGGCACTGGGGCAGAGGATCTGCGCCTCGCTGGCGATGACCAGCTTGTCCCGTACGGCGTGCGGGGCCAGGATCCAGCCCACCCGCAGCCCCGGGGCGAAGGTCTTGGAGAAGGTGCTGAGGTAGAAGACGCCGTCCCGGCGACGCGCCCGCAGTGGTGCCGGCGCCTCGCAGTCGAACCCGAGCTGGCCGTACGGGTCGTCCTCGACCACCAGCAGGCCAGCGCGTTCGCAGATGTCGAGCACCCGCTCCCGCCGCTCCTCGCTCAGCGTCACGCCGGCCGGGTTCTGGAAGGTCGGGATGGTGTAAAGGAACTTGGCCCGCCGACCCGACCGGGCGACCTGCGCGATGGCCAGTTCCAGCGCCTCGGGGATCAGGCCGTCGGCGTCCATCGGTACGTGCACCACCTGCGCCTGCGCGCTCTGGAAGACGCCGAGCGCGCCGACGTAGGTCGGCCCCTCGGCCAGGACGACGTCGCCGGGATCGAGGAACAGCCGGGCGATCAGGTCCAGCGCCTGCTGGCCACCGACGGTGACCACCACGTCCTCGGGGGAGGCGCCGCAGCCGACATCGATGCCGGAGAGCGCCATCACCTCGCAGATCCGTTCACGCAGTTCGAGCGTGCCCTGACCGATGCCGTACTGCAGGGTGGTGGTCCCCTGCTCGGCGGCGAGCTGGTTGAGCATCTCGCCGACCGCGTCGAGCGGCAGTGCGGCGATGTACGGTGCACCTCCGGCGAGCGAGACGACCTCGGGCCGGCTGGCCACGGCGAACAGCGCGCGAATCTCCGACGCTGTCATCCCGCGTACCCGCCGGGCGTAGCGATCCGTGTAGTCGTCGAGCGTCGTGCCGGTCATGCCCTCTCCTCGCTGCGCTCGTCGTCACGACCTGCGGTGCCGGGGTCGGTTGATGCCCCTGCTCCGCTCGGTCATGCCCTCTCCTCGCTGCGCTCGTCGTCACGACCCGCGTGCCCGGGACGGCTGCCGCCGCCCCGCTCGGTCATGACATCTCCCCGCCGCGTTAGCCCCATCGCGGTCATGATGGCCGGGTCGGTCACCGAACGCATCCCCAGCAGGGCGCCGTCGGCACCTCGATCGCCGCGCCCGCCACGTGTCCGCCTTCCGGAGCCCCGGTGCACCGGGGACGGTTCGGGTGGGTCGGCCGGCAACTCCGCCGGTCGGCGCTCGTCGGTCGATCGTAATCCGACTGACCGTATTTGACCCTCGCCCCAAGCGGTTGGTCCACATGTCGGACCGGCTGAGCTGCCCGGGGTGGCACCTGACCGGGCGGTACGGGCATCGCTGCCCCGATCCCCTCCCGAGTCGCAAGGTTCCGGCGTACGATCGCTCGTTGGGGGTAGGGACCGGAGATGGTGATATTTGCGGCCTTTGGGCCCCCGAGTAGGATTTTTGGGGATGCGCCGATGTCGCGACGTCTGGTCAGTCTGACCCTCGACACACTTGAAGACCTGCCTCGGCCCTGTCGCCAGTGCGTCTACTGGGAGCTGGACCCGGTGGCGGCCGAGCGAGCCCGCGAGGCGGGTGATCCCGGCCTGGAGAAGGAGGCCTGGGTTTCGCAGACCCTGCTCGAGTGGGGTTCCTGCGGAAAGCTGGCATATGTCGACGGTATGCCCGCCGGATTCGTGATGTATGCCCCGCCGGCCTACGTTCCTCGGTCGATGGCGTTTCCGACCTCACCGGTCTCTGCCGACGCCGCGCTGCTGACCACGGCCCACATCGTCACCGCCTTCGCGGGTGGCGGACTGGGCCGGATGCTCGTCCAGGGCGTCGCACGGGACCTCACGAAGCGGGGGATCAAGGCGATCGAGGCGTTCGGCGACGCGAAGTTCGGTGACGCCGGTGAGGGCGCGGGCGGCTGCGTCGCGCCGGCCGACTACTTCCTTTCCGTCGGGTTCAAGACGGTACGTCCCCATCCGCGGTATCCCCGGCTGCGCCTGGAGCTGCGGACGGCGCTGTCCTGGAAGTCCGACGTCGAGTACGCGCTGGAGAAGCTGCTCGGCTCGATGAGCCCCGAGGGCCTGCTCCGCCCCGTACGTCCGGCCACCCGCTCGGCCGCCGGCTGAGCTTTCCAGCCGCTACCGAACTGGACGAAGGCCGACAGGCACCGGGTCAGTCGAGGACGGAAGGGACCCGGGTCAGTCGAGGGATGCTCCCGCGGCGACCACCGCGCGCAACTCGCTGACGTCGATCGAGCCGGTCGGCACGTCCTCCTCGACCGGGAAGTACATCCGCTGTACCGCCGCGACGATGGCGTCCACGGTCGCGTCACGGAACCGGGGATCGGTCAGCCGGGCCAGGTCGCTGGGCGAGGTGAGGTAGCCGACGTCCACCCGGACGGCCGGCATCCGGGTCAGCCGGAGCAGTTCCCAGGTCTTCGCGTGGATGTGGCAGTCGCGCAGGCCGGTCCGGGCCACGATCTCCCGCTGGACCAGGCCCGCGAGCCGTTCCCCTACGGTCGAGGTCACGCCGTTGGACGTGCCGTAGTGATAGGTCGCGACGCCGTCCGCCTCCGGGTTGGCGTGCCCGTCGATGTGCAGCGAGATCAGCAGGTCTCCGCCGAGTTCGTTCGCCAGGTCGGCCCGGGTCAGGTCGGTCAGCGGCGCGGCGGGGGCGGGCCCCCGGGTGAGGTGGACCCGCATTCCGGCGGCGGCGAGCCGGCCTTCGAGCCGGGCGGCGAGGTCGTAGGCGAGATCCGCCTCGGTCCAGCGCAGCGGACCGTCCTGGACGACGAATCCCGGGTCGAAGGGATCGTGTCCCGGGTCGATCACGATGACCTTGCCGACCAGGTTCGGGCCGGACTGCCGGAACGCGTCGGACTCGCGTAGCCACTGGGGACGGCCACCGACCACCTTCCGGCCCAGCCGCCGCAGCGCGTTCATGGTCTGCGGCCCGCAGGCACCATCCGGCCCCAGGCCGACCTCGCGTTGGAACTGGGCGACCGCGCGGGACGTACGGGCACCGTAGATGCCGTCCGCCCGCCCGACGTCGTACCCCATCTCCAGCAGGCGCTCCTGGAGCGTCCGGACGTCCTCGCCGATGAGCGGATCGGGAATCGCCTGGTAGAGCGTGCGGGCGCCGAGGCGCCAGCGGGCGGCGTCCAGGGCCCGCCAGGTCTCCGGGCCGACCTGCCCGTCGACACTCAGGCCACGGTCCTGCTGGAAGGTCCGGACCGCGCGCTCGGTCTCCGCCTCGAACTCGTCGGCCCCCGGCGGCCCACCGGCGGGGAGCAGGCTCAGACCGACCAGGACGGCGCGGATCTCGGTCACCGCGGGTCCACGGTCACCACGTCGGATTGGACGCACGGACGACCTCCCTCTGCGTGCCAGTGGCTGGTTGCCCGCCTACGGGGCAGTGCCGGGCCGATCCTGCCGACCGATCCGGTGGACGGCTGGCGTTCCCTCCGCCGGGTTCGGCGGCCGGTCGACAAGGGGCCCGGCCCATGCTGCCGGTCACCCTTGCGAGAAGGAACGCTTCCGGAGCGTACCGTGACGCCTTGTTCCCCGCCCGTCGTTGACGGTACGCGAGGCTGGCTACACCACCGCCGAGCTGCGGAAATGCGCCCCGGGCGGGATGTGGAGCAGGGCTCCCCCCGGCCGGAAGGGGAACGCGCCGAAGAACGACGCGCCGGAGAACGGACGCGCCCGCATCCGAATCTCGGACGCGGGCGCGGAACGAACGCCGGGTCAGCGGCCTTACATCGCCGTTTCGATGAGCTTGATCAGGTCACCCTTGGGGCGGGCGCCGGCGACGGACTGGACCGGCTCGCCACCCTTGAACATGGTGAGAGTCGGCACGGACAGCACCCGGTAGGCCCGGGCGGTCTCGGGGTTCTCGTCGATGTTGAGCTTGACGATCCGGACCTTGTCCCCCAGCTCGCTGGCGATCTCCTCCAGCATCATGTCGACCTTGCGGCACGGTCCGCACCATTCGGCCCAGAAGTCCACCAGCACCGGCGTGTCGGACTGCAGCACGTCACTGGCGAAGTTGGCGTCGGTGACGGCGCTTGTTGCTCCCACTAGACCCTCCTCGGGTATTGCTTACTGCGGTGAGTTCAGTCTTCTTCCAACGTCGCGAGGAACCGCTCCGCGTCGAGCGCGGCGGCACATCCGGTACCCGCTGCGGTGATCGCCTGGCGGTAGGTGTGGTCGACGAGGTCGCCGGCCGCGAAGACGCCCGGCACGTTCGTCCGGGTGGTCGGGGCCTGGACCTTCACGTAGCCTTCCTCGTCCAGCTCCACCTGGCCCCGGAAGAGTTCGCTGCGCGGGTCGTGACCGATCGCCACGAACACCCCGGCGACGTCCAGCGTCTTGGCCTCGCCGGTGTGCGCGTTGCGCAGCCGGACCCCGGAGACCTTGCCGTCGTCGCCGAGCACCTCTTCGACCACGCTGTTCCACTCGACCTGGATCTTGTCGTTGGCCAGGGCGCGGTCGGCCATGATCTTGCTGGCCCGGAACTCGTCGCGGCGGTGGATGATCGTCACCTTGCTGGCGAACTTGGTGAGGAACGTCGCTTCCTCCATCGCCGAGTCGCCGCCGCCGACCACCACGATCTCCTGACCGCGGAAGAAGAAGCCGTCACACGTCGCACAGGAGGACACACCGTGCCCGAGGTACTCCTGCTCGCCCGGCACACCCAGCGGGCGCCACGCGGAACCGGTGGTCAGGATGATCGCCTTCGCCCGGTAAGCCGTCTCGCCGACGTACGCCGTGCTCACCGCGCCGGAGCCGGGAACACCCGTGTCGACCAGCTCGACCCGGGTGACGTCGTCGGTGAGGAACTCGGCACCGAACCGCTCGGCCTGCTTGCGCATCGAGTCCATCAACTCCGGACCCATGATGCCGTCCGCGAAGCCGGGGAAGTTCTCCACCTCGGTGGTGGTCATCAGGGCACCGCCCGACTGCACACCCTCGATGACCAGCGGTTTCAGGTTGGCGCGCGCGGCGTAGACCGCAGCCGTGTAGCCGGCCGGCCCAGAGCCGATGATGATCAGGTTGCGGACCTCGTCCACTGCCGTCTCCCGATGTATGTCTCTGCGCCACCGGCGCCTGGCGCCGACGGCGGTCCGAGCGCCGGCCATGAACTGCACCGGCACCTGCAAGCCTGAACGTCATCGTACGAACCGGGGATTCCCGAGCCGGTCATCCGGTGGGTCATGTCACTGCGTTGGCGAAAGGGCCGACGAGGCGTTGTTTCAGCCTACCCGGGTCTGATATGTGACGTCCGCGCCAGAGGCCGACGTTCCACAGTTCGGCCCGGTGGCCCAGGCCCAGCGGGCTCCGGACTGATCGGTGAAGACGACGACCAGGGCGGCCGTGCCCTGGAACGTGGCGTAGTCCACCAACTCGACCGCGATCGGCCCCTGTGCATGTGCCGCCGCGACCGCGTCCAGGCAGGCGGCCAGCACGGTCCGGTCCGCCAGCCGCTCCAGCCCGGAGACGCTCCGCGCCGGCGTGGCGGTCGCCGCCCCGCCCATCACCGTCGTGGGCGTCTGGGTGAGCCGGTCGGGTACGCCGGCCCGGTCGCTCGGGGTGTTCTGCTTGGTCAAGGCGGAGGCGGTGTCCGGGAGCGAGCTGGGGGTGTAGTCGGTCCCCGTGGTCAGCACCCGCTCGGCGGACGGTTCGGTCACCGCTCGGGGCGGGCCGGAGCCGAGCGTCTGGGGCTGCTCGGCTCCGTTGTCGGCCGAACTCAGCGCGGTACCCGCGGCGGTGTCCTCGGCACCGCCGCCGGTGACGAGACGGCTGACCGCGAACCCGGCGAAGCCGGCCACGACGGTGGCGATCAGGATCGGCCCGGCCATCCGCCGCACCCATTGCCTCCGCCGGCCGGGCCCTCGGGTCCCGTGCGGCGGCGCTGCGCCGCCACCGGCCTGAACCGGCACGCCGGAGCGCCGAGGCCGGCGGACGAGGTGTCCCGAAGCGTCCGGATCGGGCTCGGCCAGGTTGGTCGAGGCCAGGTCGGTCGAGGCCAGGTCGGCCCGGTCGGTCGAGGTGTCGGTCGACCCGGCCGGGGATCCGGGTACGGCTGGCCCGGTGTCGCCGGGCAGCGACGCCCGGGTGATCGCCGAGACGAGCCGCTCGGCCACCACGGGTGGCATCGAGATGGGCTCCGTGGCCCAGCCGGCCAGGTCGAGTCGTACCGCGTCGATGCCGGCGGTCAGGGTCGCGTACGCGTCCGCCCAGGCGGGGTCCTCGTCGATCAGCCGGGCGAGTTCCGCCTCCTCCGGGGTGCCGTCCAGCGCGCCACCGACATAGTCGGCCAGCAGGTCGAGATCGACCTCACTGAACGGGCCCCCGGTCACGATTCCTCCTGGTCCTGGTCGCGCAGGCCGTGGCTCCGGTCCTGCACCTGCCGCCTGTCCGCCCCGAGCCGGCTCGACCCCGATCGGACGCGGTCGCCGGGTCCGGGGTTCCCGCTGGTGACCGACGGCACCCCGGAGCCGGGCGCGGGGCCGCCTCCGGGCTCCGGGCTGCGGCCGGCTCCGTCGGAGCGGAGATGACCGAGGAGTACGGCGAGCCGGGCCCGGCCGCGCGCACAGCGACTCTTCACGGTGCCCTCGGCGACACCGAGGATCTCCGCGACCTCGGCGACCGGATAGCCCTGCAAATCGACCAGGACGAGCGCGGCCCGCTGCTCCATGGGCAGTTCCGCGAGCGCCTGCCGTACGACGAGCGTGGTGTCGTGGTCGGTGGCGGGCGCGGCCGGCTCGACGCCGCCGGCCCAGCGACTGGTGCCGGTCGGCCGGGTGCTGTCCGGCAGCGGCACGGTGGGATGGGCCTGGCGCCGTCGGATCCGGTCCAGACAGGCGTTGACGACGATCCGGTGCAGCCAGGTGGTGACGGCGGCCTCGCCACGGAACCGGGCCGCGGCCCGGTGTGCGGAGAGCAGGGCGTCCTGGAGGGCGTCCGCCGCCTCCTCGCGGTCGGCGCACGTGCGCAGTGCCACCGCCCAGAGCCGGTCGCGGTGCCGGTGGAACAACGCCGCGAACGCGTCCCGGTCACCGTCCACGTGGGCTTGGAGCAGTTCGGCGTCGCTGCGTTCCGCGTCACCGGGGTACGCCGTACCAGCCGGGTACGGCGTACCAGCCGGAGGTTTCGTACCGTCCGCCTGTACCGGAAGGTCGTGCGGTGGCGATGCCGGATGGTCGTCCGGCGCGGCGGCGTCGGACCGGCCGGACGGGGCACCGGCGTCGACATGGTCGACGGCCTGACCTGCCGGCCGGACCGACTCGGTCGACGGCCATGGATCAGCGGACGGCGAGCTGGTCTGGTCGGCGGCGTCGGATCCCAACGCACCGGTCATGGCCGCACGATAACCGAACGGCGCATGTGTTGCCGGAGTGACCGCCCGGTCACCGACTCTGGACCGTGATCTCCTGGACGCCGACCTTGTATCGGCCGGGGTCGACCTCCGGCAGATCGTAGATCCACAACATGAGGTACCGGTACTTCTGGTCCGGCTCGAACGAGCTGAAGGTCATGGTGGAACCGGAACCGTCGGCCTTCTCGATCGGGTTGCCGACCCTCTTGTACGCCTCGACGAGGTCCTTGTCACCGGAGCTGCTGCTCGGAAAGTCCCTGTCTCCCGAGCGCAGCTCGGCGGAGGCGCCACCGTCGGACAGCTGGACCCGCACGTCGGTGACCGCCCGGGGCTCCCGCAGGTCGATCAGAATCCCCATGCCGGGCTTCTTGTTACCGAACTTGGAGTCGCTCTTGTAGGACTCGGTCTCCCACGCCTCGTTGGGGTCGCCGTCCACGACCTTCTCCACGCCGTCCAACTCGCTACGGGTGCCGCCCGGGTCGATGACCCGCACCTGATCGCCCTTGATGGCGACCTTCTGCGGCTTCGTGGTCGGCGGATCCGGGTCGCCCGCGGCGGCGGGCTGGGTGGTGGCGTCGGGGGTCGGCGTCGACCCTGCGTGGTCGTCGGCCGGATCCCCGCCGACCAGCGCGTTGATGCCGAGCAGCAGGCCGACCAGCGCGACCACCAGCAGCGCGGCCACGCCGATCAGCATCCTCCGGCCACCGGTCGCCGGCAGGTCGGGGCCAGCCTCGTCACCGGAGGTGAAGCGCAGCGGGCCGCTGTCGAGGTACTGCTCCTCGGCGGCGGCGTCCAGCCGGCCCAACTCCGCGGCCAGTACGTCGGAGGACGGCACCGGAAGCTGGGAGTCGAGCAGGTCCATGGTGAGGTCGTCGAGGTACGCGGGTACGCCGGCGCGGACCTGTCGGGGCGCCGCGATGGTGCCGCTGGCGTCGCGCACGGCGTCCGGCAGGGCCGTGCGGGCCCGCCGGCCGGAGCCACTGGTCAGGGACGCCTCGGCGTGCGGCCAGTGGCCGGTGAGCGCGTAGTAGAGGACGCCGCCGACCGCGCGTACGTCGGTCTCGGGAGTGTCCGCGCCGTCGGTGCGGGCGTCGGCCAGCACGACCCGGCCGTCGTCGCCGACCATCACGGTGCCGGGGTGCAGGTTGCCGTGCACCATGCCGGTGGCGTGGATTGCTGAGATCGCACCGGCGATGGCGTGGGCGATGCTGGTGGCCCGGGCCGGGTCGAGGACGCCGTCGGCGACCAGTTCGCGTAACGAGTGCCCGTCCACCCACTCGCGGACGACGTACGCCCGGTCCTCCTCGTCGATCGCGTCGTAGACCCCGACGAGGTTGGGATGGATCACCCGGCTGGCGGCCACGGCGGCCTGGAGCATCTCCTTCGCGGAGTCGCCGCCGGGGTAGCGCAGCACGACGGCCACGGGCCGGCGCAGGATCACGTCCACACCGCGCCACACCTGGCGGCCGGCGCTGTCGTCGTTGATGTGGTCCGCAAGTTCGTACCGCTCGGCCAGGATCTCACCGACGGCGGGCGCACCGAAGGTCATCACAGACGGAGCTACCTCGTCCGCCTCCTGACCTTCGCCGACCTGGGTCACCCGTCCTCCCTCGGTGGTCGTGTCGATCGATGGACCCGTGCTGCTGGGCATCTGGCTTTCCCGCTCCGCCTTCGAAGGAATCGGACGGCCACCGGCTCTCCTAGCCTAGGCGCTAGCCGCACCCGTCGAGAGCGACCTTACCTGGGTCTGACTAATCCCCGACACGTCATCTTCCGGCCGTAGGCCGACCGGCTGCCGGAAGTGTCGGGAAGCGCGCCGGATCGCCCGCTGTGGTCCACCTGATGGCTCGTGCGTTTAGCAATCTATAGGTTAATTTCAACAGTTTGCTACCGGGTCGGTGTGCCGGCCCGCCGTCAGTCCCGGCACCCTCGTCGTCCGGAGTTCCGCCGTGCACCCGGCACCTTCCCCCGCGCGCCGGAAGTATGCCGGATCGAGCGGGGGAAGGGTATCCGGGCCTACCAGCAATGGGTTGACGCCGAGTGAGTCGATCCTGACCCGGCGTTATCCACAGGCGATTCACCTTGCTGCGGCCCAGATAGGACGAGTTATCCACAACCGCTTCCCCAGGTACGCCCGGCGGCCTGACCGACCCCTTTCATCGGCCGAGTCGGCGCCGGACCATGGTGACCACGTCCGTTATCTCCCGGATCCGCAGCAGCAGCGCCAGCCCGAGGTACGTCCCACCGATCACCGCACCGCCGACCGCCACCTCGACGAACGCCAGCCACCGGTTCGACGCGGCCTCGCCGGGCAGCAGCACCATCACGAGCAGCCCGACCAGGGTGGCGCCGAGGGCGGCGATCAGGACCCGGCCGAAGGTCCGCAGGATCGCGGCGACTCCGATCTGGCCGATCCGGGGGCGCAGGAACCAGGCGGAGATCACCGCCGCCGCGATGTACGAGACGGCGTTCCCGATCATCATCCCGGCGGCCAGGAACGACGTGGAGAGGGCGGCGAAGACGATCACCTGGAGCAGCACCCGTACCGCCACCACCGGCACGTTGATCAGTGCCGGCATCCGGGTGTCGGGCATCGCCCAGAACGCGAAGGTGAAGAGTTGGCTGACCGCGAACGGGATCAGGGCCAGCGCGGCGACCACCAGCACCGGCGAGGTGGAACCGGACTCACCT
This sequence comes from Plantactinospora solaniradicis, assembly GCF_042658085.1. Lineage (NCBI taxonomy): Bacteria > Bacillati > Actinomycetota > Actinomycetes > Micromonosporales > Micromonosporaceae > Plantactinospora > Plantactinospora solaniradicis. The sequence continues at coordinate 325,920 of NZ_JBHSPR010000018.1, read as the reverse complement.
CGGGCGGCTCCGTAGTCGAACAACGCCACCGCGATCGGGTCGGCGAGTACGGCGTAACAGACGGCGATCGGAGCCAGCACCGCCGTCACGGTCCGGGTGCCCCGGCTGAGGTCGGCGGCCATGTCCTCGTACCGGCCGTCGGCGGCGGCGGCGCTCATCCTCGGCAACAGCGCGGTGATGATCGAGACCGCGATGATGCCGTGCGCCATCATCAGCAGCAGGAAGACGTTGTTGTAGACCAGCGGGCCGGCGGACTTGCCCTTCACCTCGTTGAGCAGGTTGAAGAGCACGATCAGGCCGAACGAGTTGACCGCGACGTAGCAGAACATCCAGCCGCCGAGCCGGCCCAGTTCGCGCAGCCCGAGCGCCCGGAAGTCGAATCGCCAACGCCAGCGGAACCCGACCTTGCGTAGCGCCGGCAGCAGTCCGGCGGTCTGGATCGCGATCCCGAGCAGGGTGCCCCCGCCGAGCACCAGGATCCGCCCGGCACTCATCTGATCCGGCTGCACCAGCGTGGCGCCGTACAACCCGATGTAGAGGCCGCAGGTGGCGATCACCACCACGTTGTTCAGGATCGGCGCCCACATCGGGGCGGCGAAGTGCCCCCGGGTGTTGAGGATCGCGGTGAGCAGGGCGCTGACCCCGGAGAAGAAGAGGATCGGCAACAGCAGGTAGGACAGGCCGGTGACCAGGTCCTGGTAGTCGCTGTCCTGCCGGCCGGCGTAGATCACGGTCAGCCACGGTGCCGCGACCAGCGCCAGCAGCACGGCGCCGGCGAGGGTGAGCACCGCCAGGCTGAGCAGCCGTTGGGTGTACGCCTGGCCACCGTCCGGATCAGCCTTGCGGCGGCGGACCAGCACCGGCACCAGCACGCTGGTCAGGATGCCGCCGAGCAGGAACTCGTAGACCATTCCGGGGATGATCTGTGCCGTCGTGTAGGCGTTGCCGACCGCGAACGTACCCAGGGTCGCGGTGATCATCAGTTGCCGGAGAAAGCCCGTACCTCGGCTCACCAGGCTGCCGGCCGCCATGATCGCGCTGTTGCCGGCGGCGCTGCCGCCGGGCTCGGGCGGCGGGTTGGTGCCCTCGATGGCCGGGGTGGTCGAGATCAGCATCGCCCCGTCCGCGGGCGGCGGGACTCCCTCCGGCATGGCATTCGCGCTGCGGTACAGCCCGCCAGCCATGACAGCCTCCCAAGGGGTACGGCGGGCAGGGCACCCGCCGGCACTGTTGGAACCTTAGTCAACCCGGTCGAGGTGTCGCTGGGCCGCGTCGCTCCCGGCCGGTGTGCCCGCCGCCACGCAGCGCTGACCGGCCCGCTAGGCTGGCGATCCCATGTCCGAAACATCCGCCCCGAACGCTGACCGTTCCCCGCCGTCACGCACCAGGTCGCCCGGTCCCGGCGCGGCCGCCCCGACCGGTTCCCGGTCCGGCGGACCGGAGTCGACCCCGCCGCCCGGCCCGGACGGCGCGGCCCCGGTCGTCGCGGGGGCGGTGTCCGCAGGATCGGCGCCCCGAATGACCCGGTTGACCACCGCCCAGCGCAACGCCGTCGCGGAGCTGCTGCGGGTGTCGCCCGTCGCCGACGAGCTGGGCCGCAGGTTCGCCTCCGCCGGTCACGAACTGCACCTTGTCGGCGGTTCGGTCCGGGACGCGCTGCTCGGCCGGCTCGGCGAGGACCTGGACTTCGCGACCGACGCACATCCGGACGAGACGCTGCGGCTGCTGAAGGGTTGGGCCGAGGCGACCTGGGAGACAGGGCGCGAGTTCGGCACGATCGGCGCGCAGCGCGACGGACTGCGCCTGGAAATCACCACCTACCGGGCCGAGTCGTACGACCAGGTGAGCCGGAACCCGGTCGTCGAGTACGGCACCAGCCTGTCCGACGACCTGCGGCGGCGGGACTTCACCATCAACGCGATGGCGGTCAGCCTGCCCGGTCACGAGTTCACCGACCCGCACGGCGGGCTCGACGACCTGGCCGACCGGGTGATCCGGACTCCGGGTACCCCCGAACAGTCGTTCGGCGACGACCCGCTGCGGATGCTCCGGGCCGCCCGGTTCGCCGCGCAGCTCCGGTTCGCCGTGCACCCACCGGTCCGGGCCGCGATGCGGGCGATGGCGACGGACCTGGACCGGATCACCGCCGAGCGGATCCGGGACGAGTTCACGAAGCTGCTCTGCGGGGCGGACCCGATCACCGGACTGCGGTTGCTGGTCGACACCGGCCTCGCCGACCGGTTCCTGCCGGAACTGTCCGGGCTGAAGCTGGAGATCGACGAGCACGCCCAGCACAAGGACGTCTACGAGCACACCCTGATCGTGGTGAGCAACGCCGTCGGGCTGGAGGAGGACGGCTGCGACTTCGTGCTGCGGATGGCCGCGCTCATGCACGACGTGGGCAAGCCGGCCACCAAGGCGGTCGGCTCGGACGGCCGGGTCAGCTTCCACCACCACGAGGTGGTCGGGGCCCGGCTGACCAAGCAGCGGATGAAGGCGCTGCGCTACCCCAAGGACGTGATCGGCCAGGTGGTCGGGCTGGTCGGGCTGCATCTGCGGTTCTACGGGTACGGCCGGGGCGAGTGGACCGACTCCGCGGTCCGGCGCTACGTCACCGACGCCGGTGACCTGCTGCCCCGGCTGCACAAGTTGACCCGGTCCGACTGCACCACCCGGAACCGTCGCAAGGCCGCCGCGCTGGCCGCCGACTACGACGCCCTGGAGGACCGGATCGCTCGGCTGGCCGCGGAGGAGGACCTGGCCCGGGTACGCCCCGACCTCGACGGCAACGCGATCATGGAACTGCTCGGCGTACCGCCGGGGCCGCTCGTCGGTCAGGCCTGGCGGCACCTGAAGGAGCAGCGCCTCGAACGCGGGCCGCTGACCCGGGACGAGGCGGAGGCCGAGCTGCTGCGCTGGGCCCGCGACCAGGGCATCACCGGGTAACGGCGCCGCCGGTGGTGCCGCCCCGGCGGATGTTCACCGCAGTTCGGACCGGGCTGTCGGGGCGAGCCGCAGCTGCCGGGTGTCGGATACGGACCACGCCGCGAGTCCGGGGAGGACCACCTCCCGCCAACGGCGGGACCCGGCCAGCCGGCGCTGGTGGTCGAGGAGCCGGGCCGGATCGGTGAATCTGGCGAACCAGGCGAAGACGTGTACGCCGTCCCGGACCGGCAGTGCGGGGTACGTGTTCTCGGCGTACTCGGTCTGGAGGCAGGCCAGCGGTGCGCCGCCGGTCTCGACCAGCACCGGTCGGACCTCCCGGTGGAAGTGCTCCACGAACGACCGGTCGACCGGGATCGTCCGGTGCCACAGCGTCGCCAGCACGACGGACTCCGGGCGCTCGTGCTCGCCGACCGGTGGACGTACGGCGGCCGGCACCGGAAAGCCGCCGTCCGGGTGCACCGGCCGGAGCAGGAGTACGTCGTCAGAGTCGATCATCGTGGCGTTGGCCCGGTCCCGGTGCTGCCGCCAGACCGGGCCACCGTAGAAGCGGTGCAGCGCCTCGGCCCGCCGGTCCGGATCGGGGAACCCGCGGAGCCAGACGAACCGGTTCGGGTCGTCCAGGTCGTGGAACTGCCCGACGACCGCCATCCCGGCCGCCTCCTGTGGTTCGACGAACTCCCGATCGAAGAGCTCGACGAGCACGTCGCGCCTGCCGTCGTGCAGGGTGTACTGCCGGAGTTCGACGATCGGGTGGCGTACGCCGTCGTTCATGTCTGTGCCTGCTCCAATGTGTCGCGCAGTACCTGGGCGATCGAGGTGCGGGTGAGTTCCCGACGGAGGACCTCGGCGACGTCGCCGTAGATCTGTCCCAGCACGGGCCGGACGCCCCGGCCGACCGGGCACTCCAGGCTGGGTTCGGTGTGGTGCAGCGCGAAGAGCGGATCCCGCTCGACCGCCTCGTACACGTCGAACAGGGTGATCCGCTCCGGCGCGCGGGCGAGGCTCCAGCCCGCGCCCGCGCCGCGTCGGACCTCCACCAGGCCCGCCCGGTGCAGGTCGCCGAGGCTGCGCCGGATGACCACCGGGTTGGTGTTGACGCTCGCCGCGACCTCCTCGGAGGTCAGCACGGCCTGCCCGCGTCGGTGTGCCAGGGCGAGCCAGGCCAGCGCGTGGGTGGCGATCGTGAGCCTGCTGTTCGCTGCCACCGCACTCCTCTCCAGCAACGGTCCGCTTGATGTAACAGCTTTGGTTACATCAAGCGGACCGTCAAGCTCGGGTCATCGACCGCCCGAAATCTCCGCTACCGTTCCCGATGGCGGGCAACGGCCGGGGAGGTGACCGTGGCGGTCTCGGGTGGGCCGGGCGGCCGGTCCTTCCTGGTGCCGATGGTGGCGTTGGCGTCGACGCTGCTCGGGTTGGTGGTCGCGATCGTGGTCGTACTCGTCCTCCGGCACGGTCCGGACGGCGGCCCGGACGGGACCGGAGCGCCGCCGTCCGCCGGATCGGGCTCGTCCACCGCCACCGCCACCGTGGCCGCCGGACCCGGCGGCGGCGCCGACTGTCTGGTCGGGACCTGGCGGGTCACCTCGCACAGCGAGCAGGTCGACGTACCCGGCGTCGGTCGGTTGAGCTTCACCGGCGGGGCCGGCTCCGGGCTCTCGCTCAGCGCCGAGGGGACCGGGATCGCCGACTACGGCACCGGCACCGTCTACCGGAGCGGGTACGCGGGACAGGACGTCGTCCTGGAACTGCGCGGTACGGTCAGCTACCGCTACGTACTCGCCGGTGACCGGATCGAGCTGCGGGACGTACGGTCCGATGCCGACGTCCGGCTCCGGGTCGGTGACGGTACGCCGGGGCCGTGGCAGGATTTCACCGCCTCCACCGAACCGTCCAGCTACGCCTGCGCGGGGAACTCGTTGACGCAGAAGTCTCTGGTCTTCGCCACGTCGTACGTCCGGTCAGGCTGACCACCACCCGGCCGCATCCCCTACCGGCGCCGGTCGACGCGGGGCAGAGCCACAAGTACACCGGCCGGGGGTCGGGCTCCGGCCGGACGACCGGCGGCCCGGTACCGGAGTACGAACTCCGGGTACCGGGCCGCAGATGTCGAAAGGACGGTCAGTTCTTCGGTTCGACCGACTTGCCGCCGTTGGTCAGCGTGCCGTCGACGACCTGGTCGTCACCGATCCGCGCCGCGCCGAGCCGGGCGAGCAGCCCGGTGAGGTCGACACCGGTCAGGTCGCTGCCGAGCTGCAACCCCTGCGCGACGTTGGACGCGACCGACTTGGTCAGCGACGAGGCGCCGTCGGTGGAGATCACCGTGATCTTGTCGATCGCGCTCACCGGCGCGCTCGCCGCCTCGACCACCTTCGGCAGCACCTTGACCAGCAGGTCGAGCACGGCCGCCTCGCCGTACGTCGCGAACGCCTCGGCCTTGCGGGACATCGCCTCGGCCTCGGCCTGACCCTTGGCCAGGATCGCCGCGGCCTCGGCCTGACCCTCACGCTCGACGGCATCGGCGATGGCGGTACGACGCCGCTGCTCGGCCTCACCCTCCTTGGCACCCTCGATCGCGTTGGCCTCGGCCAGCGCCGCCCGGCGGGCCCGCTCGCCCTCACCGGTCAGCCGGGACTGCTCGGCGACGGCCTGGGCGGCGGCGATGGTGGACTGCCGCTGGGCGTCGGCGTGCAGCACCGCCGCGTTGCGGGCCGCCTCGGCCTCCTGCTCCACCTTGTACCGCGCGGCGTCCGCCGGCTTGCGGACCTCCGTGTCGAGCTGCCGCTGCTTGAGCTCGGCGTTGCGCTCGGCGACCTTCTGCTGCTCGGAGAGGATGGCCTGGTCCCGCTCGGCCTGGGCGAGCGGGCCGGCGGCGGCCGACTTGGCCTTCGCCGCGTCGATCTCGGCCTGGATGCCGGCCTGCTTCAGCGCCAGGTTCCGGTTCGCCTCGGCGATGGCCTCCTCGGCGAGCAGCCGCTCCGTCTCGGCACCCTGGCGGGCCCGCGCCTCGGCGATCGCCGCGTCCTTGAGGACCCGGGCCGCCTCCGGCCGTCCCAGGTCCTGGAGGTAGGAGCCCTCGGCCAGGATGTCCTGGAGCTGGAACGTGTCGAGCACCAAACCCTGGTTGGTCATGGAGTGCTCGGCCTCCTCGGCCACCGCGCTGGCGAACGCCGCCCGGTCCCGGATGATCTCCTCGACGGTCAGCCGGCCGACGATCGAGCGCAGCGCACCGGCCAGCACCTCACGGGTGAAGCTCTCGATCTCGTTCTGCTGGTGCAGGAACCGCTGGGCGGCGGCCCGGATCGCGTCCTCGGTCCCGCCGACCTTGACGATCGCGACGCCGTGCAGTTCGGCCCGGATGCCCTGCTTGCTGACCGCGCCCTTGATGCTGACATCGATGCGCCGGCTGGACAGGTCGAGCGACTGCAACTTCTGCACCACCGGCAGTACGAAGACCGACGCCCCGAGCACGACCTTCTGCCCCGACATGTCGGTGGACCGGGTGCCGTCGGCCGTCTGGGTGGTACGCCCCTTGCGGCCGGTGACGATGAACGCCTCGTTGGGGCCGGCAACCTTGATCCGGGACAGCACGAACATGATGAGGATGAGAACGAAGAGCACTGCTCCGCCGATGGCGACGAGAATCAGCATGACACCGTCCATTTCGGATCTGGGGTGGGCGTGGTGACGGAGGGGGAATCGCGGGAGGGGGCCGACAGAGGTCAGTAGGTCTCGACCAGGACGCTGGTCTCGCTCAACGCCTCGACGACGAAGATCTGGGCGCCGATCGCGATCGGCCGTTCCGACTTCGCGTTGAGTTTCAGCGGCTGGCCGCTGACGCGTACCCGCACCTCGCCGTAGCCGCCGTTGGGGATGGGGGTGACCACCACCCCGAGCGACCCGACCAGGTCGTTGCGGGTGGGGGTGGCGTCGGTGTGCATGTTGCGGGCCGCCCGGGAAAGCCGCGTCGCGAGCCAGCCGGCGGGCACCGCCGCCATCGCGCCGATGCCACCGGCGGCGGCGAGCTGGCCGAAGCTACGGGCGTTCAGCAGTTCACAGGCGATGGCCCCGCCGAAGCCGAGTACGGCGGCGAATCCGGCGATCGCCTCCAGGCTGATCGGGCCCTCGATGTTCGGGTTGCCGAGGTGGGCGAGTTCCGTGCCGAGCAAGGCGAGCAGGAGCAGCGCGACGCCGGAACCGCCGATGATGAGGAAGATCAGAGTCCCCGTTGCCACGACCTGAAAGGTAGCTGACAGAGGCAACTCGGCGAGCCGGGCTCGGACGCCGGCCGGTGGGTAGCGGATCGGGGCCTGGTCACCGCACACCCACCCCGGCCGGACGTCCGTGCGACAGTATCCGCTCGCGATACCGAATGGGTGGAAAACTTACTTCGTCCGGCGTTGTGCGTACCGGATCGTTACTTGCCGATCACCGTGGCGCGACCAGGATGTCGGTTCCGGCAAGCTCCCCCGGCAGTGCGGCCCGACCGACCTCGGCGCCCTTCCGGTCGACGAGCACCGCCGCGACGTCGACCGAACCGCCGGAGTTGAGAACCCGGTCCAGATAGAGCAGCCGGTCAGCACTGATCCAGGTGACGTCGGCCGACGGCATCTGCTGCACCACCGCTCCCTTGTCGACCAGGACGAGCTGCGCCGCCTTCTGCCCCGCGACCACCACCATGCGACCGTCCGGGGACCAGGCCGACGGACCGGAGACGTCGCCTCGGACCGGTAGGAACCGGGTGGGTGTGCCGTCGAAGACGGAGAAGAGTTGCAACCCTTGGCGCAGGTGCGGTTCGGACTCCGAGCGGGGAGCGGCGGGATCGGTCATCGGCAACGCCACCTCCTTGCTGCCCGGCACCCAGGTGAAGCGGCACAGGTCCGTGCACTCGTACTTCTCGGACGGCACCGGAAACTGGTGGAAGGAATCGTCCGCGACGGTCAGCACACCGAACGAGAAATCTCCTGTGCTTCCCTCCATCAGTGTCATCAACAGTCTGGACCCGTCCGGCGACCACTGTGGAGTGAGGATCTGCCCGGCGGTCCGGATCCACCTGACCCTGCCGGTGGGGATGTCGAGCAGTCCGGTCTCGCCGGGCCGGGTGGCCTGACGTACCGCCGCCAGCCTGCCCCGTGGCGCGGCCCAGACCGACGAGAATTCCTTGGCGGTGTCGACGTAGTGGCCACGGCTGCGGTCGTACGCCCAGTTGCTGACCGGGGTGCCGGTGGTGGTCGCGCCGACCACGATCCACCCGCCGGGCAGCTTCAGCGGAGCGCTCTCCCAGTCGCGCCATTCCGTCGGCTCGGGCCCTGGACTCGCGGTCGAGGCCGGGCCGGCGGTGGTGGCGGACGCGGCCGGCGGTCCGGCGATCGGATAGGCCGGAGGTTCCGGGTCCGGCCGCAGCAGGACGTACGGCGCCGCGATGGCCGCGACGGCGACGAACGCGGCGGCGACCGCGCCCGCCTGACGGCGTCGCCGGATCCGCCGACCACGGCTCACCGCGACGGTAACCAGGTCCGGCGACTGGTGCGGGTCGCCCGCCAGATCGTGTACGGCCCCGCGCAGCAGCCGCTCCGCGTTCCTCTCACTCATCGGATCGCCTCCTCCCGGTCCGTCATCTCGGCGAACTCCGGCACCAACTGGCGCAGTTTGGTCAGCGCCCGGGACGCCTGGCTCGCCACCGTGCCCGGCCGGCAACCCAGCGCGGCCGCGGTCTGTTCGACCGTCTGGTCCTCCAGATATCGGAGCACCAGCACGGCCCGTTGCCGGGGCGGCAGCATCAGCAGTGCGTCCCGGAGCATCATCCGGACCGCCGTCTCGTGGTCGTGCTGGGTTTCGGCGGCCGGTGGTTCCGGCACCTCGGCGTGCGGCACCTCCGGGCGCCGGCCCCGCCGCCGCCAGGCCGAGACCTGGTCGTGGTAGAGGATCTGCCGGACGTACGGCTCGGCGTCGCCCCGGATCCGTGGCCATCGGGCGTACGCCTTGGCGAGGGCGTTCTGGAGCAGGTCCTCGGCGGCGTACCGGTCACCGGCGAGCGCCTGGGCGACGCGCAGCAGCACGTCGCCCCGCTCGTGGACAAATGCGGTGAACTCGCTCTCGGACGTCCGACCCACAGCACACCTCCCGTTCCCTCAGACGCCGAGGAACCGGGAAAGTTTGCCTCGGTCAGAAGATCGTTTGACCAGGCGTTCCACCGGGATCGGACGGTGCGACGATAGCCGGGGTCGGCTCGGGTACCGGCGGCGAGTCAGGATCGCCCGTAGCCCTGGCCCGGACGAAGGCGCTCGCGGCGGGCAGGGCCAGCAGGAGCAGGGCGGCGAGCAGCAGCAGCGGTACCGCGACTCCCGACGCCAGCGCGACGGGATCGTGCCAGCCCGGCAGTTCGAGGTGGGCGAGCCGGCTCAACTCCCTGGACTCGGCCGTCGGCCCGCCGGCGAAGACGACGTCCCGTACGAGTCCGGCGGCGGTCCAGAGGACGAGGGGTCCGCCGAGTACCCAGGTGAAGACCCGGGCGGCCCGCTTCCCGTGCAGGTTGACCACGGCCAGTACGACGAGTGCCACCGCGAAGGCCAGCCCGAACAGCAGCAACACGCCTCGGGCGATGGAGACGAACCCCACGAAGCCGTCGGTGCCCGGGTGCATCGCGTCGTACGCCGACCGGTAGGCCCGGTACTCCCGCTCGGCGAGGATGACCGAGACGGACTGGGCGACGGCGACGACCAGAAGCAGCGCGGTGGAAACGATGACGACGCGCGGTCGGGTGCCCCGGTCCGGCATGCTCGCTCCCCAACTCGTCATGGTGAAAGTATCGTGCGCGTCGCTCAGACGGTGGGACCGTACCGGGGCTCACCCCTGTGCCGGAGCGGGCGCGAACGGGGGACGAGATGCGTCGGGAGTTCGCCGACCGGGAGCGGCTGGCCGCCGTCGTACGGGCCGGATTCGGCTCCGCACGGCGGATCGACACCGTGACCCGACTACGGGGCGGTACGAAGAAGGGCGTCTACCGGCTGACCCTCGACGACCGGTCCACGGTCGTCGCGTACGTCTGGAGCCCCGAGGAGAACTTCTGGCCGGCGGGGCGCAGGACCGAAGGTGACCCGCTGGACGACCCGTTCTCGGACGCCTCCGGCAGCGAGTTGTTCGAAGCCGCCAGGACCGCGCTCGCCGCCGCCGGGGTGCGTACCCCGGAAGTGCTGTTGCTCGACCGGAGCCGGGACCGGTACCCGGCGGACATCGCGTTGGTCGAGGATCTTCCAGGACCGAACCTGGAACAGCGGCTGGCCGACGAGCCGACGGTGGCCGCGCGCACGGTCGCCCGGTTGGGCGAGGTCCTCACCGCGATGCACCACCAGCGGGAGACCCGGTTCGGCAAGGTCGCCGCCGTCGCCCGGCTCTCCGATCCGACACCCGAACAGCGGTCGCCGGTGCGGTTGGTGCTGGACCGGACGTTGTCCGATCTCGCCGAGGCGGCCGGTCGCGACGAGCGCATCGCACGGGACCGGGACCGACTGACCGAGGTCGCTCATCGGTTGGCGGAGGCTGTCGCTCCGCGCCCGACGTACGGGTTGATCCACGGCGAGCTCGGACCCGACCACGTACTGGTGGACGGCGACGGGGAGCCGGTGCTCATCGACATCGAGGGGATGATGTTCCTCGACATCGAGTGGGAGCACGTCTTCCTGCGGATGCGCTTCGGCGAGCACTACCACCTGCTCCACCCCGCCGACGAACTCGACGAGCGGCGGATGCGGTTCTACCAGCTCGCCCACCACCTGTCGCTGATCGCCGGCCCGCTACGCCTGCTCGACGGCGACTTTCCCGACCGCGTCCTCATGCTGGAGATCGCGGCCTACCACACCGAACGCGTCCTGAGGATGTAAGGATGAGGATGTAAGGAAGGGCCCCTTCTTATCGTTTTCTGTAGAAGAAGGGCCCCCTCCTAACACCTCTCCTCAGCGCGGGGCGCGGTCGAGCGCGGCGACCTCACGTACGGCGTTGGCGATGGCCGGGGAGTCCTTCTTCAGGATCGCGCCGTGGTTGCTGGGGACCTTCGCGCTGATTTTGATGTTCGGGTTGCGGGCGGTCACCGCACCGAGGCTGGCGCGGATCCGTTCCTGCTCGTCACCCTTGCTTCCGAGGGACGTTCCCGAAGCGACCACGTACCGCGCCGGGACGCTGATGTTGTCCAGCACGGGGCCCAACTCGCGCTCGCGGGCGAGCACGCCGACCTCGATGTTGCTGTCCGCCATCTGTTCGGCATTCATCCGTGGGGTCAGGCCGGTCGGGCGCAGCAGCGGCATGAACCAGTTCAACCGCTTGAACGTCTTCCGGATCCGCTGCTCCATGGCCTCGTCGAGCCAGTCGTACGGCTGCGCGCCGTCGACCAGGACCGCGCCCACGGTACGGTCCGGATTCCGGCTGGCCCAGTGGGCCGCGACGAACGCTCCGTAGGACCAGCCCACCACCAGCGCCCGGTCCACACCCCTGGTGGCGAGAACGACATCGACGTCCCGCACGGCGGCCTCGAAGGAATAGTCCGCCGAACGCTTCGATTTGCCGCGCGCACGCTCGTCGTAGGTGATGTGCCGCCACCCCGTCCCCAGTTCGGCGATGACCCGCCGCCAGTACCCCTGGGTGGCGAACTGGCCATTGAGGTAGACCACGGGGATACCGGGACCGCCGGTGTCGGTGACGGCCAGGGCCGTGTCGTCAACCGGCACCATGCCGGTCCACGCCGAACTGGTCGAGGATGCGCTGTTCCTCGTCATGTCATCCTCCTGGTCGCGTTGGACTCTTGTGTGACTTCTCCCGGCTCTGCACGTGGATCGCAGGCCGCTGGGCCCGACCGGCTGTCTGCCGGTTCGTCGCCGTCTTCAGAGGCTGCTGGCGGTGATGTCGCCGTATTCGGTGGTCGCGTGGATGCTCAGGCCGGCTGCGGCGCCTTCGGTGTTCTTCAGCGCGTTGTCGATCCGGCCGTGGCCGGTGCCGGCGTTTAGGGAGGCGGAAACGCCCTGGGCGGCGCCGACCGTCACGTTGCCCATCTGGGTGTGCAGCACGACCGCGCCGGAGGTGGCCTCGGCGATGTGGATGTCGCCCTTCTGGGTCTTGATCTCTGCGGGGCCGGTGAGGCGGCCGACCGCGACGTCACCGTAGGCGGCCATGCGTACGCTCGCGGCCTCATCGATCTTGACCGCGCCGTGCGCGCCCTCGAAGGCGACGTCGCCGAGCCGTCCGACGCCCCGGAACTCGGCGGCGGCCGCCTTCCCGTCGATCCGGGAACCGGCGGGCAGCTGGATGGTCACCTCGACGGATCCGGACGGGCCGAGGATCTGGTTCTTCCCCACCGGGGTCGTGATCCGCAGGACGCCGTCGCCGAACTCGACCGTGGTCTGCTCGGCCGCCTTCACGTCGCGGCCCTTGTCGGCGGTGGCCGGCCGGACCTCGACGGTGGTGTCGGCCCGGTCGGCGGCGATGACCTGGATGCGCCCGGCGGGGATGTCCAGGACGGCGGAGATCGCGGCGGGGGTGTCGAACTTCTGCATCATGCTCTCCTCGTGCGTTCGTCGTTTCTGACACCGGAAACGCTACGTTGCGTTCGCAGATTCAGCAACTATCTCGTTGCGTACAACTCACGTTAGAGCAGGTAGAGAGCTAGTTTTCGTTGCAACTAGCGTAGATCTAACGCAATGGCAGCCGTCTGGCCCGTTGCATCTGGCGGTGGGTGAACGCTACGCTGGCGGCATCAGGGAAGCTCGAAGGGAGATCGCGGTGCCGGGAGGCAGACTCAGCCAGCAGGAACGTCAGCAGATCGCGCTGGGGCTGGCTGACGGCCTCGCCTACGCCGAGATCGCCCGACGTCTCGACCGCCCCACCTCGACGATCACGCGTGAGGTGATGCGCAACGGCGGCCCCACCACCTACCGCGCCGACCTGGCCCACCGCGCCACCGAACGCCGCGCCCACCGGCGCAGGCAGACCCCGCCCCGAGGGCAGGGGGCGCCGGCGCAGGGTTACGGGCGCGACGACGAGGCCGTGCACGAGTACGAGGAGGCGTTCACCACCCTCCTGATGCAACAGGGCCTGCCCAGGATGATGGCTCGGGTGCTGACCTGCCTCTTCATCGCCGATGCGGGCAGCCTCACCGCGTCCGAACTCGCCCAGCACCTCCGGGTCAGTCCGGCGTCCGTCTCCAAGGCGATCGCGTTCCTCGAAGACCAGGGCCTCATCCGTCGGCAACGTGACGAACGCCGCCGCGAGCGCTACTTCGTCGACGACGACGTCTGGTACCAGTCGACGATCGCCAGCGCCCGCGGTGTCGCCCAGGTCGCCGAGATCGCACGGCAGGGAGTCGGCGTTCTCGGCCCCGGCACCCCGTCCGCCGCCCGCCTGGAGAACATCGCCCGCTTCAGCGACTTCATCAGCGAGAGCATCCTCCGCGCCGCGGAACAGGTCCGCGAAGTCCTCTACACGAAACCCGAAGCGCTCTCAGGCGGCACTGCCACGCCAGGTCCGGAACGCGGATAGGCAGCCGTCTCGATTCCCGGCAACCCGCTCAGAGGGATCCTCGACGCCGGTTTCCGGTGGCGGGTCGGCCCCGGGATCGGCAGGATCGGGGCATGACATCCGAACCGCACCGGCGGGCGATCGGCGCACTGCGGGCCGTGGCGCTGGACGCCCCGGACATCGACCTCCTGGCCACGTTCTACGAGCAGCTCGCCGGCTGGCGGCGCGTCCCCGGCGCCGAAGATGACTGGATCACACTCGAGTCGGGTGACGGCTGGCGGATCGGCCTGCAACGGTCCACCGACCACGTACCGCCGCACTGGCCGGACCAGCACCGTCCGCAGCAGGCGCATCTCGACTTCCGGGTACCGGACATCGACGCGGCGGCGGAACGCGCCCAGCAGCTCGGCGCCAGGCTGCTGCGCCGCAACGAACGGTGGCACACCCTGGCCGACCCGGCCGGCCACCCGTTCGACCTGTGCGTCAACCCGGACGATCCACGGACCACCCTGATGGGCGTCATGCTCGACTGCCCCGACGCGAAGGAGCTGAGCCACTTCTACGCGGAGTTGCTCGGCAAGCCGGTGACGTACGAGGCGGACGGGATCGCCATGATCGGCGAGGAGGGCGCGCAGCCGGTGCTGTTCCAGCAGGTGGAGCAGTACACCGCGCCGCGTTGGCCGGATCCGGCGTACCCGCAGCAGATCCACCTCGACGTGATCGTCCAGGACGTGGACGCGGCCGAACGGGCCGCCCTCGACATCGGTGCCACCCGGCTGGACGGCGCGGGCCCGGACTGGCGCGTCTACGCCGATCCGGCCGGCAAGCCATTCTGTCTGGTCTGGACGGTCTGATCAGGGCTGATCAGGGCTGATCAGGGCTGTTCTGCCAGCTTCGACGCGTAGGTGTCCGTCGCATCGATATCGACAACCGCCTGTCGAGCAGCCGGCTCGTCGCCTCGCTCGCGGAGCAGACGCACGAGCATGTAGAGGGCGTACCTGTCTCCGTGCCGGGCGCGGTGCCGCAGGTCGCCGTCACGGTCTTGCTCGTACCGGAACCGATCCAGCCGGCGCCGCGGATGAACGTCCGTTTCAGCCCGCGCGGCCAACTCTTCGACCCGACCCGCCTTCGCGAGCAGGTCCATGTGCCGCAGATGCGCGTCGTGCCGGAGATGGTCGTGGCTATAGCACTCCCCGAACTCGCTGACTGCGGAGATCTCGGCATCCCACTCGCCGTTGTCCTTCGCCGTGCGTACGGCGTTCCGATCGGCCAGGCCGTCAGTACCACGATCCTCAGAGGGTCGAGCCGCGCTCAAGGGGTCGGCGTGAGGCCGTCGTGCTTGAGCGCGGCGAGGAAGCTGGCCCAGTCGGGACCGGCATAGACGAGTACGTGGCCAGCGCGGTTCTTGCTGTCAGCGGCGCTTGCCGCTTCGACATACCCGGCGCCAGCCGGAGTCTGCATGCAGGCCACATCCGGATACGGCTCAGCCATCCGATAGAGGTCGACCTGACCGTCCGACCTGCTCGACCTCTGGCACGGCATCCTGCTGGTCGATCCGGCCTCCCGTCCGGACTGCCCGCCCACGTCCCCTCCCGGCACCAAGCTGCCCAACGTGGACGATTAGCCGGCGGTTATGTCCGCTATCTATGGTCGCCGAGAGGACCCTTCCCTCGCTCGACTCGTCTACAGCCGTCCGGCGCGTTTCAAGGTCAGTACGGCACCCACTGTCGCGTAGCCACGCCATTCCAGCGTCGCGGCCGGCGAGCAACTGGCGAAGTCGACCGTCCAGCCCCCGTCGTCCTGCTGTTGCGTGGCCAACCTGTCCAGTTCGGCGTCCATCACGCCGGCACCCAGCAGTGCGCTCGCCGGGCTACCGGGCACCGACGCGAAATTGAGCGCGCGCATCGTCTCGCCCTCGCTGCCGCCCTGGACCGGAACCAGGCCGGTGTCCGGCACGAACTGGGCGAGTCGCGCCAGTAGTGGCGGCGCCGCCGGATACCGCTCGTACGCGGCGTCCAGAAAGCGGACCGCGAACGACAGCGCGATCGCGTGCGGCGCCGAGTCCAGCGCGCCGATGGCATCGAAGCAGTACCGACTGGCGCGTGCCAGCCAGGGATGCGCCGCGACAGCGGGGTCGTGCGCGGCGACCCGCAATGCGACACCTGCGGCAAAGGCGGTGCTCTGCAGCGCCGAGACAGTGGGGTCGGCCTCGGTCCAGAAGGGCGCGCTGGCACTGGCGTCGGCTACCGGCAGTGCGAACGGCAGGCCGCCGTCCGGCAGCGTCACCGAGTCCAACCAGTCGCACAACTCGATCGCGCGCGGAGTGGTTGCCGGCGCGATGTCCTCGAACACCTCGAAGGCATGCAGCGCGCCACCCGGCTGGCTTTCCGGTGCGCGCAGGTCGGGTTCCAGTCCCCAGCCGTAACCGCCGTCACCATTGCGGTAGCCATCCAACGCGGCGAGCACGGCGGCCGGCTCCGTTTCTCCCCGGAGCAACTCAAAGCGGCGCCGGTCGAGCAGCCGGCCATGGCCGGCGAGGAACGATGCGGCACGCGACAGGTCAACGCTCATGGTCTAAAGGATGGCGAACCTCGCGGAGCGGGTCTTGAACAAATCGGACCTCCGCCGAACCGGACGACCCCCGCACCGTCCTGCGGTGCGGGGGGTCTCCGGAGTTCTACGTTCGGTAAGCCTCTTCGCGGCGATGTCCGGCAGAACCGGCCAGAACCGAGCAGAACATGCCAGAAACAGTCAGACCCCGGCTGGTACCCGCTCCGGCGCCGTGTCCGGCTCGGTCGCCAGGTGCCGGCGCAGCCGCTCGCCCTCGATGTCGACGTTCGGCAGGATCTTCGACAGCCAGCCGGGCAGCCACCACGCGCTCCGGCCCAGCAGCGAGATGACCGCCGGGACGATCGTCATCCGGACCACGAACGCGTCGATCGCCACCCCGATGGCGAGGGCGAAGCCCATCGACTTGATCACCGGATCGTCGAGCAGGATGAAGCCGGCGAAGACCGAGGTCATGATGAGTGCGGCGGCGGTCACCACCCGGCCACCGTGACCCATGCCGTTGATGGTGGCCTGGGTCGGGGTGTCGCCGTGTACGAAGTCCTCGCGCATCCGCGACACCAGGAAGACCTCGTAGTCCATCGCCAGCCCGAACAGGATGCCGATCAGCAGGATCGGCAGGAAGCTGACCAGCGGGCCCGGGGTGTCCAGTCCGACCAGGCTGCTCAGGTGGCCCTGCTGGAACACCAGCACGGTGAGCCCGAACGTGGCGCCGACGGTGAGCAGGAAGCCCAGCGCCGCCTTCAGTGGCACCAGCAGGGACCGGAAGACCAGCATCAGCAGTAGTACGGAGAGGCCGACGACGAGCAGCAGGTACCACGGCATCGCGTCGGAGAGCTTCTCGGACACGTCGATGCCGACCGCCGTCTGACCGGTGAGGGCGACGCCCGCGCCGTCCGTACCGTCGACGGGTCCGACCTTCTCCCGGATCTCGTGTACCAGGCTCTCGGTCGCCGGGTCGGTCGGGCCGGTCGTCGGGATGACCGCCAGCAGGGCGGTCAACTGGTCGCGGCTCAGGTTCGGCGGGCTGACCGCGAGCAGGTTCTCGGTGCCTTGCAGCGCCGCCGTGACCTCCTGGGCGGCGGACGCGGTCCGCGCCGCCGAGTCGCTCGACACGACCAGCGCGAGGCGGTTGTTGAATCCGGGTCCGAAGCCGGTGGTGATCAGGTCGGCGGCCTCACGCGCCGGGGTGCCCTCCGGGCTGCTGCCGGCGTCCGGCAGCGCCACCCGCATGTCGGCGGCCGGGATGGCGAGGGCACCGAGGCCGAGCACGGCGACCAGGATCAGCGGTACGCGCAACCGGATGACGAGCCGGGCCCAGCGGAACCCGAAGCCCTCGGCCCGGCCCGGCTGTGTCACCGCCGGAGCGGCGCCAGGTTCGGTGTCGGAATCGGCGCCGGTCACGGTGCTGCGCAGCCGGCGCGGCAGGATGCGCCGGCCGGCGAAGCCGAGCAGCGCGGGAAGCAGCGTCAACGCGACGAGTACGGCGACCGCGACGGTTCCGGCGGCGGCCAGCCCCATGATGGTCAGGAACGGGATGTTGACCACGGCCAGTCCGGCCAGCGCGATGACGACGGTGACCCCGGCGAACAGCACTGCCGAACCGGCGGTGCCGATCGCCCGGCCGGTCGCCTCTTCGGGGGCCAGCCCCTCCAGCAGGTTCTGCCGGTACCGCGAGGTGATGAAGAGCGAGTAGTCGATCCCGACCGCCAGGCCGAGCATCAGCGCGAGTACCGGTGCGGTGCTGGTCAGCCCGATGGTGCTGCTCAGCGCGTACAGGCCGGCCATGCCCGCGCCGACCCCGATCAGCGCGTTGAGCATCGTCATTCCGGCCGCGACCAGTGAACCCAACGTCACGACCAGCACCACCAGGGCGATCACCACGCCGATCGCCTCGGTGCCGCCGACCTCGGGGACGCTGGACATCACCTCGCCGCCGTGCTCCACCCGTAGGCCCGCCGCCGTCGCGGCCGAACCACTTTCCTCGTACGCGTGCCGCTGCTCTTCGGTGATGTCGTCGCCCTGCGCGGCGAACTGCACCTGGATCAGCGCGTACCGGCGGTCCTGCGACACGGCTCCGCTGGCGAACGGGTCGAGTGCACCCACCGCCCCGGGCAGCGTCGAAGCCTCGCGTACGAGGTCGGCCACCACCGCCTGCCGGTCCGGCGCGGTGAGCTGCTGGCCCTCGGGCGCGGCCACCACGATGGTGCCGGTCGCGCCGCTCGCCTCGGGAAACTCCCGCTGCAGTGCGTCGATCGCGTGTTGGGACTCGGTGCCGGGGATGGAGAAGTTCGTCGACGTGGGGCCCATGAAGGCCACCGCCGCCCCGCCGAGCGCGGCCAGCAGGACGAGCCAGATGACCACCACGAGCCGGCGGCGCCGGAACGAGGCCCGGCCGAGTCGGTAGAGGAGGGTCGCCATTGTCGGTTCCTTTGGTCGAGGGGTGAGGCGTTTCCGGGCTTTTCAGGGGTGGGTGGATCGGGTTCGGGAGGTCACGGTTCGGGAGGTCACGGTTCGGAGGTCATGGTTCCGGCTTCCGGGGAGGCGTCGGGTAGCAGTGCACGTCGGGCCACCCGGATCAGGGCCGGGCGGAGTTCCGTGGCGTTGTCCTCGGTGTGGTCGATGGCGATCGCGGCGATTCCGCCGAGCATCACCTCGGCGGCGATCCGGGCCGCCGGGTCCGTCGACCGCCCGGCGAAGGTGTCGATCAGGCGCGCGGTGACGGGTTGCAGGCTCGCGAACGCGGGCTGTTCGAGCAGGTGCGGAAGGTCGTCGTAGATGAGCGCGATCTCCCGGCGGTACGCGAGCACCAGGTCGACGAAGCCCTCGATGGCGGTCTCCTGGGCGGCGGCGTCGTCGAGACCGGCGAGCCGGGTGTCGAGGTCGACCAGGTCCCGCGCGGCGGGCGCGACCAGCGCCAGGAGGATGGCTTCCTTGCTGTCGAAGTGATAGAGCAGGGTGGCCTTCGAGCAGCCCACCTCGACCGCGATGTCGTGCAGGGACGTCCCCTTGAAGCCCACCCGGCCGAACTGCCGGGCGGCCACGATCAGGATGTCGTCCCGGGTCCTGCTACGCGACATCGCCCCATCACCTCCGGCCCCGAGCATGCCTGACCGATCGGTCAGAGACTTGACCGATCGGTCAGGATGTGAGCGGGGACACAGATCGTCCCGGAGGTCGTCCGGCGATCGGGGGCTATCCGGCGCCGCTCGGCGTCGGCTCGACGGCCGGGCAACTGGCGCCGGGTGCGGGCGTGATCGTCGAGATCAGGTACCGGTCGACGGCCCCGGTCATGCACGGACTGGCGTTGTAGCTGCCGTGGCCGGCGCCCTCGTAGGTGAGCAGCACACCGTGCGTCCCGAGTTGCCGGGCGACGTTGCTGGCCCAGTTGTGTCCGGCGGCGGGATCGTGCCGGGAGTTGATCAGTAGGAGCGGCCGGTCGGTGCGTACCCGCAGCCGGTGCTGTGGGTTGTCGACGGCGGGCGCACCGAGGCAGGACTCCACCACCGCCAGCGCCTGCGGGTACGGCAGGTCGGTGCCGATCCGGGCCATCTCGCGGATCCGGCGGGCGTACTCCCGGTAGTCCCGGACCGGCAGACTCCAGTCCTGGCAGAAGATCGCCAACGGGTTCGAGCTGGTCCGCACCGCCTCCTCGGTCGAGTCGGTGGCGGGCGCCGGGCCGGCTCCGCTCGCCGCCTGCCCGGACAGGGTGCTGATCGTCCCGGCCAGCCCGGCCCAGTCGGGGCCGTAGAGCGCGCGTGGTGCGAGGAAGCCGCTCAGGGCGTACGGGCTCAGCGTCGCCGAGGGGTCCTTCGGGTCCGGCACCTCTCCGCGCCCGGCCCGGTCGAGCAGGTCCGCCCAGATCGCACTGATGTCCCGCCCGTACAGGGCACAGCTCTCGGTACGGTCACACCACGCCACGAACGCGTCGAACGAGTCCTGCGCGGTGGCGGTCTGGGTGTTCAGGAAGGCCCGGGTGTCCAGGCTGTGGTCGACGACGCTTTCCAGCACCATCGCCCGGACCCGGTGCGGGAACAGTTCGGCGTACTGCTCGCCGAGCAGGGTGCCGTACGAGCTGCCGTGGTACGTCAGTTCCGTCTCGCCGAGCGCGGCCCGGACGGCGTCCAGGTCCCGCGCCATGCTGAGCGTGTCGACGTGGTCGAAGACCGGTCCGGTCCGGGCCCGGCAGTCCTCCCGCAGTCGCCGGTTGTACGCCACAGTGGCGTCGAAGTCGGCCTGGCTGGTCAGCACCGGCGCGGGTCGCTGGCCCAGCAGCTCCGTCGAACAGCGCACCGGGCTGCTCTGACCCACGCCGCGCGGGTCGAAGCTGACGATGTCGAACCGGCGCCGGAGTTCGGCGCTGAACCGGCTGACCCCGGTCACCACCCGGCTCACCCCGGAGTCGCCGGGGCCGCCGGGACCGAACACGAGGCTGCCCACCCGGGCGGCGGGGTCGGTGGCGGTCCGGCGGGCCAGCGCCAGGTCGAACCTCGGCCCGGTCGGATGGTCCCAGTCGACCGGCACCGACAGGGTGCCGCACTGCGCCGTGGCGTCTCCGGCGCACGAACTCCAGTCGATCGTCGGGGCCGCGCGCGGCGGCGCCGCCCCGCTCACCCCGGGGGCACCGGCGCCGACCACCGTGACGGCGGCGGCGATGGCCGTACCCAGGGTGGCCACCCGGCGGATCACCCGATGTCGGGTCGAGTTGCCTTTCCACAGCATGGAGTGCTGTCCTTTCCACGAAGGAGCGTCGCGCGCAGAACTCGCCCGTGGGCGAGGTGGTGCTTCTTCCTCCTGGGTCGTCGAGTTGGCGCTCGACGACCCAGGGCCCGGTCCGATGTCGCCCCGGTCTGCTGTCCGATGTCGCCCCGGCCCGCTACTCGACGTCCTTGAGCACCCGCTCCAGGGACGTCATCCGGGCTTCCATCTGGGCGAGCCGGTTGCCGAGCTCGGCCAACTGCCGCTCGGTGCCCTCCTGGGTCCGGACCGCCGTCTCGGCCAGCTTCTTGTACTCGCCCTCGCGGGCAAGGACCGCGTGGGCCCGCCAGGTCCGGGCCACCTGAATGATGATCGTCGTGATCACGGTGATGAGCAGGGCGAACGCTCCAGCGGCCCCGACGACCTCTGTCCAGTCGTGCTCGCTCATGACCGTGCTCCCTCCTCGACGTTCCGCTCGCCCGGATCAGGAAGGCTCAACGTCTGCGCCGCCGCCTCGACGGCGTCCGGCGTCAGCCGGAAATCGAACTGGTTGACCTCGTAGAACTTCATTGCCTTCCCGTCCTCCGACAACTCAAGGTGTGCCGACACCAGGCCGGCCGTCTCCAACTTCCGCAGGTGGACCTGGAGCAGTGCCCGGCTGATGCCCAACTGGCGAGCGAGCCGGCTCACGTAGTTGCGTTCCCGGACCAGTGCCGCGACGACCCGCAACCGGTGCGGGTTGGCCAGCGTGGCCATCACCCGGACCAGCTCGTCGCCGGTCGGGTCGGGTCTACTCATAGCGAAACCCTGCACATGCCAATAGAAGTTAGCAGGTGCCTGCGATCACTTGCTAGTGGGTTCGTTCGGTGCTGACCGACCGGACCGGGTGAACAATGGGCAGATGCGCTGGACCGTGCTCGACACCCCGATCGGTGACCTGTCCGTCGGAATCGACGACGTCGGCATCTGCGGCGTGCAGTTCGGGCCGGTCGAGGGTGCGAGTGCCACCCCCGATCCGGAGCTGGCACCGGCCCTGGCCGAGCTGCGGGCGTACTTCGCCGGTGAACTGATCGAGTTCACCGTGCCGCTGCACGTACGCCGGGGGTCGGAGTTCGAACGCGCCGTCTGGGCCGAGATGTCGAAGATCCCGTACGGCGAGACCCGAACCTACGGCGAGGTGGCGGCGGCGGTCGGTGACCCGGGGGCGGCCCGCGCGGTCGGGGTGGCCTGCAACCGGAACCCCATCCCGGTGATCGTGCCCTGCCACCGGATCGTCGGAGCCGGCGGCAAGCTGGTCGGCTTCGGTGGTGGCCTGCCTCGCAAGCGACATCTGCTGGAACTGGAGGCCGGAGTCGCCTTCCAGCGCGCCTGGGCCTGAACCCCCACGGTCGAGCAGCGGCTCCGCGAGTTGGCCGAGGCGGAGCGCCGCTCGATGCACAAGACCGTCGAGGCGGCGATCGACGCGTACCTCGAGCGCCAAGAGCGGGACGAGTGGACCCGCGCCGCTGCGCGCCGGGTTCACGAACGGAATGCTGACTTCCACGAGATGCTCGGCGACAGGTGAGCCGTCCCTGGCCGGACGCGGACGACCTTCCGTTTGTTGCTGGCGGGCAGTAGACGGACGGTTACCTGGGCGGCGCCGGGGCCAGTCTGACCCGGCGGAGCAGTTGGGCGTTGAGCGCCACCACGATGGTGGAGCCGGACATCAGCACCGCGCCGATGGCGGGACTGAGTGCGACCCCGGCCCAGGCGAGCACTCCGGCGGCGAGCGGGATCGCGACCACGTTGTACCCGGCGGCCCAGGCGAGATTCTGGATCATCTTCCGGTACGACGCTCGGGACAGCCGGATCACTCCGGTCACCCCGCGGGGGTCGGAGGAGGCGAGCACCACGCCGGCGGACTCGATGGCCACGTCGGTGCCGGCGCCGATCGCGATCCCGACGTGGGCGCGGGCCAGCGCGGGTGCGTCGTTCACCCCGTCGCCGACCATCGCCACGACCAGCCCCCGACGCTGGAGGTCGGTCACCTTGTCGTCCTTGTCCGCCGGCAGGACCTCGGCGAACACCTCGTCCACCCCGGCCCGGAAACCCAGCTTCGCGGCGACCGCCTCGGCGACCGGCCGGGCGTCACCCGTGATCATGGCGATCGTGCGTACGCCCTGTGCCCGTAGGTCGGCGATCGCCTCGCGGGCCTCCGGCCGTACCTCGTCCTCCAGGGCGAACGCGCCGAGCACCTGCGGTCCACCGTCGTCGAGGCGTACCAGGTAGAGCACGGCGGCCCCGCGCGCCGACCACTCCGCGCCGACCCGACGGAGGTCGTCGGAGGGTTGGGCGGTCAGTTCCCGCAGCAGGGCCGGCCCGCCGACGGCGTAGTCCCGGCCCTCGACGCTGGCCCGGACGCCCCGGCCGGACAGCGCCCGGAATCCGGTCGCCGCTGCCGCCCCGGCCCGGTTCCCGGCGGCGGCGACGATGGCTCGG
Source organism: Plantactinospora solaniradicis (assembly GCF_042658085.1). Taxonomy (NCBI): domain Bacteria; kingdom Bacillati; phylum Actinomycetota; class Actinomycetes; order Micromonosporales; family Micromonosporaceae; genus Plantactinospora; species Plantactinospora solaniradicis. Next base: position 302,727 of record NZ_JBHSPR010000018.1, on the reverse strand, counting down.
GCGAGCGGATGTTCACTGTCGGCCTCGACCCCGGCGGCCAGCCGCAGCACCTCGTCCTCCGCCGGCGTCTTGTCTTCCGCCGGCGCCTTCTCCTCCGTGGTGGCGGCGTCGCCGGAGCCGGAACCCCGACCGGCGGCGAGGCCCGGGTCGGCGGCGAAGCCCGGGTCGGCGGCGACCGCGGTGACGGTGTGCGCGCCCCGGGTCAGCGTGCCGGTCTTGTCGAACAGCACCGCGTCGACCGTGCGCATCCGTTCCAACGCCAACCGGTCCTTGACCAGGATTCCGGCCCTGGCGGCCACGGCGGTGGAGAGCGCGATGACCAACGGGATCGCCAGGCCCAGGGCGTGCGGGCAGGCGATCACCAACACCGTCACGGTACGCACCACGGCCTCGTCGACGCTGCCGAGCGCCGACCAGACGACGAAGGTCACGGCGGCGGTGGCGGTGGCGATGTAGAACAGCCAGGCGGCGAAGCGGTCGGCGAGCAGCTGCGCCCGACCGCTGGACTGCTGGGCCTGGGCCACCAGGCGTTGGATGCCGGCCAGCGCGGTGTCGTCGCCGATGGCGTCGACCTGGACCCGGATCGCGGAGTCGGTCGCGACGGTGCCGGCCACGACCCGGGCCCCGATGCCCCGGGACACCGGCCGGGACTCACCGGTGATCATCGACTCGTCCAGTTCGGCGGCGCCGTCGACGACCCGGCCGTCGGCCGGCACCCGCGCGCCGGGGCGGACCAGCACCACGTCGTCGACCCGCAGGTCGGCCAGGGCGACCCGCTGTACGCCGCCGTCGGAGCCGATCCGCTCGGCGTCGTCCGGCAGCAGTGCGGCCAACGCCGCCAGGGCGCCCCGGGCCTGGCCGATGGCCTTCATCTCCTGCCAGTGCCCGAGCAACATGATGCTGACCAGTGCGGCGAGTTCCCACCAGAAGTCCAGGTCGAACGCGCCGAAACTGGTGGCCAGCGAGGCGACGTAGGCGACGGTGATCGCCATCGAGATCAGCAGCATCATGCCGGGGGCGCGGTCGCGCAGTTCCCGGAGACCGCCGACCAGGAAGGGCCAGCCACCGTAGAGGAAGACGATCGAGCCCAGCACCGGCCCGACCAGGAACATGCCCGGGAAGTCGAACGAGTAGCCGAACCAGTACATCACCATGTGGCTGGTGACCACGATCGGCACCGTGAGCGCCAGGCTCAGCCAGAACTTCCGGCGGAACGCCTCCGGATCGTGCCCGGCGTGCTTGTCGTGCCCCTGATGGTGTCCGTCGTCGTGTCCGTGTTGCCCGTGCTGCCCCTCGTGCATCGTCGATCACCCCTCGGAAGCCAATATACCCCCCGGGGGTAATTGAGCAAGGGGTCGCCGTTACCGCTGAAGAGCCGTTACCGCACAAGAAGCAGCGGGGCCGGACCAGGTGGTCCGACCCCGCTGCTGTCGTACGTCACACTCAGCGCTCGATCGTGCCGGCGATGAAGTCCTCGACGGCCTGGTGGGCGTCGTGGTCGGCGTACTGCTGGGGTGGGGACTTCATGAAGTAGCTCGACGCCGAGAGGATCGGGCCACCGATGCCTCGGTCGAGGGCGATCTTCGCGGCCCGGACCGCGTCGATGATGACGCCGGCCGAGTTGGGCGAGTCCCACACCTCGAGCTTCAGCTCCGCGTTGAGCGGGACGTCACCGAACGAGCGGCCCTCCAGCCGGATGTACGCCCACTTGCGGTCGTCCAACCACGGCACGTGGTCCGACGGCCCGATGTGCACGTCACCCTTGGTCATCTCGTGCGGGATCTGGGAGGTGACCGACTGGGTCTTGGAGATCTTCTTGGAGACCAGTCGGGTGCGCTCCAACATGTTCATGAAGTCCATGTTGCCGCCGAAGTTGAGCTGGTACGTGCGCAGCAGCTCGACGCCCCGGTCCTCGAACAGCTTGGCCAGCGCACGGTGCACGATGGTCGCGCCGACCTGGCTCTTGATGTCGTCGCCGACGATCGGCAGTCCGGCGTCGGTGAACTTCTGCGCCCACTCCGGGTCCGAGGCGATGAAGACCGGCAGCGCGTTCACGAAGGCGCAACCGGCCTCGATCGCCGCCGTGGCGTAGAACTTGGCGGCCTGCTCGGAGCCGACCGGCAGGTAGCAGACGACCACGTCGGCCCGGGCCTCGCGCAGCGCCGCCACGACATCGGCCGGCTGGCGGTCGGATTCCTCGACGATCTCCCGGTAGTACTGGCCCAACCCGTCCAGGGTCGGCCCACGCTGCACGAGCACGCCGGTCGGCGCCACGTCGCACAGCTTGATGGTGTTGTTCTCGCTGGCGACGATCGCCTCCGCGAGGTCCATGCCCACCTTTTTGGCGTCGACGTCGAACGCCGCGACGAACTCCACGTCAGAGACGTGGTAATCGCCGAAGGTGACGTGCATGAGACCCGGGACGCGGTCGTTGGGGTCGGCATTGCGGTAGTACTCGACGCCCTGGACCAGGGACGAGGCGCAGTTTCCCACACCGACGATGGCGACGCGGACGGAGCCCATCGCGTTTGCCTCCTTTGTGTTCATCACGGCCGCTCCGGTCTCATTCCTGGACTTGCCCAGGCGGAGGCGGGATGTGTTCTTCTGACTGCCCCTGGGCGGTGCCCGGGGTATCCGGGGCGGTGCCCGGGGTGGACCCCGACGGGGTCCGGCCGGAGCGCTCGTTGGCGATGAGCTCCTCCAACCAGCGGACTTCGCGCTCGCAGGCGTCCAGGCCATGGCGCTGGAGTTCGAGCGTGTAGGCGTCGAGGCGAACGGCTGCCCGGCTCAACACGTCGCGCAGACCCTCGCGACGCTCCTCGACCTTGCGCCGACGGCCCTCGAGGATCCGGAGCCGGGTCGCCCGGTCGGTACGGGAGAAGAACGCGAAGTGCACACCGAACCCGGCGTCCTCGTAGGTCTCCGGACCGGTCTGGGCGATCAGTTCGGCGAACCGTTCCTTGCCCTCGGCGGTGATTTTGTAGACGACTCGGCCGCGACGGCTGGTCAGTGCCGGGATCTCCTCGGCGGTGGCCGGGGTCTCGGCCGCCTCGGTGATCCAGCCGGCCGCCTGTAGCCGACGCAGGGTCGGATAGAGCGAGCCGTAACTGATCGCCGCACGGATCGCCCCGAGCTTGGCGGTGAGCTCCTTGCGGAGTTCGTAGCCGTGCATCGGGGACTCCTGTAGAAGGCCGAGGATGGCGAGCTCGAACATGAGCACCCCTCTCCGCGACTCCGCCAGGACCGGCGTGGCCTCCCTGTCAGGAGCCCGTAACCGACTCGATGTATCGGGCCGATACATCGCACGGTAGACCCTTCGGCCCGGCGTGGCAAACCCTCGCAGGGCACAGATTCCACTACGCTCGGTGACGGTGGTCGCCTCGCCCGGCCGGACCGCGTACTCTTCTGCGCATGCGTTCGCAGCGCCAGGTCGTCGACTACTCGCTACAGAAGCGAGCGGTGCTGCGTGAGGTGCATTCGGGTCGGGTCGGCACCTATGAGGTCTGCGACGCCTCGCCCTACCTGAAGAACGCCGCCCGGTTCCACGGCGAGCCGACCGAGGCACTCTGCCCGGTCTGCCGGCGCGAAAATCTGACCCACGTCCACTACATTTACGGCGATGAACTCAAGCAGTCGGCCGGACAGGCGCGTACCCGAGCGGAGCTGTCGGTGCTGGCGATGACCCTGCGTGAGTTCCAGGTCTACGTGGTGGAGGTGTGCCGCGGTTGCGACTGGAACCATCTCGTCGAGCAGTACCTGCTCGGCCGGGATGGCGTGTCCGGCGACGACGCCGCCAGCACCGCAGGTGCGTCGTCCGGCGGCGCGGCGGTGGCCGCGACGGCGACCGCGAACGGCACCTCGGTCAGACGAAGGCGCGAGGCGCGGCGGTGATCGTGACTCGTCTCCCCATAGCCGGGATCTTCCGACATTGGCGGGGCGAGTATCACTTAGCAAACCGGATAAGTCCGGTTATTTCCCATGTTGCGGCATCTGTGGCTCGGCGTGTCCGACTCTGGATGCGGCGTGTTCCAGCTCACGGCAACCCGGTGGTGGCGCGAACGCCCATCACCGCGACCGGCAGGGTGTGACGAATGAACTCGTACGGCGATCCTAGTTCCGCGCGCGGTCGGGCGCAGTTCCCCGGCGCGAACGGCGACCACGGACCAGCGGACGATCCATACCGCCGCACGTCCCGGGACGACCAGGCCGACGCCGATCGGCGTTCGGCGGACGGCGACCGGGGCGGCTGGCCCGCCAACGGCCGGGCCGACGGTGCGTCGGCGCGGGCGAGCGTGAGTGGGCGTGCCTCGTCCGGCCGGGCCGCGCCACCGGGGCGGGCCCCAGCCGGAGGCGGCTGGGCCGCACCGGTGTCACCGGCCTCCGGTTCCGCGTCCGTCGGTTCCGCGTCCGTCGGATCGGCCTCGCCGGGTCGGGCCCGGGTCGGCCGGGCCGGAGTCGGCAGCGCGGCGGTTCCCGACGCACCCGGCTCGGGTGGCGGATACGGCGCCGCCCGACCGGCCGGTCGGGCGTCCGCGGGACGGGCGAGTGTCGGAGCCGCGTCCGTGAGTGGCGGGGGCGCGAACGGCGCCGCCGGTCGGGCCACCGTCGGCCGGGCGGTCGTCTCGGTCTCCCCGGCCGGTCCCGGTGGCCCCGACGATCCGGTTGGACCGGGCAGCTCGGGTGGATCCGGTGGCCGTCGTGGCCGCAGAGGTGGCGAGCCGGACGCGGCGGCGCTGAAGCGCGCCAAGAAGCGCAAGCGGATGAACCTCGTCATCGCCGCCTTCGCCGTGTTCATCATGTTGACCGGCGGCGGCGTGGTCGGAGTGACCTACTACTCCACCAACGTGGTGCTGCCGGACGAGATCCCGCTGCCGGTCGGGACCACGATCTTTGCGAGCAACAACAAGGACGCGATCGTAAAACTGGGCGAAGAGGCCCGGGTGATCGTGTCCCTCGACAAGATCCCGAAGTACGTGCAGCGCGCGGTGGCCGCCGCCGAGGACCGGAAGTTCTACAAGCACAAGGGCGTCGACTACCTCGGCATCGCCCGCGCGGCCTGGAACAACTTCACCGGCGGTACGAAGCAGGGTGCGTCCACCATCACCCAGCAGTACGCCCGGAACGCCTACGAGAATCTGAACGACGACAGCTACCAGCGCAAGGTCAAGGAAGCGATTCTCGCCTCGAAGCTGAACGACGAGTTCAGCAAAGACGAGATCATGCAGCACTACCTGAACACCATCTACTTCGGCCGGGGCGCGTACGGCATCGAGATGGCGGCGCAGACGTACTTCGGGGTGCCGGCGAACAAGCTCAACGTGGCCCAGGCCGCGGTGCTGGCCGGAGTGATCAAGCAGCCGGTCAACGATCCCCAGACCGGCGTGAAGGGCTTCGATCCCGAGGACAACCCGGAGCTGGCCAAGGACCGCTGGACCTACGTGATCAACGGCATGGTCGAGGAGAAGTGGATCACCGAGGCCGAGCGCCCGACCGAGTACCCGAAGGTGAACAAGCGCAAAGACGCCACCGCCTCCAGTGGCGTGAAGAGCCCTCGGGGGAACGTGGTCAACTACGTCCGGGCCGAGATGGAGGAGAAGGGTCTCTGCCACAACGGCGCGGTGCCGGCCGGCAGCACGAAGCCGACCTGTCAGGCGACGCTGGCCATGGACGGCTACCGGATCAAGACCACTATCAACATCAAGATGCAGAACGCGGCGGAGAAGGCGGCCCAGCAGGAGAACAAGGGCTCCCCGCTGAACGGCCAGCCGAAGAACCTACAGGGGGCGCTGGTCTCGATCGAACCAGCCACCGGCCGGGTACTCGCCTACTACGGCGGCAACGACGGGACCGGGATCGACTACGCCGGAAAGAACGTCCTCGGCGGCGAACTGGTCGGGGGTCACCCGCCGGGCTCGTCATTCAAGGTCTACACCCTGGCCGCCGCGATCGACGCGGGCATCTCGATCGAGTCGCACTGGAACTCCGAGCCGTTCAAGGCCGACGGCATCGAGGACGAGATCGGTAACGCCGGTGCGGAGCAGACCACCTGCCACAAGTGGTGCACCCTCGAACAATCGACCGTCAGGTCCTACAACGTGCCCTTCTACCACATCAGCGAGGACATCGGTCCTGACAAGATCGTGAACATGGCGAAGCAGGCCGGGATCACCACGATGTGGACCACCCCTGCCAAGGGGGCGTCGGAGCCGATCGACCTGGCCAAGAAGAAGGCCGCCGACGTGGCGCCGGATCCGTTCTTCCATGTCGTCGCGTACGGGCAGTACCCGATCACCGTTCTCGACCATGCCACCGGGTTGGCCACCCTCGCCAACCGGGGCAAGTACAACAAGCCGCACTTCATCATGACGATCGAGCAGCAGGACAAGCAGACCGGTGCGTGGAAGAAGATCAGCGCCGGCAGCGAGCAGCTCAAGTCGTCGCCGCGAATCAAGCCGGAGGTCGCCGACGAGGTGACCTCGGTGCTGAAGAAGATCCCGGGCGCGAACAGCCGCAGTCTTGAGGGCGGCCGGTCCGCGGCCGGCAAGACCGGCACGTGGCAGTACGGCGCCACGAAGGACAACGCGCACGCCTGGATGGTCGGCTACACCCCGCAGTTGGCCACCGCGGTCTGGGTCGGCAGCGACGATCCGAAGAAACCCAGGATCCGCAGGGACAACGGCACACCCGTCAGCGGCGCGAGCCTGCCGGGCGCGATCTGGCAGCAGTACATGGACGATGCGCTCAAGGGCCTCGACAAGAAACCGCTGCCGGATTCCAAGGGCATCGGCGATGCCGAACGCGGCAACGGCGTCGAACCGCCGCAGGCACCACCGTGCCCGACGGCTCTGGTGAACGGGGTCTGCCCGCCGCAGAACCAGAACAACAACCCGCCCACCTTCCCCACGAACCCGGATGGACCCACCTTCCCCGACCTTCCGGGCGGTCCGGACGATGGTCCGGACAATCCCGACGACGGGCGTGGTGGCGGCGGTGGTGGTGGCGGGGTAGCGGTGCTGCCCACCACGACGAACGGTCAGCGCGACTGAGTCCGGAGACCTGCCGGCAATCGTGACGGCGGCCCCGACCACCTCCCGAGGTGGCCGGGGCCGCCCGCGTTGATACGCCGACCGGAGCCGCGACGGACGTACGTCGGTCCGGGGCAGCCTCGGCGGTCCGTGCCTACACCCCCCGACATAGATCCACGTAAATCAGTCGGCCGACGGCATCCGTCCGCGCCGAATCGTTTTCCGTCCGCCCCTCCTGCTCGTGGCAGGGGCTCCGATACGGCAGGATGCTTACCCATGAGCGCGCAGTCGCCGGCTGGCATCGACGAACCTGAGAAGGCTGACCACCCGTCCCGGTCGGACGGGTTCGTTCGCGGGCTCTCCGAGGCCATCGGTGGCCCGATCGGTGAGCACGCGAGCGGGGTCGACCGCCGGGGCACCCAGTGGAGCGGTCGGTTCTGGACCGCTGCCCGGATCGTGCTGGCCCTGACGTGTCTGACCCTGGCCCTGCACTGGGTGCAGAAGTCGCCCTGCCAGACCGGCGCCTGGCAGAACAACTCGCAGTACACCAAGTTCTGCTACACCGACGTGCTCGCGCTCTACTACGCCGAAGGGCTGAACGAGGGCAAGGTGCCCTACCGGGACCACCCGGTCGAATATCCCGTCGTCACCGGGTTCTTCATGGGAGCGCTCGGCCTGCCGGTGCACAGCATCGGCGAGAACCGCCCCGAGATCAACCAGGCGGAGTGGTTCTACAACCTGAACGCGCTGGTGCTCGGTGCCCTTGGGGTGGCCACCGTCGCGATGATCCTCGCGCTACGGCGCCGCCGGCCCTGGGACGCCGCGATGTTCGCGCTCTCCCCCGCGTTGCTGGTCACCGCCACCGTCAACTGGGACCTGCTCGCGATCGGGCTCGCCGCCATCGGCCTGTACGCCTGGGCCAGACGACAACCCCTGGCCGCCGGCATCATGCTCGGCCTGGCCACTTCCGCGAAGCTCTGGCCACTGTTCATACTCTGGCCACTGTTCCTGTTCGCCCTGCGTACGGCACGGGTCCGGGCGATGGTGGTGACGATCGGCTCGGCCATCGCGACCATCGCGGCGGTGAACCTGCCGGTGGCGATCCTCTACCACGACGGATGGAGCCGCTTCTTCCAGTTGAACAGTGAGCGCGCCATCGACTGGGGCACCCTGTGGTACATCGGTCGCTACCTGGACGGCAAGTGGAACAGCGGCAGCCCCGGCGACCAGGGCCCCTTCCAGTGGCTCAGCGACCACATACCGACGCTGAACACCCTGTCGTACGCCCTGATCGTCCTGGCCTTCCTCGGCATCGGCGCGCTCGCGCTGTTCGCGCCCCGGCGCCCCCGGCTGGCGGCCCTGGTCTTCCTGATGGTCGCGGCCTTCCTGATCTTCAGCAAGGTCTGGTCGCAGCAGTTCACGCTCTGGCTGCTGCCGTTGGCGGTACTGGCCCGGCCGCGTTGGGGAGCCTTCATCGCGTGGCAGCTCGCCGAGGTCGGCTACTTCCTCGCGTTCTACGGCGAACTGCTCGGCGCCGCCGGCAAGCAGGTCTTTCCGGAGGGCGTGTTCGTGCTCGCCGCCACGTTCCGGCTGACCACCGTCGCGGTGCTCTGCGGACTGATCATCCGGGACATCCTGCGGCCGGAGCACGACCCGGTCCGGGCCACCTATCCGGACGACCCCGACGGCGGGGACTACGACGGCGCACCGGACGCGGGATGGCTGCGCCGGCTGCGCGGTGTCCCCGAACCGGAACGCGAACCCGTCCCGGCCTGACGACACCGCCACCCCGGTCCCGAACACCGGGGACGGCGCGGTGTGGACCGTCAGAGCCGGTAGACCACGGTCTCGCCGACGTCCTCCCGGCTGATGCCGAGGGTGTCGACCGGTAGGTCGATCGCCGTCTGCAACGGAGTGCCGGCCACCCGGTCCTTCAGCACGACGACGGTCCGCACCCCCAGCTCGCGCAGGTATTCGATGCTGGCCGAGTCCGGGAAGTTCGCCGTCACCTGACGTACCTCCTCCAGCCGACGGGGGGTGAATCCACTTCCGCCGTTCACGATGTCCTGGAACCGGCTGGTCGACCAGAGCATGACGTGCTGGTCGGTCTTCTGGTCCGACGGCAGGACCAGGATCGGCCCGGTCGACACCCGCATCGCCGCGGGCTGCCTCGGCACGATCGGATGCGGTGTGGCGTTCAGCCCCTCGACCAGCACCAGCAGCAGCGGCAGCAGGGTGACCAGGCGCAGGAACGGACCGGGGCGGGGTGGTACCCGCTCGGCGGCCGAGATCTGTCGCGCCCGTTCGGCGAAGGCGCCGACCGAGCCGGCCGCGAGGATGCCCAGCAACAGGCTGGTCCAGAGCATCAGCCGGCCGGGCGTACGCAGGCCGTCCCAGCCGGGCACGTGCTCGAAGAGCGGCAGGTAGGTGTAGGTACCGCCGAAGAACCTGCTGCCCATCGCCAGCACCGCGCTGGCCAGCAGGGCAACCAGCAGCAGCAGTCGCTGTCGCACCGTCCAGATCGAGAAGACCAGGCCGGCGATGGCGAGCGCGAGGAGTGCATACCCCGGCAGCAGCGTGGTTTCCGGCAGTCCGGGCAGCCCGTCGCGGGCCCGCTCGTGCAGGTCACCCCAGATCAGGGACTCGGTCGGGGCGGTGAGGAAACCACCGGGCGGCGGGGAGTAGTTGTGCAGCTCCTCGGCGGTCCGCCGGGCGTTCGGGTGCTCTTCGGCGACCTTGAAGTACGGGATGGCCAGCAGGGCACCGGTAGCGGCGAAGATCGCGCCGCCCCAGAAGTCGGCCAGCAGCATCCGGAACCCGAACGGCTGCCGTGGCCGGCGGATGATCCGCCGTACCAGCCAGCTCAGCAGCACCACGACCGAGATCAGACCCAGGACGTACGCGAAGACGAGGCCGATTCCGAAGCCGAGGCTGAGCTGCCAGGCGGCGACCAGCCAACCGGCGAAGGCCCAGCCGGATCGTCGGCGCTCGGGTCGGTAACCGTGTCGCAGCGACCAGCCGTGACCCCGAGCCAGCATGGCGAGGGCCAGCGGGATTCCTCCGTTGGAGATCACGTGCAGGTGACCGGCCTGCGACAACAGCCAGGGTGCGTACGCGAAACCGACGCCCGCCACCGCGGCGCCGATCCGCCCCGAGCCGAGCTGCCGGACCAGCGCGTACGCCCCGACCACGGCGAGCGCGTGGGCCAGTACGAACAGGATGTTGTAGCGGAGGATCGCGGCCTCCGGACCGTGGCCGATCATGCCGGCCGGCGCGTAGCCGAGCAGGGTGTCCGAGAAGGCGAAGGTCCAGTTCTCCGGAAAGAAGCTGTTGCTCTGCCAGAGCTGGGCCGGGTTCGTCAGCAGGATGTGTCCGGACCAGGCGACCTGCCACGCCTGAAGGGTGGGATCCCAGTAGTCCTGCGGCAGGGTGTGCCTCGGGTAACGCAGAGTGGGCCAGGTCATCAGGACGGCCAGGGCCAGTCCGCCGAGCCCGGCGAGGGTCCACTCGTGCACGAGTCGGCGGCCGACGCCGCGACCGATCCGCCGGAGCCGGCCCGGTACGACCTCGGGAGCGGGCGCGAACGCCGTGAACGGGTCGTCAGGCTTATCCGGCTTGTCCGACTTCGAGTTGGCCGACTCGGCCTTCGCGTCGTCCTTCTTCTCCTCCGCCTTCCCGTCCTTCTTTCCCTCCTCCTTCTCCGGCTTCTCCTCCGGGTCGCTCGACGTCGCCTTGTCCGTGGCTTCGCCGGCACCGGTCGCCGGAGTGCCGCCGGTCTTCTCCGGCGCCTCCTCCGGATCCGTCTCGGCCTTGGCGGCCGGATCGGCGTCGGGCTTCTCTTCCCGACCTGTCTCCGGCTTCGCTCCCGGATCCGTGTCGGGCTTCGCGTCCGATGCCTGTCCGCTGTCGGGCTTCGTGTCCGATGCCTGTCCGCTGTCGGGCTTCGTGTCCGATGCCTGTCCGCTGTCGGGCCTCGCGGCACCGGCGGTGGGCGCGCTGTCGGCCGAGTCCCCGGTCTTGGCGACGCCGGGTTCGGCCGTGCCGCCCGTGGCGGTGGACTCGGTTGTCTCGTCGGCGACGTTGGACTGGTCCGTCGACATCGGCCCGCCCTACCGGCCCACGCGGTCGCGCAGGTAGGCGATGTCGGTGGCCTGACCGTCGACCCCGCCGGGGGTCTCGACGATGACCGGGGCGCCGGCGGTGCGGACCACCTCGACCACCAGATCGGGATCGATCGTGCCGTTGGCGAGATTGTCGTGCCGGTCCCGCCCGGAGTCGAAGGCGTCCTTCGAACCGTTGGCGTGGATCAGGTCGATCCGGCCGGTGATCGCCTTGACCCGGTCGACGATGTCGAGCAGGTCCTCCCCGCCGGCATGCGCGTGGCAGGTGTCCAGGCAGAACCCGACGCCGTACTCGCCGACCGCGTCCCACAGCCGGGCCAGGTTGTCGAACCGTCGGGCACAGGCGTTGTCGCCGCCGGCGGTGTTCTCGACGAACACCGGTACGCCGTGTCCGCCGGACGCCGCGACCTGGGCGAACGCCTTACGCCAGTTGTCGAAGCCGGTGGCGATGTCGTCACCGGCGTTCACGTGTCCGCCGTGCACGATCAGGCCCTTCGCGCCTACCTCGGCGGCGGCGCCAGCGTGGCTGAGCAGGAGCTTACGGCTCGGGATCCGGATCCGGTTGTTGGTGGTGGCGAGATTGATGACGTACGGCGCGTGGATGTAGACGTCCACCTCGGAGCCGCGCAGCTGTGCCGCGTCGGCCCGTGGTTGTGGTGCTTTCCAGCCCTGCGGATCGGCGAGGAAGAACTGGACCGCGTCCGCCTTCCGGAGGGCCGCCTCGTCCAACGGATTCGTGGCATCGACATGGGCTCCGATACGCATGAAGGCGAGCCTACGTCGCGCCGGTCGCCTGGCGGGGAGGGGCAGCCCCACCGCCGGTGGTCAGGGTGTCGAAAACGCGGGGCGTAACCCGCGTCACCTATCGATCGGTGGATCGTTTCTCCAGGTGAAATCCATGTACCCGGCACTCCGGCCGGGTCGGGACGTACGTTCCGCCGAGGTCGTACGTTCTGCCGAGAAAGGAAAGACGTGGCCCTGTCGCTCCGACGTCGTCGCGCCACCGTCGCGGTCGCCGCGCTCGTCGCGGGTACACCGCCGCTGGTGTCCGGCGTTGCGATGGCCGAGCCGGTGCCCCCGCCCGGGATGGGTGTGCGGGAGACCGATCGGGTGGTCACGTTCGGCAGTTCGGGCCCGGGTGCCCTGCGGTGCGTCTCCTCGTCGAAGGCGACCAGCATCACGGTGCCGCGGGAGGGCATGGTGCGGGTGGTGAACGACACGGGCCGGCGGACCCGGCTACTGCTGGACGGTGTGGTGCACGGGGAATTGGCCGCCGGGTCGTCCGCAGATCTGATCTTCCATCGCGGTCCGGTGTCGCTGGCACTACGACCGATCTGTGTTTTCCCCGCCGAGTCGGCCGTACGGGTCGAGGTGGGGCCGGTACCGCATGGTCCCGATGCGCCCGGCCTCAGGAGCACCGGTGCGCCGCCGAGCGCGCTGCCCGGCGCTGCCCACCTACCGCCCAGTCGACTCGGCGGGGCTCCGGCCGAACTGATCCGGCCGGTCGACCCGGTACGGCCAGCCGGGCCGGTCGGCCTGCTGGCGCTCATCGCGACCGTGTGTGTGGTCGGCGTCTCAGCAGGGGCAATTCGGGCTATTCTCGCTCAACGTGCAACACGGACTGTTGTCGCGTAAGATGACAATAGAATAGGCTCCGCGGGGCGCCTCTCGTCCAACTCATCGGTGTGGTCGTTCCTCCCCAGGTCCCACCCAAAGAATGCGGACGGGATGCGCCCCGCGGCTTTGCACGGAAGAGCCCTTTCCGGGTCGGCGCGACCGGAAGGGGTTCTTGCTGCCGCCTCGGCGCCTGCTGGCCACGGGGGTACCGGCGGTGCCCGGTACCGGAACACCGGGTAGTCTGGTCAGGTTGTCCGTGACGCTCCGGGATCCCTCCCGACGCCGTGCGGCAACAAACGCATGACCTCCTGCCACGGATGGACCGTGGCCGCTAGCCCAGAGGAGGTGGGAACGTCTTGCGTCATTACGAAATCATGGTCATCCTCGATCCAAGCCTCGAGGAGCGCACCGTCGCCCCGTCGCTCGACACGTATCTCAACGTGATCCGGACCGCGGGTGGCTCGGTGGAGAAGCTCGACGTGTGGGGCCGTAGGCGCCTCGCGTTCGAGATCGACAAGAAGGCCGAGGGGATCTACGCCGTCATCGACCTGCAGGCTTCGCCTGCGGCGGTGGCCGAGCTGGATCGGCAGCTGCGACTCAACGAGTCGGTGCTACGCACCAAGGTCATCCGGCCGGAAACGCGCTGACGCGTTTTCCGGCACGCCCCGGATCAGCCTCATCAGTCCTGTCGTACTGCTCTGGCAGCCTTTCACTGGCGGAGACTGATGAGTGCGCGAGGAGATGGTCATGGCAGGAGATACCACCATCACGGTCATCGGCAACCTGACCGACGACCCCGAGTTGCGTTTCACCCCGTCTGGTGCCGCGGTCGCCAAGTTCCGGGTCGCCTCGACGCCCCGGTTCATGGACAAGGCATCCGGTGAGTGGAAGGACGGCGAGCCGCTGTTCCTTGCGTGCACCGTCTGGCGGCAGGCCGCGGAGCACGTCGCCGAGTCGTTGCAGCGTGGCGCTCGCGTAATCGTGTCGGGCCGGCTGCGGCAGCGGTCCTACGAGACCCGCGAGGGTGAGAAGCGCACCGTCATCGAGCTGGAGGTTGACGAGATCGGCCCGTCGCTGCGGTACGCCACGGCGAAGGTGCAGAAGATGTCGCGCTCCGGCGGTGGCGGCTTCGGCGCCTCCGGCGGTGGTGGTGGCGGTGGCGGCGGTGCCCCGGGTGGCGGAGGAAACTTCGACGACCCGTGGGCGACGGCGGCACCGGCTGCCTCGCGTCCTGCCGGTTCGGGCGGCGGCGGAAACTTCGACGACGAGCCCCCGTTCTGATATCGGGTGCCTAACACTCGAGATCGCAAACCAGGAGCAAGAGCAATGGCGAAGGCTGCGGCACTGCGCAAGCCAAAGAAGAAGGTGAACCCGCTCGACAAGGACGGGATCACCTACATCGACTACAAGGACACCGCGCTGCTGCGCAAGTTCATCTCCGACCGCGGCAAGATCCGCGCTCGGCGGGTGACCGGGGTTACCTCGCAGCAGCAGCGGCAGATCGCCCGTGCGGTCAAGAACGCCCGCGAGATGGCGCTCCTGCCGTACACGGCCACGGCCCGCTGAGAGGAGGCGCCGATATGAAGATCATCCTTACCCAGGAGGTTTCCGGTCTCGGTGCCCCGGGCGACATCGTCGAGGTGAAGGACGGCTACGGCCGTAACTACCTGCTGCCGCAGGGCTTCGCGATCGCCTGGACCAAGGGCGCGGAAAAGCAGGTCACGGTCATCCAGCGGGCCCGTGCGGCCCGGGAGATCCGGGACCTCGGCCACGCCAACGAGGTCAAGGCCCAGCTCGAGGGCCTCAAGGTCAACCTGACCGCGCGTGCCGGCAACGGCGGGCGGCTCTTCGGTTCGGTGACCCCCGGCGACGTGGTGGACGCGGTCAAGGCGGCCGGTGGGCCGTCCCTCGACCGGCGTCGGCTGGAGTTGCCGGGCGCCATCAAGTCGATCGGCAGCCACCAGGTGCGGGTCAAGCTGCACCCCGAGGTGACCGCTCGGTTCGACCTGAAGGTCGTCCCCGGCAAGTAACGACACACGCTTCAGGGGTGCCGTCCGACCGGACGGCACCCCTGAACTGTTTCTCCGCTCTGCTGCCCCGTTGCGGTATCAGCCGCCGAGGGGCCGTCCGCTGATCACGCTGAAGAGCACGGTGGAGAGACCTCCGCCGACGACCGAGGCGGCGAGCCCCACGGTCACGGCCCGCCAGGTGCGGTTGAACCAGCGCATCAGGGCGGCGACCACGAGACCGGTACCCAGCGCGGCGGCGAACCGGGGCACCCCGTCCAGCAGTGCGGCCATCGCCTGCCCGCGCTCGGACTCGCAGCCGCCCGACGCTCCGGGTACGCAGTCCGCCGGAACGCTGGCGTCGAGCGTCAGTACCCAGACGAAGACGGCCAGCACCGCTACGCCGTACCAGGCGGCGGTGTAGAGGACGGCGGTCAGCGGGCCGCTGGGCCGAGGGTCGAGCAGGTCGTCCTCGAGCCGACGACTCAACGGGCTGGCCTGACGCCGAGGGCTGCTCGACGTCGGCCGCCGGCCAGCCGCCGAACGCCGCCCGGTCACTGGCTCTGGCCCACCGGCACGGCGCGGGGAGACCGTCGCACCGGCGCGGGTCCCGGCGCTCACCGGTTCGGCGCGCCGCCGGGTCGGTGGCGTGGGTTCACCCTGCCGCCGCCGTGCCGGCGCGGCCGGCCTGGTCGGTGGCGGGTAGGCGATGGCTGGAGATCGGGGCGCCGAGTCGGGTATGCCCATCCAACGCGGGTCGTCACCGGCCAGTCTGGTGCCGGACCAGAAGCCGTCGCCTCGATCGGCTCCGGTACGGCCAGCCTCCCCGGCCGCACCGGAGTCGGCCAACCCGGCGAGTTCGCCATTACGCCATTCGGTGGTGTCGGTGAACCGGTCCCACCGGCTGGTGTCGGTGCTCCGGTCCCGTCGCCGGCCGACGCCGGGGCTGCTCACGGGTCCGGCGTCGGTTACCGGTTCCAGCATTCCGGTGTCGGTGAGCTGGTCCCACCGGCTGGTGTCGGTGCTCCGGTCCCGTCGCCGGCCGACGCCGGGGCTGCTCACGGGTCCGGCGTCGGTTACCGGCTCCAACATGCCGGTGTCGGTGAACTGGTCCCAGGGACCGGAGTCGCTGTGCCGGCTGCGGCGGGTGGTGTCCAGTCGGCGACGCTCCGGGGCGGGGTTCGCGTGCCGTCCCGATCCGCCCCGGCCGTCGCCCTCGCCCTGCCATCTCGGTAGGCCACGGTCGTCACCCCGCCCGCCCGCTACCCCGGGGTCGTCGTCCGGCCGACGTACGGCTCCGACGTCCCGGCCCCGGCGTACCGGCCCGGTGTCCCGATCCCGGCGCACCGGCTCGGCATCCGGTTCCCGCTCCCATGGGCGGGCGTCGCCCTCGGCCCGGCCCGGTCGGCGTGCGGAGCTTCGGGGCGGGACGTCCGGGCCGTCCGGACGGTCGCCCTCGGTCGGCGACCGCACCCAGCGGGCGGACGGCTTCGTCGAGGCGGCCCCCTGGGCCGGATCCGTCGGGGACGGTTCGGCCGACCCGGGCACGTCCGGTCGCGGGAACGCCGTGGACGCGTCCTCGCCGGCTCGGTCGCGCGAGCGGGTGCCGCTGGCGGAGGGGCGACCCGGCGGGCTCGGATCGTCGCGGTCCCAGCTCTCCGGTCGGGCCCGCCGCCGGCCCACCGCGCCACGGCCGTCGGTCCGGTCCGGGTCGACCCGCCTCCGGCCCTCAGCGCCGAATTCCATCGTGTGGTCCCGCCAAGCCTCGCCCCGGGCGTCGGTACGGTCCCGCCAGCCACTGTCCGGCTCACCCGGGCGGTCGAGCCAGCCGGCTCGGGCGTCGGCGCCGTCCCGCCAACCGGCACCGGTCGCACCGGCGCTGTCCCGCCAGCCGGCACCGGTCGTACCGGCTCGGTCCCGCCGGGAACCGTCGTCGCCCCGGCCCGGATCGGCCGGGGCACCACGTCCGGTCCAGGAGCCGGTGGATGCTCCACCACCCCAGCCCGACGTGGGCGCGGCGGACCCGTCCACGTCCGGTTCCGGCTCGGCCCGGCGCCGCCGGCCACGGCCGGGTCGCTCGGCGGGATCGCCGGGGTAGCTTCCGCGGTCGCGGGCCGGATCGCCGCCGAGGGGCGGGAGGCGATCGCCGGCGCCGGAGATCGGGGCGGCACCGGAAACGGGGGCGGCACCGGAGATCGGCGCGGCACCGGTCCATCCGCCAGCCGTGTCGTCCGTGTGTCGTCCGGCGTCTCCCCAGCTCATGCCGTGCCGGCCGGTGGCTCCGATGTCACCTGTCCCGGCGTCGCCGGCCCCGGTGTCGGGCGCCCGTCGCCAACCGACGGTGCCGCCGGTGCCACGCCAGCGGTCGTCGTCCCCGGCACCGTCGGCAACCGGGTCGTCGGCCATGCGGCGCGGCGCACGCCAGTACTCGTCCATGCCCTCCCACGCGGCGTCCGGCTCGGCCCGTCGACGTCCGCCCCCGGGCTCGCCCGCCTGGTCCGGCCGGTGGTGCCGGCCGCCGTCCCGTCCGCCCGGGACGACCTCGGGCGGTGTCGGCGGGGTGGACTCCAGCGCCCACGGCGGGGTGTAGCTGTCGACGGGGTCCGGCGCACCACGGTGGCGGGCACGCCGACGACTCGGAGTGCGATGACTTCCGTCCGGGCGCGAGTACGGATCCCCCGGCCAAGGGCTCGCTGGGTTGCCCCAACTGTCGCTGTCATGCCGCTCGTGTGGGGCGAGTTCACCCCGCCCCCGGTCCCGATGGTCCACGGCCGGAGCGTGACCTTTCTGGTAGATCGATCGCGAGGACTCGTACACAAGATTGCCGTCGCCCGATGATACGCCGTCCCGCTGGCCCCAATTCGACCTGTTTCTTTCCTCCACATGGTGGGGACCGAGTTTGCGCAGGTCACAGCCGGTACAGGTTATCTTCCCCAGTCAGTTTCCACAGCCTGTGCACAGGGCTGCGCACACCCCATGGCCGGCCGTCCACAGGTTGTCCCGAGTTCCGTCCACCGCCGTGGTTGAGCCGTTGAGCTCGTCTTCCGTATGGTTGCGCCCTGACCTCGCCACGTCGTACCGACTTCCCCCGGTCGTGCCGGCTGGCCGGGCCGGCCCGGGACAGGCGGGGCCGATCCACGGGTCGGTCGAAAACTGTCGTACGTCGGCGGTTCGCTAGGACAGCCGGGGTGGCGGAGGGGGATGTCAGTGTCGGTCACCGACGACGTTCGCGGGGAGCCGAGGTCGTCCACGCCGTCGACCGACGTTCCGCCCCCGCGCGACGGGCAGTTCGACAAGACGCCGCCGCAGGACATCGCCGCCGAGCAGTGCGTGCTGGGCGGCATGCTCCTGTCCAAGGACGCCATCGCCGACGTCGTCGAGATTCTCAAGTCCAACGACTTCTACCGGCCGGTGCACGCGACGATCTTCGACGCGGTCCTGGACCTCTACGGCCGTGGCGAGCCGGCCGACGCGATCACGGTCGCCGCCGCCCTCGCCGACGCCGGTGACCTGGGCCGGGTCGGCGGGGCGCCGTACCTGCACACGCTGATCGCCAGCGTGCCGACGGCCGCCAACGCCGCCTACTACGCCCGGATCGTCGGCGAGCGCGCGGTGCTGCGGCGCCTGGTCGAGGCTGGCACCCGGATCGTCCAGCTCGGTTACGGGTCCGCCAGCGGTGGCGGACGCGACGTCGACGACGTCGTCGACCTGGCCCAGCAGGCGGTCTACGACGTGACCGAGCGGCGGGTGAGCGAGGACTTCGCCGTGCTCGCCGACATGCTCCAGCCGACGCTCGACGAGATCGAGGCGGTCGGTGCGCAGGGCGGCGTGATGACCGGGGTACCGACCGGCTTCACCGACCTGGACCGGCTGCTCAACGGCTTGCACCCCGGCCAGCTGATCATCGTGGCCGGCCGCCCGGGTCTCGGCAAGGCGCTCGCCCTGGACACTCCGCTGCCCACGCCGGACGGCTGGACGACGATGGGTGAGGTGAAGGTCGGTGACCAACTGCTCGACGCCTCCGGCCGCCCTACGACGATCACGGCCGCGTTCGAGATCATGAAGGATCGTCCCTGCTACGAGGTCGAGTTCTCCGATGGATCGGTACTCGTCGCCGACGCCGAACACCTCTGGAAGACAACAACCCGGGCCAGTCGTCGGCAAGCGTCCGAAACGTCGAGGCGCCGGTACTGGCCGGACGAGTCGGTCCATCGCCTCCGGCAGGTATACCAGGGTGTCCTTGCCGAGCCCGATCGGTTGATCACACAGGCCGAAGTGTTGGAGTCGGCCGGGTCGGAATTCCGCCACATCCTGCACACGGTCGGGCGTCGGGTCGGCGCGGCTGGCCGGCTTTCGCGGCCCGTCGTCCGCAATGGCAGGACTCAAAATTGGACAGCGCCCGCGTACCGCAGTCACCCGCTGCTGACGGGACTTCTCGCGCAGGCCGAGCAACCGGTGAATACCGCCACGACGGTGGTCCACGAGAATGTCTTTACGACCGAGCAGATCGCACAGAGTCTGCGCACCAACACGGCGGACCGCCGGGTGAACCATGCCGTCGAAAACGCTGCCGCGCTACAGCTTCCTGAGCGCGACCTCCTGATTCCGCCCTATACGCTCGGCATCTGGCTGGGCGACGGCGCCAGCGCCGCATCCCAGTACACCAGCGTGGATCCGGAGATGGCGACGTACATCGAGGAGGATGGCTTCCTGGTCCGCCACCACGGCGGTCTGCGGTACTCGATACACCCGAGGCCCCTGCCGCCGATCCCGTCACGGGCGTGCATCGTCTGCGGCATTTCGTTCCAGCCGAAGTCGATGGCCGTCCTCACGTGCGGACGAGTCTGCGGGGGCCGTTCGCGACATCTGCCTCGACGCCAGATCGGGTGCGCAACCTGCGGCAAGCCGTCCCCCGGCCTGCAACAGAGGGGCGCATCTCGGCAGTGCGCGCAGTGCTATCGGACCGTCGGATCGGTCGTGGGCATGCTGCGCACGCTGGGAGTGCTGAACAACAAGCACATCCCTCCGGCGTATCTGCGGGCTTCGGAAGGCCAGCGCCGGGCACTTCTCGCCGGACTGCTCGACACGGACGGCACGGTTGCCCCGACAGGCAACGTGCAGTACACCTCGACATCACCCCGGCTCGCCGAGGATGTTCGGGAACTCATCGTCAGCCTCGGATACCGCTGCACGGTGAACGAGAGGGTGGTTCGCGGCGCTACCGCCGCATCCTCGATCGCGTACACGCTCAACTTCTCCACGGGAGACGACCTGTTCCGCCTCCGGCGGAAGCGGAAGGCCCACCTGGAACGGCGTCGGACCACCTCGCATAGTCGAACCGGGTCGAGGTACATCGTGGCCGTCCGCCCGTGCGCGAGTGTGCCGGTGCGGTGCGTGACGGTCGACAACGCCGACCATCTCTACCTGGCTGGCCGGAGCATGATTCCGACCCATAACTCCACGGCATCGATGGACTTTGCCCGGAATGCGGCAATCAGGCACAACTGTGCGAGCGCGATCTTCTCGCTGGAAATGAGCAAGGTCGAGATCGTCATGCGACTCCTCTCGGCCGAGGCGCGGGTGCCACTGCACGTGCTGCGTAGCGGGCAGCTCTCGGACGACGACTGGACCAAGCTGGCCCGCCGGATGGGCGAGATTAGTGAGGCGCCGCTCTTCGTCGACGACACCCCCAACATGAACCTGATGGAAATCCGGGCGAAGGCGCGGCGGCTCAAGCAGCGGCACGACCTCAAGATGATCGTCGTCGACTATCTCCAGCTGATGAGTTCGCCCAAGCGCACCGAGAGCCGCCAGCAGGAGGTCGCGGAGCTGTCCCGAGGACTCAAGCTGCTCGCCAAGGAGGTCGAGTGCCCGGTGATCGCGGTCAGCCAGCTGAACCGTGGTCCGGAGCAGCGTACCGACAAGCGACCGCAGTTGTCCGATTTGCGCGAATCTGGGTCAATTGAGCAAGATGCCGACGTCGTCATCCTGTTGCACCGCGACGACTACTACGACAAGGAGTCGCCCCGGGCCGGTGAGGCCGACTTCATCGTGGCCAAGCACCGGAACGGGCCCACCGACACCATCACCGTCGCGGCCCAGCTCCACCTCTCGCGCTTCGTGGACATGGCGATCGTCTGAGCGGGCGGTCCAGCCGGCGACGGGCCCGGCTCAGCCGAGCAGCGGGATCCAGCCGGCCGACTCGCCCAGCGCCAACCGGTCGTGCCCGGTGAGCGGAATTCGTCCGGTCGCCTTCAGGACGTAGTCGACGTCGGACCAGTCGGCGGGGCGTACGGCCTCGTCGCTGAGCAGCCCGTCCAGGGTCGTGACCGCGATGGTGACGCCACCCGGGTCCGGCTCCGGTGCGTCGGGAAGATCCAGTATCAGGTCGAGATGGTGCACGACCGCCTCGGTGACCAGGGTGGCGAGGAAATCCGGAACCGTCAGCACATGTCCCTGGGTGGCGACGTATCCGCGCGGGTCCGCCGCGCGGGCCGCCCGTACCGCCGCTGGCGCGGTGTCCGTCCAGAGCCGGACCACTCCGCGCGGTCGGTCGAACGCGGCGGCACACCGGCGTACCCACGAGGCGTGCCGGCCCTCGTCCGGGTCGTCCGGAGACTGCCAGTAGCTGACGGCGTCGACGTCGGCCGGTCCGTCCGCCGGGCTGGCCAGCGCGACCAACGCCCGCTGGGCGTCACAGACGAGGTGGAAGAGGAGATCGGCGGCGAACCAACCCCGGCAGCGTGTCGGTCGCAGCAGGTCCGCATCGGCGAGGCCGTCGACCGTCGCGGTGATCCTGTCGTACGCCGTCGCGAGCGCGAGTTGGCCCGGCACCGGGACCGTCGGCGGCGGATCGTGTCCCTCGGACAGCTCGTCCAGCGCACTCACCTCGCCCGGTCTCTCCCCTGGTGGAGGGGCGACCAGTCCGCCCGCCCCGGTCAACCGTCGAGCCTAACGGGTCACGGTCTCCGCGAGGCGGAACCGGATCCGACGCACAAGATCCCCATGCCCAGGAAGGTACGCCCACCCATCGACGACGCGCGGGAGTTGATACCTGAGCACGGGGATCCGAGGCTGGCCAGCCGGCGGGACCTGGATCGAGATCCGGTCAGCCGGCGGGCCGGTCAGCCGAAGAAGTCGTCGAGGAACCCCTTACGCTTCTTGTGCTTGTAGTGGCCGTGGTAGCCGTAGTGCTGCTGCTGGTGCTGCCCGTAGGCCGGAGCGGGAGCCTGCGGGTAACCGTGGGCCGGCGGTGGCGGCGGCGGCACGTGGCTCGGCGCCGCGTAGCCCGGCTGGTGCGGTGCGGGCGGCGGGTAGGCGTTACCGGGCGCGTGCGACTGCTGAGGCGCCGGCGCGTGCTGCTGGCTCCAGTTGGCCTCGGCCTCGAACAGCTTCTCCAACTCGCCCCGGTCAAGGAAGAGTCCACGGCATTCGGTGCACTGGTCGACCGTGACGCCGCTGCGCTCGTACTGACGCATATCGCCACGACACTTCGGACAGGTCATCTGCATCACTCGACGGTACCCGGTCGAATCATCCGGAGCCCGTCAGCAGCGCCACCACTTCCTCGTCCGGCACTTCGTGAAAGTCCGCGTAATAGCGGCTGACCGCACCGAAGCTGGCCGGACGTTCCGGGCAGACCACCTCGTCGGCGGTTCGGGTCAGCACCGCGTACGCCTCCGGCGCGCCCACCGGGACCGCCAGCACCACCCGGCGGGCGCCGAGTTGCCGGGCCACCCCCACCGCCGCCCGGGCGGTGGCACCGGTGGCCAGACCGTCGTCGACGATCACCGCGATCCGGTCGTCGAGCCGCAGTGGGGGCCGCCCCGTCCGGTACCGCCGCTCACGACGTTCCAGTTCCGCCGTCTCCGCCCGCACCACCGCGTCCACCTCCGCCGGGTCCAGCCGACCGGCTATCTCCTCGTTGAGCACCCGCAGCCCGCCCGGCCCGACGGCGCCGAAGGCCACCTCGGGCGCCTCGGGCAGGCCGAGCTTCCGGACGACCAGCACGTCGAGCGGCACCCGGAGGCGTTCCGCCACGGCAGCCGCCACCGGAACGCCACCCCGGACCAGGCCGAGGACGATGACGTCCGGTTGACCGGCGACCGAGTCCAGCAGGTCGGCCAGCACCGCTCCGGCGGCCGTCCGATCCCGATAGGTCGCGTCCATGTCTCAGGTCTACGCCCCGTCGGCGCGCCCTGCCGGCAGACGGCACAGAAAGTCCAGGTCGCCGGCTCAGAGCCGACTTCCCAGTTGCCAGCCCAGGGCGGCGACGCCGAGCCCCACCGTGAGGGTGGCCACGACGTTGAGCAGGGCCCAACCCCGCCCGGCCGGTCCGGCTCCGGCCAGCCGTACCGTCTCGTAGCCGAACGTCGAGTAGGTGGTCAGGGCGCCGCAGAAGCCGGTACCGACGAGTGTGCCGACCCAGCCCGGAAGGGCGGTGCCGACGCCGGCCAGCAGGCCCAGCACCAGCGAGCCGACGACGTTGACGGTGAAGGTGGCCCAGGGCGACGGCCGGGAATTACGTTCGGCCAGCCAGTTGACGCCGAACCGGGCGACCGCGCCGACCGCGCCGCCGAGCAGCACCATCACCCAGGTCAGCATCGGAACCCCGTACGCCTGGTCATGACCGCACCCGGTCCGCCGCCCAGATCCCCAGGCGTACGGCGGCGAGCGCTCCGGCCAGCGTTCCGAGCAGGTAGCCGAGGGCGAGGCCGGGCCGGTCCGCGGCGAACAGGCCACGGGTCTCGACCGCGTACGTGGAGAAGGTGGTGAACCCGCCGAGGATCCCGGTGACGAAGAACGGCTGGACCAGCCGGTGCGGTGCCAGTCGGGTGCTGACCAGCCGCATCAGCAGTCCGATCAGCGCACAGCCGGAGAGGTTGGTGCCCAGGGTCGCCCAGGGAAAACCGTCGGGGGTGTGTGGCCAGAGCACGAGAAGCCCGTACCGGCCGGCCGAACCCAGCGCCCCGCCGAGCGCGACCACGGCGATCACGTCCCAGCGGGGCCGACCGACCGGTGCGCCGGGTCGAGGCGGCGCGACCGGCTCGTCCGGCTCGTCCGGCGTGCCGGCCTTCCTCGCCTCCGCCGGCTCGGCCGCCTCGGTCGGCTCGGTCGGCTCGCTCGCTTCGGCTGGCTCGCTCGGTTCGGTGGGACGGGGACGCGACGGACTCACGAGGTGGACGCCGCCACGGGTGTCGGGGCGTGGGTCGCCTCGGTCGACGTGCCGGCCAGCCGGAGCGCGGGTGCCCAGGCGAGGAAGGCGACCGGGTAGAGCAGGTACCCGAACCGGGTCGACGGCATCAGCAGGATCGCGGCGAGCAGTCCGTACCCGCAGAACAGGGCGGTGGACGCGGCGGTGCGGGGCGGGCGGCGGACGAGCCGGACGGCGATCAGCAGCCCGGCCCCGACGAGCAGCGCGGCGGCGATCACCCGGCCGGCGGGCAGCGCCCCGGCGATCAGGTAACCCGGGAAGGGCGACTGGGCGGGGCTGGTCACCAGGCCGTGGCCGAGCGGAAATCGCAGTACGTTCTCGACCAGCGCCGCCGAGTCGACCAGTTGGGCCGGGATCAGTGCGGCGATGGGCAGCCCGATCGCTCCGGCGGCCAGCCGGGCACCGGCCCGGCGGCTCCGGATCACGGCGTGCACGAGCAGGACCAGCGCGACCGGCCAGGCGAAGAGCTTCAGGGCCGCCGCCAGCCCCACGGCGAGTCCGGCGCCGACGTACCGGTCCCGGGCGGCACAGGCCAGGGCGAGCAGGCAGAGCGCGAGTACCGGCAGGTCGTCACCCCCGGTCGCCAGGGTCAACGCGCAGACCGGCAGTACGGTCGCGAGCTGCACCGCCCGGACTCCGGCGGCATCGCGGAGCCCGGCGCGTACCGGTGCGGCGGCGAACCTGACCGGGCTCGCCGTCCTCGTCGGGTCGGACGGTCCGGCGGCGACGGTCCGGACCTGGCGGCGCAGGAGTGTCACGGCGACACCGAGCGCGGCGGCGGTGGCGACGGCGAACCAGATCCGCGCGTCGGTCCACCAGGCCGCGCCGGCGAGAGCCCGAGGCAGACCGAAGATCGCCATCCCCGGCTGGTACGGGGTGTAGCCGAGTAGCTGGTCCCCGCCCGGCAGCGCGGCGATCGCGTCCCGCCCGAGGTACGGGGTGCCGTGGTCGAGCAGCCGCGCCCCGGAGCGCTCGATCACCAGCACCTCCTCCTGGGCCCGGTCGAGCCGACCACCGGCCCGCTCGACGGCCTGCCAGACCAGCGGCACCAGCGCGGTGGCCGTCCAGACGACCGTGGTCAGTACGCCCCTGGCGGCGGTACCGGCGAGCCGGGAACCGGGCTGCCGGCGCCGGGCGAGGAGTTGGCCGAGGACGGCGATCGTGGCGGCGAGGTAGCCGAACACGGCCACGGCGCCCCAGGCGCGGTGTGGCAGCAGCGTGGAGGTGGCCGCGGTGACGGCGGCAAAGACGGCGGAGAGGGCGTAGAGCACCAGGTCGGCGGCGAGTCCTCCGGCGGCCTGATCGGCCCGGTTCCAGTACCGGCGGCCGCCCGATGCCGGCGGTGGGTTCTCCGTTCCGTCCGCCTGATGGTCCGCAGCGTTCACGCGGGCAAGTGTGGCAGACGCTCCGCGCGCCGTGGACCGGATCGCCGGCCGGGTGACAGCCGGACCACCGCGCCCTCGTCGTGCAGCGCGGGCGCGAGGGTGCCGGGGCGACCACCCGCGCCCTGGTGCAGGGCGGAGAGGAGTCGGGCGGCCGGCATCGGCCGGGCGAAGAGGTGACCCTGCCCGGCGGAGCAGCCCAGTTCCCAGAGCGCCATGCGTTGCGGCTCGCTCTCCACGCCCTCCGCCACGACCACCAGGTTGAGGCTGCGGCCCAGGTCGACGGTGGACCGGATCACCGCGGTGGCCTCGGCCGAGGTTTCCATCGCGGTGACGAACGCGCGGTCGATCTTCAATTCGTGCACCGGGATCCGGGACAGTACCGACAGCGAGGAGTAGCCGGTGCCGAAGTCGTCGAGGGCGAGCCGGATCCCGGCGTCCCGAAGCTGGCCGAGGACCTGGTCGACCACTTCCAGTTGACTGAGTGTCAGCGTCTCGGTCAGTTCCAGCACCAGCCGGTCGGGCGGCAGGTCGTGGGCCCGCAGCCGGGCCAGCACGGCACCGGGGAACCGGGCGTCGAGCAGGCTGCGTGGCGAGACGTTGACCGCCACCGGCAGGTCGAAGCCGGCCTCCCGCCAGGTCTGGGCGGCGATCAGGGACTGGTCGAGGACCGCTTCGGCGAACGCCGGCAGCAGGCCGGAGCGTTCGACCGTCTCCAGGAACCGGAGCGGGTCGATGGTGCCCCGGGCCGGGTGCCGCCACCGGGCGAGAGCCTCGGCCGCCACCACCTCGCCGCTGCCGAGATCGACGATCGGCTGGAAGTTGACCGTGAACTCGTGGTCGGCCACCGCCCGGGGCAGGTCGCCGCCGAGCGCGAGCCGGCTGAGGTCGGCGGTGTCCCGGGCCGGGGCGTAGGTGGCGATCCGTCGTCCGGCCCGTTTGGCCTGGTACATCGCCACGTCGGCGCGGCGCAGGAGTTCGGTCATCCCACCGGTGCTCGGCGCGACCGCGATGCCGCCGCTGGCCTCGACACTGATCCGCATCCCGTCCAGATCGATCGGCTCGTGCAGCGCGGTGAGCAGGGACTCGGCCCGGTGCGCGGCGACCGCCGGGGCGGGCAGTCCGTGGAAGAGCACGGCGAACTCGTCCCCGCCCAGCCGGGCGACCAGGTCGTCACCCTGGACGGCGGCGCGCAACCGCTCGGCGACCTGGATCAGTACCCGGTCCCCGGCGGCGTGCCCGAGCGTGTCGTTGACCTCCTTGAAGTGGTTCAGGTCGATCAGGAGGAGCGCGATGACCCCCTCGGAGCGGCGCTGGCCGAGCTGTTCCGCGCCACGGTCGAGCAGGTGTCGCCGGTTGGCCAGGCCGGTAAGCGCGTCGTGGGCGGCAGCGTGCGCGTGCTCCTCGGCCACCCGGTTCAGTTCGGCGTACGCGGAGGCGTTGCGGACCGCCGTGCAGAGTGCGGAGGCGAAGGTACGGAGGGTGTACTGCTCCCGCTCGGAGAGCTTCACCGGCCCGTGGAACCGCAGCCGCAGCATGCCGACCGCGCTGCCGTCGTACCCCTTCATCTCCATCGGGATGACTGATCCGTTGGTGGACGAGGGTGGAGTGTCGAACCCGTCGTAGCTGATCGTTTCGCTGTTGCCACGGACCGTCCGCTTGTTGTCCTGCAGCTCCACCTCGACCTCGTCGGCGGAGAACAGGTCGGCGGCCTGGGCCACGGCGGTGTGCAGTACGGCGTTGAGGTCGACCACGTTGAGTGCGTCGGTGGTGTGGGCCAGGTGTTGCCAGGCATAACGTTCAGCACGCGCCCGAACACGGGTCGAGTACGCGAGGTGCAGGCTGAGGGCCAGTGGCGGTACCGCCACCAGTAGCCGGACGTCCTCCCGCAGGAGCATCACCGTGAAGACGGCGACCACGAAGCGCACCGCGTAGCCGACGAGTCGCAGGTCCCAGTTGGCGCTGAACTGTCGGAGGATCTTTCGCCGGGTCGCGAGCGCGATTACCGGCATGGCGACAATCTCGTCGACAAGTGCCGCGACGGCGTACGCCAGAGCCACTGGAACGATCATCTGCTGCAGTCCGGAAGGAGGCCATACCCAACCGACGAGAGTCAGGGTCGTGCCGGCCGCCGCGGCTACGAGCATGTTCTTACTGATGTTGAAAATCGCCTTAACCAAGGGTGAACGATGAATCCTACTTAGGATCGCCAGGCTGAGCCCCGTACACAGCACCACCCACGGGGTTGGCGCCACGGCCACGCCGATCACGATCGCTGTGTCGTTCCACGTGATGGCATGGGTGGTGGAGCGGATCCGTATCGGAGCCTTCACGCTCGCGCTTACCGTGATCGTTAAGATGAGTGCCAGCACCATCGCCAGGTCGTCGATGGAACGGGGCGGCGTGGGGGCGCTCAGCAGGGACAGGACCGTCGCGACAACTGCGGAAACAGCGACGAGACCGAGGAGCGGCAGTAGCCGCTGATCGGTCCCGTTGTCGGTTCGCTGTCCCTGACTCACACTGGTTCCTCAACGTCACCGAACCCTCGTGGTCTGTAACGGTAGCAACCTCGACGCCTCTGTGTGGCGGGTCGTATCTCCTAGTACCAGTCGTTGGAGCGCATCGGCCCTATGCTCCCTTCGTTTGGGGTGTCCACATGCAACCCAATTACGCGGAATAGTCCCCGTCACTTGTTGCTTCCGAGCGATGAGAGAACCTTAAGGGGAGTAGGGCATGGTTAGCGACAATAAATGTCGCTATGCTCAGTATTAGTCAACTAGCGCCGGATTCGTCACGCTCTGTCCATAAATGGGAACTGAGAGCGTTAGCCTGCTCCTCCGGGCCCTAACGTTAGGGAGCGGCGAAGGGTGTTCCCTCCGGGATACCCGTCCTGCCGGCCTATAGGAAGATCTGCTCCGGAGTAGCCGGATTCCGTCGTCTTCGGCTTCTGGGTGGTGGTGTGGGCGGATGGTGTGATGCACTCCACTCGATGGTGTTGAGTGTCGACCTACTGCCCGCCGGTTTCCATCGGGTGGCCTGGTAGAACTCGCTTCGTGCCGACGTGCTGACCCTGGGTTCAGGGTGACGGTAAAAAGCGTGTCATTCCGGAACATTGTGGTAATACGGGGGATTCGGAACGTCCTAGTGGACGGCAAGGCAATGACGCCAGTGAATGTATGATTGTAGTGCTCGACGGGCTGCGTGGAGTGACTGTGGAGCGCGCCCTTTCGCCTGGCTCGAGACTGTGGATGATCGAGTTCGAGCTCCGGCTCCTCGTGGCCGCTGGAGGTCGTTGCCAGCGGGGTGTCGCTGCCGCTCGGACCGCCGAAGCATCAGGTCGTGGTGGCCACGCTGGCCCCTTCGGGGCGCCGTCGATGGTGTCGACTTGCCCATCTCAACAGGGGATATCGGCCGTGTATCGACCTCCCATCGCCCGTCGGCTTACGTTCTTTCCGTTCCACAGGGGATCGGCTTGGCGACAAGGCGATTGGCGGGGGCCGCTGGCGGTGCCCGCCACCGAAGTCGCGAGCGGAACATGGTGAGGTACCGGTACCGGCGTACGGCACTGGCGGAGACGAACTGCCGTATCGGCATCGCGTCGACCCGCCCGTACCCCGTGGCCGGAGTCACCCTCGGTAGGCTCGCGGGCGTGACCGAGCCCGCGCACCTCACCCATGTCGACTCCGCCGGGGCGGCCCGGATGGTCGACGTCTCCGCCAAGGACGTGTCGGTGCGCCGCGCCGTCGCCGCCGGCCGGCTGCGTACCACGGCCGAGGTGATCGAGTTGCTGCGCCGGGACGGCCTGCCCAAGGGCGACGCGCTGGCGGTCGGCCGGCTCGCCGGCATCATGGGCGCGAAGCGCACCCCGGACCTGATCCCGCTCTGCCATCCGATCGCGCTGCACGGCGTGACGGTCGACCTGGAGCCCGGCGACGACACCGTGGAGATCACCGCGACGGTCCGGACCGCGGACCGGACCGGCGTCGAGATGGAGGCACTGACCGCCGTCGCCACCGCCGGGCTCGCGCTGATCGACATGGTCAAGGCCGTCGACCCGGCCGCCTCGATCGAGGGGGTACGGGTGCTGCGCAAGGAGGGCGGCAAGACCGGCGACTGGACCCGACCGGTGGACCGGCCGTGATCCGGGCCCGGGTCGTGGTCGCCTCCAACCGCGCGGCCAGCGGGGTGTACGCGGACACCAGCGGCCCGCTGCTGGTCACCGGCCTGACCGAACTCGGCGCACAGGTGGACGAGCCGGTCGTGGTGCCGGACGGCGACCCGGTGGCCGAGGAGTTGCGCCGGGCGGCGGCGGACGGCGTCGACGTGGTGCTGACCAGCGGCGGCACCGGGATCAACCCGACCGACCGGACCCCGGACGTGACCCGGGCGATGCTCGACTACGAGATTCCCGGCATCGCCGAGGCGATCCGGGCGCACAGCCGGGACAAGGTGCCGACGGCGGCGCTGTCCCGGGGGGTCGCCGGGGTGATCGGCCGGATGCTCGTGGTCAACCTGCCCGGCTCGACCGGTGGTGCCCGGGACGGGCTCGCCGTACTCGGGCCGATTCTGGGGCACGCGGTGGACCAGCTCCGGGGCGGCGACCACCCGCGTACCGACTGACTCTCCGGCGCTCGGTCACATCGCGAGGATAGGCTCGGACGGTGAACGTGAGGACCGGGTGAACGTGAAGACCGGGTGGGAGAGGACCGAGTGAGCACCGAGGCCACCGCTGTCGCCGCCGCGCTGCCCACGCTGGACTGGGCGCAGGCGCGCTCCCGGGTCTACGAGGCTGGCCGGGCCGTCGTGCCCGAACCCGTCGACCTGCCGCTGGCCGAGGCGGACGGACGGACCCTCGCCGAGCCGCTGACCACCCTCACCGACCTGCCGGCCTTTCCGACGTCGAGCGTGGACGGCTGGGCGGTACGCGGTGCCGGGCCGTGGCGGATCGTCGGACGGGTCCTCGCCGGTGGTACGCCGCCGCCGCTGACCGGGGACGACACCGCTGTGGAGATCGCCACCGGCGCGATGCTGCCGGACGGTGCGGCGGGGGTGCTCCGGATCGAGGAGTCGACGCGTACCGCCGAGGGGTTGGTGGCCGGGACACTGCGGCCGACGCCGGAGTGGCGCGCCCCGGGCGAGGAGGCGCGGGCCGGGGAGGAACTCCTGCCGGCCGGTACTCCGGTCGACCCCGGGGTGATCGGCCTGGCCGCCTCGTGCGGCTACGACAGCCTGCGGGTCCGCCGCGCACCCCGGGCCGCTCTGATCATCTTCGGCGATGAGTTGCTGACCAGCGGACGGCCGGGCGCCGGCCGGGTACGCGACTCGCTCGGTCCGGCCGTTCCCGGCTGGCTGCGCCGGTACGGCGCCACCATCACCCCCGCCGAACTCGTCGGACCGGTGGCCGACACCCTGGACGCACACGTCGACGCGCTCCGCCGGGCACTCGCCGAGGCCGACCTGGTCTGCACCACCGGCGGCACCATGAACGGGCCGGTCGACCACCTGCACCCGGCACTGCGTGAACTCGGCGCGGAGTACGTCGTCAACACCGTCGCCGTACGCCCCGGGTTTCCGATGCTGCTCGCCCGGGTCGTCGGGGCGGACGGCCGGGCCAGGTTCGTCGCCGGGCTGCCGGGCAACCCACAGTCGGCGATCGTCGCGACCGTGTCCCTGGTCGCCCCGCTGCTGGCCGGGCTACAAGGCCGGGGCATGCCGGCACTGCCCCAGGTGACCCTGGCCGAACCGGTACCCGGCCGGGGCGACCACACCCATCTGGCGCTGGTTCGGGTCGACACCGCGCGGAACACCGCCCATCCGGTCCGGCACGTCGGTTCGGCGATGCTGCGCGGCCTGGCCCAGGCGGACGGCTTCGCCGTGATCGCACCCGGCACCCGGGGCGAGCCGGGGGACCGGGTACCGGTCGTACCGCTGCCCCTGCTGTCGG
Source organism: Plantactinospora solaniradicis (assembly GCF_042658085.1). NCBI lineage: Bacteria > Bacillati > Actinomycetota > Actinomycetes > Micromonosporales > Micromonosporaceae > Plantactinospora > Plantactinospora solaniradicis. Next base: position 271,418 of record NZ_JBHSPR010000018.1, on the reverse strand, counting down.
GCGAGCGTGTTCCGGGAGGAGCGACATGAGCGAGCAAGCCCTCGACACTGTGCCGGCGACGCCCGGCCCGACGGTGCACACCTGGGTCGGGGTGGAGCCGCTGGACACCGCCTTCCACGAGGCCGTGGTCGCCGACTCCGGCGCCGGGGCGGTGGTCTCCTTCCAGGGCGTGGTACGCGATCACGACCACGGACGCGCGGTCGTCCGGCTCGAGTACGAGGGCCATCCGAGCGCCGCCGACGTGTTGCGGGAGGTGGCCGCCGAGATCGCGGCCGATCCGGCCGTACACGCCATCGCGGTCTCGCACCGGCTCGGGCCGCTGGCCATCGGCGACGTGGCCCTGGTGGCGGCGGTCAGCACCGCGCACCGGGCGGCGGCCTTCGCGGCGTGCGCCCGGCTGGTCGACGAGGTGAAGGCCCGGCTGCCGGTGTGGAAGCGGCAGGTGTTCGCCGACGGTACCGAGGAATGGGTCAACTGCCCGTGACCTGACAGCCCGCCGGACGGCAGGCTGTCAGCGGTGGTTGGCGGCGGACCGCCGGTCGAACCGGGCGTGCTCGGGGTAGAAGGCGGGCTCGGCACCCGGCCGCCAGGGCAGCGCGGCGACCAGCACGATCACCGCGAGCGCCAGCGAGTTCTCCATCAGGGCGCCGAAGAAGCCGTCCTGGTAGTGCGAGACCTCGGGCAGTTGGTGCTCGTACGGCCAGATGGGCGCGATCAGGAACAGCAGGTAGAGGCCGATCGCCGCGCCCCCGTGCCGGAGCCCGGTCAGGGTGGGGAACCAGATCGGTGACCGCAGTCCGTTCATCCCGGCCGGTCCCGAGCCGGCCGGAGACAGCGTGCTCCGGTACGCCGGGCCCCGGCTGGCCGCCCGTCGCCGGCTCGCGGCGTCGCCGAGTACCACCATCGCCGGGATGACCCAGACCAGGTGGTGTGACCAGGAGATCGGGCTGATCACGTTGGTGGTGAGCCCGATCAGGGTGAAGGCGGTCAGCTCGTCACCGTCGGCGTGCGAGTTGGAGGCGCGGGAGAGTCCGAGCGCGAGGACCAGCAGCGCGAAGGAGAGCCAGAGCAGGGTCGGTGTCTCGATCGAGTCGTAGAGCCGGGCCAGCACCCCGGCCAGGGACTGGTTCGGGGTCATGTCCGCCGCGCCGACCCGCTCGGTCTGCCAGAGCACCGACATCCAGTAGGTGGTGGACTCGCGACCCGCGACCGCGAAGGTGCCGACGGTGACGGCGATGGCGGTGCCGACCGCGGTCATCGCGGCCCGCCATTGCCGGGTCAGCAGCAGATAGACGATGAACAGCGCCGGAGTGAGTTTGATCGAGGTGGCCAGCCCGATGCCGACGCCGGCCCACACGCCGCTGAACCACAGCCTGCGCAGCGGGCCGTCGGTCGGGTTGATCCGGGCCCCGCGCCGGGCCCGCCAGCGCAGCGCGATCAGGTCGGCCATGATCAGGCCGAACAGCAGCAGGTTGACCTGGCCGAATCCCAGGGTCTCCCGGGTCGGCTCGATCGCCACCGCGAGCGGTACGGCGATGCCGAGGGTGAACCAGAGCGACCAGCCCAACCGGTCGGTGATCGGCTTGAGCAGCGCGGCCAGTACGACCGTCAGCGTGGCGACGCTGGCGAGAACGTTGAGCCAGCCGGCGAGGCCGAGCGGGATCTTCGCCATCGGCAACATGACCAGGCCGGCGAAGGGTGGGTAGGTGAAGCCGAGGGTGGTCCTGGGTGCGATGAAGTCGTAGAGCTCGTTGCCGCTCGCCCACCAGACCACCGCGCCGTGGTAAATCTTCATGTCGAAGAAGTTGTACGACCGTCCGAACGTGACTATGGCGAGCCACGCCGCGTAGCAGACGACGGCGACGATGCCGATCCGTACGACTGCCCGACGGTCGATTCCACGAGCCAAGCGGCGGACTGGGGCGAGGCGGCTTAGCCGTCTTTCGACGGTCGCCGGCATGGCGTGGCCACCCCCGTACCGATGTCGGTGTTCCGCCCAGGTCCTCCAGGGAGCCTAGAACGGTGAGTCACTTGAATGCCTCCTGCGTTATGCGACCGTGTCCGATCCCACACTGGTTCGCGACATTTCCACCGCGTTAACGCAGGGAGTGCGGTTCAGGTGATTCAAGGCCGCTCAGTCAGGTGAAACTAGCATATGTCCGGCATGGACCGTGGGCCGATCGCGGATCCACCGACCTGCGGCCCGGCGGAAAGTGGCGCAGGTCAGCCCGGGAATTTCCGAGCCGCCGCCGCTGACCGTACCGCGATCCGGGCGTCCCTGCGTGCCGTGCGCACCGCGCGGCGTACCCTTCGACGCCCGCCGTCCACCGCGTGACTGGTCCGCCAGCCCAGCCCGGGTCGGCCCTGGGTGTCGGCCACCGCGAGCAGCAGCCCGCCGAACAGGCCGAGGTTCTTCATGAAGTGGACCTGATGGGTCCGCCGCTCCGCCGGATCCTCGACGTCCCAGAACGGGTGTCCGGCGAGCGTGGTCGGCACCAGCGTGCCGGCGAGCAGGGCGGCCGCCGGCCGGGTCAGGTGCCCGGTGGCGAGCAGCAGTCCACCGACGAGCTGGGCGGCGCCGTTGGCCCGGACCATGCTCGTCGGATCGGTCGGTATGCCCGGGTGCACGCCGCGCAGCACCGGTCCGACCCGATCCGTCACCCGCTTCGCCCGGTCCAGGTGCGGTTCGGGGTTGGTCACGGCGCGGGCGCCGCTGACCACGAATATCGTGCTCAACAGGGTACGGGCCACCGTGCGTACGGGTCTCATGGGTCAAGTCTTACCCGTTCCCTCCGAGTTTCACCCGTCGAAGTGGGAGACTGGAGGGCGCTGTGGCGGTACCGTCGCGAGCTGTGACGACTGTGCGGTTGCGACCGGAGGGCTTGGCCGACGTCGCGCCGATCCGCCGGCTGGTCGCCCAGGCGTTCGCGAGTCCGGAGACCCGACGGCCTCCCGAGGTGCAACTCGTGGAGGCGTTGCGGGACAGCGACGCCTGGCTGCCCGAGCTGTCCATGGTGGCCGAGGTCGACGGGGAACTGGTCGGCTACGCCCTGCTGAGCCGGGTCCTGGTGCAACCGGGCGGAATTCCCGCGCTGGCCCTCGGTCCGGTGGCCGTACGCCCGGACCGGCAGCGTCGTGGGTACGGCCGGGACGTCGTACAGGCCGCGCTCGACGCCGCCGCCGAGCTTGGCGAGCGACTCGTTCTGGTCCTCGGAAACCCGGCCTACTACCGTCGGTTCGGATTCGAGCCCGCGGCCCGGTTCAAGCTGACCAGCCCGTGGTCCGGGCTCGGGGATCCGTGGCAGGCGCTGGTGCTGCCCTCGATGGACGGCGCGGTGGAGTCGGCACCGGTGCCGGTGCCGAGTGGTGAGGTGACCTTTCCGGCACCCTGGTCCCAGGTCTAGGCCGCCGATCGGCCGGCGTGGCGACGTCAGGCCGGCTGGGTACGCAGGTAGCGGCCGAAGTGCGGCACCGTGAACGCCACCGTGCCGCGCTCGCCGGAGTAGATCAGCCCCTTCTTGATCAGGGCGTCCCGGGCCGGCGAGAGGCTTGCCGGCTTACGCCCGAGCGACCGGGCGATCTCGGCGGTCGAGACGGCGGCGTCCATGTCGTCGCGGGGTCCACTGTCGGGTACCTCGGTCGCGGTCGCGCCCTCGACCAGGGAGAGAGCGGCCATCGCCCGCATGTACTCGCGCTCGGCCGGAGTCGCCCGCTCGAATCGGGAGCCGAAGAACCCGACCGCGAGTTCGGCCTCCGCTTCGGGGGCGGCGACCCGGACGTCGGCCGCCGTCACCGGGGTACGCGGCGCATGGTCCCAGGTGGCCTTGCCGTACGCCTGGACGAAGTACGGGTAGCCGCCGGACTTCTCGTAGAGCAGGTCGAGCGCCTTCTGCTCGTACTCGACGTCCTCCCGGGCGGCCGGTGCGCAGAGCGCCTGGTCGGCGGCGATCCGGTCGAGCCGGTCGATGCGCTGGTAGCGGAACAGGCGTTCCGAGTAGGACTTCGCCGCGGAGAGCACGGCCGGCAGGTGCGGAAGCCCGGCGCCGACCACGATCAGTGGTGCGCCCAGTTGGGACAGCTCGTGACACGCGGCGCAGAGCCCGGAGACGTCCTCGGGACCGAGGTCCTGCATCTCGTCGATGAAGACCGCGACCCCGGTGCCGACGTCGGCGGCGACGTCGGCCGCGTCGGTGAAGAGCTCGACCAGGTCGATCTCGATGTCGCCGGAGTCGGCCCGGCCGCTCGCCGCCGGTACGTCGATGCCCGGCTGCCAGCGGTCCCGGAGCCGGGTGCCGGCCGCACCCCGACCGGTCGTACCCGATCCGGTGGGAGCGGAGCGCAGCGCGAAGGCCTTGAGTACGCCGAGGAACGCGTCGATCCGATCGGGGGCACGGTGCCGGGGTGCCAGCTCCCGGATCGCCATGTGCAGTGCGGCGGCCACCGGTCGGCGGATCGACTGGTCCGGTCGCGCCTCGATTTTGCCGGTGCCCCACAGCCGGTTGATGGCCTGGGACCGGAGCGTGTTGAGCAGCACGGTCTTGCCGACCCCACGCAGCCCGGTGAGCATCAGGCTGCGTTCCGGCCGACCTCGGGCGATGCGTTCCAGCACGATGTCGAAGACCTCGAGCTCCCGACCTCGGCCGGCGAGCTCGGGCGGACGCTGGCCGGCGCCGGGCGCGTACGGGTTGCGGACCGGATCCACGTATCGCACGGTATCGGGCCGTCTAGCCGCACCGCTAGACATACGTAGATCGGTGTAGGCGTGTCGCGCCGTCGAGCCGACCGTCGTCACCGTCGAGAACAAACTAGGACCGTCTAGCGTCTCTGCTAGACGGTCCTAGTTTTAGCTATCGGCACTGCTTCGGGTCGTCGACGCCGCAGGGCCGACACATCATCGCCGCAGGCCGACACATCATCGCCGCAGGCCGACGGGGGATTCGGGTCAGCGCGACTTGAGGCAGAGCACGAAGTCCCCGAGATCCAGCGGATCGTCCTGCACGTAGTGGGCGTCCGCCTCCGGCGCGCCGAAGATGGCGTCCTCCTTGCACTGATCCGGGTCGGTGGTGAACGGGATCCGGGACAGCACCTCGAAGGTGTCCGGTCCGCAGGTCACCTTGCGCAGCTTCGGGTCGCTGTCCGTGCCGTCGTTGACCAGGCAGTCGCCCTTCGCGTACCGCTCCGTACTCGACGACGGGGTGGTGCGCGGGGTGGGCGTCGCCGGTCCGGCGGTCGAGGTCGGCGCACCGATGGGGTTCGTGCCGGAGTCGTCGGGCGCCCGGTCGACCAGCCACCAGACGCCGCCACCTACGCAGGCGCAGAGCAGCAGCAACACGACGCCGCCGATGATCAGAGCGAGCTTCAGGCCGCCCTTCTTCTTCGGGGCACCCGGCTGTCCGAGCGGAGCACCGGGCGGGCCGTACGGGGCACCGGGCGGGCTGTACTGGGCACCGGGCGCACCGTACTGGGCACCGGGCGCACCGTACTGGGCGCCGGGGGGGCCGTACGGGCTGCCGTAAGGCGCGGCCGGTGCGCCCGACTGCGGCTGATCCTGCACGCCCCCGTACCCGGGTTGCTGTGGTCCGCCACTGGACGGTGGCTGGCCCCACTCGGGGTTCGGAGCCGATGGCGGCTGCTGGCCCCACTCCGGAGTCGGCGGTGGCGGCTGCTGGCCCCACTCCGGGTTCGCCGGGGGTGGCGGTGGATAGCCGGTGTTGGGCGGCGGTGAATAACCGGGGTCAGGTGGTGGCGGGTAACTCCCCGGTGGTGGCGGTGGCGGGTAGCCGCTGGCGGGTGGGCCGGACGAGGGGGGCTCGTTGGGGTCGTCGGGCTGACGTGGACCAGGTGATCCGTAGATCGACATCGTTCTCCAGGGTCGGGGCCGCGCGTTCCGGGTCGTCGTACGGAACCTGGGATGGCTGGCACAGGTGGGGTGGGCGCGGAGTCGTACGCGGCGGTGGGTCGTGGAACCTCCGCTACGTTCTCGGGAAACCGGACGGAACCGCCTCGAAAGCTATCGTTTCCTGAGGCACAGCACGAAGTCCAGTTCGTCCAACTCACTGTTGAAGAAGTAGAAGTTCGTGTAGCTCTTCACCTTCGCGCATTTGGCCTTGGCATCGGTGGCGCCGGTCGTGGCGCCGTTGTACCGGGCGAGCACCTCGAAGGTCTGCGGCGCACAGACGGTGATGGCCAGCTTGGGCGCGTCCTCGGTGCCCTCGTTCGCCACGCACTGTCCGGCCTTGACGAACCGCGCGTCGGTGGACGGCTCGGGTGCCGCGGTGGTCGGTGCCGGCTGGGTCGACGCCGTGGGCTGGTCGGCCGGGCCGGTGGTCGGCCCGGTGGTCGGCTGGGCAACCGGAGTCTCCTGGTCCTGTCCGAACAGATAGACGCCGATGGCCGCGCCCCCGACCACCAGCAGGGCCAGCGCGACGACGACCCCGACGAACGCCCGGCCTCCCCCGCCCTTCCGGGGCGGCTCGGGCGCGGAGGTGGACCAGTTCGGATCCCCGGCCGGCGGTGCCCAGACCGGGTCGGAACCCGGCGGTGGCGTCCAGGCTGCCGGCGGAGCGGCGAAGGGTGCGGACCCGCCGGGGTGGTGCGGTGCCGGCGGATATCCGGGGTAGCTGACCGGGGAACCGGGGCCCGCCGGCGGCGCCGACGGCTGCCCTCCACCCCACTGGCCGTGGCCGCCCGACTGGTCGTGATCGCCCCAGGGGTCGGCCGGCTGGGCGTACTCGTCATTGGCCTGTCGGGTCGGGTCAGGCCACGGCTCCGACGGAGGGCCGGGATACGGCCCGCCGGGCGGTCCGTAGTTGGCCATCGACTGTCCTCCTGGTACAGAGCGGTGAGAGCCTCGCCACTCGCCTTCGACGGGATTGCTCTGGTCACCGTAGCGTGACCCCCCAATGAGCTCACCTCCCGGAACCGCGCCAATCTCGCCTGCTCGCGCCGCCTCGGTCGGCCAGCCGGCGGTGCCGGTGGGTCCCGTGACCGGGGCGCCGAACCGGTCGGCGCTGATCTGGGTGGCCCTGGCCATTGTCTACGTGGTCTGGGGCTCCACCTACCTCGGAATCCGGATCACGGTGGAGACCCTTCCACCGCTGCTCTCGGCGGCCGCCCGGTTCGCGGTCGCCGCCGGGGTGCTCGCGCTGGTGCTCCGGGTCCGGCGCGGTCCGGGCGCGCTGCGGGTGAACCGGCGCCAGTTGGGTTCGGCGGCACTGGTCGGTGTGCTCCTGCTCGCCGGCGGCAACGGCATGGTGGTGCTGGCCGAATCGGGCCCGCCCTCGATCGCGCTCTCCTCCGGGGTGGCCGCACTCTTCGTCGCCATCGTGCCACTCCTGGTGGTGCTGCTCCGGGCGGGCACCGGCGACCGGCCACGCCTGCCGACCCTGCTCGGCGTCACCGTGGGCTTCGGCGGGCTGGTCCTGCTGGTGCTGCCGACCGGCGGGGACGGTGCGGCGCCGATCGTCGGGGCACTGATCGTGGTCGGCGGGTCCGTGTCCTGGTCCGTCGGGTCGTTCCTGTCCGGCCGGCTCAGCATGCCGGAAGATCCGTTCGTCGCCACCGTGTACGAGATGCTGGCCGGCTCCGCCGCGCTGGCCGTACTCGGCATCGCCCGGGGCGAGTCGCGCGGCCTCAACCTGGCCGCCGTCTCCGCCCGATCGTGGCTGGCGCTCGGCTACCTCGCGGTGGCCGGCTCACTGGTCGCCTTCACCGCGTACGTCTGGTTGCTGCACCACGCGCCGATCTCGCTGGTGGCGACCTACGCCTACGTGAATCCCGTGGTCGCGGTCACGCTCGGCGCGATGCTGCTCTCCGAGCCGGTCTCCGGGCAGGTGCTGCTCGGTGGGGCGGTGATCGTGGTCGGTGTGGCGCTGGTCGTGTCGACCGAGCGACCCCGAGCCGCCCGGTCACAGCAGCCGTAGCTGTCGGTCCTTCGGCCGACGCGGGGCGGTGTCGCCGAGCCGCTCGAACAGCCCGGCGTCGATCGAGGTCAGGAACGGCGACGGTACGCAGTCCCGCTCCTGACCGTGCCGCAGCCGTCGGCTCACGTGGCTGAGATAGAGCCGGTCCTGTGCCCGGGTCAGGCCCACGAAGAACAGCCGGCGCTCCTCCGCCACGTCGTCCTCGCTCGGGGGCGTGCCGGGAAACCGCAGCGGCAGCAGCCCGTCCTCGCAGCCGGGCAGGAAGACCACCGGAAATTCCAGGCCCTTCGCGGCGTGCAGGGTGAGCAGGGTGACCGCCTCCGCCCGAGGGTCGAGCGCGTCCACCTCGGCCCCGGTCGACACCTGGGAGAGGAACAGCGTCAGGTCGTCGCCGCAGCGCCGGGCCAGCGGGGTGAGCACCTCCGCCGCCGCCCAGATGTCCTCCGGACCGACGCCACCGGCCGCGTCCAGGGTGGGCGCGGCGTGCCGCTCGGCGAGCACCTGCCCGGCCAGTCGTACCCGGGCGGCGACCGAGCCGCCGAGACCGTCGGCGTGCCGGAGTTCCCGGGTGATGACCGATACGCCGGGCCGGTCCCGCAGTCGGTTGTGCGAGCGCTTCTGCACCGGGATGTTCGCCCGGGCGAGCGCGTCCAGGATCGGCGCCGCCTGGGCGTCGGTCCGGTAGAGCACGGCGATGTCGGAGAACGACACCTCCGTCGCCCGGCCGTCGATCCGTCCCGAGTCCAGGGACCGGTGCGACAACCCGCCGACGAGTTCGTCGACGGTGCGTACCACGAAGTCGGCCTCGTCCGCGACGGAGGCGGCGGGGTAGCGGCCGACCAGCGGTGCCTCCGGGTCCAGCCGGGCCGGGTCGAGCCGCCGGCCCCGGACCAGCGTGGTCGGCGCGATGGCCTGTACGGCGGCGGCCAGGATCGGCGCGGACGACCGGTAGTTGCGGGTCAGCCGGACCAGCCGGGCGTCGACGAAATCCTCCGAGAACCGCAGGAAGTACGCGACGTCAGCGCCCCGGAACGAGTAGATCGCCTGGTCCGGGTCGCCGATCGCGCAGAGGTTGCCGTCCGCCGGGCTGAGCAGCCGGAGCAGTTCGTACTGGGTGGCGTCCACGTCCTGGTACTCGTCGACGAAGATCCACCGCCAGCGGTCCCGGTACCGCTCGACCAGGGCCGGATCGTCGCGCAGCAGTGCCACCGGCAGGGTCACCAGCTCGTCCAGGTCGACCAGGTCGGCGGCGCGGAGCAGCTTGACGTACGTCGCGTCGTCGTCGCCGGCCTCCGCCCGGGCGGTCGCCCGTTCGACGTCGTCGGCGATCCGGAAGTCGTCCGGCAGGCCGGCGGCCCGGGCGTTCTCTCGCAGGATGGTCAGGCCGAGCGAGTGGAAGGTGCCGACCGTGACGTCCTCGGCGACCGGCCCGAGCAGCCCGTCCAACCGGGTACGCAGCTCCTCGGCGGCCCGCCGGGTGAAGGTGATCGCGAGGCAGTGCTCCGGATAGACGTTCAGCTCCGCGCACAGGTACGCGATCCGGTGGGTGAGGGTGCGGGTCTTGCCCGTACCCGGACCGGCGACGATCAGCAGCGGCCCGCCCGGCGCGGAGGCGGCGACCCGCTGCATCGCGTCGAGCCGGTCGAGCAGCCCGGTGCCGACCTCCTCCATTCCGGCGAGCATCGGCTCGAACGGTTCGTGCGGCGAGGGTGGCGGGGCGAGCGGCGGCGCGGGCTCGGCCGCCGGTGCACTGGCCCGGGACCGGCGGCGCGGCTCCGGCGACGTGGCCGGTGCCGGCGCCGTACGGGCCTTCGTGGACGTCTTCGGCTCCACGGGCGGTCGCGGCCGGGGCACCGGCTCGCCGAACAGCGCGTCGGCGAAGAGCGTGTCGGCCTGGTTTCCGGCCCCAGAGCCGGACAGCTCACCGGGCTCGAAGAGGGTGATCACGCCGTACTCGCCGTCGTAGCCGGGTACCCGGCGGACCTGTCCCCGGCGCAGCCGGTCGACCGCCTCGGCGATCAGTTCGCCACCGACCCGGCGGATCTCGTCGACCGGGGTGACCGTGAGGATGTCCAGCTCGGAGCCGAGCCCGGCGACCAGGGTGTTGAGCTGCCCCTCGACCGTCTTCGACTTGGGGCCGACACTGTTGATCTCACCGAGGATCTCGGCGAGCTGGATCAGGTGGGTCACCCCGGGAGCGCCGGTCGGTACGTGCCCGTCCGGCCGGTCGGCCAGGTCCTCGACCCGACTCAGTACGCCCACCGTGAGCGGCTTGCCGCACTCCGGGCAGTGTCCGCCCGCCTCCCGGGTGCGCTCCGGCGCCCAGTTGACGCCGCACAGCCGGTGCCCGTCGGCGTGGTACTTGCCCTCCTCCGGGAAGAACTCGATCGTGCCCCGCAGCCCCTCCCCGGTACGCAGCGCCTCTCGTACCGCGAAGTAGTCCAGTTCGGTGGCGAAGACGGTGGCCTCCCGGGCCAGCGCCGGCGGTGAGTGCGCGTCGGAGTTGGAGACCAGCCGGTAGCGGTCCAGGCTGGATACCCGCCAGTTCATCGCGGGGTCGGAGGAGAGCCCGGTCTCGACCGCGAAGATGTGCTCGGCGAGGTCGGCGTAACAGTCGGCGATGGCGTCGAAGCCGGACTTCGAGCCGAGTGCGGAGAACCACGGGGTCCAGATGTGCGCCGGCACCAGGTAGCCGTCCGGGCTCGCCTCCAGGACGATTTCCAGCAGGTCCCGGGAGTCGAGTCCGAGGATCGGCCGACCGTCGGAGCCGATGTTGCCGATCCGGCCGAGCACGGTGTTGAACCGGGCCACGGCGTCCAGGTCGGGCAGGTAGATCAGGTGGTGCACCTTGCGGGTACGGTCGTCTCGCTTGTAGATGGTGGAGATCTCCACGCTGAGCGCGTACCGCACCGGGTTGGCCTCGGCGACGCTGGCCAGCCGGGGTGGCAGTCGCCGGGCGATGTCCCGCTCCACCTCCGGATCGAGCCGGTAGAGACCCGGCTCGGCCGGACGCAGCGTCTCGCGCAGGTGCTCGTACCAGGCGGGATGGGTGAAGTCACCGGTTCCGAGCAGGCTGATTCCCTTGCGCCGGGCCCACCAGGCGAGGTTCGGCATCGTGAGGTCACGGCTGCAGGCTCGCGAGTATTTCGAGTGGATGTGCAGGTCCGCGACGAAGGGCACGGCGCCGGAAGGGGAGCCGTCAGCGGATGCGGCGCGCAACGGAGACACGCCGCATCCTGTCACGGGCCGGTACGTGAGCGCGTGTCGCCACGCGAGAGTGTGATTTCCGCGCCCGTCCACCAGGGATGGCCGGTGGCTCGTGACGCGGTCCCGGGAGTCGCGCTCACAGTCGGCGGGGTAGGTCCTGGTCGCCGGGTTTGATCCCGCTGCGGACGAGGTCCCAGACCACGATCCCGGCCAGTATCGCGACGATCGATCCGGCGAGCAGGATGATGGAGTGCCCGGCCAGGATGGGCGCGACGGCGACGAGCGCGACGATGCCGGAGAGTCGCGGCGCGGTGACGTCGCCGAACTTGTGTCGTCCGAGCAGCGCGTGCCCGGCGAGGAAGAGTATCGGACCGGCGACGAACACCGCGACCAGGAACGAGCGTGCGGTGCCGATCGGATCGGCTATCAGGTCACCGGCCGCCGCGGTGGTGGCGACGACGCCGGCCACCATCAGTAGGTGTGCGAGGCCCGCCTCCCGGGCGCGGATCTGTGGACTCGGCGCGCCGGCGAAGCTCGGTGCCAGTTTCTCCCGGATTCGGTGGAAGTAGATCCAGTAGAGCATCACGGTGATGGCGAACGACAGAACGAACGCGACGCCCCGGTGTGCGGTGAAGTCGCTGTTGTGGAAGGCCAGTCCGGTGACCGTGACGGTCTGGCCCAGCGAGATGATGACGAACTGCCGGTAGCGTTCGGCGAAGTGTTCGCTGGCGACGTTCAGTTGCCTGGACGGCGTGCGGCCGATCCTCGGCGTGGGCCAGCCGGACAGGGCGGAGAGGTAGTCGATCGTGATGGCGAGGCCCCAGAGGGCGGTCCGGGCGTCGCTGTCGACCGTGGCACCGACGAGCCAGGGCACGGCGGATATCGCGAACCAGAACACGGCCCGCAGTGGTCGGAGGCCGAGTTCGTCGTGCCGCAGGGTGAAGGCCAGGATCGAAGCGCGGCCGACGTTGATGGCGAGATAGCTGACCGCGAAGAGCAGGCCACGCTGCTCGAACGACTCCGGGATGGCGGTGGAGAGCGCCAGCGCGCCGAACATGGACCCGATGACCAGCAACTGGAGGCGGATGGTCCGGGAGTCCAGGGTGTCGGTGAGCAGATTGGTGTACGCCCAGACCCACCAGATGGCCATGAGGACGATCAGGGTCTGGAGGGCACCGATCCAGTGCAGGCGGTCGGAGAGCATCTCCGAGAGCCGGAACAGGCTGAACACGTAGACCAGGTCGAAGAAGAGCTCGACGAAGGTGATGGGCTTCGACTGTTGTAGGTCGCGGACGAGTTCCGTTCGCCTGCCTCGGGTCATCCGTCGCCTCACCTGTGCTCCGCGGGCCGTGGACATCGGCACTTGGGTGAGCACGACCAAGAGATCCAATGGTAAGGCCTACAAGATTGAAATGCACCGTATTGCGGCATTTTGAGCCGGCGGCCGTGGCCCCGGATCGCCGTCCCGTCCGCTCAGGCCGAGCGCAGTTCGACCAGGGTGACCTGTGGGGGTGCGCCGACCCGGACCGGTGGGCCCCAGAAGCCGGCGCCGTTGGTGACGTAGAGCTGGGTGCCGTCGATGGTGGCGTGCCCGGAGACAACCGGCTGCTGCAACCCGACCAGGTAACTGAACGGCACGATCTGCCCGCCGTGGGTGTGCCCGGAGAGTTGCAGGTCGACGCCGTGCTTCGCCGCCTCGTACACGTTGATGGGCTGGTGGGCGAGGAGCACCGCCGGCCGGCTCGGATCCCGGCCACCCAGCGCAGCGTCGAAGTCGGGGCCGTCCGCGAAGCCGAGGTCCTCGCCGGCCGGGTCGTTCACACCGGCCAGGTCGAGCACGCCGCCCCGGGCCAGGATCTCCTGGCGCCGGTTCTGTAGCACCCGGAGCCCGAGCCGGTCGACCTCGACCACCCACTCCTCGACCCCGGAGTAGTACTCGTGGTTGCCGGTGACGAAGAAGCTGCCGTACCGGGCGCGTAGGTCCCGCAGGGGCGCGGCGGCGTCGCCGAGTTCGCCGACCGTGCCGTCGACGAGGTCACCGACCACCGCCACCACGTCGGCGTCGAGCCGGTTGATGGTCGCCACGATTCGCTCGGTGTGCGCCCGACCGGCCAGCGGTCCGATGTGGATGTCGGAGACGGTGGCGATCCGCAGCCCGTCCATGCTCCGGGGGAGTTTGGCCAGCGGGATCTGGACCCGGTCGATCTGCGGCGGGCCGAGCGCGGTCCGGACGCCATACCCGACGATCCCGGTGGCGGTGAGTCCGGCGAAGATGGCCGCTCCCCGGGCGAGCAGCAGCCGGCGACCCGGGTCGTGATCCGGCGTCCCGGGCGTGGCCGGCACCGGGAGCGGTGTGGCCGCCGGCGTGGGCGGTGTGGCCGGCACCGGGAGCGGTGACGCCGTCGCCGTCGCGTCGGCCTCCGCGGCGGCCGTCGCCCCGGTGCTCTCCGCGCCGGCCGGGACCGCCACCGCGGGTAGCGCGGGTACGGCGGGCACCGCGGCCCGGGTACGCCGGCCGAGCGTCAGCCGGACCGCCAGCATCGGCAGCTCCAGCACCACCATCAGGACGAGCAGGTAGAACATCACGGCGAGCCAGAGATAGCCCGGCCAGGCCAGCCAGTAGAAGCCCTCCCTGGTGCCGATCAGGGTCGCCGGGGTGAGCAGGGCCAGCACCAGCATGGTCACTCCGCCGGCCCGGCGCCAGCGCCCCGGCCGGGTGGTGTCCCGGACCAGCCGCTTCCAGAGGTAGAGATGGATCAGGCCGGTGACCAGCGCCAACGTTCCGGCGAAGCCCAGCAGCCCGAACACCTGGGTGCCCTCCCTCAGCCGCCCGCGAACGGCGGCAGCACGTCGACCGTCGCCCCCGGCGGCAGCGGTGCCTGACGATCATGCCAAGCGACGCCGTCGACCAGGAAACTCGCCATCTCCAGCACGGTGGCCAGCCGGGCACCGTGCCGGACCGCCAGCGCGTCGGCGAGGTGGTCGAGGCTGCACCCGCCGGGCACCGTCTCCTCGGGAACGCCGGCAGCGGCCCTGGCGGCCGCGAAATAGCGTACGACCATGGGCGTTCCGGTGGATGTCGAGTCCATGGTCAGCCGCCGATCGCCGACATCGGGCGAACCGGCTGGAGAAAGGAGGGATCGTCGATGCCGTGTCCGGCCCGCTTGCCCCACATCGCGATCCGCCACCGACGGGCCAGTTCCTCGTCATCGGCACCGGCCCGCAGCGCGGTACGCAGATCCGACTCCTCGGTCGCGAACAGGCAGGCCCGGACCTGACCGTCGGCGGTCAGCCGGGTCCGGTCGCAGTCGCCGCAGAACGGCCGGGTCACGCTGCCGATCACCCCGACCCGGGCCGGCTGGCCGGCGGAGTCGGTCCAACCCTCGACCAGCCAGGTTTCGGCCGGTGCCCCGCCCCGCTCGACCGGATCGGGCAGCAGGGCGAACTCGGCCTGGAGGGCGGACAGGATCTCCTCGGCGGTGATCATCGTCGACCGGTCCCAACCGTGCTGGGCGTCCAGCGGCATCTGCTCGATGAAGCGCAGCTCGTAGCCGTGGTCGAGCGCGAAGCGCAGCAGCGCCGGTGCCTCGCCGTCGTTGACTCCGCGCATCAGCACCGAGTTGATTTTCACCGGGGTCAGCCCGGCCGCCACCGCCCCCGCCAACCCGGCCAGTACGGCGGGAAGCCGGGGACGCCGGGTCAGCTCGGTGAACCGGGTCGGGTCGAGGGTGTCCAGCGAGACGTTGACCCGGTCGAGACCGGCGGCGCGCAGCGGCGCGGCGAGCCGGTCGAGCCCGATGCCGTTGGTGGTCAGCGACAGCACCGGCCGTGGCGACAGCTCGGCGACGGCGGCGACGATCCCGACCAGGCCGGGACGGATCAGCGGCTCGCCGCCGGTGAACCGGACCTCGTGCACCCCGAGCAGGCGTACCGCCACGCCGACCAGGCGGACGATCTCGTCGTCGGTGAGCACCTCGGAATTCGGCAGCCAGGGCAGCCCCTCCGCCGGCATGCAGTACGTGCACCGCAGGTTGCAGCGGTCGGTGAGCGAGACGCGGAGGTCGGTCGCCGCCCGACCGTATCGGTCGACCAGACCCCCGACGTCCGGCCGGACAGCCGGAATGGTCATCGCTCGACGGTAGCGCGTCACACCGACAGTGCGGCGCGAGCCACCGTACCTACCGCATCCCGGTACGCGGCGCCGAACAACGCGGTGTGCACCAGCAGCAGGTGCAACTGGTGCACGGGAAGCCGTTCCCGCCACCCGTCCGCGAGCGGCCACACCTCCTGGTACGCCGCCAGGATCAGGTCCAGGTGGGGTGCGCCGCCGAAGAGGGCGAGCTGGGCGAGGTCGGTCTCCCGGTGGCCGCCGTGCGCCGCCGGGTCCACCAGCCAGGCCCGTCCGTCGGCGCCCCACAGCACGTTGCCCGGCCACAGGTCGCCGTGGATCCGGGCCGGTGGCTCGGCACCGCCGTACTCGTCGATCCGGTCGATGACCCGCTCCACCAGGGCGACCTCGGCCCCGGAGAGCGCGCCACCGTCGACCGACCGCCGCAGGAAGGGCGCGAGCCGACGCCGTGCGAACCAGCCCGGCCAGGGGCCGTCGGACGGGGTGTTGTCCTGCGGCAGCGCCCCGATGAAGCCCGGCCAGTCCGCGCCGAAGGCCGGGGCACCGGCGCGGTGCAGCGCCGCCAGGTCGGCACCGAACCGCCGCGCCGCCTCCGGGGTCGCAGGACCCGGCTCCACCCACTCCAGCGCCAGCAGTTCGGGCAGCGCCACGATCACCTCCGGCACCGCAACGGCGTCCGCCTCCCGCAGCCAGCGCAGCCCGGCGGCCTCGGTGTCGAAGAAATTCTCGGGTACGCCGCCCGGGTCCTTCTCCGGCCAGGTCTTGGCGAACACCGAGTTGCCGTCGTCGAGGGTGAGCCGGCTGGCGGTGCAGATGTCCCCGCCCGAGACCGGCGTTTCCCGGATCCGCTGGTGGGTGAGGAACAGGGGAAGCTGCGCGGGATGCGCCCGGAGATACGCCAGGTCCATCTGCGCAAGGTAGCTGTTCTTGAGCAACCGGGTGTCGCCCGGCGGCGATCCGGAGTAGATATGAGCCTATGACCGCTACGGCGATCCGTCCGTACCGGCCGTCCGACCACCGGGCCGGGCGGCAGCTCTGGGTCGAGCTGGCCGAGCAGCACCGCGAGCTGTACGACGACCCGACCTTCGGCGGTGCCGATCCCGGCGCCGGATTCGAGGAGTACCTGACCCGGCTCGACCTCTCCGGAGTCTGGGTCGCCGAGCAGCCCGAGGCCGGAGTGGTCGGGCTGATCGGACTGATCATGGATGGTCGGGTCGGCCGTGTCGAACCGGTGGTCGTCACCGCTCCCCTCCGGGGCCAGGGAATCGGCCGGGCCCTGCTCGACGAGGTCGCCGAGCAGGCCCGCCGACGCGGCCTCGCCCGGCTCACCGTGATGCCGCAGTCCCGCAACGTCGACGCGCTGCGCTGCCTGCGCGGCGCCGGCTACGACGTACTGTCCGCCATCGAGCTGACCGTCGAACTCCGCCCCGGCCCCGACACCGACACCCGCCGCGACGTCATCGAACTCCACGGCCACGAGTTCCACACCTGAAAAGCTGTAAGGGTGTAAGGAAGGGCCCCTTCTTATCGCTTTTTGTATAGGAAGGGCCCCCTTTTAACACCCCGGGCATGTCGGAGGGCCCGCCTACGATCGCGCGATGGCTGAACGACCATCTGATTCGTGGCGGCGACAGGTCGTGCGGGAGGCGGCTGAGCTTGCCGCCGGAACGATCGACCCCGAATGCGCGTACGCCACTCAACTCTTTCCGGAGCCGATGCTGGCGGACACGGACGAGGTTCTCGCGGCGTTCGAGGCCGAGATCCGCTGGGTTGAACCACCGGCGGACGAGGAGGTGTTCGGCGTCATCGAGCGCACCGTGCTCGCGTTGAACCGGGTCAACGACAGGTATGAGGGTGCGGCGTACGAGACCGACGAGCGGGAAGAGCTCTGCGCCTACATCGACGCCTCGCTCCGTGAGGCCCGGGTCGATGTGGAGGCGCTGGCCTCCCGACGGGGCATCGGTGTCTGGGAGATCACCGACGAGTGGCGGGATTGGTAGCGGACAGCCGCTCGTACCCCGTCAGGTCTTCGGCCGGTGTTACGGCCGACGGGCAACGTCGGTGACGAAGGTGTGCCAGGCGGCGGGGGCGAAGGTCAGGGTGCCGCCGTCGCGGTCTTTGGTGTCCCGGACGAGTACGCGGCCGGGCAGGTTGTCCGCGACCTCGACACAGTCCCCGCCGTTCGGAGTGGAACGGGTGCTCTTGCGCCAGGCGGCGCCGGTCATGTCCATGACTTTGCCACTTCCTTGATGAGGTTCAGGGATTGGCGAGCGGGCAGTGCCACCGCGCTGACACTATCCCAGGCCGCATCCAACATGGAGATCTGGTTCGGGCTGGTCACGGTCTGCCCCTCCAGGTGGTTGTCCAGGTAACCGACGTCCTCGGCGTCGATGAGGCTCGCCAGCGCCAGAGGGCCGCCCCAGCCGAGATGGGCCGGGGCGTCCGCCGGAACGACCCGGATGGTGATGTTCGGCCGGTCCGCCAGCGTGACCAGGTGGTGCAGTTGCTCCGGCATGATGTCCGGCTCCCCGCGCCGGAGAACCAGTTCGTCGACGACGGCGGAAATGCGCGGTGGATCTTTCCGGTCAAGAATGGACCGCCGACTCATTCGGAGTTCGACCCGGCGCTCCACCTCGTCGGGCTGAAGCGCGCCGCACGACAGAACCATCCGCGCGTACCGCTCGGTTTGGAACAACCCGGGGATCACCAGGGCGCCGTACAGCCGAAGCGCGACAGCCTTCTCCTCGTACTCCAGCCAGGGGCGCAACCACGCGGGTGCGAGTTCGTTCTTGACGAAGCTCTCGTAGAAGACCGTCAACGACGTGCCGAACTCCTTGTCGACGGCACCGAGATAGTCCGTCTTCGCTGGACGGGTGCCGCGCTCCACCGCACTCACGTGTTGGGCGGAGAAGTAGACGCGAGAGCCCCACTCGTCCTGGCTGAGCCCCTCGACCTCCCTCCGGCGGCGCAGCTCCCATAGCAGAAACTCGCTCGCTGACATGCCCATTCGCGTTCTCCGTCTCTCTACGAGGGTCAGCCAATTCGCTACTTCCGGATACATGCGACTCGGCGGAGCCACGCGTCCGCCGCCCATCTTCCGGGGCGGAGCATCGGCAGTCCAGAGTGGAAGCTATCGCATTCGCCCGGATCCATGCGTGCATCGCCTTCCAAGGGACGGGCGGATGTGTGCCGGGCGGCCTCGGGGATGTGTGACCCCCCCGTGTCGCTCCCGCGTCCAATGCGGCCGAGGAGGCACCGATGAAATGGCGATGCCGGATCAAGCCACGCCATCGCCGGGATTGGCGTCGACTCTGGCGTTACTGCCGCTGCGGGTTCCGGTGGCGCTGTCCGGACTCGGTGGAACTCGTTCCGATGCCGTACCTGCCGCCCCCGGACCCGCCGCTGGACACGCGGGCGCCGAACAGCCGCTTTCCGTTCCGGACCACGGGGAGCATCCGCCTGTTCCGGAGCACGGGGAGCACCCGCCGGCCGCACGCCCGGTTCCGCCCGCACACGCCGATGCGCCCGCTGTTCCTGTGCCGGGAGTGCGGTGCGCCCTGGCCCTGCCAACCGGCCCGGTTGTCCCTGCTGGTCGCCTACCGAGACGATCGGCACGGCCTGCGGATCCACCTGGCGACCAAGCTGCTGGCCGCGATCGGCGACCAACCACGCCTGGACCCGCTCGGCCTCGCCGTCCGGTTTCTCGGCTGGCTACCGCCACGTGAGGATGCGGCCGAATCGCACGGACAGCAATCCCATGGCGGCTAATGCGGCGGGACGCGGTTCGCGGCTGAGCAGGAGAACTACGGGGAGTAGCTGTGGATGAATCGGCGTGTCATCCACAGTCTGTAACGAGACGCTTCCGATCATCGGTACGCCCGGCCAGGCTGCCCGGCATGAACTCGACCGACCGGAACCCGACCGACCGGAACTCGACCCATCAGAACTCGACGGACCGGGCCACCCTGACCGTCCGCTCGACCGCAGACCTGCTCGCCGCCGTCCCGTACCTGCTGGGGTTCCACCCCGCCGACAGCGTGGTGGTGATCGCGATGCGCGGCAACCGGGTCGTCTTCGTCGCCCGGGGCGACCTGCCCGGCGCGGAGGACGTTCCGGAGACCGCCGAGGCCGCCGAACACCTCGCGGCGGTCGTCGCCCGGCAGGATGTCGAGACCACGACCATCATCGGGTACGGCCCACCGGAGCGGGTCACCCCGATCATCGACGTGGTGACCGCCGCTCTGGGCCGGGTCGGTCTGTCGGTCGTCGACGCGATCCGGGTCACCGGCGACCGCTACTGGTCGTACGTCTGCACGGAGCTGGAGTGCTGCCCGGCCGAGGGCACCCCGTTCGACGCCTCGACGAGCCAACTCGCCGCGGCGGCCACCTTCGCCGGTCAGGTGGCCCTGCCGGACCGGGACGCCCTGGTTCGGCGGATCGCCCCGGTCGAGGGTTCGGCCCGGGACGCGATGCGGGAGGCGACCAGGAAGGCGGAGATACGCCTGCGCACGTTGCTGGACAAGGCTCCGGCGACGGATCTGCTCGGCCGCCGAGCACTACGTCGCGCCGGCCGCGCTGCGGTACGCGGAGCGCTGGACCGGTATCGCCGGGACGGTCAGCTGACCGACGACGAGGTGGCCTGGCTCAGCCTGCTTCTGGTGCACCTGCCGATCCGGGATGACGCCTGGCAGCGGACCAGCGGCGAGGACTGGCAGTTGACCCTCTGGACGGACGTCCTGCGTCGGGCCGAGCCGGACCTGGTCCCCGCTCCTGCGAGCCTGCTCGCCTTCGCCGCCTGGCGTGCCGGACAGGGCGCGCTGGCCACCGTGGCGGCGGAGCGCGCCCTGGAGGCCCAGCCCGACTACTCGTTCGCGCTCCTCCTGACGGAGGCGTTGCAGGCCGGGATCGGCCCGTCGGCGCTCGACGGGTGGCCCGAGCCCGGTCGACCGACCCGGTCCCGCCGCCGGGAACGCCGAGACCCGTCCGATTGACTCGCCGAATCCGAACGACATGAGGCGCCAGCTCCGAACGACATGAGGGGCCGGAATCCGAAGGACATGACGCGGCGGGACTACGCCTCGCAGGCCAGCGCGACGGAAAGGCTGTCCTCGTAGACGTGGTGCCGGACGATCAAGCCGTTCTCGACGGTGAGGTGGAGCGCGAACCGGGTGCTGAACCGCTTCCCGGTGGCGCGTACGGTCTGCGCGGTCTCGCCGATCACCACCGCGTCCGGACCGTCCACCAGGATCCTGTCGATCGTCGCGGACCCCTGCCCGGGAACGCTGCTCGCGGCGAGCGTCCGGTGATGGTCGGCGACGTCGGCCCGGCTCGACCGGGGGCGGATCCACGGCACCGCCTCGTGGCTCGGCTCCGGCCAGTTGACCTGCCAGTCAACCTGCTCCGCGTACAGCGCGGCGGTGTGATCCGGGTCTCCCTCGCCGATCCGGCGCAGAAACTCCTCGACGGTGGCTCGGGTGTCCATGGCGGGCCTTTCGGTGTTGGTTGCGTTCACCCGTCGAGCCTGTCAGCCGAGATGCGATCCGGCGATTACCCGACGGGTAAAGCGGCGTTCCCGGACGCCGCCAACCGGGCCGGGGGACAGATCCGCCAACCAGCCAAGTGGACAGGTCCGTCACCCCGGCCAGGGGACAGACCCGTCACCCCGGACCCGAGACGTCAGACCTTGATCCGGGTGTCTCCGGCGTACACGTTCATGGTGGCGCCCCGGAGGAAGCCGACCAGGGTCATCCCGGCCTCGGTCGCGAGTTCGGCGGCAAGTGTGCTCGGTGCGGAGACGGCGGCGAGCAGCGGAATCCCGGCCATCCACGCCTTCTGGGTCAGCTCGAAACTGGCCCGGCCAGAGACCAGCAGCAGATGCCCGGCCAGCGGCAGCCGCCGCTCCCGGACCGCCCAGCCGATCACCTTGTCCACCGCATTGTGCCGGCCGACGTCCTCGCGGAGCACCACGAGCTCCCCGTCGGCGCTGAAGAGACCGGCGGCGTGCAGCCCGCCCGTGCGGTCGAAGCCACGCTGGGCGGCACGCAGCCGGTCCGGCAGGTCGGCGAGGGTACGCGCCGGCACGGTGACCGGGTCGGTCGCGACGTCGTACTGGGACCTGGTCCGGACGGCGTCGATGCTGGCCTTGCCACACACCCCGCACGAACTGGTGGTGTAGAAGTTGCGGGACGGGTCGGTGGCGGGTGCGGGTACGTCGTCGGCGAGCACGACGTCGACCACGTTGTAGGTGTTCGGAGTGTCGGTGCCGGCGCACAACTGGGCGGTACGCACGTCATCGGTGGACCTGATGATGCCCTCGGTGAGCAGGAATCCGATCGCCAGGTCGAGATCGTCGCCAGGGGTACGCATGGTGACCGCGAGCGGAGCACGTCGGCCGGGCCCGGCCGCTCCCACGCGGATCTCCAGCGGCTCCTCGGCGGCCAGGTTGTCCGGCCGGCGTACGGCCGGTCGCCCATTCGTCGCACCGGATTCCAGGTCTATCCGCAGCACCGTTCGTCGCACACTGGCTCGTCCCATTCCGCCATCCTCTCTCGCGGCCCGCGATCCGCAGCCGGAAGCCCGGCTACCGTTACCGGATGACCGGGTTCGCGGCGGTGGTGCTGGCGGGTGGGGCGGGGCGCCGGATGGGCGGTGTGGACAAGCCGACGCGGCCGGTGGGCGGAACTCCGATGCGGGACCGGGTGCTCGCGGCGGTCGCCGACGCCACGCCCCGGATCGTGGTCGGCGCGACCGGAAGCCCGCCGAGCGGGGTACGGGACACCCGGGAGCAGCCACCGGGCGGTGGACCGGTCGCCGCCACCGCCGCCGGGCTGGCCCTGGTCACCGAGCACGCCGACCCGGGTACGACCACGGTCGCACTGCTCGCCGCCGACCTGCCGCTGTTGACGACGGCGGCGGTGCGGAACCTGCGTACCGTGTTGGCCCGGTCCGGTACGGCGGACGGTGCCGTCTACCTCGACGAAACCGGGCGTCAGCAGTGGCTGTGTGGCGTCTGGCGGCTGGCGTCGCTGCGTGATGCGCTGGCCAGGCTGGCGGCCAGGCACGACGGCGTCCTCACCGGTACCTCGATGCGTGCCCTGATGGCCGAGTTGACCGTGACCGGGGTGGCGTGGGGCGGGGCGGGACCGCCACCCTGGTTCGACTGCGACACTGACGACGACCTACGCCGGGCGGAGGAGTGGATTCGATGACGACGATGGATCGCTGGGTGGCGGCGGCCTGTGCCGAGCTCGACCTCGATCCGGCCGAGGTCGACGTGCCGCAGGTGCTCGATCTGGCCCGCGACGTGGCCCATCACGTGCTCCGGCCCGGTGCGCCGGTCACCGCGTACCTGCTCGGGATCGCGGTCGGTCGGGGCGCGGACCCGGCGGTCGCGGCGGCCGGGCTGTCCCGCCTGGCCCTGAACTGGTCGCCGGACGGATCCGATCAGCCGCTACCGGAATCGGTCTGAGCCCGCCGGACGGAAGTCTGAGCCCGCCCGGACGGAGTGTCTGAGCCCGGCCGGGATCAGCCGGTGGTGTCGCCGAGCGACTCCAGCAGCCGCCGGAGCGTACGGGCGAGGGCGTCCCGCTCGGCCGGGGTGAGCGCGGCGAGCAACCGGTCCTCGGTGGCGACGTGGTCGGGCAGGACCCGGTCGATGAGGGCGTGGCCCTCGTCGGTCAGGGCGACGAGGACGCCTCGCCGGTCCGCCTCGCTCGGAGTACGGGTGACCAGTCCCCGCGCTTCGAGGCGGTCGAGGCGTTGGGTGATCGCGCCCGAGGTGACCATTGCGGAACGCATCAGCTCGGTCGGGGTCAGCCGGTACGGCGGTCCGCTGCGGCGGAGCGTGGCCAGTACGTCGAACGAGGCTCTGTCGAGCCCGTGCGCGGCGAACGTGCGGTCCAGTTCGGTCCCGACCAGGCGGGAGAGGCGGGACAGCCGTCCGATCACCGCCATCGGGGAGACATCGAGGTCGGGGCGGTGCGCGGCCCACTGTTCCAGTACGACGTCGACGTGGTCTGCCACCGCACCAGCCTAGCCAATTCCTTAGCGGTGAGGTAAGTCACCGGGACCGCGCGCTCAAATTGCCTTAGCGGTGAGGTACTTTACCTTAGTGCTAAGTAATCGGACGCCCATCCTGCTGGCCACCGCGCTGGTGCCCATGATCTGGGGCAGTACCTACCTCGTCACCACCGAATTCCTGCCGCCCGGGCGCCCACTGCTCGCCGCGACAGCGCGGGCCCTCCCCGCCGGCCTCGCGCTCGTCGCGCTCACCCGACGACTGCCCCGGGGAGACTGGTGGTGGCGGGCGGCAGTGCTCGGCACCCTCAACATTGGCGCGTTCTTCGCGCTGCTCTTCGTCGCCGCGTACCGGCTGCCCGGCGGGGTTGCGGCCACGGTCGGCGCGATCCAGCCGCTGCTCGTCCTCGGCCTGGCCACCGGCCTGCTCGGTGAAGTCCTCCGCACGCGTACGGTGGTCGCCGCCATCGCGGGGCTGGCCGGCGTCACCCTGCTCGTGCTCCGGGCCGACGCGCGGTTGGACGCCGTCGGGGTCGCCGCTGCGGCGGGCGGCGCGGCGTCCATGGCGCTCGGGGTGGTGTTGAGCAAACGGTGGCCCGCGCCCGTGCCCGTGCTGGCCGCCACCGGCTGGCAGCTCGTCGCCGGTGGCCTGCTGCTCCTACCGGTGACTCTGCTCGTCGAGGGGCCGCCGCCGGCGTCGCTCACCATGGCGAACCTGGCCGGGTACGGCTATCTCACTGTCGTCGGCTCGGCCTTCGCCTACGCCCTGTGGTTCCGGGGAATCCGGGCCCTTCCCCCGACCAACGTCTCCTTCCTCAGCATGCTCAGCCCCGTCGTCGCCACCGCACTCGGCTGGATCGTGCTCGATCAGGAGCTGACCCCGGCTCAGGCGTTGGGCGGTCTGGTCGTCCTCGCCGCCATCGTCGTGCCACAGCTCCACGGCGGTCCGGCGGGCACCCGTCCGCTCCGCGGCGGCCACCAGGAAGCGCGGCGAGTCCCGGACGGCGGGGTGGAGGCGGCCCGGCTGCCGAACATCCCGGAGGCCCGACCACGGGCAGCCGGCTGACCGGACGGCCCGGACCGGGGCAACCGCTGGTCGAACCGGCCGGGTCACGGGCCGGCACCTGATAACAAGCGGGCCGGCAACTACAACAAGCGGGCCGGCAACTACAACAAGCGGGCCGGCAACTACAACAAGCGGGCCGACAACTGACAACAAGAGGGAGAGAACAACATGTGGATCACCGTTTTCGGGGCGGCCGGCCAGGTGGGGAGCCGGGTGGTGAGCGAAGGACTGTCCCGTGGTCACCAGGTCACCGCCGTGGTGCGGGACCCGGCACGCCTCGGCGAGCTGCATCCGGACGCCGAGCACCGGACCGGGGACGCCGCCGACGTCGGGGAGGTCGTCGAGCTGAGCGCCGGTCGGGACCTTGTGGTCAGCGCGACCCGTCCGGGCCTGGGTCGCGAGCAGGAACTGGTCGTGACCGCCCGTGCGCAGCTCGCGGCGGCGGCCAAGACCGGCGTACGGCTGCTGATCGTGGGCGGCGCGGCCAGCCTGACCGTACCGGGCGGCGACGGCCGTAGCGTCCTTGACGAGCCAGCCTTCCTGCCGGCCGAACACCGACCGATCGCCCTCGCCTGCGTCGCGCAGTTCGCTGCGGTGTGCGCCGACACCAACGCGGACTGGACCTACCTCAGTCCGCCGGCGCTGCTCGAACCGGGGACGCGGACCGGTCGATACCGGCTCGGCGCCGACGAACTGCTCGTCGACGCCGATGGCGGCTCGTGGATCTCGATGGAGGACCTCGCCGTGGCATTGCTGGACGAGGCCGAGCAGCCCCGGCACCGCCGGGCGCGCTTCACGGTCGCCCACTGAGCGGGCCCCGGCCTGGGCCAGGCCCGGGCCGGCTCAGCGGGCCGAGGCGTTTCTCCAGGGCGGCCACCTGCGCCTCCGTGGCCGCCGCGAAGCCGAGCCAGCCGGCGGCCCGCTGCTCGGCGCTGACCTCGGCCAGGTCCTGCTCGTCGGCCACCCGCAGGTAGTCGGCGCTGTATCCGGCGAGGTACTCCCGCCACCCGGCGACCGTTGTCGGTAGGTCGTGGACGTCCCATTCCCGCACGACGAGACACGGTACGACAATGCTGCGACGCCGACGGTCCGACGCCGACGGTTCGGCACCGGCCCTGCGACGCCAGTACTGCGGTGGCGGCAGAGTGGAATGGTCGGTCACTGGTCGCGGTGCGGCCGACCGAGTTCGGCCATCCGTTCGGCCATCCACCGGCACCACTGGATCCGGGCCGGCGTGCTGACCAACGCCAGCTCCAGGGTGGCGTACGCACCGAACTGGGGATGGCCGGGATCGTCCGCGTGTCGGCTGCGCATCTCCGTGTGCTGTGCCCGGAAGTCGTCCAGCCGTCGCTGGTACGCCTCGGCCTCGGCGAGATAGAACTCGCGCATCCGGTCCGGATCGGCCGCGGCGAGGGCGTACGTCTTGAGTACCGCCTCGTCGCGGGGTGCCCGGGGTGCCCGGGGTGCGGGTGGTTCGACCAGCCAGGCGGCGAGGGTCTCCCGCCCGGCGGCCGTGAGCCGGTGGGTCTTGCGTTGCCTCGGCCCTGGCCCGTCCTCGGCCTCGTGCTCGATCAAGCCCGCCGCCGACAACCGGGCCAACTCGGGATAGATCTGGCTCTGCCGTGCGGTCCAGTAGTAGCCGATCGGCTTCGCCATCCGCTGGACCAGGTCGTATCCGGTGAGCGGGCCCCGATGGAGGGCGCACAGCAGGGCGTAACCCAGTGCGCTGACGGTAGCCAAACTGTTATCTCCCGGGTGCGGCTTTGCTATGTCATTTTTGACATAGTCCCACGACAACAAGTGAATCTGGAGACGGGGGACCCGATGCGCAGAGTTGGACGATCGATCCTGGCCACGGTCGCGTTTACGGTGATCATCGGCACCGCCACAGCGTGTGGCGCGGAGGACGACGCCGGCCCGGAGACCGCCCCGAACCCGACACGCTCGACCCGCCCGGAGATCCCCCCGGCGCCGGGCGACCACAGCATGGCGCTCGACTGGGCCGGCAAGGAGCGGACCTGGATGCTGCACGCGCCGCCCGGATACCGCCCCGGCACGCCGACGCCGTTGGTGGTCGCCCTGCACGGCACCGATCAGAGCGTCGAGGCACTGGGCAGGACCAGCGGACTGAACGCCCTGGCCGACAAGGAGAACTTCCTCGTCGCCTATCCCCAGGCGTTCAACCAGCAGTTCAGCCGGCTGAGCGAGCAGGGGGACGACGTCAACCTCGTCCGGGCCATCGTCGAGCAACTGGTCAAGACCTGGTCGGCCGATCCCGCCCGGGTGTACGCGACGGGTTTCTCCTCCGGCGCCGAACTGACGTACTCACTGGGTGTCGAGGCAGCCGAGGTCTTCGCGGCGATCGCACCGGTGAGCGGGGCCTTCACCGGTGGTCCGGCCGCGAGTGACCCAAATTACAAACCGTCCAGGCCCGTCTCGATGATCACCTTCATCGGCCGGAACGACCGCAACTCCTCCCGGATGTACGGCGGACTGGCCCGGTGGCAGGGCAACCTCGGCTGCGAGGTCGGAAAGCCGGCCTGGGTCGACAAGGCCAAGACCGTGAACCGCACGGCCAGCACCTGCTCCGATGGCAGCGAGGTCGTCGACTACACGGTGAACGGGATGGGGCACGCCTGGCCGGCCGCGACCGGCTACAAGACGGCCGTCGATGCCACCGTCACGATGTGGGAGTTCTTCGCGGCACACCCCCGTCGTCCGTGACGGTTCGCACTCCTGTGGTGTCCGATCGGGGTCCGCACTATCCCTAGCACCCGGTCCGCTGGGTAGGGTGTGCGGTGCCCTGACGGACGGAGGCGATTATGGCGGCTGAACACCCTGAGGCGCCGGGGGACGAAGTGACCGAGGGGAACCCGGCCGATCATTACGAGTCGATCCTGCTCGACGAACCCACCACCGCGGACCTGCGGGTCAAGGTGACCGAGGCGTGGCAGGAGTTCGCTCGGGCGCTCGCCGAGCAGATCCGCGCCCTGCCGCCCGGGGCGCAGGTCGCGCTGACTCTCGATCCCACCGCGTCCGGCACCGGCGACGCGGTCTACTCGGTGAGCATCGAGGTCGGCGAGGAGGGTCGGATCGACGTACGGGCGGTGGGTAACGCCGCCCTGCCCCAGGGGTACCGGCTGGATCGGGCCGCGGTCGCCGACATGATCGCGCTCGGCTGGTCGCCGCCCGGGGTGGTCGAGGGTTCCGGCGGCCACTTCGGGATGCGGGTCGGTACGGCCGACGCGGGCCGCCTCGCCACCACCGTCTCGCGAACCCTGCGTGACGTGTACGGAGCGCCGCACCCCGCGTTCCTCGTCTTCCTGGTCCACGACGAGGAGGACGAGCCGATCGCGGTCGAACCGCTCGGCACCGCCCGGCCCGAGGTCGCCGCCGACCAGAACCTCGACCTCGATCTCGACGAGGCGCTCGCCGCCGCCCGGGCCGCCCAGGCCGGCGAGGAGAGCCTTGCCCTGGAGGACCGGGTCCGGACCGTGGTCTCCGCGATGCTGAAGTCGTCGGCGGAACAGCTCCAGGTCGACTCCGACGGCGACATCGGCATCCGGGCCGGCTCGGCGATGGTCTTCGTCCGGGTCCGGGACAATCCCCCGCTGGTCGACGTCTTCTCGCCGGTGCTCACCGAGATCGAGCCGACCGAGCAGCTCTACGTCAAGCTGTCCGAGCTGACGAACCGGATGCCGATCGGCCGGCTCTACTGCACCAACGACACCGTCTGGGCCTCCATCCCGGTCTTCGGCCGCAACTTCCAGGCCACCCACCTGATGCTCGCGGTGCAGGTGATGACCGGTCTCGCCGACGAGTTGGACGACCGGCTGCACGGCGAGTTCGGCGGCCGGCGGTTCTTCGGCGAGGGGGACAAGCCGCAGCACCGCGATCCCAGCGAGCACCGGACAGGCATGTACCTGTAGTCCGCCGGATCAGGTCCGGATCACGCCGAGCGTGTTCAGGGTGGCGAGGTCGGTTGCCTTGACGGCAGCGTCGGAGACGGTCCAGAGGACGCCGTCGATCATCAGCGAGCGGCGGATCGTTCCGTCCGGCTGCCCGGTCTGTGTCGTCTGCACCTCGGCGTGATCGATCCGGCCCGACTCGGTGAAGCCGCCGTCGGTCACCCGCAGCACCAGCGCCCCGCCCGTCACGGTCTTCTCGTCCCTCATCGTCTGGCCGTACGCGGTCAGCGGCACCACCAGTGAGTTCGTCGCCGGCCAGTAGAGGAACGCGTGCGGGTCGAACTCGGCCTCGGAGTGGCCGAACCGGACGTGGTGCTGGGCGATCCGGGTCGGCTTGGTGAGATCCGAGACGTCGAACAGGGAGATCTGGGTGCCCTGGGTCCGTCCTTGGAGGTTCGCCTCCTGGCCGATCCCGAGCAATCGCCCCTCGCCGACCGGATGCAGGTACGCCGAGTACCCGGTGATCTTCAGTTCGCCGGTGACCTTCGGCGACTTCGGGTTCCGCAGATCGACCGTGTAGAGCGGGTCGGTCTGCCGGAAGGTCACCACGTAACCGATGCCCTCGGCGAACCGCACGCTGTAGATGCGTTCACCCTTGCCCAGTCCGGTGACCCGGCCGGTCTCGGTCAGCGTCCGTCCGTCCGCGCGCAGGACGTACACGGAGGAGCTGGACTTCGGGTTGTCGCCCCAGGTGCGACCGCTCGTGGTGGCGACCCGCAGGTGACCGTCCCACTCGGAGAGCGCGTACTGGTTGATCACCCAACCTCGTACGGTCGCGGCGGTGACGTACCGGGGACGGCCGGGACCGGAGGTGTCGAACTGGTAGACCTCGGTCTGCTCGTCCTCCGCCTTGGGCAGCACGTTGCTCCGGCTCAGGGTCGGGAGTACCCGCCAGCGCTGGTCGCTGGTGATGTAGAGCCGTGGCCCGTTGCTGTAGACGGTGTCGCCGTCGGCGGCGACCGTCACCGGGTCGCCGTCGCCGAGGCTGGCCGTGCCGAGATCGAAGCTGAGGATGGAGACGAGCGACGTGCCGGAGTAGACCGCCGGCCGGCTCAGCCGGTCGCAGCCGACCCGTCCGGTGCTGGTCCGGCCGTCGGCGGTGACGGTCTGGTAGCGGGGCAACCAGGCGTCGATCCCGGCCTCGTCCACGATCTTCCGGTTGGCGGCGAGGTTCTTCTTCTCGTTGACCGGCCCCTCGCCCTTGTTGAGCGGGAACTCCAGCCGGGGGCCGGACCGGACCACGACCCGGGCGGTCGCGCCGACCTGCCGGGCGTCGACGAGGTCGCCGTCGAACCGGTACTCGCCGAGGATCTTCGGCGGCCCGGCGAGGTCGACCAGGATCAGCCGGGGGCCCGTGATCGCGTCCCTGTCGATCGGCGGCACGCCGTCACCGTCCCGGCGGATTCCGCCGGACACGGCCATTCCCTGGCTCCGGACCAGCACCAGCGCCCGGTCCGCGTGCAACAGCAGGGTGGCGTCGGACCATCCGCCGTCCGGGGCGGAATCGAGCTTCAGGGTGCCGGTCAGCTGCCGACTCGCCGGATCGACCACCCGCAGCGTTCCCTGGCTGACCGTGACGATCCGTCGGCCGTCCGTCTTCACCAGGTCCGGTTCGTCCACCCCGGCCTCGTGGGTGTTGGTCCCCGAGTACGCGGGGGCGGCCGCCGTGCCCTGCTGGCCGGCGCTGTCCTCGGCGGCAGCGGCCCGCTGGTTTCCGCCGGCATCGCGGCCGGTGAACTCCGGGCCACCCTGCCCCCAGTTGCCACTACCGAAGCCGTACGGCCCGACGTACGCCTTCGCGGCGGACCTGAGCTGCGCCAGCGCGTCCGTACAGGAGTCGAAGGCGACGAGCCGGAAACCGCCGGCCGGTACGCCGGGATCGGCCGGTGGCGGGGTCGGCTCCGGATCGTCGGTGCAGCCGGCGAGCAGGGTGCCGGACAGCAGCGCCAGGCCGGCGACCAGCGCTGTGCCAACGGTGGCGGCTCGGGTTCCCCGTACGCGTCTCATGCCCGGTTCGACGCGCCGCCCCGCGTTCGCGTTCCCGGTGGCGCGGTCCCAAAGGCCGGTGGCGCGGACACGGGCCTGGTGCGGTCGGTGTCGACCGCACCAGGTCCCCTACCGTGCCGTTGCCGGATAGATCCTCAGTCCTGGGCAGGGGCTGGAAGGATCACAGCGGCGGGTAGGCGTTGGCCAGCAGTTCCTGGAACTGGGCCTCGAACCAGTGCCCGGAGAGCGGGGCGTCCGGCAGGGCGCCCGACATGTTGTTCTGGTTACGCGGGTTGCCGGTGTACGTCGGGTCGCACATCCGGTCGAAGCCCTTGCCCTCCTCGTTCTCGATCTCCCGGCTGGCGCCGTCCGACTCGCCCGGGGGCTTGATCCAGACGTACGCGTCGATGCCGTCCTCCGGGGAGGCGGTCGGCCGCTCGCCGATGCCGGCGCCGGACTGGTTGCACCAGTTGCCGAGGTGGATCCGGCGGTCGATGCGTGAGTCGTTGACGAAGGTGTTCGGGTCGGTCGAGGTGCTGGCCCGGGTCGGCCGCTCCGATCCGCCCCAGCCGTTGCGGGAGGTGTCGATCAGCATGCCGATGTCGGAGTTGAAGCCGACCGAGACGAGTTCGTCCCGGTACGCCTGGGCGTACGACAGTTCGTCGACGTAGCGGTTCCAGTCGACCCAGGTCGTGCTCTCGCGGACCGGCCGACCGCCGACGACGGTGTTGGCGTTGAAGAACTCCTCACGCAGCACGCCGTAGTTGGCGGTGTTGCTGATGAAGCCGTGCACGTCGTCCACGCTGCTGCCGTTAGCGGTCGCCGCCTCGTGGAAGAGCTGGGCCGCCGCACCGAAGTTGTCGTCCCAGCCGAGCCAGCCGTGGTGGCCGATGTCGATGTAGTTGTAGGTGTTCTCCAGCGAACCGAGCTGGGCCAGCGCGTAACCGACTCCGGCCACGTAATTGCCGTTGGCCAGCATCTCGTCGCACTCGGGCGTCGCGGTTTCCCGGGATCCGACGTTGGTGACCAGGTTGGGCAGTGAATCGATCTCGATAATGTTGACGATCCGCAGGTCCGCGTAGGCCGGATCACTCATGATCTCGACGATCGGGTCGATGTACTCGGACTGGTAGATGTCGATGTCGTCCGGACCCAGTTCACCGTTGCTGGCCAGTGCGGCGCAGTCCCGGCCGGGCAGGTTGTAGATGACGATCTGGATCAGGTCGGCACCCTGCTCGACGGCACCGTCCAGGTGCTCCCGCAGACCACGGGCGCCCTGGGTGCCCTCGATCGCGGCGCGGCGGTCCATCCAGACTCCGGTGGGCTGGTCGGCGATCGCGGAGCCACCGCTGGCAGTGGCCCTCGCCGCCCAGTCCGGGTTCACGTAGACCGTGGCTCCCTCGTACGGGTTGTCCACCCGGGGGGCCGCGCTGGCCGGACCGGCATTGCCGGCGATCATGCCGGAGACGAGGGTCAGGGCCGCGGCGGCGGCTAGTCCTCGACGTACCGGTGTCCACTTACCCCGAGGTAAGGGATTGGTTTCCATCGAATACTCCTTGTGACAGTCTCGACTGCCGTCGCGGTCCGATCGGGACCACGCGACGGGCTTTTCAGGTCGGTTGTGCGGGGGCCGATCACCCGCGTCCGCGGTGTGCGGGGTTCGGCGTCGCGGCCGCCCTTTTCCGGATATCGGTTGCCCTGGGCGACGTAATGTTCTTGCCCGGCTCCGCGACTACAAGTACCAATTGATGCCCATCATTACATGGGAACGCTCCCACCGCAACCAGTGGGAAACAGGACAGAAATATCAACGTGATCGAATGCCGCATCTTTGCCGGTCAGGCCCAAAGTGGCGGAGCCTCAATCGATAGGGATCAAGCCCTCTGAAAGCCGCGTCCTGACGGCCGCCGGGTGGTGGCAGCGGCGCGATCGGTGGCGGCGCCGTGGTTCAGGACGGCCGGTGGTCAGGACGGCGCGGGGACTACGGTCGGTGAGTCGACCAGCCGGGACAGCACGATCATGCTTCGCGACGAGGTGACGAAGGGCTCGGCGCGGAGTCGCTCCAGCGCCTGCTCCAGGTGTGAGATGTCGGCCGCCCGGAGATGGACCAGCGCGTCGGCCTCGCCCGAGACCGTGTACGCGGCGACCACCTCCGGATGCCGCCGGGTCGCCAAGGTGATCTGGGTCGGCGTGGTCCGGCCGGTGCAGAAGAGTTCCACGAACGCCTCGGTGTTCCAGCCGACGGCCGCCGGGTCGATGACGGTCGTGAATCCCCGGATGACCCCGGCCGCCCGTAGCCGATCGACCCGCCGCTTCACGGCGGGAGCCGAGAGCGAGACCCGGGAACCGATCTCCGCGTACGACGATCGGGCATCGGCCACGAGTGACGCAATGATTCGCTGGTCTACCTCGTCGATCTGCAACGTTCTGCCTCTCGTAGGCAACAATTTTAGCTGTTAGTGAACCTGTACCGTACCTACCCTTGGATCCGTGAACCAGCCGAGGATCCCTAGAAAGCGGACATATCTCCTGTGTCCGCCGGAGTACTTCACCGTGGAGTACGCGATCAACCCGTGGATGGACACCGCCACCCCGGTCGACCCGGAGCTGGCGGTCAAGCAGTGGCACCAACTGCGGGAGACGCTGCTGGACCTCGGCCACACGGTTCACGAAATCACGCCGGAGCCGGGCCTACCCGACATGGTCTACGCGGCCAACGGCGCGTTCGTGGTGGACGGCACCAGCTACGGCGCCCGGTTCCGGCACCGGCAGCGGGCCGCCGAGGCGACGGCACACCGCGCCTTCTACGACGCGTACGGCTGGCGGTTCGTCGCGCCCGCCGAGACCAACGAGGGCGAGGGCGACTTCACCTACCTGCCGGACGCGTACGGTGGCCTGATCCTGGCCGGGTACGGCTTCCGGACCTCCTCGACAGCGCACGCCGAGGCGCAGGAGGTGCTCGGTCGCCCGGTCGTCTCGCTACGGCTGGTGGACCCGCGCTTCTACCACCTGGACACCGCGCTGGCCCCGCTCGACGACCAGAACGTCGCCTACTTCCCCGGGGCCTTCTCGGTCGCCTCCCAGCGGGTGCTGGCCCAGCTCTTTCCGGACGCGATCCTCGCGGACGAGACCGACGCGTTCGCCTTCGGGCTGAACCTGGTGAGCGACGGGCGGCACGTGATCCTCAACAGCGAGGCCACCGGGATGGCGGCCAAGGTCGCGGCGGCCGGCTACACCCCGGTCCAGGTCGAACTCTCCGAGCTGAAGAAGGGCGGTGGCAGCGTCAAGTGCTGCGTCGCCGAACTCCGCCCCTGAGTCGAACTCCGCCCCTGAGTCGAACTCCGCCCTGAACCGAACTCCGCCCCTGAGCCGGGCCCGACACGCTGTCGGGCCCGGGCTCTGGTGGTGCGGGTCAGCCGAGCGTCGCCAGCTCGTTGATCATGACGTTGGAGAGCACCCGCCCGTCGAGTTGCACCCGACGCAGGTACCACTTCTGCTGCGGCGTACGCGGCTGGTTGAACTGCCACGGACCGCGCGGGCTGTCGACCTGTCCCACCTTGCCGAGCGCCAGGTTGAGCTGTAGCGGGTCGAGATCATCTCCGGCGATCCGGATCCCCTTGTCGAGCACCTGCGCGGCGTCGTACGAGGCCATCGCGTACGTCGTCGGGGCCGAGCCGTGCGCCTTGCGGAAGGCCGAGGCGAACCGACGGTTGGCCGCGTTGTTGAGGTCGGCCGAGTAGTTGAGGGAGGTCATGATGTCCCGGGCCTCCTGCTGCTTCAGCTGGCCGAGCACCGTTCCCTCGGTGAGGAAACCCGGGGCGTAGATGGCCTTGCGGTAGCCCGCCTCGTGCAGCCGCTTGAGGAACTCGACGGCGGAGTCGCCGTAGAAGTAGCAGTAGATCGCGTCGGGATTGAGGTCCATCAACTGGCTGATCTCGCTCGCGTACGCGTTCCGGGCGGGCTTGCCGGCGATGTACTTGGTCCAGATGACGGGGGCGGCGATCCGCTCGTCGGACTCCCCGAAGCTCTGCCGGAAGCCCTGGACCGCGTCCTGCCCGGCGTCGTACTGCGGCGCGACGATCGCCACCCGCCCGTTGGCCGGGATCTGGTCCTTCATGTACGGCGCCAGTGCCCGGCCCGCCTCGTCGTTCACGTACGAGGTGCGCCAGATGTACACGACGCTCTGCAGGGTCGACGGCGAGGCGTTGGACCCGATCAGGGGCACCTTGGCCTGCTCCACCGCGTCCCGGAGACCGAGTATGACCGAGGAGTTGACCACGCCGGTGAGCGCGAGGACGCCCTGCTTGATCAGTCCGTCCAGGGCAGCCTTGCCGGATTCGACCGTCTCGCCCTCGTCGGCGATGACCAGCTCGACGGGGTGGCCGCCCAGCCGCTGGTCGTTCAGGTCAAGATAGAGCTGGAAACCTCGCACCATTTCGTCGCCAACCGGCTTGTAGCTACCGGACTGGGCGGTAATCATGCCGATTCGAACGGGTACGTCGCTGACCGCTTCGCCCGACTCGTTGGTGGTGGCCTGCCGGCTGCATGCGGCAGCCAGTCCCGTAGCGCCGAGCGCGCCCAGGATCTTGAGCGCTTGTCGGCGGTCCATTTGCGACACGGATTTCCTCCCAGGGCGGCGCTAGGGTTCGCAGCCCCTCCGGGGTTCTACCGGCTACGCGAAGCTGCGTCAATGGAGTCTGATCATCCAGCCATCGAATGTAACTCGGCTATCACCGCAGACCAGACGCCTGATTCCGGATCTACGAGCCCGAAATGCTCGGAGTCCGGCAACTCGACCATTCGTAACCCGGCGCCGGTGCGACGGGCCTCGGCAGCGTAACGGCGGCTCATCTCCACCGGTACCTGCCGGTCCAGTGTTCCGTGCAGGATAACCGTACGGACCTGCGGCGCAGCGCTCCGAGCCGGGTCCGTCTGGGCGTACCGCTCCGGGACTTCGTCGGGACCGCCGCCGAGCAGTGCGGCGACCGCCCCGCCGTCCAGGTCGAGCCGGTACGCCTGCGCGAGGTCGACGACCGGCGCGAGGGCGAGTACCCCGCGTACCCCGGCCGGCTTTGCAAGGGCGTACCAGAGCGCGAGGTGCCCGCCGGCGGAGTGCCCGAGCAGGATCGGCGGGCCCGGCGCCATCCGTCCGGCCGGCATCGCGGCGTCGGCCAGGGCCGGAACGGCATCCACTCCGGCGGCGACGTCATCGAAGGTGCCCGGCCATCCTCCGCCCGGCTGGCCGGTCCGGCGGTACTCCAGCTGGGCCACCGGATAGCCCCGTTCGGCCAGGTCGGCGGCGAGTGGGCCGGTGTGCCGGCGGTCGTACTCGGCACGCCAGAAGCCTCCGTGCACGACCACCACCAGCGGGCGGGGTGGCGCGGCGGCGGTGGCGGTGGCGGGCCACCTCAGGTCGGCGATCTGCTCCGGGTCCGGCCCGTACCTGACCCGGGCGTCCGGTGGCGGGGCCGGCCGGTCGAGCACCGTGCGTGGGTCCGCTGACCTGGTGCGGAAGCTCTCGGCCATGGCGGTGACCGTACCGGGTGTGATTCCGGCGAGGTCTGCCGTGGTCCCGGCGCGCGGCGGGCGGGTGGCTTGAGCGAAGATGGGGGCATGACCGACGTGCCACGTTCCCAGAAAGACAGCGACGAGTCGGCCACGGCGGACAACCGCCCCGGCGGCGCCGTGCTGGTGGTCGGCCCGGACGGCCGTCCCGTCGGCACCGCTACCGTTCCGACCGACGGCGAATCGGCTGACGAGGATCCCTCGCGCCTGATCGAGCAGCCGGCGAAGGTGATGCGGATCGGCAGCATGATCAAGCAGTTGCTGGAGGAGGTCAAGGCCGCCCCGCTGGACGACGCCAGCCGGCAGCGGCTGCGCGAGATCCACCAGCGGTCGATCGTCGAGCTTGAGGACGGGCTCGCGCCGGAACTCCGCGACGAGCTGGAGCGGCTGTCTCTGCCGTTCGGTGAGGGCACGCCGAGCGAGGCGGAGCTGCGGGTCGCCCAGGCGCAGTTGGTCGGCTGGCTGGAGGGGCTGTTCCACGGCATCCAGGCCGCGCTGGTCGCCCAGCAGATGGCGGCCCGGATGCAGTTGGAGCAGATGCGCTCCGGCAGTCGTCCGGCCCTGCCGATGGGCCCCGGTGCGGCGATCCCCGGCATGCCCGGTGCCGCCGGTCCCGGCCACCCCGGCGAGGGCCCCGGCCCCGGTCAGTACCTGTAACCGGCGCCCGGCGAGGTCCCCTCAGGCGTTCGGGGCGGGGTCCGGCTGGTCGGCCGCGAGCAGCGCCTCCAGGTACGCGGCGACGCCGTCCTCCTCGTTGCTCGCCGTCACCTCCCCGGCGATCTCCAGTACGGCCGGATGGGCGTTCGCCACCGC
Source organism: Plantactinospora solaniradicis (assembly GCF_042658085.1). Taxonomy (NCBI): domain Bacteria; kingdom Bacillati; phylum Actinomycetota; class Actinomycetes; order Micromonosporales; family Micromonosporaceae; genus Plantactinospora; species Plantactinospora solaniradicis. The sequence goes on along the minus strand of NZ_JBHSPR010000018.1, from coordinate 234,746 downwards.
GACCGCCCGGCCGACCCAGGTGAGCATCGGTACGTCGTTCGGCATGTCCCCGAAGGCGATCACGTCGTCGGCGTCCACCCCCAGCCCGGCGCAGTACCAGGCCAGTCCGGCCGCCTTGGTCACCCCGGCCGCCGAGATCTCGATCAACCCGCTGTACGACGAGTGGGTCGCCTCGGCCAGCCCGGCCAGGGCGCCGGCCACCACCTTCACGAAGACGTCCGGATCCTGGGTGCCGGCCCGGGCCAGCAGCTTCACCGCCGGGGCCGAGAGGAGATCCTCCGCGGTCTCGATGGCCCGGATCCCGGGGTAGCCGCGGTCCCAGTTCAACAGGTACTCGGCCTCGTGCCGCAGCTCCCGCCCGTCGGTGATCTCCACGGCGAAGCTCACCTCCGGCACCTCGGCGCGGAGCCGTCGTACCACCTCGGCGAGCAGGTCCGGTGCGAGCGGGTCGGCCCGGAGCACCCGGTCGGCGATCGGGTCGTACACCACCGCGCCGTTGGCGCAGACCGTCGGCAGCGGCGCGCCGAGCTGCTCGTACACGAGGTGTAGCCAGCGGATGGGACGGCCGGTGACCAGGACCACCCCGACGCCCTCGTCGGAGATCCGGGAGAGCGCCTCGACGGTACGCGCGCTGAGCGTCTTGTCCTTGCGCAGCAGCGTGCCGTCGAGGTCCGTGGCCACCAGCCGGGGTAGTCGTCCCATCAACGGGAGAGTAGTCGATCGAGGTAGACCGCTACCCCGTCGTCGTCGTTGCGCAGCGTGACCTCGTCGGCGGACCGCCGTACCAGCGGGTGTGCGTTCGAGACGGCCACCCGGCCCCAGCCGGCCCACTCGAACATCGGCAGGTCGTTGGGCATGTCTCCGAAGACCAGCACCTCGGCGGGGTCGACCCCGAGCGCCTGGGCGACCACGGCGAGCCCGGTGGCCTTGTCCACGCCGGGCGGGCAGATCTCGATGAAGCCGAGACCGGCCTGGGTGATCGACGCCTGCTCCGGCGGCACGATCCGGCGTGCCGTGTCGAGCAGGGCGTCCACGTCGTGGTCCGGGGTCCGGGCGAACGCCTTGATCACGTCCGTGTTCAGGCAGTCGAGCCGGGTCCGTACCTCGAACCGGTCCTGGTACGGCCAACTCGGGTCGAAGTCGCCCCACAGCGGGTCGTCCGGGCCGTCCAGCGCCTCCACCATCACGGTCATCGGGCCCACCTCGGCCTCGATCGCGACCAGCAACTCGGCCAGGTCCGCGCCGGGCAGCCGTACGTCCCGGAGTACCACCGGTCCGGCCGGGTCGGTCTGGTCGACCACACGTCCGCCGCCGGCCATCACCAGGAAGTCCGCCGCCCGGATGTCGTTGCGGGTCAGCTCGGCCAGACGCGGCCCGCGGCCGGTGGCACCCACCACCGGGATGCCGGCGGACCGCACCCGGTCCAGCACCTCGTGGGTGTACGCCGATACGGTTTCGTCGCTGCGTACCAGCGTTCCGTCGAGATCGGTGGCGATCAGCTTCGGCAGTCCGGGTCGGGGCATGGCTCCTCCTTCGCCCCGCCCGCCGGCCCCGGTGAACTGCCGGAACGCGCTCCTACCGGGTCAGCCGGCGGTGACGGGGCAGCAACCGTATCTCACCTTGTGCGGTCGCTCCATGACTTTTGTGTGAAGTGATCCTCACCTGTTGGAGATCAGTTCGGTTCGAGCACATCCCGGCCGCCGAGGTACGGCTGGAGGGCCTTGGGGACTCGCACCGAGCCGTCCGGTTGCTGGTGGTTCTCCAGGATCGGCACCAGCCAGCGGGTGGTGGCCAGCGTGCCGTTGAGGGTGGCGGCCACCTGCGGCCGTCCCTGCTCGTCCCGGTACCGCACGTTCAGCCGGCGGCTCTGGAAGGTGGTGCAGTTGGAGGTGGAGGTGACCTCGCGGTAGCGGCCCTGCGACGGCACCCAGGCCTCGCAGTCGTACTTGCGGGCCGCGCTGGTGCCCAGGTCGCCCGCTGCCACGTCGATCACCCGGTACGGCACCTCGACCTTGGCCAGCATCTCCTCCTCCCAGGCCAGCAGCCGGAGGTGCTCGGCGTGCGCCTCCTCGGGCCGGCAGTAGGAGAACATCTCGACCTTGTCGAACTGGTGCACCCGCATGATGCCCCGGGTGTCCCGGCCGTACGACCCGGCCTCGCGGCGGAAACACGACGACCAGCCGGCGTACCGGACCGGCGCGGCGAGGTCCAGGATCTCCCCCGAGTGGTACGCGGCCAGCGGCACCTCGCTGGTGCCGACCAGGAACAGGTCGTCGGCTTCGAGCCGGTAGACCTCGCTCGCGTGCGAACCGAGGAAGCCGGTGCCCTCCATCGACTCGGGCTTGACCAGCGCCGGGGTGATGGCGGGGATGAAGCCGTACTCCACCGCCTGGGCGATGGCGAGTTGCAGCAGGCCGAGTTGGAGCAGCGCGCCGACCCCGGTGAGGTAGTAGAACCGGCTGCCGGAGGTCTTCGCGCCGCGCTCGACGTCGATCGCCCGCAGTCCCTCGCCCAGCTCCAGGTGGTCGCGCGGGTTCTCGATCTCGGGCTTCGCGCCGACCTCGCGCAGCACCACGTAGTCGTCCTCGCCGCCGGGCGGCGCACCTTCCTCGACCACGTTGGGGATCGCGTACTGCGCCCGGCGCAGGGTCGCGTCGGCCTCGGTGACCGCCGCCTCGGCCGCCTTCACCTCGGCGGAGAGTTCCTTGGTCCGGCGGAGCAACTCGGCCTTCTCCTCGGCCTCGGCCCGGGGCATCCGCTTGCCGAGCTGCTTCTGCTCGGCCCGGAGCGCCTCGAAGCGGCCGACCGCCGACCGCCGCTGCTCGTCGGCCCGGAGCAGGTCGTCGACCACGGACTCGGACTCGCCACGGGCCCGCTGGCTGAGTCGTACGGCTTCCGGATCGTCGCGGAGCAGACGCAGGTCAATCACGGGAACCGAGCCTACCGGTGGACACCGCCGTAGGTGTATCGAGATACGCCCCTGCCGGGACGCGCGGGGTCAGTGGGTGAACGGCTTGGTCGGGGTGACGGTCAGGTCGATCGGCGCCGAGCGGCCGTCCTCGTCGTCCGGCTCCGGCTCCGAGGCCGACCGGGGCCGGCGCCACGGCCAGTCGTTCTCCTCGGGCGTGACCGGATCGGCCGGCCCGGTCGGGGTTCCGGCGCCGTCGCCCGGCACCACGCCGGCGCTCCGCCGGACGAAGCGCCCCGCGAGCAGCAGGGCCAGGCCGAGCCCGCCGGTGCCCAGGTACGCCAGGCCCAGCCCCTGGCCGTAGGCGGTGATCAGTCCCCCCTGCTCGCCGTACACCTGCCAGTCGTTGGTGAGCGAGTCGAGCGACTTGGTGACGGCGACCAGCACCCCGATCGCCACCGCGGTCAACGCCAGGCCGAGTACTCGGGCGTTGTGCCGGATTCCGGGAGAGCCGAAGAAGACCAGCGCGAGACAGCCGATCATCCCGAACACGCCGACCAGGTACGCGGTGCCGAACGTGGCCAGGTCCGCCACGCCGCTGGCCAGTTCGACCGGGGTGTCTGACGGCGCCCCCTCGGTCGGCATGATGGTGACCGCCCAGTCACTCAGCAGCGAGGCGAAGATCGCCCCCGCACCGAGGATCGCGACCACCGGCACCAGCCGGCCGTCCTGGCCGAGCCGGGAGAGCGCCAGGCTGGCCCGCCGGCCGCTGCGGGGGCGTTCGCCCCACGAGACGACGCTGGCACCGTCCGCTGTGGTTTCCGTCTCGTCGCGCGGTGCCAGGGGATCCTCCGGCGCGGATTCCTGGTGTCCGACCGGCCGGTCCTGTCGGGGGATAGGGAAGTCGGAAGACATCGCTGGCCCCTTCCGCGGCACGCTCTTGGGTCGATGATGTCACAGCAGCCGCCGGTGCCACCCCCGCCGCTCCGCGCCGATCCGCCGCTCCGGGCCCGGTCGCGGTCGGCGGCCCGCCGCTCCGGGCCCGGTCGCGGTCGGCGGCCCGCCGCTCCGGGCCCCGTCGCGGTCGGCGTCTTCCGCCGGGTCGTCGCGCCGCCGGACGCTTTGAGCTAGCGTCGGGACCATGCCTATCCGCACCGCATCCGCCCGCTGGCAGGGCAATCTCACCGAAGGCTCCGGCACGATCCGCACCGGCAAGGGCGGTTTCGAGGGAGCCTATTCGTTCAAGTCTCGCTTCGAGGAGGGTGAGGGCACCAACCCCGAGGAGTTGATCGGCGCGGCCCACGCCGGATGTTTCTCGATGGCGTTCTCCAAGGCACTGGCCGATGCCGGCTTCACGCCGACCTCGGTCGAGACCACCGCCCAGGTGCACCTGGACAAGACCGACGCCGGCATGACCGTGACCCGGATCGACCTCGACACCGTCGGCGCGGTACCCGGTATCGACGAGGCCCAGTTCGCCAAGCTGGCCGAGGGGGCGAAGGCCAACTGCCCGATCTCCCGACTCCTCTCGCCGGGCGCCGACATCTCCCTCAACGCCCGCCTCTCCGCCTGACCTGACACGCCAGATCGCGATGATCGGGGCACAACCGCGCCGGGCCGACGGCCCGACGGGTTGACGAGTCCCTGGTCATCGCGATCTTCCATTCGTGAACCCCGTTCCGACCCGGTCGGGTGCGGCACAATGGGTGCCGTGCCAGTCGAGATGAGCCGCGAGCGCTTCGAGGAACTGGTCGGCGAGGCCCTCGACGAGGTGCCGGAGGAACTCCTCGGCCTGATGAGCAACGTGGTCATCCTGGTCGAGGACGAGTCACCCGAGGACGGGCCGGAGTTGCTAGGCCTCTACGAGGGGCACGCGCTGACCAGCCGTGGCTGGGACTACGGCGGCGTGCTGCCGGACCGGATCCTCATCTACCGCAACCCCATCCTGCGGATCTGCGACAACGACGACGACGTCGTCGACGAGGTCGCGATCACGGTCGTACACGAGATCGCCCATCACTTCGGGATCGACGACCACCGGCTGCACGAACTCGGCTGGGCCTGAAAGCCGGGGTCAGCACCCCGGAACCGGGTGGCTTGCACCGGTTGCCTACCCTCGGTCATCCACCCGTCAGGAGGAACGTGATGCGCAGCGCGCTGTTTTCCGCAGAGAACCTGGAGAAGGAGTCCGCCCAGCCGGGGATGCGGCTACAGAACTCCAAGATGCTGAAGATCGAACTCAACGGCGAGGCGATGGCCCGGGTCGGCTCGATGGTCGCCTACCAGGGGCAGGTGCAGTTCCAGGCGTTGGGCTCCGGCGGGATCGGCAAGTTTCTCAAGCAGAAGCTCACCGGCGAGGGCGTCCCGCTGATGAAGATCACCGGTCGGGGGGACGTCTTCCTCGCCGACTACGCGGCGGACGTACACCTGATCGACCTCGAACCGGGCGACGCGTTGTCGATCAACGGCTCCAGCGTGCTCGCGTTCGACTCCACCCTCCAGTACGACATCAAGATGGTCGGCGGCGCCGGCATGATGTCGTCGTCCGGCCTGTTCAACTGCGTGTTCACCGGGTACGGCCGGATCGCCGTCACCACCAAGGGCACCCCGGTGGTGCTCAACGTCGACGCGCCGACGTACGTCGACCCGCAGGCCGCCGTCTGCTGGTCGGCCAGCCTCCAGACCGGCTACCACCGGGCCGAGCAGATCGGCCTCGGCACGCTGCTCGGGCGTCGGACCGGAGAGGCGTTCACGATGAGCTTCGCCGGACAGGGTTTCGTGATCGTCCAGCCGTCCGAGGAGCCGCCGATCCAGGGCAGCGGCCAGCAGGAGCAGCAGGGCGGGCTGCTCGGCGGGCTGCTGGACTGAGCCGGGCGCGTCGGGGCCCGGCCGTCCGGTTCGGCTGCCCCGGCGCCGGGGCGCGCCCGGTCGGGGCGCCCCGGGGACCGGTCACCGGCTCAGGACAGCTCGCCCGAGCGCAGCCGGGCCAGCCAGGCCGCCGCGTCGGCGTAGTCGACGTCGGAGAGGCCGGCGGGCGCCGGGACCGGCCGGTCGGTTCCCGAGGTGGTCCAGCGATGCCTCGGGTACGACCCCAGGAAGCGCACCTCGGCGCAGATCCGGCGCAGCCCCTGCAACGCCTCACCGACCCGGTCCTCGGCGACGTGTCCGGTGCAGTCCAGGAAGAACGCGTACCGGCCGAGTGCCTCACCGGTGGGCCGGGACTCGATGCGGGTCAGGTTGACTCCGCGTACCGCGAGTTCCATCAGCACGGCGAGCAGCGCGCCGACCCGGTCGTGGGCGATGTACACGGCCAGCGAGGTCAGGTCGTCGCCGGTCCGTGGCGGCGGCGGGCCGGGCCGGCCGAGCAGGACGAACCGGGTGACCGCGTCGTCATGGTCGGCGATCTTGTCAGCCAGTACGTCCAGCCGCTGCCGCCCGATGCTGAACGGCGCACAGATCGCGGCGTCCTGCTCGCCGCCTGCCGCCGCGGCCGCCGCCGCGGCGTTGGAGAGCACGTCCACGACGACCGCGTCCGGCAGGTGGTCCCGGAGCCACCGCCGGCACTGGGTGGACGCCTGCGGGTGCGCCGCGACCGTGCGGATCCCGGTGATCGGCTGGCCCGGGCGGGCGGTGAGTACGAACTCGACCGGCAGCACCACCTCGCGCGTGATCACCAGGGGAGCGCCGTCGACCATCTCGTCGAGGGTGATGGCGACGGCACCACCGACGGAGTTCTCCAACGGGACCAGGGCCGCGTCGGCGTCCCCGGTCCGGACCGCGTCCAACGCCTCGGGAACGCTGCGTGCCGGCGTACGGCTTCCGCGTTCGGCCGCGGGAATGGTGCGCAGCGCCTGTTCGGCGAAGGTTCCCGCGGGGCCGAGATAGACGAAGCGGGTCGGTGGGGTTCCGGGCATGACACCCAGCCTACAAACCACCGCTGGGGGACGGTGCCGCGTCGCAGGCCGCGGTCCGGATCGCGGTCGGCGCCTCGGTACGCACCCGGACCGTGCAGACCTCGGTGCCCGCCGTGACCAGCCGCAGGGCGTTTCCCGGACCGGTCGTCACCGCCTGTAACGGCTCGCGGCCAGCCACCGTGACGACGCTGAACTGCCAGTTGGCCGCGCACAGCGGCCCCACCTGGTAGCTGACCCGGGCGCTTCGCGGCAGGTTGGCCGAGCGTCGGAGCAGGGCCGTCACCTGTGCCTGACTCGGATTGCCCGCGCAGGGGACGAGCCCGCTGGCGCTCGTCGGCGACGCGGTCGGCGGCGTCGGTGTCGGGACGGGAGTCGGGGTGGCCGTGACCGTCGGGCTGGGGGTTGGCCGGGTCGACGGCTGGGACTGTTCCAGCTCGGGCGGCACCCCGCAGGCCGCGGTCGCGATACAGCCGACCACGGCGAGGCCGCCGGCGATCAGGGCGCCGACGACGCGGGAACGGCCCGTTGGGGAGTCGGGCGAGGGGGGACGGAACACGGCCGGGTCCTCGGGCATAGGTGGATGCCGTGGTGCATTCGGCGGGGGGTGGCCCAGTCAATGCTAGGCCGTGGCCTCGGCCGACCGCGCCTCAGGTGGCGACCCGGTGCCCGAACTGGGTCAGGGCGGCGAGTGCCTCGGCGAGCCGTACCGAGGGCACCAGCAGATAGTCGGTGTCGTACGTCGAGAACGCCACGATGTTGACCCGGGCGTCGGCCATCGGCACCACCAGGGAGGCGAGGATCCCGGTCAATGCCAGGTCGAGCGGCCCCACCACGCGCAGGCAGCGCCACGGCGTCTCGACCGTGGCCGCGGCCGGCACCCGGTCGGCTCTACAGATGATCGACACCTCGTCCGAGGTCCAGGTGACCGACAGGAGCCCGGAGTTCGTCGGGTCGCCCAGCAGGCCGGCGGGCACCGATGAGTCGGCAGGCAGCCGGCACACGGCGTACTCCTCCGGCAGCAGAGCGATATCCAGCATGAGGAGACCTTACGGTGGGTCGGGCGTCGGCCCAACACCGCCAGCCCCATTGACCAGCGCGTCGGCGTGGCGCGTCGCCGGAGAAGGTCTGCGGCGGCCGGGGGTCGGGGGCTCAGACCTCGGCGAAGAAGGTCAATGAGCCGGCCACGGCGCCGTGCGCCAGGATCGGCGTGGTGATCGCGTCGAAGGTGCTGTCCGAGCCTTCCGCGCCGCAGCGCACCCGCAGCAGGCCCCGGGCGAGCCGGCCGGAGGCGAGAGCGAGGAGCGGGGGAATCTTCTCGACGTCCTGCTCCGTCAGTTCGCCGCGTGCGGCGGTGAAATCGAGCAGCCGCAACTCGCTGTCCAGCAGCGCCCGACCGATGGCGTCGAGAGGGGTGCCGAGCCCGAGCAGCCGGCAACACGAGGACGAGACGGCCGCGATGGTGGTGCTGCGGTCGATGAGCAGGCAGGGTTCCGCGGCGGTCGACACGGTGTCCGACCACCGGGCGAAGCCGTCGGCCTCGGTCCGACGGTCGGCGTCGGCGAATCCGTCGGACTCCTGGCCCAGCGACGAGGTCGCTGGCGACACGAACGCCTCCGAGATCGAGAGCTCGACGTGGGCCACCGCGCCTCCTATTTACCTCACCGCATGCCCACGCTAGCCGGTGCCACCCGGGAGCCGCGACCCCCGGGACACGCCAACCAGGTGGGCCATCCCGCAGCCCCCGCCGGTGTGCCCCGCACCTCGCCCGCGAATGGCGGTTGCGGCGCCGCCCCGGCGGGTGGCGTCGGCTGGTGACGCTACCGGCGACTGGCCCGCTTGTCAGCCGCCGTTCGGCCCTCCTCGTACCACCGGTAGTCCGCCGCCGACCGGTACGGGGCGTTCAGCCAGGTGGAGGGGGCCTGGGCGACCCGGGACAGCTTTTCCGCCGTGGCGGCGCTGATCCGGTTGCCGCCCGCCACGAGCAGCCGGTCGAGTTCCCGGTGGGTGGCCACCAGACACTCCTTCGGCAGCCCGTACACGCTGATGACCCCGGAGCCGACGAAGGTCAGCACCGGGGTGACCGGAATGGTCAGGCCGACGGCGTTGGAGAGCGCCTTGGCGGCCCGCTTCGCGTCCCGGCGCGCCTCGGCGATGTACGCCGGACGCTTGCCGTTGATCTGCACGACGTCCCCCGCGATCAGTACCCGGGCCCGACCGTGGTCGGCGACGGTGACCGCGAAGAGGCCGCTGGGGCCGATCGCGAGGAATCCCGCACGATCGTCCCGGGACCGGTAGTCCAGGTCGAGCATGCTGGTCTCGGTCAGCTCGGTACGCGGCCAGTCGACCACGTGCCACGATGGACCGAGGTGGTCGAGTCGGCTCAGTGCCCTGGCCCCGGCCGCCTCGATCCGACGGGCGTCCCGCTCGGCGCGACGTCGACGGGCCCAGTCCATCGGCGTCGGCCGTACGGCCTCCAGGGGCGGAAGTGGGTGCACCGGCGCGGGGGGTAGGGCCCGGGCGGCGGGTACCGCTGAACGTGCAGAAAAGACAGTCATCGTGACCTCCGGCAAAAGGTCCCTCGAAGTTATCTCTTCACTACGGTACGTGGCCACACCCCCCATTCTGCAAGTTGCAGCGCCGGAGTGAGTGTGGATGAATGCCCCATTCATCCGAAGCCCTTTTTCCCGGATGGTGCCAACCGCTGCCTTACGCTGCGAGGATGACCCATTTCGTGGACAGCGAGGTTGGGCGTCTCAGCACCGTACTCCTGCATCGTCCCGGGCCTGAACTCGCCCGACTCACGCCCCGGAACAACGACTCGTTGCTCTTCGACGCGATCCCGTGGGTCGGGCGGGCACAGGAGGAGCACGACGCCTTCGCCGCCGCGCTGCGGGAGCGGGGGGTCGAGGTGCTCTACATCGGAACGCTGCTCGCCGAGACGCTGGCGGTGGCCGACGCGCGGGCCGAGCTGACCGAGCGGGTGCTCCGGACCCCCAGACTGGGCGACACCCTGCGCCGCCGGGTCGCCGAGCACCTGTCGTACCTCGATCCGGCCGCGCTGGCCGGAGTGCTCATCGCCGGCCTCGCCCACGAGGAACTGCGGCTCGGCTGGGACCGCGGTGGCGGTCTGGTGTACCGCCTGATGGACCGGCTCGACTTCGTGATCGACCCGCTGCCGAACCTGCTCTTCGCCCGGGACTCGTCGACCTGGATCGGGGACCACGCCGCGGTGACCAGCCTGGCCATGCCGGCCCGCCGCCGGGAGACCAGCCTGACCGACGCGATCTACCGGCACCACCCACGGTTCGGCGGCACCGCCTTCGTCTACAGCCCCGGTCTGGAGCACCTGGAGGGCGGCGACGTGCTGCTCCTCGCGCCCGGGGTGCTGGCCGTGGGGGTCGGGGAGCGCACCACCCCGGCCGGGGCGGAGCGGCTGGCCCGCCGGGTCTTCGATGCCGGCCTGGCCCACACCATCCTGGTCGTGCCGATCGCCCAGGAGCGCGCCACGATGCACCTGGACACCGTCTGCACCATGGTCGACGTCGACGCGGTGCTGATGTACCCCAACATCGCGGACACGCTGTCGGCGTACACCGTGGTCGCCGGCGCGGACGGCGAACTCCAGCTCGACGGGCCGGCGCCGTTCCTGCGCGCGGCGGCGGACGCGATGGACCTGGCGACGCTGCGGGTGATCGACACCGGCCTGGATCCGGTGACGGCGGAGCGCGAGCAGTGGGACGACGGCAACAACACCCTGGCCCTCGCCCCCCGGCTCTGCGTCGCGTACGAGCGCAACGTGGAGACGAACGCGCAGTTGGAACGGGCCGGCATCGAGGTGATCAGGATCGCCGGATCCGAACTCGGCTCGGGTCGGGGCGGCCCACGCTGCATGTCCTGCCCGCTCGTCCGGGAGCCGCTGCATCCGGCGGGGGACGGCCCCGCGTGACGGCGGAGACCCGCCCCCGGTCGCCGAGGGGAAGGCGGCGAACCGGGGCGGGTCGGTTGGGTGATGAGGTGGGGTCAGCGGCGACGGGGTACCCAGTAGAGGAGCTGACCGACGATCAGCGCGGGATGGGTGTCCGGCAACTCTTGCAGCGCACGGGCGAGGTGGGCACCGAGGTACATCATCAGTCCGACCCGGTCGCCCTCGAAGCCGATGAGCAGGGCAAGGCGTGCCGGCTGGCACGGCCAGGGGTGCTCACACTCGCGGCAGTCGTACGTCTTTGCCGGGAGGTGCCCGCCGGCTCGGCGTTCGCGCATCCGCCGCCGTGCGGCGAACCGCTCCCAGCGCATTCGGGGCCCGATCACCGGTCACGCCCGTGCGCCGGGCCGGGTGCGGTGTTCCTGTGCCGGAGCGGGGGCTCCGGCACGGCCGTTGGCGAGGTGCGAGTGGGTGGGCGCGTTCCAGGCGGGTCGACGGTTGGTCGCCCGGGTTCGGGGCGGCGGCGGGGGCGGGGTGTCCAGGGTCAGGGCGCGGATCTCAGCCCGCTCTGTCTCGGTCAGCTCGATCCGCGACGGCGGGGCCGGTGGCCGGTAGGGTGCCGGCACCATGTGGAGAGCCCGAGGTGTGCCGCGAGCAGGTGAAGCACCTGCTGGACCTCAGCCACCGGGCGAAGGTCCAGGTGGTCGTGGTGCCCCGCTCCGCCGGCCTGCATGCCGGCCTGAACGGCGCGTTCGTGCTGGCGACGCTCCCGACGAGCCGCCGGGCCGGCTATGTGGACGACCAGCTCCAGGGTCGGGTGGTGACGGACGGGGGAGATCTGGATCGATTGGAAGTATCGTGGGAGATTGTCAGCGGGCTGGCACTACCGGTGCAGCCGTCGAGGGACCTCCTCCAGAAGGCGATCAACGATCATGACTGACCTGGCGCCACAGTGGCGCAAGAGCACCCGCAGCAGTGGGAACCAGGGCGCCTGCGTCGAGGTGGCGGACAACCTGCCCGGCCGGGTGCTGGTCCGGGACACCAAGGACCGCGACGGGGGCACGCTGGCTTTCGGGCCGGCGGGCTGGCAGGCGTTCGTCGATCTGGCGAAGCGGATCGGCTGACCGCCCACGACGACAGACAAGGCCCCCAGCGGGAACGCCGGGGGCCGTCTTCGTCTCTGGTCGTCGAGTAGTGCCGAGCCTGGCTAGATCTTGACGACTTGTTGCTGTCCTAGGCGCAACAAATTGTCAAGATCTGATCGATACCCGGAGCCCGGGTGGCTAGCGGAGCGTGAGTTGGCGGCCGACCAGGCCCTGCCTGGCCCGGCGGCCGGCGGCGTCCAGCGGGGTCGGGTCGGCGAGGGCGGCGGCGTAGCGCTTCGCGACGTCCGCCAGCGGGGCCTCCCAGGACTCCGGCGCGGCGTCCCGGGGAAGGTCCCAGACGGGTACGAGTCGACCGTGCGCCCGGAACATCCCGGCAAACCGGGTCTGCTCGCCCAGCGGCAGCTCGCCCGCCGCAGCCAGCCGGGACAGCGCGTCGAGCGCGGAGTCCTCGTCGTCGGGCAGCACCCAGCGGACGTGGCTCTTGTCGCTGACCCGGCACCAGTAGGCGGCCGGGGCGGCGGCCAGCCGGGACGTCGGGTAGATCGAGGCGTTCGCCCGTTCGAGTGAGGCCTTGACGTTGGGGTCGTCGCCGGCCCCCGGCTCGACCCAGAACTCGAAGCCGTCGTGCATCGTGATGTCGAGCGGCCCGTCGACCAGGACGTCCTGCAACCTCGGGCCCTCGCCGGGCAGCGGCGGTACGGAGACCGTCCCGCCCGGCTCGGTCCGCAACGCGCAGAGCAGCGCCTCGGCGAGGTCCCGGGACGCGTCACCGGACTGCACGTGCCGTTGCAGGCCGATGAACACCTGCCCGTCGGGCCGGCTGACCGCAGGCGTGGCCATCGGCAGCACGGTGGCCAGGCTGACCGGCCGGTCCCCGAACTGCTCGACCAGGTCGGGAGTGAGCGTCAGCGGGGCGGTGGCCGCCGGCACCAGCTCGCGGAGCGCGATCCACTCCGCCTCGTCGGTGAGCCCTTCGAAGGGCCGGGCCACGAAGATGTCCCGTACCTTCTGCCGCTTCTCGGCCCTGGCGGTGCGGTTTCCCCCGATCGTGTTTTCCCCGATCGCGGAGCTGGTCGCGTCCGCCGTGGCGGACCGGGAACTCTTTCGACGCTTGCCCACGGCGAGACAGCCTAGGCGCATCCGGTTCGGGCCGCGCACCCGGCGGCGGATCCGGCGTCGCCGGGCCAGCCCACCATCGCCCGGTCAGCCCACTGGCGCGAGTTCCCGGCCGGCGGGGTGGGCCAGCCGGGCCCAGACGCTCTGTCCCAGCCCGTCGCGCTCGACTCCCCACCGGGCGGCCAGCGCGGCCACCAGGTACAGCCCCCGGCCGTCGACCGCCTCCGGGCCCACCCGACGCAGTTGCGGCGGGGCCGTCGCGCCACCGTCGGTGACCCGGATCTCCACCACGTCGGCCGGCGGGTCGGCGCGCAGCGACCAGGACAGCCGGATCAGCCCGCCGGGTAGCGGCTCGGCGTGCCGCACGGCGTTGCCGAGGAGTTCGGCGGCGACCATCTCCACGTCGGCGAGCAGCGCCGCCGGGACGACCCCGGTCAACTCGGCGGCGAGGCGGTGCCGGGCGCTCCGGGCACCCTGGGCGTCGTGCGGCACCATCACGCACCACGAGCGTTCGGTCAGGACGGTAGACACTCCAGGTGCCTCCTCAGCGGCCCGCTGGGTCACGGTGGTGCCCCGGTTCACCCTCGGGGCAGTCGCACCTCTGCGACCGTACCGCCGCCGTCGCGAGGGCGGAGCGAAACCCAGCCGTTCTGTCGCTCGACGATCCGGCGGACGAGATAGAGACCCAGGCCGGCACCGGGATAGCGGCGCCGGTCACCCGACTCGCCCTGCCAGAACCGTTCGAACGCGCGCTCCACATGGTCGGGACGTACCCCGATTCCCCGGTCGCTCACCCGAAACGCCACGGTGCGTTTGTCCGCCTCCGCCGTCAACTGCACCGGCGAACCGTCCGGGGAGTACTTTCCGGCGTTCGTGGTGAGCTCCGTCAACACGGTGGCCAGGCTGGCCCGGTCGCCGAGGGCCTTCGGAAGATCGTCCGGAAGCTGGAGGACGAGCCGGTGGCGCAGGTCGGCGGGAAGGTCGGTCGCCGCCGCGCGCAGGGTCTCGACCAGATCGAAGGGTACGGGCGGCGAGCCGCCGACCGGCCCGACGTCGTTGGTGGTGGAGAGCAGCCGGTCCACCAGTCGGGCCAGCTCGCCGGCCCGCTGGCCGATCAGCCCCGCCGCCTGGCGCCGGTCGGACTCGGAGAGCGACTCCCAGTGCGCGTCGAGCGTGTCGGCGTACCCCTTGATCACGGTGACCGGGGTGCGGAGCTCGTGACTGGTGACCGCCACGAAGAGGTCCCGGTCGTGGTCCCGGATGTGCTGGTCGCTGCTGTCCCGGAAGGTGACCACCCGGGCCGCGCCGGCACCGGGCAGCTCACCCGAAGTGATCTTCAACCACCGGCCGTCCGGCAACCGGTGGTCCAGCACCTGTCCGGGCGGCGGTACCGGAAACGGCAGGGGGCGGTCGAGCAGTTCCGCCGCCCGCAGCCCGGTCACCTTCTCGGCCGCCGGGTTCCAGAGCTGGACCGTACCGTCCCGGGTGACGATCGCCAGGCCGTCGGCGAGCGCCGCCACCACCGTGCCGTCGCCGTGCACCGGCAGGCCCGCCTGGTCGCCGTACATGTGCGCGGCGGAGGAGGCCAGGTAGCCGAGCGCGGCCTGGTGCTCGGTGTCGTCGGCCCGGGTCGCGTCCCGGTACAGCGCGTAGAGGGTGCCGATCGTCAGGCCACCGACCTCGGCCCGGGCCGAGATCATGTACCGCAGGCCGCGTCCGTCCAGTTGTCCGGCCAGGTCCCCCGGCAGGGCGTCGATGCGCAACGCCTGCACCCGGGGACCGCACAGCAGCTCGCTGGTCGCCTCGTCGAGCGGGCGGATCGGGCGGCCGACCGCCCAGCCGGCCGCACCGTTGGCGGAGACGACCCGGCCGCCGCTGGGGCCGTACTCCACGAAGGCCATGCCGACCGCGCCGAGGGCCTGCCCGGCGACCTGGAGCAGACGGTTGAGTACCGGAAGGCCGACCTCGCCAGCGTTGAGCATCTCGATGACGTCGGCGTGACCGGCGATCAGGCAGGCATAGTCGGGGCGCTCCGGCATGCCCCGAGTCTGCCTCTTCGGCCTGGCTTTGGGCAGTACCGCCGTTCCGCTGTGTGACTTCCGGCGCCCGTGATCGCCCCCGACGTCACCGGTGTCCGGCTACCTGGGCCGGTCAGCGGCCCAACCGGTCGAGGATCAGCGCCGGGCGGTCGGTGATGATCCCGTCCACGCCGCGCGCCAGCGCCAGGTCGAGTTCGGGAGGCTCGTTGACGGTCCAGACGTAGACGCGGTTGCCGGCGGCGTGCAGCGCCGGAACGAGGCGCGGGCGGGTACGGAGCAGCTTGACGCTCGGGCCGGCGATCTGGGCTCCGAACGGCAGCCGCCCCCGTCGCAACCCGGGCGGGAGGACGTCCAGCAACAGCACGGTCGACAGTCGTGGCGCCAGCCGCCGGACCTGCCGTACGGCCAGCGGCGAGAACGACATCACGGTCACCCGTACCGGATCGCCCGGCCGGGGGTCGGCCAGGCCGTGCCGGTGCAGCATGGCGACCAGCCGCCGCTCGACCTCGGAACCGTGCCGGGTCGGGTGTTTCGTCTCGATCAGCAGTTCGACCTCGCGCCCGGCGTCCCGGACGGCCCGGAGCAGGGTGTCCAGGGTGAGCAGGCGGGTACGGTCGGGATCCGCCGGGACGTCGCCGTCGATCGCCCCGCCGGTGTGCCACGAGCCGTAGTCGAGCTGCTCCAGCTCGGCGAGCGTGTGCGCCCCCACCCGCCCCCGACCGTTGCTCGTCCGATCCAGCCGACGGTCGTGTACGCACACCAGGTGACCGTCCCGGGTCAGCCGGACGTCGCACTCCAGACCGTCCGCGCCCTCGTCGAGGGCCTGTAGGTACGCGGCCAGGGTGTGCTCCGGCATCGTCTCCGAGGAGCCACGGTGCGCGAAGACCAGCGGTCCGGCCCGGAGCCCCGGTGCGTCGCCGGAGATCCGCACCGCCTCGCCGGGAAGGCGCGGCACCGGTGCGCGCAGTCCCGGCTCGCTCCGGGCACTTCCGAGCTGTCTCGCCGACCGCCACCGCGGGGCTCGCGACCCCGGCTCGCTCCTCGCGCTCACGGGGGTTCTCCGGTCGTTCGCGACTGCGGGGCTCGCGACCTCGGCTCGCTCCTCGCGCTCACGGGTTCGTCCGGCCTCAGATGACCCGGGCCGGTTGTCCGTCTTCGCTGGCCAGTGGGCGGCCGGCGGCGGCCCACTGGCGCATTCCGCCGTCGAGGTTCCGGACGTTGTCCCAGCCGTTGTTCATCAGGTAGCCCACGACCTGTCCGGAGCGACCGCCGGAGCGGCAGATCACGACGACGTAGGCGTCGGAGGGTATCTCGGCCATCCGGGCGGGCACCTCCATCATCGGCAGGTGGTGGGCGTCCGGGGCGTGCCCGGCGGTCCACTCGTCCGCCTCCCGTACGTCGAGCAGGTAGGCGTCGGCGGGTACGTCAGCCGCGGTCACGGTGGGAAGGTTGGATGCGAACACGGTTACCAAGCGTAGAGCCTGTTCCGGCCGACTCCACGTACCGGCGCGAGGTCGCCGCGCGTTCGGGGCGGGGACGTCAGGGGCGGCGTTGCTGGCCGACGGGCGGAACGAGGACCCGGTTCAGAGGCGATTGACCCATTTGGGGTTGGCCCGGGCCCAGTTGTCCAGGTCGGTGTTGTGCATCGAGTCGAACAGCGTGTTCGCCGGCTCGTCCAGCAGCACGTACGAGACCTCGTCGATCATCTCGGAGTGGGACGGAAGCTGGATTCCGAGCAGGGCGTCGGAGCGGATCCGCCGCATCGCGAAGATCATCTCCTCCAGGCGTGTCCCGTTGGTGTCGACGGTGAACGAGGAGCCGATGGCCCGGATCACCTGATCCAACCGG
This sequence comes from Plantactinospora solaniradicis, assembly GCF_042658085.1. Classification (NCBI taxonomy): domain Bacteria; kingdom Bacillati; phylum Actinomycetota; class Actinomycetes; order Micromonosporales; family Micromonosporaceae; genus Plantactinospora; species Plantactinospora solaniradicis. Next base: position 217,893 of record NZ_JBHSPR010000018.1, on the reverse strand, counting down.
AGCGGATTCCGGAGCATGTCCGCGGTGGTGGCCTTGTCCATCATCGCCCGTAGCAACTGCTGCTGGTGTCGCTGCCGGTCGAAGTCGCCGTTCGGCAGGTCGTAGCGCTGGCGGGCGTAGTCGAGCGCCTGTGCGCCGTTCATCTGGTGGCAGCCGGGGTTGAAGACGGACTTGGTGTGGATCGACCGGACCGGGGTGTCGACGCACATCCGGACGCCGCCGAGCAGGTCGATCGCGCGCTGGAAGCCGGCGAAGTTGACAAGTGCCGCGCCATCGAAGCGGATTCCGGTGAGCCGGGTGAGGGTCGCCGACAGTAACCGGGTGCCGCCCTGGCCTCCGCCGCCGTACTGGAAGGCGGAATTGATCTTGTCTGGCCCGCCGGGGTAGCCGCTGGCCGGGGCCGGCGGGATCTCGACCAGAAGATCCCGGGGTATGGAGATCAGGTAGGCCCGGTCCAGCCCGGCGGGCAGGTGGGCGATCATGATCGTGTCCGACCGCTGGTCCGCCTCCGGTCCGGCGGTGGGGCGCTGGTCGGAGCCGACCAGCAGGTAGTTGAGCGGCCCGGTGACGGCGCCCCGTTCCTGGCGGGCGGCCGGGTCGAGGAGCATCTCCTTGACCACGCTGTTGTCGTAGCGGTCGGCGAGCATGTGCAGGCCCGCCCCGCCGGCTCCGGAGATCACCACCAGGGCCAGCCCGAATCCGAGTGCCACCTTCGCCCAGGCGGGAGCCTTACGCCGGTGTCGGCCCCGGTCGGCGCGGCTGCCCGCGCCACGGGTACGGCCGGCGGATGGAGCGCGTCCTGGCCGCTCGGGTTCGCCCGGAGCCGCCCGCTTGGGTGTGAACGTGATCCCTCCCCGGGCCCGACTGAGTGAAGCTTTCTCACCTCAGGCTAGGGGCCCGGTTTGCGCGTTCAGCGGCTTTTGCGATTTCTGCTGGACCTGATCGCCGGCTATCTGGCGGTGGTGGGCGCGAGCACGGTCGGGTTGTTGATGATGAACTCGTCCAGCCTGTCGCCCTTGACGGCGGCGAACATCTGCTGGCTGGTGCTGTTGATCACCTCTCGGCCGCTCCCGTTCCCGCTGAAATTGCCGTTGTTGGTCCGGAGCAGGACGAGGTCGTTGGCGGCCACCCCGCGCATGGTGAAGATGAAGTTGGCGATCGGTACGCCGCCGGTGTCCAGGATCAGCGCCTCACCAGCGGCCTTCATCAGCCGGTTGAGCTTGCCGAGGTCGGTCATCACCCCGTCGCTCATCGCCTTCTTGGCCATCCCCTTGATCAGTTGCTGCTGGTTCTGCTGGCGGTCGTAGTCGCCGTGCGTGAGGCCGTAACGCTGGCGGGAGTAGTCGAGCGCCTCCCACCCCTTCATCTCGCGACAGCCCTTCTTGTGCACCACCGGCTTCTTAGTGCCACTGACCTTCTTGGCCTCGTGGTTCCACATCGGCTCACCGTTGACGAGGGTCATGTGCTTGGACTCGACCTGCTGGCGTACGCACATCGGAATGCTGCCGAGCGCGTCGATGACCTTCTTGAACCCGCTGAAGTTGATGATCGCCGCGCCGTCGAAGCTGATCCCGGTGAGCTTGTGGATGGTCTGCGCCATCAACTGCGCACCGCCCTTGAGGCCGGCACCGTTCTGGGCGCCGTGGAAGAACGCCTCGGTGGCCTTCGCCGTACCGCCGTTGTACCGGCTGGCCTTGAAGGCCGGCACCTGCACCTCGGTGTCCCGCGGGATCGAGAGCAGGTACGCCTGGTCGTGGCTGGCCGGGATGTGCAGCACGATGATGGTGTCGGCCCGGACGTTGTCGTCGTCCAACCGTTCCCGGGCGTCGATACCGAGCAGCAGCATGTCGATCGGGCCCTCCAGGTCCTCGCCGCCCTCGGCCTCGGTCTTGCCGGCCGTGCCGAGCAGGTTCTCCTGGGTGATGCTGCTGGTGGCCTTGCCGATCGCGACCTTCATGCCGGTGATGCTGACTCCGCTGGCGACCAGCAGCACCGCACCGAAGACCAGCGTGAGGCGAGCCCAGAGCGGGGCTTTGCGCCGCCGCCCCGCCGCGCCGTTCTTGCCCTTGCCGCCCTTGCCCTTGGTGGCCCGCCCGTTCGGGCCTCGGTTGTCCAGGACCGTGCCGGACGGTGAGGCGCCCGCACGGCCGGGTGGAACCGCCGAGGCGGGCCGTGGGGGACGTCGGCGAGATTGCACCGGCATGCCTGCTCCAGGGTCAGGGGTGAGAGGGCCGGGGCCGCGTCGCGGTATGGACACCGCAAGGCTTCCCCGAATTTGCTTACGCTACATGTTCTTGTCGATTTGCGGGAGCGCGCTTTCCGGCATGCGACAGCCACCGTCCGTGCTTCCGCCGGGGGGCGGAAGCACGGACGGCTCGCGTGCGTGACTGGACGGTGACGGAACGGACCAGGTGCCCGACCGGGTCAGCCGCCGTTGGCCGGAGTCGGGGTCGGCGAGACGTTCGCCTGTACCCAGGCATCCATCGTGTCGGCGGACATCGCGCGGTACATCGCCAGCGCCTTCTCCCGGTTGGACACCACCACGGACTGGCCGTCGATGGTCTCGCTGCCGTTGTGCGGGCTGGTGATGAACTGCAGGTTCTCCCCGCGCAGGTTACGGAACTGGACCGCCATGTCGACCAGGGAGAAGCCCTCGTCGACGGTGACCGCGCTGGTCACCGACTTGAGGAAGGCGTTCAGCTTGGCCGGGTTGGTCAGCGTGCCGGAGCTGGCCGCCTTGTCCATCAGGGCCCGCAGGAACTCCTGCTGGTGCCGCATCCGGGCGAAGTCCCCGTCCGGGAACTGTTTCCGCTGCCGGATCCAGTCCAGGGCCTCGGCCCCGTCCATGTGGTTGGTGCCCTTCTTGAACTTCCGGAACGGCTTGTGGATGGAGGTGATGTCCCGTTCGACCTTCAGGTCCACTCCGCCGAGTGCGTCGGTGACCTCCTTGAACCCGGCAAAGTCGATCGCCATCACGTGGTCGATCCGGACGTCGGTGAAACACTCCACGGTGCGTACCGCCAGGGGTAGTCCACCGAACGCGAACGCCGCGTTGATCTTGCCGCGTTCGCCGCTTCCGCATTCCGCGCCGGCACTGTCCGGAATGGGTACGTAGAGGTCCCGGGGCACCGAGACGAGGTACGCCTTGTCGTGGCTGGCCGGAATGTGCATCACGATGATGGTGTCGGCCCGCCACTTGCTGGCCTCGTTGACCGGGGCGTCCGGGTCCCGGGAGTCGCTGCCGACCATCAGGATGTTCAGGGCGCCGCTGACCGACTTGGGGCGGTCACCGGTCAGCGCCGAGAACGGATCGGTGCGGGCCAGGTCCTTGTCGAGCCCTCTGACGTAGAGCCAGAGGCCGCCGCTGGTGAGCAGGCCCAGCACGAGTACCGCGATGCCCGACACCAGGGCGATCCGCCGCCAGTTCGGCCGGGGGCCACGCCGGCCCGGACCGCCGGGCACACCCGGACCGCCAGGCAGACCCGGATCGCCGGGGCCGCCGGGGCCGCCGCCGCCGTACGTAGGGCGGGCCTGACCGGGTACGCCCGAGACCTGGGCCCGTCCGGAGATCCGGTTCGAACCGGCTGAGGCCGGACCGGGCACCGAGGCGCGACCGGCGGATCCACCGGCCGTCATTCGGTGGCCGCCATGGGATGCGTTCGGGGGAGGGCTCTCGAACATGCCCTCAGGGTACGTAGCGAAACCAAGGAGCCGCTGTGTGCCACGGCCGGGCTGGCACGAAGCCGGTATCCTCCGCTATCCGGCCAACCGCTGGCTGAAGTGCTCGATCGTGCGGCGGAGCCCCTCGGAGGGAGTCACCTCGGGCTCGTAGCCGAGCCGCTCCCGGGCGAGCGTGAGGTCCGGCCGCCGCTTTTCCGGGTCGTCGGCCGTCCGGGTGATGTAACTCACCTGCGACCCGCTGCCGGCCAGTGCGGCGATCGTCTCGGCGAGTTCCCGCATCGACACCTCGTGCTCGGTGCCGCAGTTGATCGGGCCGGTCTCGGTCGAGTCGAGCAGCAGCAGGATGCCGCGCACCAGGTCGCTGACGTAGCAGATGGACCGGGTCTGCGATCCGGTGCCGTGTACGGTCAGCGGCTCACCGCGCAACGCCTGGGTGATGAAGGTGGGGATGGCCCGCCCGTCGTCCGGACGCATCCGCGGCCCGTAGGTGTTGAAGATCCGGACGATCCCCACATCGAGCCCGTGATAGCGGTGGTAGGCCATCGTGCTGGCCTCGGCGAACCGCTTGGCCTCGTCGTAGACGCTGCGTACGCCGATCGGGTTGACGTTGCCCCAGTACGTCTCGACCTGCGGGTGCACCTGCGGGTCCCCGTACGCCTCGGAGGTGGAGGCCAGTACGAACCGGGCCCGGTCGGCAACGGCCCGGTCCAGCAGGTGCAGGGTGGCCAGCGAACCGACCCGGAGGATCTCGATCGGCAGCGTGGCGAAGTCCGTGGGGCTGGCCGGCGAGGCCAGGTGCAGGATGGCGTCGAACCGCTCGGCGATCGCCGGGTGGTGACCGGGTAGCCCCTCCGAGACGTCGGCCTCGACCAGGGTGAACCGGGGATGGTCCGCGAGGTGGGCCACGTTCTCCTTCGAGCCGGTGACGAAGTTGTCCACCGCGACCACCGTGCAGCCTCGCGCGATGAGCGCGTCGACCAGGTGGGATGGGACGAATCCGGCACCGCCGGTGACGAGGATCCGGTGTTCCGCTCCGAAACGCTGGGCTACCACCATGCTGCCAGCCTACCCACGATGCTGATCTCCGGCTGGCCGAGGGGACCGCCCGCCGCGCCCGGGACCGAATGCGCGACGGGTGGCGCCGGGGTAACTTTCGTCCCCCGACACCACCCGTTACCGAATCACGACCGTAAGTGTCTACGGTCCGGTCAGTGCGCTCCCGCGCCGGTGAGGGCCCGAACCTCCAGTTCGGCGTACTTGTCCGCGTCCGTCTCCTTCGACAGCAGGGTGCCGATCCAGCCGCAGAGGAAGCCGACCGGGATGGAGATGATGCCCGGGTTGGACAGCGGGAACCACTGCCAGTCGTGGTCCGGGAACATCGCCGTGGGTGCCCCGGAGACCACCGGAGAGAAGAACACCAGTCCGACGGCGCTGATCAGACCGCCGTAGATCGCCCAGACCGCGCCCGCGGTGTTGAACCTCTTCCAGAACAGGCTGTAGAGGATCGCCGGCAGGTTGCCGGATGCCGCCACCGCGAAGGCGAGCGCCACCAGGAACGCCACGTTCAGGTTCTGCGCGAAGATCGATAGCACGATCGAGATCGCGCCGATCACCAGCGCCGAGATCCGGGCGACGTTGACCTCCTGGCGCTCCGACGCCTGTCCACCCTTGACCACGTTCGCGTAGAAGTCGTGGGCAAGGCTGGACGAGGAGGCCAGGGTCAACCCGGCGACCACGGCGAGGATGGTGGCGAACGCCACCGCCGCGATGATCGCGAGCAGCGCGGCCCCACCGACGTCGCCACCGAGGAAGTCGACCCCGAGCGCCTCGGCGAGCTGCGGAGCCGCCGTGTTGCCGGCCGCGTCCTGGGCGACGATCGCCTCCCGGCCCACCAGAGCCGCCGCGCCGAAGCCGAGGGCCAGGGTGAACAGGTAGAACGTGCCGATGATGCCGATCGCCCAGAGCACGCTCTTCCGGGCCGCCCTGGCGGTCGGTACGGTGTAGAAGCGGATCAGGATGTGTGGCAGTCCGGCGGTGCCGAGCACCAGGGCGATCCCGAGGGAGAGCAGGTCGACCTTGTTGTAGAAGGTCTTCGTCGCATCGCCGGCCACCTCGACGCCGTACCGCAGTCCGGGTTCGAGGAACGCGGAACCCTTGCCCGAGGCGTTCGCCGCGTCGCCGAGCAGCTCGGACAGGTTGAACTTGTAGTGCGCCAACACCAGGATGGTCATCACCAGGGCGCCGGTCATCAGCAGGAACGCCTTGACGATCTGGACGTAGGTGGTGCCCTTCATGCCGCCCACGGTGACGTAGATGATCATGAGAGCGCCGACCAGGATGATGGTGGCGATCTTCGCCGCGTCCGCGTCCATGCCGAGGAACGTGGTACCCGGCCGGATCCCCAGCAGCAGCGCCACCAGCGCGCCCGCGCCGACCATCTGGGCCAGCAGGTAGAAGATCGAGACCGTGATCGTGGAGACCGCCGCCGCCGTCCGAACAGGCCTCTGCCGCATCCGGAACGCCAGCACGTCGGCCATCGTGTAACGGCCCGAGTTCCGCAGCAGCTCGGCCACCAGCAGCAGGGCCACCAGCCAGGCGACCAGGAACCCGATCGAGTAGAGGAAGCCGTCGTAGCCGTACAGCGCGATGATGCCGGCGATGCCGAGGAACGACGCGGCGGACATGTAGTCGCCGCCGATCGCCATGCCGTTCTGGAAGCCGGAGAACGACCGGCCACCGGCGTAGAAGTCGGTCGCCGTCTTGGTCTGCCGACTGGCCCAGACGGTGATTCCCAGGGTCACCGCGACGAAGACCAGGAAGAGCGTGATGGTCAGGGTACGGGCGGTACTGCTGCCGGCCTCGGCGGCCAGCACGACACCGTTGATCGCCTCGCTCATGACGCCACCTCCTTGTCCTTCGGCTGCGCCTCGTCGTCCGGCGTCACCGTGCCCGCCGGGTCACGCGACTCCGCCGTCCCCACCAGTTCCTCGCGGATCCGGTCGGCGGTCGGGTCCAGCTTGCTGGCGGCGAACCGGGAGTAGAGCCACGCGATCAGGAACGTGGAGACGAACTGCAACAGGCCGAAGACGAGGGCAACGTTGATGTTGCCGACGAGCTTGGTGCCCATGAAGTCGCGTGCGTACGCGGAGAGGATCACGTAAAGCGCGTACCAGAGGAAGAACGCCGCGGTCATCGGGAAGACGAAGCCACGGAGGGCCTTACGCAACCCGGCGAACTCGTCCGACTGTTGTACGGCGACGTACCGGTCCGGTGGCGCGCTGGCCGGTGCGGGAGTGTCCGTAGACATGCTGGTCTCACCACCTTCAAAAAGGGGCAGGGGAGTTTCGCGCACGGTATGGAGCCGCCAGGACACTCGGATAGCGGTGATCCGTTGGCTGGTCAGCGGCTGCGCCGAACGGGCCGGTGGCTGCGCCCAGTGACCCCGGTCACGCCGCTCGGCGACGCCGCACGCCGAACCCTCCGAACCCTCCCGGCCCGACCGGTCTCCGCCTGCCGGCCCGACCGGTTTCCCGGCCGGTGCCCTCCCGCCGGTTCAGCCGGCCAGTTCCCGATAGCGCCCGCGATGGTGCACCAGGGGCGGCGCGTCGTCCGACAGGTCCACCGTTTCGATGGTGGCCTCGACCAGCAGCGCCCAGCCGTACTCCCGGGCGCTGTCCAGCCGGCAACCCGCCCAGCCACCGGCACCGGCCGGCACCGGGCCGTACGGCGTGCGGCTCCACTCCCCCACCGAGAACAGCCCGCCGGGAGCGGGGAACAGCCCGGCGAACCGGTCGGCGAGTTGCCGGTGTGCCGTGCCCAGCACCGTGACCGCGAACCGTCCACTGGCGGACGCCGCGGCCCACAGTTCCGACTCCTCGTCGAGCAGGCCGATCAGCCGTCCCGGCTCACCGTCGGCGACCAGCGTCGACGAGACGGTCAGCCCGGCGGGCCCGGCGGTGTCACCGATGGTCGTCGGACCGTACGCGGTCCACAACGTCACCGCCGCCGGCACCCGGCCACGGAGCCGACGCACCGGAGAGCGGTGCGGCTCCGGGGTGGCGAACGGATCGGTGTGGTGGATCTGCCCGCCCGGTGGCTCGGCTCGGTTCACGGCACCATTGTGCCGGGCCGGCCGCCCGGCCCGGCCGCTCAGGGGTGTTAGGAGGGGGCCCTATCTTCTACAAAAAACGATAAGAAGGGGCCCTTCCTTACAGGCGGAGGCTCTCCGGGGCGTGCAGGCGCAGCATGATGGCCCCGACATCGCCCGGGGCCCGGCGCCGGGTGGCCCAGGACGTGGTGACCATGACGGTGAAGGCCAGTGGGACGGTCCAGGCTGCCGGCTGGGCGATCAGTACCGCCGGCCAGCCGGTCAGCTCCGGTCCGAGGACGGTGAACAGGACGGCGCCGACCGCGGCGCCGCCGCCGGCCAGGATCCCGGCAGCCGCTCCGGCGTCGGTCAGCCCGCGCCACCAGATCCCGAGTACCAGCAGTGGGCAGAAGCTGGACGCGGCGACCGCGAAGGCCAGCCCGACGACCTGGGAGACGTCCAGCCCGGACAGGTTGAGGGCGAGCACCATCGGGACCAGTCCGGCGAGCACCGTGGCCAACCGGAAGTCGCGTACCGAGCCCCGGCCCAGCAGGTCGGTGGAGACCACCCCGGCCACGCTGGTGAGCAGTCCGGACGACGTCGACAGGAAGGCGGCGAACGCCCCGGCGGAGACCAGGGCGGCCAGTAGCTGCCCGGTCGGGCCGTTGCCCAGGGCGGCACCGGGCAGTAGCACCACCACCGCGTCGGTCTTGCCGGTCAGCAGCAGTTGCGGGGTGTAGATCCGGCCGAGTACCCCGTACAGGGTGGGCAGCAGGTAGAAGGCGCCGACCAGGGCGAGCACCACCAGGGTGGTACGGCGGGCGGCGGCGCCGTCCGGATTGGTGTAGAACCGCACGAGTACGTGCGGCAGCCCCATCGTGCCGAGGAAGGTCGCCAGGATCAGCGAGTAGGTGGCGAAGAGTCCCCGGTCGTCGCTGCCCGCCGTACTGGGCAGCAGCCAGTCGAGTCCGGTGTCGGCGGCCACGCTGGAGATTTCCGGCACCTGTTCACCGGCCGCGAACGACAGTTCGTCGCCGGGGCGTACCTCCCGGGACGTTCCGTCCGGCAGCGTCAGGGTCGCCGGCTCCTCGACCACCACGGTGGTCGAGGCGGAGAAGACCGGGCCGCCGACCGGGGTCACCGCCGGCCGGGAGTCCGCCTGCCACTGGAGGGCCAGGAAAATTGCCGGTACGGCGAGCGCCGTGAGCTTCAGCCAGTACTGGAACGCCTGCACGAAGGTGACCGCGCGCATCCCGCCGAGCGCGACGTTCGCGGTGACCACCGCACCCACCAGCAGCGCACCGAGCTGGTACGGCGCGCCGGTGACCGTGGACAGGGTCAGCCCGGCGCCCTGCAACTGCGGTACGAGGTACAGCCAGCCGATGAAGATCACGAAGGCCGTGGCGAGTTTGCGCAGGCGCCGGGAGCCGAGCCGCACCTCGCAGAAGTCGGGCAGGGTGAACGCCCCCGACCGGCGTAGCGGCGCGGCGACGAACAGCAGCAGGGCGAGATAGCCGGCGGCGAACCCGACCGGGTACCAGAGCACGTCCACGCCGTACTTGAGGATCAGGCCGGCGATGCCGAGGAAGGACGCGGCGGAAAGGTACTCGCCGCCGATCGCCGCCGCGTTCCAGGTCGGGCTGACCATCCGGGACGCGACCAGGAAGTCCGACGTGGTCCGGGCCAGGGTCAACCCGTAGAAGCCGATCGCGACCGTGACCAGGGTGACCGCGATGATCGCCGGCACGGTGTACGGGTTGTCCACCTCAGCGCTCCGGCCGCTGGATCACATCTGTGAAGTCCTGCTCGTTGCGCTCAGCCAGTTGCACGTACGCCCAGCCGACCCCGACCAGGAACGGGAACGCGCCGACCCCGAGCAGCAGCCAGGGCAGGTTGACCCCGAACAGTTTCGCCGTACCGACCTCCGGGGCGATCGCGAACAGCAGGGGCAGGCCGCCCAGGCCGATCCCGACCACGAGTGACAGTCGCAGGGCGAGGGCGAGTTGGGCCCGGACCAGTCCTCGGACGAGGGCATCGCCGACCTGGGTCTGCTGGGTCAGCTCGGCCCGGGTCCGTTCGGCGCGGGTGCCGCTGCGAACGACCTCGGCCAGCACCACCCTGGTCCGGTTGGGCGTCTCCGGCGGCCCCGGGTCCGGTCGCGGATCGATGGGGATGGCCACCTCGGCAGTCTCATCGCCTCGCCACGAATGTCAAGTGGTCCCCGCCGGTGCTCCGCGCCAGGTTGACCGCACTCCGGTCACGGGTTGACTGCCATTCCGGTCACAGGTCGTCCGCCGTCCGGTCGTCAGCAACCGGTGTACGAGGTGCCGGGGGTGCGGCGGACGGGCGGTGCCGGGGACTCGGCGGGCGGCGGGGCGGCCAGGATCCGCCGGGCCCGGATCCGGCCGAGGTTGGTCTCCCGCCAGTCGTCCCGGGGTAGTTCGCCGGCGATCCTTGTCGAGGCGCACCGGCGCAGGTCGGCGGGGAGCCGGTCGAACGCGGGTACCGCGTCGGCGGAGAGCCGGGAGAGGTACCAGACGTCGATCCGGCCGGTCCTGGCGTACATGTCGACGTTGCGCTCGGCGATCAACCGATCCGGGTTGACGGCGGCGAGGGCGAGCAGGGCGAGGACGGCGGTACCGAGGGCCAGTTGGGGAAGCCAGCGGGCGGAGAGCCGTACCCCGGCCGCCGCGATCAGCACGAAGATCAGTCCCAGCCAGAGTTCGCAGGTGGCCACCAGCAGCCGGAGCCGGGTGGCGCCGTACGCGTCGGCGTACACGTCCATCCGGTACAGGGCGGACGCCACCACCACCAGACTCAGCAGGGTCAGCCCGCCGAGCAGGATCCGGATCAGAGACCGGTCGGTCCGGCTCTCCCGGGGCGCCCACCAGGCCGCCGCACCGATCACCAACAACGTGAGTACGGAGACGGCGAGCAGTTGCCAGAAGCCGCTGCGGGCGTACTCGGCATAGGTCAGTCCGGCGGTCCGCAGGACGTGGTCCGAGCCGCCGAACAGGCTGGTCACCTGGACCCCGACGAAGAGCACGAACAGCGCGTCCAGCAGGGCCACCGGCAGGACCCATTCGGCCCGGCGCAGTCGCTTCCGTCCCGGGTCGGCCGTCAGCCCGGTCAGGTCGGGTGGTGCCGCGAGCACGTAGACCGCGCCGAGCAGGGCCGCGCCGACCATTCCGAACACGAAGACCCAACGGACGACGGTGGACGGTGACAGATCCGGCAGCCCCCGGTCGACCAGCCCGGCGAACGCCGCGTCGGCGGAGGAGAAGAGCAGGCCGAAGACCGTCAGCAGGACGAGCGAGACGGCGACGGTGGCCAGTGCCCGGCCCGCGCCGCGTTCCTGGCCCGGTCGTGCCGGTCGGGCCAGTCCCTTGGCGACCCAGGGCATCGACCGGAACACCGCCACCGGCGGAACCAGGCCGGAGAACAGGATCGCGCGTACCGACCGCCCGTCCGCGACGGTCAGCGCCGCCGTCATCGCGGCGGTGAGCAGGCAGAGTACGAACAACCAGCCTGCGGCCCGGACCGTGCCGACGCCGAGCAGGGCGAGTGTGGCCAGGCCCCAGAGCGGGCGGGACCAGCCGAACCGACCCCGGATCCCGTTCTTGTCGCCGGTCGGTCGAGGGCTGTTTCCGTCGGGGGCCCGGTGACCGCCGCTCGTGTTGTCGGCCGGGCGGGCGGCGATCCAGCCGGCGGTGACCAGGGCCGCCGCTCCGGCGACTCCGCCGACGAGCCAGCCGAGTCCCGGCCGGGTCAGTGGAAGGCTCACCGCGGACACGGCCGCCGCCGTGGCCACCGCGCCGAGGACCGGCCGCGCCGCGCCGCCGACCGGCCCCGGCCAGCGCCGGGTCAGCGCCGACGGTGCGGCGGGTACGACCGGCCCGGTCAACGCCGGCGCCGGATAGCCGGGCGGCCAGCCCGATCCTGCCGGAGCGACGGTCCTCGGGGCCGGGCCGGCCACGGGCCTCGTCGAGCTGACCGGCGGGGCCACGGCGGGACGGGTCGACGTCGCTGTCGGGGCAGCCACCGTCGGTGCCGTTGCCAGCGCCGTTGCCACCGTCGGTGCCGGTGCCGGTGCCGGTGCCGGTGCCGGTGCCGGTGCTGGTGCTGGTGTCGAGGTCGAGGTCGAGGTTGTGGTTGCTGCCGCTGGTGTGGGGGTCGGAGCGGGCCGCGAGCCGGTGCCCGGAGCCTGGGTGGTCTGGCCACGCTTCGGGCTGAAGGTGCCCGGGTCCCCGCTGGGTTCTCCGAGACTCGTCGGAACCGTCCCGCTCATCGCCGCGCACCCAGGGTCGTGGAGTTGGCGGATGTACCGGCGGTGACCGGGAGAGTCACCCGGATCTGACAGCCGACCGCCCGTGATTTGTTCGGCGGTTGGGTCCGGGCCACGGGCCGGTCGGCGACGGCGATCGTGCCGCCGTGCAGCTCCACCACCCAGTGCGCGATCGCCAGGCCCAGGCCGGTGCCGCCGTCGCCGGTCCGCTCGCCCCTGGTGAAGCGCTCGAACACCTCCGGTCTGAGCCGTGCGGGGATGCCCTCGCCCTCGTCGGTCACCTCGAATCGCAGCTCGTCCGCCACCCGCTTCGCGGCGACGAGCACCCTCCCGCCCGCCGGGCTGTGCCGGGCGGCGTTGTCGAGCAGGTTGGCGAAGACCTGGTGCAGCCGCCGGGGATCGGCCTCGACGTGCAACGGCGCCGGCTGCTGGCGTACCTCGAACCGGACGTCGCGTCCGGCGCCGGCCGCGTTGACCGTGGCCTGCTGGACGACCTCGTCCAGGAACTCCGCGACGTCGATGTTCTCCCGGCGCAACGGCAGCACCCCGGCGTCGAGCCGGGACAGGTCGAGCAGGTCGGCGACCAGATGACCGAGCCGTTCGGTCTGGGTCAGCGCGACCCGCAGGGTGGACAGGTCCGGCTCGGCCACGCCGTCGACGATGTTCTCCAGTACGCCCTGCAACGCGGTGATCGGGGTACGCAGTTCGTGTGAGACGTTCGCGATCAGTTCCCGGCGTCGCCGGTCGGCCTCGGCCAGGTCCCCCGCCATCTGGTTGAACGCGGCGGCAAGTTCACCGACCTCGTCCCGAGAGGTCGCCCGGACCCGCCGGGTGTAGTCACCCCGGGCCATCGCCCGGGCCGCCGTGGTCATCTCGCGCAGCGGAGAGGTCATGCCGTGGGCGAGGAACTGCGAGGTGAGCAAGGCCACGCCACAGGCGGTGCCCGCGGTCCACCAGGGGATCCAGCCGATGCCGATGATGAACACGGCCAACCCGGCCGCTCCCGAGCCGAGCATCAGGATGCCCAGCTTCAGCTTGATCGACCAGATCGGGTCCAGCGGGCGGGGCAGGACGTCGAGGGCCGAGTTGAACCCGCTCCAGAACCTGGTCACGGCTGTACCTCCAGTGCGTAACCGACCCCGTGGACGGTGCGGATCAGGTCGGCGCCGAGCTTGCGGCGGAGAGCCTTGACGTGGCTGTCGACGGTTCGGGTGCCGGAGCCGTCCATCCAGCCCCAGACATCGGCGAGCAGCCGTTCCCGGGGCAGCACCATCCGGGGGCGGTTGGCGAAGTGCGTCAGCAGATCGAACTCGGTCGGCGTCAGGTGCGCCTCGACCCCCTGGCGCCGGACCCGGCGTTCCGCCTGGTTGATTTCGAGGTTTCCGATCCGGAGGATCTCGGTCCCCGTACGCGCCGCGCTGCTGGCCCGGTCGACCCGGCGCAGCAGGGCGTGCACCCGGGCGGCCAGCTCGCGCAACGAGAACGGCTTGGTCAGGTAGTCGTCGGCGCCGACGGCGAGCCCGACCAGCAGGTCCGTCTCGTCGTCCCGGGCGGTCAGCATCAGCACCGGGACCGGGTGGTCGGCCTGGATCCGCCGGCACACCTCCAGCCCGTCGAAACCGGGCAGCATCACGTCCAGGACGACGAGTTCCGGCCGACCCGTCCGGAATGCCTCGACGGCGTCCGGCCCGGTCCGGGCAATCTCCACCAGGAAGCCCTCGGCGCGCAGCCGGGCCGCGACCGACTCGGCGATGGTGCGCTCGTCCTCGACGACCAGGATTCGACGTTCCGTCATGGCCCTGACTGTAGGGACCGCCCGTGTGGGATCGTGGGGCACGTTGTGAACAACCTGTGGAGAACCGTGCGGCCCTGTGGATAACCGTCGGGGCTGGGAAAAGTCCGGCGTCCAGGGATGCCCGCCCGCGATGGGGCCGGACCGGACGGTGTGCAGAGGCGAGGATCAGGCGTGCAGGTCGGCGGCGGCCAGCAGGCTGTCGAGGCGGAGCCGCCGGGCCAGCTCCGGTGGACACTCGGCGACCAGCGCCGCGGTGCCGAGCGCCGTACCGCCACGGGTGGCGATGACCTCGTAGAGGGCCCGTATCTGGGCGCCACTGGCCACCCAGTCGTCCACCACCAGCACCCGGTCGTCCGGCCCCAGGTGCCGGTCCCGTACGCCGAGGGCCAGTCGCCGCCCCCGGTAATCGGAGTCGGTGAAGGCCCAGGTGGTGGGCTCGGCGATCCGCCGGTCCCCGGTGTTCTTGTAGGCCGGGACGAACCCGACACCGAGCGCGTTCGCGACGAGTGGGCCCAACAGCAGGCCGGTGACCTCGGGCGCGATCACGACGGTGGGACGCCGGTCCCGGAACGGCTCGGCGAGCACCGGTCCGAGACCGGCGAGGATGGCCGGGTCCCGCCACCAGCCGGACGAGTCGCTGACCAGGTGGGTGCTCTCCGGTCCCGGGTCGGTCCACCGGAACCCCTCGATCAGTCGCTTTCTCAGCTCGGCCCGCCGCACGCAGACCATCTTGCGGCACGGCGGCGGACCGGTTCGCGGTACGGGCACGTCCGACCCAGCGGGGGTCGGATGATCGGCTACACGTTTCGCCACATATCCGGGCGAAAGCACATGATCACATTGACTTCCGAAGTACCTGTCTCGTTACGGTCCGACCCGATCTATGTCGTCCACGAGAGGAAGTGCCGGTGGCTGGGAGACATGCCCGAGCTCGGATCTTCAGGTCGCCGACCGGCCTGGTGGCCGCCGGTGCGGTCGCCGTCGCGCTGGTCGGCGCGGGCGCGGCCGGGGCGGTACGGCTCGGCACCGAACCCACCGCCAGTGAGTCGTCGACGCCGCTGGTGACCGCCCCGGTCGCACCGGGCATCCCGAGCGGGCTGCCGACGGCCTCGGCCAGCCCGGCCCCGACCAACCCCGATCCGACCCGCTCGGCCGAGCACTCCTCCCGGTCCAGCACCCGGTCGACGCCGAGCCCGACCCGTTCCGCCGTCACGAAGCGGCCCGCCGCGACGAAGCGGGCGGTCACGACGCCGACGGTCCGGGTGGTCGACACCGGCTCCTGCGGCGCGTCGTACTACGACCAGGGGCAGGTCACCGCGAACGGGGAGGCGTTCAATCCCGACGGGTTGACCGCCGCGCACAAGACACTGCCCTTCGACACCCGGGTGCGGGTGACCAATCCGGCCAATGGCAAGTCGGTGGTGGTCCGGATCAACGACCGGGGGCCGTACATCGACGGTCGCTGCATCGACCTGTCCCGTGGGGCGTTCCAGGCGATCGCCTCGTTGGACCAGGGCGCGCTCGACGTGAGGTACGAGGTCCTCGGCTGATCGGTTGCGGTGTGGCGGGGCGAGTCGGTTGCGGTGTGGCGGGGCGAGTCGGTTGCGGTGTGGCGGGGCGACGCCGGTGCGTGTCCGCCGGGCCGGCGAAATGATCGGACAATGTTCATTCGACTTGCAACGGCTGGCTGACTCGGCGATGGCATCCGGCGAAACCGGGGCGGTTGGATGCGCCAGGTGGCCAGAACCCGATCGGACGAGGAGTCAACTTCGTTCAATCGCGCTCGTCGATCAGGCATGCTGTTCGGCGTACCCATGCGATTTATGCCGTCGGGCGATCGCCCGATGAGCCCTGGCTCCCGCGCCGGTCTCGGCGCGGCCATTGTGCTGCTCGCACTCGTCTCCGTGGTGGAGTTCGCGGACGACTCGAAGGTCAACTATGTCGGCCTGGTCGCGGCGGCGCCGTTCCTGGCCGCGGCGTTCGCGTCCTGGCGGGTGGTGCTCGCGGTCGGGGCGATCGCGACCGTGCTGGCGGTGTTCCTGGCCTGGGGCGGTCAGGTGGTTCCGCTGGCCGCCTCGGTCAACGTCGTCGGCGTCGTCCTGGCCACGGCGATCGCCGCGCTGTTCGCGGTGATCCGGCAACGGCAGGCCGACCGGATCGCCGAATTGTCCAAACTCGCGTCGGTGGCCCAACAAGCCGTACTACGTCCGGTCGGTCCACAGGTCGGCAGCCTGGCGGTGGCCGGCCACTACATCTCGTCCACCGCGGCGGCGGACATCGGCGGTGACCTCTACGAGGCGATCGACACGCCGTACGGGGTGCGGATCATCATCGGAGACGTCCGGGGCAAGGGCCTGGACGCGGTCCGACTGGCCAGCATCGTGCTCGGCTCGTACCGGCACGTCGCCTACGAGCGGGCCGACCTGCGGGCGATCGTCGCCGACCTCGACCGGGCGGTGGCGCGTAACGTCGGCGACGAGGACTTCGTGACGGCGGCCCTGGTCGAGGAGCGGGGCGGCACGCTGACGATCGTGAACTGTGGCCATCCGGCACCGTTGCTGCTCCGGGGCGGTCAGGTGATTCCGATGGAGCCGCCGGCACCCGCGCCGCCGTTGGGCTTCATGCCGGTGGTCCGGCCCCGGGTCGAGCGGCTCGAGCCCGGTGACCGGCTGCTGCTGTTCACCGACGGACTCGGCGAGGCACGTCGGGACGGCGAGTTCTTCCCCACCGCGGACCGGGCCTGGCGACTGCTCGGGCACGGCACCGTGGCCGACGGGCTGGCGTCGCTGGAGTCGGCGCTGGTCGAGTGGGTGCGCGGTCGGCTCGACGACGACATCGCCCTGGTGCTGATGGAGTACCCGGGACCGCGCTCGGCAACCACCACCGCCGTACCGAGCTGGGAGGTCGGCGCCACCGACGGCTGAGCAGCCGTACCGGAACCCGGTGGGCCGGGCGGGGCCGGCCGTGCGGCGGCCGGCAGCGGGGGTCGGGTTTCCGGCACTGTGGCATTCGTCACCGGACTGACCGGCTCTGGGCGTCCTACCCGCGAGTAATATAACTCGTGTTACTGCTGGGTAACCTGTGTTCGGAAGCGGGGGGCAAATGACCCACTACAGGAGCAATCGGCGCGATCTTGAGTTCAACCTCTTCGAGGTCTTCGGGGCGGAGCGGACGTTCGGCGTCGGCCCGTACTCCGAACTGGACGCCGACACCGCTCGGAGCGTCCTCGCCGAGGTCGACCGGCTGGCCCGCGAGGACCTCGCGGTCAGCTACGCCGAGAGTGACCGCAATCCGCCGGTGTTCGATCCGGCCAACCACACCGCGGCACTGCCCGAGGCTTTCAAGCAGTCCTACCGGACCCTGATGGAGTCGGACTTCTGGCGGATGGACCTGCCGGCCGAGCTGGACGGGACACTCGCCCCGCGCGCCCTGTGGTGGTCGGCCGCCGAGCTGATCCTCGGCGCCAACGCGCCACTCTGGATGTACGCCGGCGGCCCGTCCTTCGCGCACACCCTCTACCGGGAGGGCACCGAGGAGCAGAAGAGGTGGGCCAGGCTCTTCGTCGAGAAGCAGTGGGCCTCCACGATGGTGCTCACCGAACCCGACGCCGGCTCGGACGTGGGCGCGGGGCGGACCCGGGCGATCCCGCAGCCGGACGGTTCCTGGCACATCGAGGGCGTCAAGCGGTTCATCACCAGCGGTGAGCACGACCTGACCGACAACATCATCCACTATGTCCTGGCCCGACCGGTCGGGGTGGCGGGTGTCGGCGGCCCGGGTACCAAGGGCCTGTCGCTGTTCGTGGTTCCCAAGTTCCACTTCGACTCCGAGACCGGCGAACTGGGCGACCGCAACGGCGTCTACGCGACGAACCTCGAACACAAGATGGGCCTCAAGGTTTCGAACACCTGCGAGATGACCTTCGGCGAGCACGGCGTTCCGGCCAAGGGCTGGCTGCTGGGCGACGTACACGACGGCATCCGGCAGATGTTCCTGATCATCGAGTACGCCCGGATGATGGTCGGCACCAAGGCCATCGCCACGCTCTCCACCGGCTACCTCAACGCCCTGGAGTACGCGAAGAACCGGGTCCAGGGTGCAGACCTGCTCCGGTCGACCGACAAGAACGCCCCCCGGGTGACCATCACCCACCATCCGGACGTCCGCCGCTCGCTGATGCTCCAGAAGGCGTACGCCGAGGGCCTGCGTGCGCTGGTCTGCTACACGGCGACCTGGCAGGACCGGATCAACCTGGCCGAGGCGGCCGGTGACGAGTCGACCGTCAAGCTCGCCAAGGGCGTGAACGACCTGTTGCTGCCGTTGGTCAAGGGAGTCGGCTCCGAGCGGGCGTACGAGTTGCTCGGGCACGAGTCGTTGCAGACGTTCGGCGGCTCCGGTTTCCTCCAGGACTACCCGTTGGAGCAGTACGTCCGCGACGCGAAGATCGACACTCTCTACGAGGGAACCACGGCGATCCAGAGCCTCGACCTGTTCTTCCGGAAGATCGTCCGGGACCGGGGGACGAGCCTGATGGCCGTGGCCGGCGAGATCCAGGGCTTTGTCGAGTCCGGGGCCGGTTCCGACCCGGTGCCCGCGATGTCCGCCGAGCCGGTCGACGGCCAGCTCAAGGAGGAGCGGTTGGCCCTGGGCCGGGCGCTCGGCGAGGTGCAGAGCATGCTCGGCACCATGACCGGGTGGCTCGCGGAGGCCCAGGGTGACGATCCGCGCGCGATGTACAGGATCGGGCTGAGCAGTCGCCGCTTCCTGCTGGCGGTCGGCGACCTGGTCGTCGGCTGGCTGCTGCAACGGCAGGCCGAGGTGGCGCTCCGGGCGTTGAGCGCGGAGGTGTCCGAGGCGGACAAGGCGTTCTACACCGGAAAGCTGGCCGCCGCCCGGTTCTTCGCCCGCGAGGTCCTGCCCCGGATCGGTGCCGACCGGCGCATCGTCGAGGGCGCCGACCTCGAGTTGATGGAGTTGGCCGAGGACGTCTTCTGACGGTTTTCCGATCCCGCGCACGTTGGCGGTGGTCCCCGCTCGACAGGCGGCCGGCGTAGCAGTTGCTCGCCGGCCGCCGCGTTATTCTTGAGGCGGTGCTAGGAGCAGTTTGACCTGATTTGTCATGAAAGCCCACGACCCATCGCACGGGGGAGTGCAGCGGACATGGGCCTTGGTACGGGAATTTTCCTCATTACGTTGGGAGCCATCCTGACGTTCGCGATCAGAGCGAACATCTGGTGGCTCGACCTGCGCGCGGTCGGCTGGGTATTGATCCTGGCCGGGCTCGGAGTGGTGGCCACCACCCTCTGGTACTGGCAGGACCGCAAGAAGCGCGCCCGGACGCTGATCGTCGAGGAGAACCGACTGTCACATCCGACGGCGATGATGCCGCCGCCACCGGATCCGCCGCCACCGAGCGCACCACCGACCTGATCGGGGGGCGGCCGGAATCACCGGTGACGCGACATCACCGGTGACCCGCCGGTCAACCGCGCGCGGTGTGCCACTTCACGATCGGTCCGGCCTGCTCGCGTACGTCCGCCCACTCGCCGTCGATCCCGTGCACGACGATCCCGCTGGTGCGCAGTCCGTCCGGGTCGGCATGCACCGGATCGAGCAGAGTGGACAACTCCGAGATGGTCGGGTTGTGCCCGATCAGCAGCAGCGTTGTCGCGTGCGGATCGGTGGAGCGGACGAGCTCGAGCAGGTCCGCCGCGTACCCGTGGTAGACCCGCTGGTCGTAGCGGACGGCCGGAACTCCGCTCTGCGTACGTGTGGTGCCCGCCGGCGCGGTCGCGGAGTCGCGTGGTGGCTCGACCGGACGGGTCGGCGGCGCCGCCATCCCGAGGGCGGCGTCGTGCCAGGTCTGCCGGGTGCGTTTGGCCGGGGAGCAGACGACGACGGTCGGCAGGTAGCCGCCGTGGCCCAGCCAGGCGCCGGCGGCGGCCGCGTCCGCGTGTCCGCGGGCGGTCAACGGTCGCTCGGCGTCCGGTCCGGTGGTCGGTCGCTCGGCCTTTGCATGCCGGAGCAGCACGAGTAGCCGCTTGGGCGCCTTCGGCCGTCCAACGGCCCCGCTCGGGCTGACCCCACTGGTATCCGTCACGTCGATCCCACTCCTCCGCCTCGGTCAGGGCGTCTTTCCGTGATGTACGGCTGACCGTTGGCCACCCGGCCCGGCCCGATCACGACGTCGCCAACCAGCTTGCCTGATTCGGATTTGAAACGCCTGGGTATGTCGACGTGTACCGCGACCTCACCGGTGGGCGGTACTGGCGCAAGCCGGTCGAGAGCCTAGGAGGGCGACAAAGTGGGCATCGGTGGAAGCATCTTCCTCATTGCACTGGGTGCGATCCTCGCGTTCGCGGTGGACGTCGAGGTGGGCTGGCTCAACCTGAGCATCGTCGGCTGGGTGCTGATGCTCGCCGGCGTGGTCGGCCTGATCATGACTGCCTACCTCTGGCGCGGTCGTCGCCGTACGGTTGTCACCCCGGTGGCCGACCCGAGGGTCGTGCCGAGTCGGGACGAGCAGGTCGTCGAGGAGTACCGCGAGGTGCGTCGTCCCGGCCATCCGCTCTGACCGGGGATGACCGGGCCAGAGCGGGGTACGGCGCGGCAGGTCCGCCCGGGTTGCCCTGGCGCCGTCCGGGCCCCGGGTTGCCCTGGCGCCCTCAGGGTTGAGCGTGGCGCCCGAGGTGCGGTGACGGTGTTGCGGTGCCCGGGGCGACCTCTGGCCGGGGTCGCGGGGCGGACCACGGCCGGGTCCTGCAATATGGGCGCATGACTGCACGGGTGCGCGCACCAGAGTTCCGGGGCCGGGGCTGGCTCAACACCGGCGGGCGGGACCTGACTCTCGCCGATTTGCGCGGAAAAGTCATTTTGCTGGATTTCTGGACTTTTTGCTGCATCAACTGCCTGCACGTGCTGGACGAGCTGCGCCCGTTGGAGGAGAAGTACGGCGACGCCCTGGTGGTGATCGGGGTCCACTCGCCGAAGTTCGAGCACGAGCGGGACCCGGACGCGCTCGCCGCCGCCGTCGAGCGGTACGGCGTCACCCATCCGGTGCTGGACGACGTGGAGATGGCCACCTGGCAGCAGTACGCGGCGAAGGCGTGGCCGACGCTGAACGTGATCGACCCCGAGGGCTACGTGGTCGCGTCGATGGCCGGCGAGGGTCACGCCGAAGGGCTGTCCCGGCTGCTCGACGAGCTGATCGCCACCCACGAGGCCAAGGGCACCCTGCACCGCGGCGACGGCCCGTACGTCCCGCCCGCCGAGCCGGCGACCCCGCTGCGCTTCCCGGGCAAGGCGGTCGAACTGGGCGACGGTCACCTGCTGGTGTCGGACTCGGCCCGGCACTCCCTGGTCGAACTCGGGCCGGACGGCGAGACGGTACTGCGGCGGATCGGCGCCGGGCACCGGGGACGGGCGGACGGCCCGGCCGACACCGCCCGGTTCGCCGAGCCGCAGGGCATCTGCCGCCTGCCCAGGCACGCGGCCGAGGTCGCCGGGTACGACGTCGTGGTGGCGGACACCGTCAACCACCTGCTCCGGGGCGTACGGCTGGAGACCGGCGAGGTGACCACCGTCGCGGGTACGGGCCGACAGTGGCGTTCGACGGTGGACGACCACGCCCATGACGCCCTCTCCATCGACCTGTCCTCGCCCTGGGACCTGGCTTGGTACGACGACCGGGTCGTGATCGCGATGGCCGGGATCCACCAGCTCTGGTGGTTCGATCCGATCAAGCGGACCGCCGGGATCTACGCCGGCACCACCGTCGAGGCGCTACGGGACGGTCCGCTGCCGGACGTCTGGATGGCCCAGCCGTCCGGGCTCTCGGTCTCCGGCGACGGCCGTCGGCTCTGGGTCGCCGACAGCGAGACGAGCGCACTGCGGTACGTCGAGGACGGGGAACTGCACACCGCCGTCGGGCAGGGGCTGTTCGACTTCGGCCACGTGGACGGTCCAGCCGACCAGGCGCTGTTGCAGCACCCGCTGGGCGTCGGCGCGCTGCCGGACGGGTCGGTGCTGATCGCCGACACGTACAACGGCGCGGTGCGGCGGTTCGACCCGGCGTCGGGGACCGTGTCGACGGTCGCGAGCGGACTGGCCGAGCCGAGCGACCTGGTGGTCACCGGCGAGGGCGAGGTGCTGGTGGTCGAGTCCGCCGCGCACCGGCTCTCCCGGTTGGCGCCGGGTGCGTTGTCGGCGGCCGGGGCCAGCACGATCGCCGGCGCCCGGCACCGTACGGAGCGGCCGCCGACCGATCTCGCCGCAGGCGAACTGACCCTGGACGTGATCTTCGAGCCGCCGCCGGGGCAGAAGCTGGACGAGTCCTTCGGCCCCTCCACCCGCCTGGAGATCTCCGCGTCCCCACCCGAGTTGCTGCTCGACGGCGCCGGGGTCGGCACGGAACTGTCCCGCCGCCTGGTCCTCAACGACCAGGTGGCCAGCGGGGTGTTGCAGGTGGTCGCCCAGGCTGCCACCTGTGACGCCGAGGCCGAGCATGCCGCCTGCCACCTGAGCCGGCAGGACTGGGGCGTGCCGGTACGGATCACGTCGGACGGGGTACACCGGCTGCCGCTCATCCTGCGCGGTCTGGACAGCTAGTGCGCCGCCCCCGGCCCGGGGGTCAACTCGCCGTCTGCTCCGGCAGGCCACCCCACGGCAACCGGGGAGGGTCCATCGACATCCGCACCTGGTAGTCGAGGGCGGTCGTCTCCTTCCCCCACCGGGGCATGCCGAGCGGCACGTCCTCGGTGTCGAGCCGTACCTCGATGATGGTCAACCGGTCGGGTCTGCCGGAGAGACCGGCGAAGACCCGGGCCAGGTCGCCCTCGGTGGCGGCCACGTACGAGTCGATCGGTGCGTTCCGGGCGAACATCGACGGCAGCTCGGCGTAGCGCCAGTTGTCGATGTCGTTGTAGGGCTGGTGTGCGCCCTCGATCGTCCGCTCCACGGTGTAGCCGCCGTTGTTCAGCACCATGATGATCGGGCGTTGGCCGGTGGCCAGCATCCGGCTGATCTCCTGGACCGTCAGTTGGAGTGAGCCGTCCCCGGTGATGAGGACGACCCGGCGATCGGGGTCCGCCATCCCCGCGCCGAACGCGGCCGGCGTCGCGTACCCGATCGCGCCCCAGAGCGGCGCCAGCAGGACGTCGGTGTCCGACGGCAGGTGGAAGTTCGCCACGCCGAACGACGGGGTGCCCGTCTCCGGCACGAGCACGTCTCCCGGACGCAGCATGGCCGCCACGGCAGACCAGAGCCGCGCCTGCCGGAGCGGTGCGGTGCTGGTCGAGTCGAGGGGGATGGGACCGGGTTCGATGGTCACCTCCCAGTCGGCCTCGCGAGCCGGTGCGATCCCGTACAGCGCGTGCAGTGCCGCGGCCGGGGGTACGGACGGGAACACGTCCTCCCCGACGCTGCTGGAGGTGGTGTTGAGCCCGATGATCCGGGAGAGGTCCAGGTCGGCGGTGAACAGGCCGTCCCAGTCGAAGAACTTCGTGCCGACGCAGACCAGGGCGTCGGCACCCTCGATCGCGGTGCGGGCCGGTTCCAGACTGTCCCCGCCGTTGTAGATGCCGACGAAGTGCGGGCTGGACTCGTCGATGAAGCCACGTCCCAGGCTCTGCGTCGCGACCGGCCAGTTCCGGTCGATCAACAGCGAGTTCACCAGGTCCCGCAGGTCGTAACGGATCGCCAGGTTGCCCACCAGCAGCGCCGGGCGGGTGGCGTCGGCGAGCAGCCGCCGGGCGGCACCGACGAACGCGTCGAGCTGCTTCGGGTCGACGGCCGGCTCGGGCGGGATGAGCGGCGACGAGGGTGGCGCCACCCGCTGCCGGGCGACGTCCCCGGGCAGGCGTACGTAGACCGGTCGCCGGGCGAGCCAACCCGCACACAGCACCCGGTCGATCTCGCTGCCGGCGTTGTCGGCGGTCAGGCTGGTCTGGGCCACGGTCACCTCGCGGCCGACCCGGACCCAGCGGTCGTAGTCGCCGTCGCCGAGGGAGTGGTGCATCGCCGCGTGCTGCTCCATGATCCGGACCGGTGGCCCGCCCACGATCGACACGATCGGCACCGACTCCGCCATCGCCCCGGCGAGGCCGCACACCGCGGAGAGTTCGCCCGGTCCGAAGGTGGTGACGATGGCGGCGATCCCGGCCAGTCGGGCGTAGCCGTCGGCGCTGTAGGAGGCGTTCAGCTCGTTGCAGCTACCCACCCACTCGATCCCCGGAAACGCCTCGATCTGGTCGAGAAACTCCATGTTGTAGTCGCCCGGTAGGCCGAAGATGTGTCGTACCCCGAGGTCGTGGAGCCGGCTCAGCAGCAGTTCACCCACGGTGATCATGGTTGGCCAGTTCCCCGCATCGTGCCACCCCCGTCACCGCACCGTCGCAGTCCGACCGCCCACGAGTGGTCGACCTCGACCGCACCGCCCGCCGCCGTTCCCTCATTCTCGGGTCTTCGCCTGGCGCCGGGACCGGGAATCGGCAAAGCCACGAACCAGGCCGCGAGGGCCGCAGGCAGGCGGGGAAATCACCGGCCGAACAGGGGAATGGAAGCTACGGGAGCACCCCTCGTTGATCGCCCGTGCGGCCGGCCCGGATCGTGCGACGCACAATTGCGGAATGGCATTCCCCCTCCCCCATCCCTCGGCCCTCCTCCACCTCACCAGGAACGCCGTCGACCAGGCCACCGGTGCGGCAGCCACACTCGCCGACCTGCCGGCCCGCGCCCTCGACCTGCTCGACGGCACCGAGACGCTGGTACGCCGGATCGCCTCCGTGCTCGACCGGGTGGAATCGGTCCTGGAGCGCGTGGAGTCCACCCTGGACCGCACCGGTCAGATCGTCGACGCGACGGAGAAGACGATCGAGCAGGTGCGGTCGGTCACCGCCCGCGCCGTCGCCCCGATCGACGAGGCGACCCGGATCACGGCGGTCGCCGGGCTGGTGGTCGCCGACGCGAAACTCGTGGCGGACCAAGCAGCCGCGACCATGGCCCGCGCCGAGGGGACCATGACCACCGTCGACGAGCTGCTCGCCGCGTACGCCGACACGTTGCGCAAGGGCGCACCGATGGCGAACCGGTTCGTCGAGCAGCTCACCCCGGAGGAGGTCGACGCGGCGATCCGGCTGATCGACGAACTGCCCCGGTTGACCGGACACCTCACGTCGGACGTACTGCCGATCCTGGCCACCCTGGACCGGGTCGGCCCGGACATCCACGACCTGCTCAACGTGACCCGCGACCTGAGGCTCGCCATCGGCGGCATCCCTGGGTTGGCGATGCTGCGCCGACGTGGCGAGGCGCTCTCGACGGAGGATTAGCCGCTGGCGCCCGGGTCGAACCCGGACGGTCCGACCTGGTCGACGCGGGGCGGGGCGGGGTGGACGGCGGGGAGATTCCGTGACGACGGCGGGGTTTCGGTGACGTGATGCGATGCACTACCCCTGAGTAACCTACGGTGTCGTAACCTGTCCAGGTGAGTACCTCTTCGCCGTCCCGGCTCCGCCCCGTCGACCTGGGCAAACCACGGATGCGAGGCTGGCTGCACGCGTACGCCTTCTTCGTGGCCGTGGCGGCCGGTGTCGTACTCTGCTCGATCGCGGCGACCCGGCCGGGCTGGACAGCGCTGATCAGTTGCACCGTCTACAGCGTCACCGTCTGCGGCCTCTTCGGCACCAGCGCCCTCTACCACCGTCGGGTCTGGTCGGAGCGCGGCTACCGCACCATGCGCCGGCTCGACCACTCGATGATCTTCGTGTTCATCGCCGGCACGTACACGCCGTTCTGCCTGTTGCTGCTCTCGGGGCGGAGTGCGGCCGTACTGCTGGTGATCGTGTGGTCCGGCGCGGTGGTCGGGGTGGCACTCAAGCTGGTCTGGCCACACGCACCCCGGTGGGTGTCCGCGCCCCTCTACCTCGCGCTGGGCTGGGTCGCTGTCGCCGTGCTGCCGGACATCCTGGATCGGGGCGGGGCGACCGTGTTGGCGTTGCTGGTCGCCGGAGGGGCCGCCTACAGCGTCGGTGCCGTCTGCTACGCGCTACGTCGCCCCAATCCCTGGCCCACGGTGTTCGGCCACCACGAACTGTTCCATGCGTGCACCCTCGTCGCGGCGATCTGTCATCACGTGGCGATCTACTTCGCCCTCTTCGCATGACCCGCCGTGAAACGACCAGCGCCCCGCCTCCCGAACGGGAGGCGGGGCGCGTGGTTTCGTATCAGCCGGCCGGACTCAACTACCGGCGGTCGCCGCCGGTTGCAGGCAGAGCACTTCCTTGCGGCCCGGGATGACGATGGTCTGCGGAGTGTTCGGTGCGCACTCCGCCTTGTCGGTCACCTTGGAGACCACCTTGAAGACGCCCTGCTCCGCGCAGTCGGCGATGACAGGAGTCCCACCGGAGTCCTTGACACAGGCGCCGACCGCCGGGTTGAACGGGGGAGCCGAGTCATCTTCCCCGATCTTGCCGAGCAGCCAGAGGGTGCCCAGTGGAATCGCCAGCAGCAGAACCGCGGCGACCAGCACCAGGAACAGCACCTTCCCGTTGCGTACCTGCGGCGCCGGGGGCTCGGTCTTGACCTCAGGTTCCGCTTCCGGCTTGAACGAGTCGAACCGGCCCTGATCGGCACCGTCCGGTCCACCGCCCCAGTTCGGACCCGACGGGGACGGCGATCCGTACGGCGGCGCACCCCCGGGTGCCCCGAACGTCGTCGGGGCCGCTCCGGGTGGCGACCCGTAGGTCGCAGCCGCTCCCGCTGATCCGTAGGTCGCAGCCGCGCCCGGCGACCCGTAAGCCGCCGGTACCGGTGCTGCCGAATTGGGCGCGCCGAATCCGCCCGGGCCTCCGGCGCCGGGCATCGGCGGACCGAAGCCCGGCTGCCCGGCCCCGTTTCCGCCGAAGCGGTCGCGGTCGGCTCCGCCCGGCCCGCCGAATCGGTCGGTGTCGGCGGGAGCTGGCCCGCCGAACCGGTCGGTGTCGGGTGAACCGGGTACGCCGAAGCGGTCGGCTGGGCCGGGCCCGCCGAACCGGTCAGCATCGGTTGGGCCGGGTCCGCCGAACCGGTCAGCATCGGCTGGGCCGGGTCCGCCGAAGCGGTCTGCCTCGGGTGAGCCGGGTACGCCGAAGCGGTCGGCTGGGCCGGGTCCGCCGAAGCGGTCGGTGTCGGCGGGAGCTGGCCCGCCGAACCGGTCTGCTGGGCCGGGTCCGCCGAACCGGTCTGCCTCGGGTGAGCCGGGTACGCCGAAGCGGTCGGCTGGGCCGGGTCCGCCGAACCGGGCGGCGTCCGGCGGACCGGATCCGGGTGCACCGGCCCCGGGGGAGTCGATCAGGTCGGCGAAGGGCGCGGCTCCGGCCGCCTGAGGGCGGTTCGGGGCGTCGGCCTGGGGTGCCCTGGCTCCCGGAACGGCCACCCGGGTCGCCGGTGGGTCATCCGGAAATCGGTCGTCATGGTCTTCCGACCCCGGCTGTGCGGGTGGCGCGCCGTAGACGCCCACTCCGGGCCGTCTCGCGCTCTCGCCGCCGGACCGATCGGCCTCCCAGCCGCCGGGCTCGGCGGGGCGGCCCTGGTCGGGCTCGTCCGCTGGGGCGGCCCGGCCGTACACCCGTGGCTGCGGTGCCGGCATCGGGGTCGCGGCGACGTGGTCGGCCGGCGGCAGGACCCGACTGGCCGCCGGAACGGCGGCGCTGGCCCGGCCGACGGGTCGGTCGGATTCGGCGGCCGGCTCCGGCCGTCCCACCCCGGGTACGGCCACCCGGCCGCCGACCGAGGAGTCCGTCGGCACCCGTGGCTGAGGTACGACCGGCATGGCACCGGGCGAGGGAGCGGGCGACTGCGGTGCCGCGTCCGGCGCGGTCGACGGATAACCACCCGGCGTCCAGCCGTCCGGCTCCCGGGCCGGCTGACCGTAGTCCGCCGGCTGACCGTAGTCCGCCGGCTGACCGTAGTCCGCGGGCTGACCGTAGTCCCGGCCCTCCGCGGGCTGACCGTAGTCCCGGCCGTCCGCGGGCTGACCGTAGTCCCGGCCCTCCGAGGGGAAGCCGGGCCGGGGCGGGTAGTCACCGGGGGCCGGCGAACCAGCCGGCGCGGGGCGCCCGGACTGCGCCGCGTAGTCGGTCGGGGACTGCGGTGGGTAGTCGGCCGGCGGTGCGGCGGCCAGACTCGCGCCGGGTACCCGGGTCTCCTGCGGCGGCAACGGTACGGCGTTCTCCGGCGAGAATCCCGGCGCCGGGCGGGGCTGGTACGCCGGTCCGTCGGCCGGGCTGCCCGACTCCCGCCGGTCGAACTCGGGACGGGACGGCTCGAATGCACCGGGCCTGGCGTTCGGTCCCGGCGACGACGACCAGGTCGACGGCTCGGGTGCCCAGGCGGCAGCCTGTGGCGATCCGCCGTGCGGCTGTCCCGCCCCTGCCTGCGGTGGGTAGTCGGTGGGCCGCTGCGGGTAGTCGCCCGGTGGCGGAGTGGACTCCGAACCAGGTCGCTGGGAGCCCCACGCCTCGCCCGGTCCCCACGGTTCGGGGCCGGCGAAGCCGCCGCCCCGGTTGGCCGGAGGGTAGCCGGAATTGTCGGCGGACTGGCCGGGGTACGCGGACCCGTCCGGCGCCGCCGACGGATATGCCGGGCCGCCGGAGGACTGGCCGGGGTATGCCGGGCCGCCGGAGGACTGGGCCGGGTAGCCGCCCTGCGGGCCGCTGCCGGGCTGGGCGGGGTAACCGCCCTGCTGACCCCCGACGTGCTGGTCGGGATAGCTCTCCGAGCCGCCGGGCGCGGCGGACTGGGCCGGGTACGCCGACTGCCCGCTCGACGGGTCTTCGGACTGGCCGGAGCCGGTCCAGCGCGGAGGGCCGACCGGGGCGCCCTGGGCCGGAGGGTTGCCCCACTCCGGCGGGTAGCCGGCGCCCTCGGCGGGCGTTGGCCTCGGCGGGGCGGACGCCTCCGGCGGTACGCCCCACTGCGTCTCCGGGCGTGGCCGGGGTGCGCCCGGCTCGTTGCCGGACCCCTCCCAACCGGGCGCGCCGGCCTGGCCGCCACCCGGGCCGGCTGGCTGCTCGTCCCAGGCGGTGGGCGCACCCGCTCGCCCGGACGGCGGTGGTGCCCATCCGAAGTCGGCCGGTGGCGCGCCAGCGCCCTGGGGCGGGAACCGGTCCTCGCCCTGTGGTGCGGAACTGCCGTACGGGGCTGGGCCTGCGGCGCCCGGCGCAGCCTCGTCCGGCCACCGGCCGGGGTGCTGCGGATCCTCGGACGTCATGCGCGCGCCTCCTCCATCACATGTCGGCCGCGCCGATCGCGCGTCGGTTCTCCGGCCAGGGTCGCCGGCGGTACCGGCGCGAGACCGGCTCAGCAAGCTCCCCGCACGGTAACCGGTCCAGGCCGGTGCCGCCCGGGGGCAGCACAGGTCGCCGGGGGCCAGCCGTCCGGGAGCGCCGAGCTGACGAGGTCTGCTCGGTACGTCTCGGGCGGTTGGTCGGGCGACGACCGAGCCCCACCGTACCGGGCGGCGTGGCAGGGGCGGAATCCCGGTGGCCGCGCTGTGAAACGCCGACGGACCGCCCGGCGGACCGGGCGGGCCGTCGATCTGGTGCGGAGGTGAGGAGGCTCCGCTGGGGGTCAGCCGTAGTAGCGCTGCGCGGCGATCAGGATCTCGTCGCGGACCGCCGGCGAGCTGGTCGCCTGCAGTGCCCGCTCGATCGCCCGCGCGCGTCGGACGCTGGCCCGTCGGTTACGAAGTCGATTGATCATGCTCATGGTGTGTGCCCCCTGGCTATTCGGTTGTCTTCCCGTCTGATGTGTCCATTCAATCGCATCTCACCGGAGGCTGCCACCGATTAGAAGGTGAGTTGGGACACCGGCCTACGAATCAAAAGTCAAACCGTCTTCGTGGCGACGGTTCTTCGTAACCTAATGGCTACGGCCGGTGTGCCCGGGGGTAACCCGGGGCACACCGGCCGCGTCCTGCCAGTGCGGATCGTCGGAGCGTCAGGTCCAGCCGAGCAGGGCCGCCTCCGGATCGGCCAGGAAGTCGCCCACGTCACGCAGGAACTTCGACCCCAGCTCGCCGTCGATGATCCGGTGGTCGAAGGAGAGCCCCAGCGTCGTCACGTGACGAACCTTGATCTTGCCCTTGTGTACCCAGGGCATCTCCCGGATCGCCCCGAACGCCAGGATCGCCGACTCGCCCGGCGGCAGGATCGGGGTACCCGTGTCGACGCCGAAGACTCCGACATTTGTGATGGTCAGGGTGCCGCCGGACATGTCGGTCGGCGCCGTCCGTCCCGCCTTCGCCGTCTGGACCAGCGCGGTCATCGCATCGGCCAGCTCCCGCAGCGACAGCCGGCCGGCGTCCTTGATGTTCGGCACGATCAAGCCGCGCTCGGTCGCCGCCGCGATGCCCAGGTTGACGTACTCCTTGACCACGATCTCGTCGTCGGCCCAGGTCGAGTTGACCATCGGATGCCGGCCGACCGCGAGCAGCACCGCCTTGGCGACGAGCAGCAGCGGTGAGACCCGGACCTCCTGCCACTCCCGACGCTTCCGCAGCCGGTCGAGCGCCTTCATCGACCGCGTCACGTCGACCGTCAGGAACTCGGTGACGTGCGGGGCGGTGAACGCTGACGCGACCATGTTCTGCGCGGTGAGCTTCCGCACGCCCTTGACCGGAATCCGCTGCTCCCGGTCCGGCCCGAAGGCGGGGCCCGCCGTGGTCCGGGTCGCGGACGCCGGTTCGGCATCCGTCCCGCCCCCGGCCACCGCCAGGTGTACGTCGTCCCGGGTGATCGAGCCCAACGGGCCCGACCCGGTCAGGGTACGCAGGTCCACCCCGAGATCCTTGGCGAGCTTGCGTACCGGCGGCTTCGCCAGAACCAGCGCCTCGGATCCCGTACCGGTCCCGGCGGCGGGCGCCGGAGGCGGTGTCGTGGCCGCCCGGCGTACCGGCGGAGCTGCCGGCACCGGGGTCGGAGCCGGCGCGGGCGCCGGTACCGATGCGGGTGCGGACCGTGGCACCGGAGTGCCGTTCGGCCCGGCGCCCTTGCGGGGTCGGCGCTTCGCGGCGGCGGTCTTCGGGCCGTAGCCGACCAGCACCGCCGTCCGGCCACCCGGTGCCGGGCCGCCGATCAGGCCCGGTTCGATGGCGCCCTCCGCCGGAGCCAGCTCGACCGCCGCCAACGAGGCGGCGGACGGCACCGGCAGGTCTCCGGCGCCCGGGTCGGTGTCGACGGCGAAGATCGGCGTACCGACGTCGACCACCGTGCCTTCCTCTTGGAAGATCGCGATGACCTTGCCGGCCCACTTCGCCGGGATCTCGACCGCAGCCTTGGCGGTCTCGACCTCGACGATCGGCTGGTTCAGCTCGACCGTGTCACCGACCGACACCAGCCACTTGAGGATCTCGCCCTCGGTCAGCCCCTCCCCGAGGTCGGGGAGGGGGAACTCTCTGACTCGCGACATCCCGCTCACCAGCCGAAGGTGCGGTCGACGCCGTCGAGCACCCGGTCGAGGTTGGGCAGGTAGTCCTCTTCCAGCCGGGCGGCCGGATAGGGCGTGTCGAAGCCGGCGACCCGCAGCACAGGTGCCTCCAGGGAGTAGAAGCACTCCTCGGTGATCCGGGCCGCGATCTCGGAGCCGAGACCGAGGTTGCCGGGTGCCTCGTGCACCACCACGCACCGGCCGGTCCGCTTGACCGACTCGTAGACCTGGCCGAGGTCGAGCGGGGAGAGGGTGCGCAGGTCGATGACCTCC
Source organism: Plantactinospora solaniradicis (assembly GCF_042658085.1). Lineage (NCBI taxonomy): Bacteria > Bacillati > Actinomycetota > Actinomycetes > Micromonosporales > Micromonosporaceae > Plantactinospora > Plantactinospora solaniradicis. Next base: position 186,309 of record NZ_JBHSPR010000018.1, on the reverse strand, counting down.
AGGTCGCGACCGTCCTCCTCCGCCGCGGCGGCCGCCTCCAGTGCGGTCCGGACCATCGGGCCGTACGCCAGCAGCGTGGCGTCGCGGCCGGGCCGGACCACCCGGGCGGCGTGCAGCGGGTACGCGTCGCCGAGTGGCGCGTCGAGGTCCACCAGGCCCTTCTCGTGGTAGCGCCGCTTCGGCTCGAAGAACACGATCGGATCGTCCGAGGCGACCGCCTGTTGGATCATCGTGTACGCGTCCTGCGGCGTCGAACAGGCGACCACCTTCAGCCCGGCGGTGTGCGCGAAGTACGCCTCCGGGGACTCCGAGTGGTGCTCCACCGCGCCGATGCCGCCGCCGAACGGGATCCGGATGACGATCGGCACCTTGACCTTGCCCTGCGAGCGGTAGTGCATCTTCGCCACCTGCGACACGATCTGGTCGTACGCCGGGTAGACGAAGCCGTCGAACTGGATCTCGCAGATCGGCCGGTAGCCCCGGATGGAGAGGCCGACCGCCGTGCCGATGATGCCGGACTCGGCGAGCGGGGTGTCGATCACGCGGTTCTCGCCGAAGTCCTTCTGCAGGCTGTCGGTGATCCGGAAGACGCCGCCGAGCTTGCCGACGTCCTCGCCCATGATGATGACCTTGGGGTCGCTCTCGAGCGCGCGGCGCAGGCCGCGGTTGAGTGCCTTGCCCAGGGTGAGGGTTTCGGTGGCCATCAGTGCGCGCTCCCCTCGAACGAGTCCATGTAGCGGGCGGTCAGCTCACGCTGGGCGTCCACCTCCGGCGAGCCGTGTGGGAATACGTTGTCGAACATGGTCAGCGGCTCGGGATCGGGCATCTCGAGCACCCGCTCCCGCAGTCGCAGCGCTTCCTGCTTGGCCTGCTCGTCCACCTCGGCGAGGAACGCGTCGTCCGCGATGCCCTGCTTGGTGAGGAAGGTTCGGACCCGGGCGATCGGGTCCTTGGCCTGCCACGCCTCGACCTCGCTGGCGATCCGGTACCGGGTGGGGTCGTCCGTGGTGGTGTGCGCGCCCATCCGGTAGGTGTACGCCTCGATCAGGGTGGGGCCCTGACCGTGGCGGGCGTTGTCCAGAGCCGCCCGGGTGACCGCGTACGTCGCCAGCACGTCGTTGCCGTCCACCCGTACGCCGGGGAAGCCGAAGCCGGCGGCCCGCTGGTAGAGCGGGATCCGGGTCTGCCGCTCCAGCGGCTCGGAGATGGCGTACTGGTTGTTCTGGCAGAAGAACACCATCGGGGCGTTGAAGACGCTGGCCCAGATGAAGGCCTCGTTCACGTCGCCCTGTGCGGAGGCACCGTCGCCGAAGTAGGCGATCACCGCCTCGCCGTCGTCCGTGCCGGTCCGGCCGTCCATGTTCACGCCCATGGCGTAGCCGGTCGCGTGCAGGGTCTGCGCCCCGATCACGATCGTGTACATGTTGAACTTGAATTCGTTCGGGTCCCAGCCGCCGAGGTCGACGCCGCGGAACAGACCCAGTGGCATGATCGGGTCGATTCCCCGGCAGTAGAGCACGCCGTGCTCCCGATAGGTCGGGAAGGCCATGTCCTGGGTGCGCAGGGCTCGACCGGAACCGACCTGGGCCGCCTCCTGGCCGAGCAGGCTGGCCCAGATGCCCAGTTCACCCTGCCGCTGTAGCGCGGTCGCCTCGGCGTCGAGCTTGCGGACCAGGACGAGGTCCCGGTAGAGGCCGCGGTACTCCTCGTCGGTGAAGTCGACGCGGTACTCCGTACCGTCGTGCCAGGTGACCTTGTCGATCCGGTCGCCGTCCGGGGTGAGCAGCTGCACGAGGTCCCCTGTGCCTGGGGTTGTGCCGCCAGGCCGTGCGGACCGGGTCGTGGCCCGCCTGCCGCGGGCCGTACCCGCAGGATCGCCCTTCGCCATCCCTATCTCCCTGTCGTTCGTGCGTCGGCACCGGGGGTGTCCCGACCGCGCAGCTGGTGCGCCCGTCCGGCTGGTGCCGGACCGGGGGTGGCTGCCGCGCCTTACCCCGGTAGGGGCAGCCACGCGGCGTGGACCAGATTCTGGCCGATCCTGGTCCACCGAGCGCCGGCACCGCGTCCCGCCTGCCACAGGGGGGTGCGCGGAAGGTCTGGCCGCGTTGCCGTCGGCTCCATATTCGCAGAGCAGCTCAGCACACCTATAGTTCGGCCTCCGCCAGATTCGGATGGCCGCCAGGTTCGCACCACATCTACCGATTTGATCGGGTACGGCGACCGGATCATCTCAATCTCCATCGCTGACACGCTGTGTAAGGCTGGCAAACTCATCGTCACTACATCACTGTAGGTAGCGGATATGTCGCCTGGGAGAGACGAGTCTCCGCCCGGGTTCCATTCGGCCGATGCCGCCGTTTCCGGCGCGCCGGTCCTGCGCTGTCCCGCGATGACGAGGAGTTTTCCGTGCCCAACCACGGTGCCGACGAGCCGGCTCCCATGCTGCCGGCCCGGCACCGGCGGTCCGGCGGCGCACACGTCGGATACCGCCGGGTGACCGGGATTCACCGGGCCGAAGGGCTCGCGGGACCCACCCGACGCTATCTGTTCACGGTCGCGTTGCTGGCCGGGACCTCGTCGTTGCCGATCCTGGCGGCGATCGGCAGCGGTTCGGCGACCGTGGCCGACGGCATGCCACCGGCCGGGGTCACGCCGTTCATCGCACCGCCGTCCGGCGGGCCGCTGGTGGTCGTACCGCTGGTCCCGACGACGCCGCCCGTGGTGGCACCGGGCCCGGCCGGTACGGGCGACCGGTCCCTGCGGACCGGATTGCGGCCGTTCCCCGTCCCTTCCGGCCAGTTCGACGACGCCGGCACGTCGGGTACGGAACCCGGCGTACCGCCGAACGACGGCCCGGATCCGAACCAGACGGGAACCCTGCCGACGCTTCCGGGGCCGACGCCGACGCCGGGGCAGGCCGTGCCGCCGTCGCCCGCTCCGTCCCCGGAGCCGTCGCCTTCTCCGTCCCCGCCGGTACCGGAGCCGTCCGCGCCGGCCGAACCGAGCAGGCCGCCGTCGGCCGGGCCGAGCGGCACCGCCGAACCGTCGCCGACGGCGCCCGGGACGTCTCCGGCACCGACCGGTTCGCCGGAGGCCACTCCTTCGGCGGAACCGACCCCGTCCACGGAACCGACCGCCGCCCCCGAGCCCACCAGCCCGGCGCCGACCCCGGCGCCGAGTCCTGTTCCGGCGCCAAGTTCCACCCCGGCGTCGGACCCCACCCCCGCGCCGGGAACCGTGCCCGCGCCGAGTCCCGTCCCGGAGCCGGCCGCCGCGCTCCGTCTCGGCTGAGGGCCAGCCTCGGCTGAGGGCCAGTCCCGGCTGAGGGTCAGTCTCGGGTGAGGGACGGACGGAGCATCGGCGGGTGCAGCAGCTCGGCCGACCCGCGTCGGTAGAGCTGTGCCGGCCGCCCACGATCTCCCTCGGTGACCCGGCCGGCGGGCTCCACGAAGCCGGGGGTGCCGGTCACCTTCCGGTGGAAGTTGCGCGGATCCAGCTGACTGCTCCAGACGGTCTCGTAGACCGTCCGCAGCCGGGCGATGGTGAACTCCGGCGGACAGAAGGCGGTGGCCAGCGGGGTGTATTCGAGCTTGGCCCGGGCCCGCTCCAGTCCGGCGGCCAGGATGACGTCGTGGTCGAAGGCGAGCTGGGCGTCGGCGATCCGGGATACCGGAAGCCAGTCGGCCGCGGCCGCGTCGGTGCCGGCCACCGGCGGGGGTAGGTCCGGAAGCAGGGCCAGGTACGCCACCGTCACCACCCGACCGCGCGGGTCGCGTCCCGGCGTGCCATAGGTGCCCAACTGCTCGAGGTGGCCCACCGGCTCTGGGACCCCGGTCTCCTCGGTGAGCTCCCGTGCGGCGGCGTCCGCCAGGTCCTCGTCGATCCCGACAAACCCGCCGGGCAGCGCCCAGCGACCGTGGTACGGCGGTATGCCCCGGCGGACCAGCAGGATGCAGAGCTCGTCCTCCCGCACGGTGAGGACCACCAGGTCGACGGTCACCGCGAACGGCGGGTATTCGGCCATCTGAATTATCACCACCTTGACGAGAAGCTACCACAAGCGTTATCGTCAGTAGGACGAAAAACTCCGGACCGAAAGGTACCGGCCCAGCACAACCCTCAGACGAGGTCGCCGACCGGCAACGGTGGCCTTGGGCGGCGCTGACCTCGGTCAGCGCCGCCGCCCTGACCGGCCGGCGGGGGGCGGACCGGTCTTCGATGGGACCGGCGGGCCCGACATGCTCTCCCACGTCGCGGCCCGCCGGTCGTCGGCCACACCGCCACCGCCGACCGGCGCGCGACCACCGTCGGTTCACACCGGACGGGCGACACGCCTTGAGGCCCCGCCGGTCCGCGCTGCCACGCGGGCCGGCGCGGAGGCGGACCGTCGTCGATGGAGCAGCGCGTGGCCCGATGCCGGACCCGGCTGCGATTTGTGGTGACTCAGCCCTACCAGCCAGTAAGCACACGCGTGTGGACTATTCACCGGCCATCTACCCGTAGCTATGCTGACGTCCCTCGATAGCACCGGAAAACCCCGGTGACCTGAGACAGGAGGCAGCGTGGGTCGCACCAGCGGTAGGTGGAGCCGTGGCCTGCTGGCCACTACGCTCGTGACAGCGCTCGCGGTGGCGGCCGCACCGGCGCCCGCCCAGGCCAACCTGGGAAGCCTGGGGAGCCTTGGCTCCTGGGCGTTACGTAAGGCGGTGACCACCAAGGGCGTCCAGAAACACCTCAAGGAGCTACAGAAGATCGCGGACCGCAACGGAGGCAACCGGGCCTCGGGCGCGTCCGGTTACGACAGGTCGGTGGACTACGCCGAGAAGGTCTTCCGGCGGGCCGGATACCGGGTGACGCGGCAGAAGTTCGACTTCCAGACGTTCCTGATCAACACTCCGTCCGAACTGGAACGGACGTCGGCACCGGCCGGCGACCTCCCACACCGGATCATGAGCTACTCCGGCAGCGCCGACGTCACCGCGCCGGCCAGCGTGCCGACCGGCGACTCGCAGGGCTGCGCCGCCAGCGACTTCGGCCCGGCGAACGTCGGCACCATCGTCCTGATCAGCCGGGGCACCTGCCCGTTCGGGCAGAAGGCCAGTAACGCGGCTGCCGCCGGCGCGGCGGCCACCGTCATCTACAACAACATCAGCGGTGACCTCTCCGGGACCCTGGGCAACACGTACACCCTGGACTTCGCCGCGCTGGGCGTCTCCCAGGCACTCGGCCAGGAACTGGTCGGCCAGGTCGCCGGTGGCCTCACCCTGCGGGTCTTCACCGACACCTTCCGGGGCATGGCCAGCACCGAGAACATCCTCGCCGAGTCGCGCTGGGGCAACCCGGGCAACGTGGTGATGGCCGGTGCGCACCTCGACTCGGTGCCGGAGGGCCCGGGGATCAACGACAACGGCAGCGGCAGCGCCGCGTTGTTGGAGATCGCCGAGAAGATGAGCATCTTCCCGACCCGGAACAAGGTCCGGTTCGCGCTCTGGGGCGCCGAGGAGGCCAACCTGGTCGGCTCGACCTACTACGTCGCGAACCTGCCGGCGGCCGAGCGGGACAAGATTGCCCTGTACCTCAACTTCGACATGGTCGGCTCGCCGAACTACGTCCGGTTCGTCTACGACGGCGACAACTCGGCGTTCCCGCCCGGCACCGGATCGGCGGTCGGCCCGCCCGGCTCCGGAGCGATCGAGAAGCTGTTCCACGACTACTTCCGGTCGCAGCGGCTGGCCTCGGCGGAGACGCCGTTCTCCGGACGCAGTGACTACGGGCCGTTCATCGCGGCCGGTGTGGACATTCCGTCCGGTGGCCTGTTCACCGGAGCCGAGCTGATCAAGACGGCCGAGGAGGCCAGGGTCTACGGCGGCACCGCCGGTGTCGCGTACGACCCGTGCTACCACCAGGCCTGCGACGACATCGACAACATCAGCCTCAAGGCGATCGACGAGATGTCCGACGCCGTCGCGCACGCCGTCATCACGTACGCCTACGACACCCGCAGCCTGACCGCACCGACGGGCGGCCCGGCGAGTGGCACCACCGCGCCGGCCGGGGGCGGCGGCGGACTGCACGACGACCACGAGGTCGCGAGCTGAGAATTCCCGGGTACGGCGGCGGGGCGGTGCGAAAGCGCCGCCCCGCTGCCGTTGCGTGAAACCGTCGGTACTCACCGTTATCGTGGCGCCCGTGAACGTCCCACCCGTAGCCTTGACCTCGTGGCTCCCCCGACCGATCCCGGAGGTCCTCCGATGACCGCCGCCCCGATCGCCCTCGACCGGCCCGGCCCGCACGGCTACACCACGGCAGACCTGCACGCCCTGCCGGACGACGGCCGGCGCTACGAGCTGATTGACGGGAGCATCATCGTGTCCCCCTTGGCCACGATCGACCACAACACCATCGCCCGCTGGATTGCCAACCTCCTGGAAGACTCCAGCCCGTCCGATGAGTACGCGGTCGGCACCGACCAGTCGACCACGGTCGACGACCACAACGAGCCCCGGCCGGACGTGGTGGTGACCCGGGCGGAGCACCTGCGGCGTACCCCGTTCCCGATCGCCGACGCGCTGCTGGTCGTCGAGGTCGTGTCGCCGACCTCCGCGCTCCGGGACACCGAGACCAAGCGGGCGCTGTACGCCCGGGCGGGCGTACCGGCGTACTGGATCGTCGTGCCGGAGGAGGACAAGCCGACCATCGCGCTCGCCGAGCTGGTGCTCGACCCGGGGGGCCGGCAGTACCGGTACGTCACCCACTACACCACCGAGCCGTTCGCCACCGACCAGCCGTGGCCGGTCCGGGTCGACCTGCCCGGCCTGACCGCCCGCCGGGCTCGGCTGCTCGCCCCGACCGTCGACGACCGGTGACGGCCGGGGTGCGTCAGGGCTGGTGCTGGCCGCCCTGCCGAGGCACGGACACCGCCGGAATCGCACCCGAGAACAGCAGCGGGGCGAGGGTGTCACGGAGACGACGGGCAGTGGCGCTGATCCGCCGGTGTACGTCCACCTGATCGTCGACCGCTGCCAGAACCTCGCCGATCGACTCCTGAACCGCGAGCGGTGGGAGGACGACCGGCAGCTCGTTCAGTAGCCGGACGGGGATCGAGGGGATCACCGTGCCCGTGCCATGCCGGACGATCCAGTCTTGCACCGGAGGCAGGGCCAGGTAATAGGCGAGAAAGCCGGGTCGTACTGCGTCGGTGGGCCGCAGCCGTAGCAGGCTGGTGCCGTAGATCCAACCCTCATGGCCCGCACCGACCAGCGCGTGTTTGCCGAGTTCTCCCGCGCGTACGCAGAGGATGTCGCCCGCCCGGAGCGCATATCGGGTCAACGCGCTGGCCTGGTCGGCCCCGACGAAGGTCGGCCGCTCGTCGTCGATCCGGCCGTCCTGCAGGTGTCGCGGCAGCACCAACCGAATGCCGTCCGCCGTCCGTTCCCCGGTCCGGAGGGCGGCTCCGGAAGGCCCGGCCTGTAGCTCGGCCACGTCGGACAACGGGACCTCTCGCCAATCAGCGGGTATCTCGCCGATCAACGGCTTCATCCGGTGATCTCCGCGATCAGGGCTGCGACCCGGGAATCCACCTCGCTGGCGCGGGCGACGAGTCGGTGCAGGTCGGTGGCGGCGTTCGCCAGGTCCGACCGGGCATCGGTAGCCTTCGGCTCCTGCTGGGGCACGGCGACGTACGTCGACGGGTGCAGTAGGTAGCCCTGGCGGCGGATCTCCGTGAGCGGCACCGAGGCGGCGACCGCGCCGTGTCGACGAACCGGCTCGGCTGTCCGCCGTCCGTCCCGCCAATCCCGGTAGATCTCCGAAATACCGCTGATGTCCTCGTCCGTCAGGCTACGAAGCGTCCGGGAGGCCATCGTGCCCATCTCGCTGGCGTCGATGAGAAGAATCTCGTCAAGGCGTTCGGCGGGATGTTTCAAAATCCACATCGTCACCGGAATTCCGGTGCTGGAGAAGAGTCGGGCTGGAAGCGCGATAAGGCACTCGACGACGCTGTCCTCCACCATCGCAGCCCGGATGTCTTGTTCCCGTCCGTTGGCGGAAACGGCAGCGTTGTTCGCCATCAGGACCGCACCGCGCCCCCCGACGTCGAGGGCGGAGGCAACGTGTTGAAGCCAGGCGAAGTTGGCGTTCCGCTTCGGCGGCGAACCGTACGGCCAATGACGGTCTCCGAGGTCCGGATCGTGGTTCAGGTACATGTTGAACGGCGGATTGGTGAAGACCAGGTCGAAGCGGCGACGGGTGTCGGAAGACGTGGGTCCGTCGACCGGGTTCGTAGTTTCCAGCCGAGCGTCGACTCCGTGCAGCGCGAGGTTCATCGCCGCGATCCCGAGAATCTCCGGATCCGGGTTGGTTCCGTAGATCTCCACGCCATCTGGCTTGTCGGGGTCACTCGCCAGGCGTGTGACCACCTCCTCGAGAAACCCTCCAGCACGGCAGTACGGATCGTAGATGCGGTTGGCCGAACCGGTCGCCGAGAGCAGGTGGACGCCGAGCCGCACGACCGGTCGTGGAGTGAAAAACTGATGGCCCTTCTGCCCCTCGCCCATTGCCCATTGGTTGAGGATCAGGTCGAAGACGCCTGCCGCAGCCGATCGCCCAGGTGTCTTCCGGTCCGCGGCGTCCGCCGCGAGCGCACCGTCCACGGTCAGGATGAGTTGACTGAGCGCCTGCCGCGCCGTTGGGGTGTCCCGCAGGGAGTACAGCCAGCGGTGCGGATTCCGGTCGCCGTCCGCCGACGGCAGAAGCATGTGGGCCACGAGGGGCATCAGGGCGGAGTGACCGTTCGGATCCTGGGCCGCGGCGGCGAGCCCGGCCCAGTCCTCGGGCTGGCGGACCCGCCGGTGGATGAGGGTGAGGAGCAGATTGACGCGATCCTCGGCGGAGAGCACACCACGGAGGATCCCGTCCATGGCAGCCCACAGCTTTCGCGTGATCTCAGGCGGCGGGTCGGGCCTCGGAGGATCCTCTGCCGTTTCCGCCGTGAGGTTCCGGAGAAATCGATCGCCATATGAGATTCCGGGAGTCTCTTTGGGTTCCAGGGCGTTCGCCGGAATTCTTCTGTGGGAGAGCCACACCGCGATCTCGTCCGCCCGGAACCTGTCCACGCCGTCCGTCTGCACCGGCTCGGGAAAGTCGCCGTGCCGGCGTTCCCAGTTGCTCACCGCTGGACGTCGTACCCCGGCCAGCCGGGCAAGGTCGGCTCGCGAAACCAGGAATCGCTCGTTCTGGCCCACTGTCGTCCCCCCGGCTAGAACCGCGGGTGTCGTCGTCCGGCGCACGCGTCGGCGCGCTGGCGCAACACCGTGGGCACCCGGTCCATCGCGGCCACCTCCTTGGCGGCTACCGCGTCCACGTAGTTCAACAGCCGGTAGAGCTTGGTGTGGTCGGCGAGGAGATCCCGGTGGTGGATGGGCTCGTAATGCATGATCCGGTTGCGTAGCAGCCGCATCGACTCGAAGTTGTCGTGCAGCAGCGCCCGGCGGCCAGAGTAGTGCGGGAAGGCGCGGTGCAGGGTCGGCACCCAGAGGTGACGGTCGTAGCTGGAGCCCCGGCTGTTGCTGAGCAGGGAGACCCAGAACCCGAAGGACAACTGGGCGACGATGTCGTCGGACGTGATCTGCCGTACGGGGGATCGGCGCAGGAACTTGGCCTCCGCCTCGCCGACGAGACGCCTGCCCACGGCGTTGAGTGGCGCGGCCGTCCACCAGTCCGCCCGGCCGAACCTGGAGTGCAACTGTTGGTGCAGGGCGTTGCGCAGGGTCACCTCGAGACAGTGCAGGGGTCCCAGGAACGCGGCCGAGACCTCGCTGTTCCACCAGTACAGCCGTTCCGCGGTCGCCGGATCGCCGCCGCACGCCGCGAGGTACGGCGCCAGGCGTGCCGGGGAGAAAGCCCGACGCATCCACGGCGGTAGGTCCGTGGTCATCTCGCTCCTCTCCGGGCAGGCTGATCGGACCCTCGGATCTGCTATCGTTGCGGGGTAAGCCCCGGGTCCGCCTCTGCATCGCATGCCGCCCGGGGCACGGCTTTTTCTCAGCCTTGTTGCGCCCACTCAGCCCGAGGGGCTCGTTCCAGCCTTCTGCGAGCTTATCGCCCGGCTGTCCGGTTCAGCAAGCGTATCTGGCTACGAAAAATCTGTTAAGGCCCCGTCCGCACGAGGACGCTCCGAACGGGGGTGCGGCGATTCCGGGGCGGCGCAGTACGACAGGACACAGTGGCCGCCCCGCCACGGCCGGGTCGGGGCGGCCCGCCCGGAGTCACTGCACCGGGTCGTCGCCCAGCCGTTGCCGGTTCGCCTCGATCCAGGCGTCCAGTGCCTCCGGATCGTTGGGGTCGACGCCCTCGGCCATCAGCTGCGCCACGGCCGCCGTGGCCGGGCTGCGCCGCTCGCCGGTGGTGTAGAGGCGGACGAACTCCGGCACCATCTCCTCGACCGAACTGTCGGTCTGGGCGGCCGCCTCGCCCGGCAGGGCCCGCTGCCGGGCGGCGTACGCGGCCCAGCTCCGGACCACCCGGGGCAGCATCGCCGCGTCGTCCATGTCCAGCACCGCCCGCCGGTGCACCCAGTCGAGCAGGAAGAGGCCGGCGACCGCCGGACTCCAGCGCATCGGGTCCGCGTCGGGGAACGACGCCGAATGGTCCAGCACCAGGCTCAGACAGAAGTGCAGGGAGGCGAGATCCGCCTCGGCCACCTGGTGCAACCCGAACCTGGCCGCCTCCGGCGAGGCCAGGAAGGCGCGTACCAGCCGGTCGCGTTCGGCCGTGGAGAGCGGCTCGACGTCGTCACCGAGCACCGGGGGCGCCGGTGCCGGTAGCAGCGCCAGCCGGTGGCCGACCAGGGCGCGATCGGTGGCCAGCGAGCCCTCGTCGGGCAGGTCCCCCAACTCGTCGGTGATGTCCAGGTGCCGGGCGACCTCGCCGCGCAGTCGCGACGGGTCCTCCTCGCGGAACCAGGTCAGCTCGTCGTCGGCGCACATCTCCCGGACCTGTCCGAGGATCCGCTCGGCGGGACCACCGACGAAGACGTCCTTCGTGATCCCGATGTTGTGGTCCACCAGGGCCACCACCGCATGCTCGGGGCCGCCCGCCTCGCTGTCGTCGTAGGCGAAGGTGGCGAGGTACGAGGTCTGGTCGCCGTACACGTCGCCGTAGGCGTAGCTGCCGGTCAGGCGTACCTTGCCGAGTTGGCCGGACCAGGACGGCGCCTGGGTGCCGGGCTTGACCGAGGCGGCGCCGACGGCGTCCGGCACCAGCGCGGCGAAGACGGTCCGGATCGTGGTCGCGGCGGCGGTCCGGCGGCGCGACGTCGCGGAGAGAAAGTCGCTGACGAATTCCCGGACGGCGCTGCTGCGGTCTTCCTCCGCGATGGCATAGACACTGCCCAGAAGTGCCGTACCGAGCATCTCGGCGTCGAGCGCGCAGTCGAGCTTGGTCACGTCGCGAGCGGCGTGCAGCACGGCTTCAAAAGGGGTCCGAGGCGAGGCCATGGCTCGACACTACGCCCGCCAGCGGTGGTCGAGCACCAGCAGCGCGCCGGGACCGATCACCCCGAGCAGCAGCACGGTACGACTGGCGAGCAGATCGGCGCTGGTCAGAGTGCCACCGTGCGCCAGATGGAAGCCGAGATGCACGGTCGAGAAGAGCAGCAGGCCGCTCAGCACCACGGCGGTTACCCGTCGATCGTCCAGCCATGCGGCGGCCAGCAGCATGGCGCCCAGGGTGAGGAACGCCGCGCCGACATCGGTCATCAGGTGCGAATTGTACGGCGGATAGCCGGCCGTCCAGTTGAGTCCGAAACCGGGGAAGTTGTCGAAGAACCACCGGGGCGCCAGCACCGCCGGCACGCCCCACGAGAGGTGCAGGAGGCCGAGCAGGATCAGCCCGCCCCGGATCAGGACGGTCCGTCCCCGAGCGTTTCCTGTGCCCGCCTTCACCGGGACGAGGAGGCGACGGCCAGCGCGGACCTCGCCTCGGCGTACGACCGGAGCACCTCGCGGACCGGCACGATCACGTACCCCTGGGCGGCCTCGGCCACGGCGTCGTGCATCCGGCCCTCCGCCCGCCACCGGGCCCGGCGGGCCGCCCAGCGGATCACCGGCTTGACCAGCAGCGCCATCAGCACCCCGAGCAGCAGGCCGCCGAGCAGCAGCACCGTGGGCAACGGGGTCAGCCCGACCATCGGGTACTCCAGCCGGGGAAGGCCGAGTGCCCGGACCGCGTACCCGACGAGCAGCCAGGCCAGTCCCGCCGCCGCGGCGACGGTCACCAGCCACTGCATCGCGTTGACGATCTGCCACCAGACCGGTCGGCGGTCCATCCCGAGGTCGGTGGTGGCCACGGCCCGGTCCAGCGCGTCGGGAAGGTCGGCCATCCGGGACCGAGCGGCTGCGGTCACCGCCGTCGACCACGCGGCGGGCAGCCCCGTACCGGCCCGGTCGGCGACCGAGCGCACGGCCAGTCCGACGGCGGCGAGTTGCGCCGCGGTCGGCTCGGGCACCGAGGTCGCGCCCAGCGCCGGGCGGTTGCCGCCGAGGCCGTCCTCCAGCGCGGCGGCGCCGTCGGGGCCGTGTCCCGTCGCCCCGGTCAGGTGGAGCCGGCGCAACGGGTCGGGCCGCAGCCGCCGCCAGCCCCGGGCCAGCGGCCAACCGGTGGCGGCGACCGCCCGGTGCCGGTAGGCCTGCTCGGTCGCCTCGGCAACCGCCGGTACGCCCGCGGCGCCGGCGAGCGCGTCGATGAGCCGGCGCATCGTCGGCCGGTCGACGTCGGCGTCGACCCGAGCGGATCCGATCAGGTCCGAGAGCCCGTCGACCACCAGGTCCACGTCGGCGGAGAGCCGGCGCAGCGCCGCCTGCCGCTCGGCGACGGTCTGTTCCAGGGCCGACCGCAGCGGGGCCGTTCCGGCGTCGCGCAGGGCCGAGGTGGCGAGGACCGGAATTCCGGCGAGCTGGTCGGCGTCGAGCAGCCGGCGCAGATCGGCCAGTACCCGGGGCAACTCGGCTCCCGGCAGCCGGTCGGCCTGGTTGAGCACCACGACGGTGACGTCCCGGTGCCGGTGGAACTCGCGCAGGTAGCTGCGGTGCAGCACCCGGTCGGCGTACTTCTGCGGGTCGACGACCCAGACCACCAGGTCGACCAGGCCGAGCAGCCGGTCGACCTCGGAGCGGTGCGACCGCTCCACCGAGTCGAAGTCGGGCAGGTCGAGCAGGACCAGGCCGTGCAGGGCCGCCTCGTCCGTCCCGTCCAGCGCGCTCTCCCGGACGAACCGGTGCCGTGGCAGCACCCCGACCCAGTCGAGCAGCCTCGTCGCGCCGTCCAGCGGACCCCACACGCAGGCGTGGGTGACTCCGGTCGTGGGCCGTCGCACTCCGACCGGGGACATCTCGAACCGGGCCAGCGAGTTGAACAGACTGGACTTGCCGCTGCCGGTGGCGCCGGCCAGCGCCACCACGGTGTGGGCCCCGGAGAGTGCGAGCCGGGTGCCGGCCCGTTCGACGAGCGTGTGCGCCGGGACCAGCCGGTCGTCGGGCAGTTGGCCGTCGACGACGGTGATGAACCGGTCGATCGCGGTCAGCCGTTCGACCAGCCGGTCGGGGTCGATCCGCTGGTCGCTGCGGAACGCGTTCCGTACCCGGCCCAGGATGTCGGTCATCGGATCGCCTCCGGTCCGGTGGCTCCGGTCGCTCCGGGATCCTCGTCGGACGTGGCGTGGGCGCGGGCGGCGTCGAGCGTCCGGCCCGCCTCGCGTAGCCGGTCGCCGGGGCCGGCGTCGACTCCGGCCGTGGCGGTCCGGGTCAGGTAGCGCGCGGCCTCCTGGTCGAGCAGCTGGTCGACCAGGAGCAGCAGTTCGGACCTGGCCCGGGTGGCCAGGGTACGGATCGCCTGGTCACCGAAGATCGCTTCGAGGACCTTCTGCGCCGCGACGGTGGTGCCGCCGGCCGCCGCGACCTCCAGGCCGGTCGGGATGAAGGCGGTCGAGGCGAAGACCGCGATCATGACCGCCAGGCCGGTGGCGTTGACCGCGTACGCCGCGCTGCGCGCCACGAAGCGCTTGTCGCCGCCCTGGCTGCGGACCAGTTCCAGGACGCCCCGCTGCCAGTCTCGGACCAGCCGCTCGGCGCGTTCCGGCAGGTCGTCGGCGGGGCGGGCCAACTCGGGGGTGAGCAGCGCGGCGCCTGCCGGATGTGCCTGCCAGGCCGCGTAACTCTGCTCGGCGGCGACCGCGAGGGTCTCCCGCAGCAGGGTGACCAGTTGGGACTCGATCGCGGTCCGAAGCTGGGCGTTCGGGGCGGGACGGCCGGTCACCGCCGCGACGAGCCGGTCGCGCAGCCGGCCGACCCGGGCCTCGAGGGTCCGGAACAGCTCGCCGGTGCCGACGAACTCCTGCCAGCGGGCCAGCACCTCGCCGCGGAGCAGCCGGCCGTCCCGCAGACTCTGCTCCACGGAATGGCGGGCGGCCCGGTAGGCGGCGTGGACCCGAAGGTCCAGGGCCTGCGCGGCGGCGGCCTGCTGGTCGGCGGCGGCGGCCAGGCTCTCGACCGCCGGCACGAGTGCGCTGACGGCACCGTCCAGGGTCTGCCGGATGACTGACGCGCGGGCCTCCGAGTCGGCGGCGAGTCGGGCGAACCAGGACCGCAGCGGTTCGGTGAGCCGGCCCGGAAGCAGCCCCTGCCCGTCGACCACCGTTTCGGGCAGTACGAACAGCGGCGCGGCGGCCAGCCCCTGCGCGGCCAGCATCTCCGAGAGGTGGGCGGTCACCTCGTCGGTCGCCGCCGGTGGCACCCGGTCGAGGACCAGTGCGATCACCGTGCCGCGCAGTTTTGCGGTACGGAGCAGTTCCCAGGGCACCGCGTCGGCGTACCGGGCCGCGGTCGTGACGAAGAGCCACAGGTCGGCGGCGGCGAGCAGTTGCGCGGCGAGGGCCCGGTTGGCGTCGACCACCGAGTCGATGTCGGGCGCGTCCAGGAAGGCCAGCCCGGCCGGCAGGGCCGGCGCGGCGACCAGTTGCAGCGTGTCCGGGCGGTCGCCGGGTTCGGTGGTCCGGGTGAGGCCGGGCAGCAGGTCACCCTGTCGGAACCAGGCCGAATCGGCCGGCCCGCAGACGAGTACCGGCGAGCGGGTCGTCGGCCGGAGCACGCCGACCGCACTCACCCGGGCCTGGACCAGGCTGTTGACCAAGGTCGACTTGCCGGCCCCGGTCGAGCCGCCGACGACCACCAGCAGCGGTGCGTCCAGCCGGGCGAGGCGCGGCAGCAGGTAGTCGTCGAGTTGCGCCACGAGCGCGGCGGCGAGGTGTCGCGCCTCGTCCGCGCCCGGCAGCGTCAGCGGATAGGCCGTCGTGTCGATCACGGTACGCAGCCGGCCCAGCACCTCGCGTAGATCCGGTTCGGCGGTCCCGCCGGCCGGCTCGGTGTCGGTCGACCGCCGTGGTCGGGAGGCAGCCGGTGCCGGTGCGGCGGAGGGCGTCGGAGTGCTCCCGGCCGCGTCGGCGTCCGGAGCACCGGCGCCCGGCGGCTGGGAGGGAGTATCGACCGTATCGAAACGAATGTCAGTGATGGGGGTTTTTGGTCCGACCATGGGCGTGCCGAGGCCGGTGGCCGGATCGCCGTGGGTCGTCACGGGTAAAGACTGCCCGATCCCTGCAACACAGACAACAGGCACGGTTGCTTACGGATCAGCGCGTTGCCGGCCGCGGGGCGGACGCCGGGGCGTTCCGGGCCGCTATGACCCTCTTCGATGCCCGTCCGACGGCTGGCCGGAGCCGGTGGGGAGGCCGATCGGGGGGTTGCGTCCATGTGACTCAAGTCCGACTTTGACGCAGCCGGAGATCATGGCACTATTGAGCCCGGTCCACTCAACTTGCGGTGGGTGCGCTGCGGGCGGCGCCCGTCACCTGCCTTGTAACGAAGCGAGGAAGCGAAGATGGCACGTGCGGTCGGAATCGACCTCGGCACGACGAACTCCTGCGTCAGCGTTCTCGAAGGCGGTGAGCCCACCGTCATCGCGAACGCCGAGGGCTCGCGGACGACTCCTTCGATCGTCGCGTTCGCCCGTAACGGCGAGGTGCTCGTCGGTGAGGTCGCCAAGCGTCAGGCGGTGACCAACCCGGACCGGACCATCCGGTCGGTCAAGCGGGAAATGGGCACCAACTGGTCCGTTGACATCGACGGAAAGAAGTACACCTCGCAGGAGATCTCCGCGCGGACGCTGATGAAGCTCAAGCGGGACGCCGAGGCGTACCTGGGTGAGCGGATCACGGACGCGGTGATCACGGTGCCTGCGTACTTCAGTGACGCCCAGCGGACCGCCACCAAGGAGGCCGGGGAGATCGCCGGCTTCAACGTGCTGCGGATCGTCAACGAGCCGACCGCGGCGGCGCTCGCCTACGGTCTGGACAAGGGCTCGAAGGAGCAGACCGTCCTGGTCTTCGACCTGGGCGGCGGCACCTTCGACGTGTCGCTGCTGGAGCTGGCCGAGGGGGTCATCGAGGTCAAGTCGACCAGCGGTGACAACCACCTGGGCGGCGACGACTGGGACGAGCGGATCATCGAGCACCTGGTGAAGACCTTCCGGGGCCAGCACGGTGTCGACCTGTCCCAGGACAAGATGGCGATGCAGCGGCTCCGCGAGGCGGCCGAGAAGGCCAAGATCGAGCTCTCCGCCGCCACCACCACCAGCATCAACCTGCCGTACATCACCGCCGGCCCGAGCGGGTCCGACGGTGCTCCCTCGGCTCCGCTGCACCTCGACGTGACGCTCAGCCGGGCCGAGTTCCAGCGGATGACGCAGGACCTCCTGGACCGCTGCAAGGGCCCGTTCGAGCAGGCCATCAAGGACGCCAGCATCAAGATCAGCGAGGTCGACCACGTGATCCTGGTCGGCGGCTCGACCCGGATGCCGGCCGTCTCCGAGCTGGTCAAGCAGCTCACCGGCCGGGAGCCCAACAAGGGCGTGAACCCCGACGAGGTCGTCGCGGTCGGCGCCGCGTTGCAGGCCGGTGTCCTCAAGGGCGAGGTCAAGGACGTCCTGCTGCTCGACGTGACGCCGCTGAGCCTGGGCATCGAGACCAAGGGCGGCATCTTCCACAAGCTGGTCGAGCGGAACACCACCATCCCGACCAAGCGGTCCGAGGTCTACACGACCGCCGACGACAACCAGCCGTCGGTGCTGATCCAGGTCTTCCAGGGCGAGCGCGACATGGCCGCGTACAACAAGAAGCTCGGCACCTTCGAGCTGACCGGCATCGCGCCGGCCCCGCGCGGCGTACCGCAGATCGAGGTCACCTTCGACATCGACGCCAACGGCATCGTGCACGTCGGCGCGAAGGACCTCGGTACCGGCAAGGAGCAGTCGATGACGATCACCGGCGGCTCGGCGCTGCCGAAGGACGACATCGAGCGGATGATGCGGGACGCCCAGGACCACGCCGACGAGGACAAGCGGCGGCGGGAAGAGGCCGAGATCCGCAACCAGGCCGAGCAGCTCCAGTGGCAGACCGAGAAGTTCCTGGCCGAGAGCGGTGACAAGCTGCCGGCCGAGTCCCGGGACAAGATCGGCGAGGCGCTGGGCGACCTGCGCTCCGCGCTCGGCGGAACCGACCTGGAGAACGTCAAGTCGGCGCACGAGCGGCTGGCCAAGGTCTCCCAGGAGGCCGGCACGCTGCTGTACGCGGCGCAGGGCGAGCAGGCGCAGGCCGGTGCCGGGGCGGGCGCCACGGACGGTGGGCCGACCGGTGCCAAGGCCGGCGACGACGACGTGGTGGATGCGGAGATCGTCGACGAGGACGACAAGAAGTGACCCGTCACCTCCGCAGTCACGTTGCCCGTAAGCAAGACGGATCGAGGTAGTCGTATGACGGACAAGCCACGAGCCGTCGATCCGGACACCGTCGGATCGACGCCGGGTGGCTCCGCGCCCGGCCGGGCCGAGAGCACGGCCGGCGAGGGCATCGTCATCCGGGACAAGCGGAAGATCAATATGACCGGGGACAAGGTCAGCCAGGGCCGGCACGCCCAACCCGACGGGGCCGGCGAGACGGACGCGGCCGGCACGCCGGCCGACGGTGCCCCGACGGCGGTGAAGGATCCGAACCCGGATCCCGAGCCGCCGGCGGGCGCCGAGGCGCCGACCGTGGCCACCGGGGAGGTCGACGACACCGAGTCGAGCGGCGCCGCCGGCACGGTCGACGACGCGAAGTCGATCGACGGTACGCCGGACGTGCCGGACTCGGCGGCAGTGACCGACCAGGGCGACGTGACGGACGAACCCGACGCCGCAGCGGACGAGCCCGCGCCGGCCACTCCGGTGGTGGACGACGCCGAACTCGCCGAGGTGCTGGAGGCGGAGAAGCCGTCCGGCACCGAGGGCCCGGTGGTGGACGCTCCGGCCACACCGGTCGGTGGCGGCGCCCCGGAGGTCGACGGCCCCGGCCCGCTGGGTGCCGAGTTGGCGGCCCTACGCGCCGAACTGGACGAGCGGACCAGGGACCTCCAGCGGGTGACGGCGGAGTACTCCAACTACCGCAAGCGGGTGGACCGGGACCGGGGACTCGTGGCGGAGCAGGCAACCGGGGCGGTGCTCGTCGCCCTGCTGCCCGTACTCGACGACCTGGACCGGGCCCGGGAGCACGGCGACCTGGTCGGGCCCTTCGGCACGGTGGCCGAGCAGTTGAACGCCACGCTGGGCAAGTTCGGGCTGACTCCGTTCGGCGAGAAGGGCGACCCCTTCGACCCGAACCGGCACGAGGCGGTCGCGCACCGGACCTCCGCCGAGGTCACCGAGTCGACCTGCGTCGAGGTGATGCGCCGGGGCTACCAGCTCGGCGACCGGGTGTTGCGGGCCGCGCTGGTGGCGGTTGCCGATCCAGAGTCGGAGTGAATGGCCGCGAGCGAGGGTGATCCGGTTTTGCGTGGTCGAGGTACCGCCCGTCCGGGGTTCGGGTTCGTAGAACCGGGTACGGGCGGCGCCTCGACCACGTCACAGGGAAAGGGGGTGGACGATCGATGAGTTCCAAGGACTGGCTGGAGAAGGACTTCTACGCCGTGCTGGGGGTGGACAAGTCCGCCTCCGCAGACGAGATCAAGAAGGCCTACCGGAAGCTGGCCAGAGAGTCGCATCCCGACCACAACCCGGGTGACGTGCAGGCCGAGGAACGGTTCAAGACCGCCTCGGAGGCGTACGACGTACTCGCCGACGCGCGCAAGCGCAAGGAGTACGACGAGATGCGCTCGCTCTTCGGCTCGGGCGCGTTCCGGCGGAACGCCAGGGCCGGTGGGCAGCCCGGGGGCTACCCGTTCGACGTCTCCGACCTGTTCGGCGGGGCGGGTCAGCCGGGCGGCGCCGGTGGTGACCGCCGGTTCGGCGGTGCCGGATTCTCCGACCTGTTCAGCTCGATCTTCTCCGGCGGCAGTGGTCCGGCCCGGGGCCGTGGTCCGGCCCGGGGGCGGGACGTCGAGGCCGAGGTGGTGCTGGACTTCGACGACGCGGTACGCGGCGTGACGGTGCCGCTGACGCTGCGCGCTCCCGGCGTCTGCGACACCTGCCACGGCGACGGGGCCAAGCCGGGTACGTTGCCCCGGACCTGCCCGCAGTGTCACGGGGCCGGTGTGGTCACCCGGAACCAGGGGTCGTTCAGCTTCTCCGAGCCGTGCCGGGAGTGCCAGGGCGTCGGCACGATCGTCGACGAGAAGTGCCCGGAGTGCCGGGGCACCGGCGGGGTGACCAAGTCGCGCACCCTCAACGTGCGGTTCCCGGCCGGGGTCGCGGACGGCCAGCGGATCCGGCTCGCCGGGCGCGGGGAGCCCGGTGACCGGGGCGGTCCGGCCGGCGACCTGTACGTGCTGGTGAAGGTGCGCAACGACGAGCTGTTCGGGCGCAGTGGCGACGACCTGACGCTGACCGTGCCGATCACCATCGCCGAGGCCGTGCTCGGCACCGATCTGCGGGTGCCCACCCTGGACGCCCCGGTCACGCTGCGGGTGCCGCCCGGTACGCCGAGCGGTCGTACCCTGCGGGCCCGGGGGCGGGGTGTGGCCCGGCGCGACGGCCAGGCCGGTGACCTGCTGGTGACCGTGGAGATCGTGGTACCCGAGCAGCTTTCCGCCGAGGCGCGTGAGGCGCTGGAGGCGTTCGCCGCACAGACGCCCCCGGCGGGACGGGAACATCTGGACGCCCGGGTGCGTCGTTTCAACTGACCGGTCAACGCGGAGGTGATCAAGGTGGCTGATGAGTACGTCGTCGTCTCGATCGAGCAGGCGTCCGACGCCAAGGTTTTGATGATCTCGGTGGCGGCCCGGATGGCCGGGATGCATCCGCAGACCCTTCGGCAGTACGACCGGATGGGCCTGGTCCAGCCCGGCCGCGCGCCCGGGGGCGGACGCCGGTACAGCGCCCGGGACGTCGCGCTGCTGCGCGAGGTGCAGCGACTCAGCCAGGACGACGGGGTCAACCTGGCCGGGATCAAGCGGATCATCGTTCTGGAGCAGCTCGTCGACGAACTCCAGCAGCGGGTGGCGCAGCTGCAGGCGGAGCTGGACGCGGCGTACCGGCGGGTGGCGGAGTTGGAGGCGCTCGGTGGGCTGCCCCGCCGCGACCTGGTCCCCACCACGCGGGCCTCGACCGCGCTGGTGGTCTGGCGCCCACGCCGGTCCGGTCCCTCGGCCTGACCGGGCCCACTCGGGCGCCATTACCCGAAAGCTTTCGAAAGCGGCGCTTCCGTGGATCTAGTAATCCCATCCGGCGGCGCTGGGAAATGATTACCTCGAACGCGCAGGATTCATTACCCCGGCAATCGGCGTGAGGGTCGATCGTACGTATTGGCGACGTCAAACCGTTGATCTGATCGCCACCGCGTTCCACCGCATGCCGACGCGTTCATGAGACGCACCGTCGATCCGGTCCGACCCCCGACCGGTTCGACCATGCTGGCCGACGAGCCTAATGAATCATGATGTCCGACCCGGCGTGGCCTGTGTGCCCGTCGGGCGCTGGTTAATGGATCAGATCCAGAATCATCCGACCGGCGCGGGAGTGAAGATTTCATGAAGATTAATTAATTGACGTCAATCAATGTAATGACTATGGTGAGCGGCGGGCGCGACCGCATCGCGACGACCGGAAGGAACTAGTATGTCCAACGTGATGGCTGTCGGCGGCGTACTCGCGGCGGCACTGTTTGCCTCGACGGTAACTACCGAGCCCCTGGCGGCCCCCGCTGAGCGGATCACCATCAGCGTGGAGACCGTCAACGGCTCGGGCTGCTCGGCGGGGACGGCCAGGGTGAGCACCGCAGCGGACGATACGTCCTTCACGGTCACCTACAGCGACTACTACGTCCTGGCAGGCGACGGGGCGAGGCCGACCGAATCCCGGAAGAATTGCCAGCTCAGCCTTCGGGTGCAGATCCCTCAGGGCCTCACGTTCGCGGTGGCCCAGGTGGACCTGCAGGGCTTTGCGCACCTCCAGCCGGGAGCCACCGGCTCGCAGCACTCGCACTACTACTTGATGGGCACCTCGCCGACCGCGCAGACGAGCCACGAGTTCAAGGGGCCGTACAGCGACCACTGGCGCACGTCCGACCGCGCCGCGGCCCTGGTCTACGCGCCGTGTGGCGAGGAGCGCAATCTCAACGTCAACACCGAACTGCGGGTGGATGGCGGCGGTTCTGGCAACGGCACGAGCTTCATGGCGATGGACACGACCCGCGGCAGTGTGCGCAGCGTGTACCACCTCAGTTGGAGAGACTGCTGATCGCGCTGCCGCAGGCGTCTCTTGACCGCGGTTTGAGGG
>NZ_JBHSPR010000018.1:0-164470 GCF_042658085.1 Plantactinospora solaniradicis | reverse complement strand
TTAATGTCCATCCAATCGGCCGGGGGCCCTTGCTTTTGTCGCAAGCCGGGTCGTACCACTAATCACGGCGTAGTGCATCCATTTTTCAGACATTGACGAACATCAATAGTGAGAGTTAAAGTGAACGTGCGCGCGCGACATTATCGCCACGATCGGGAGGGAACCCATGATCAGTGTGCTGGCCATTGGCAGTCTCGTTGCCTCGATGCTCGGCGGCCCGATAGTCATCCCGACGGATCCGCCGGTGGATCCTCCGGATGCGCAAATTGTCATTGATGTCATTACCATCAATGGTTCGGGTTGCCCTGCCGGGACTGCGGCTGTCGCGGTCGCCCCCGACAACACCGCCTTCACTGTGACCTACAGCGACTATCTCGCCCAGGTCGGCGTGGGGGCGCGGCCGACCGACGCCCGGAAGAACTGCCAGCTGGCCCTGCAGGTGCATGTTCCGGAGGGCTTCACCTACGCGATTCTCCAGGCCGACTACCGGGGCTACGGGTACCTGGCGTCCGGTGCGACCGCCGTTTCGCGGGCGAACTACTACTTCCAGGGTTCCTCGCCGACGACGTACAAGAACCATTCGTTCAGCGGCCCACTGGACGACAGTTGGCAGACGACCGACACCTCCGAGCTGACCTCGGTGAGCTACGCGCCCTGCGGGGAGATGCGCTTCCTCAACATCAACACCGAACTGCGGGTGAACGTCGGTACGTCCAACCCGGCGACCACCACCAGTTTCATGGCGATGGACTCGACGGACGGCGGCATCAACACCATCTACCACTTCGCGTGGAAGAAGTGCGAAGAGTCCTGACGTAGTACCTCTGAACAGCGGATGCGGGAAATCTGTTCCCGTACCCCGTCCCAGGGGCGGGTACCCGCCCGGCCGGCATTGTCCAGCCGGTGCGGGTGCCCGACGAAGAGGGCCATCCGATCGATGGATGAAGTGTTATACATCGCGCGGGCAACGGCTCGCGCGACGGTGACCGAAGGGAGCCCCGCAAATGTTGCACACGTTAGTCATCGGCAGTCTGGCGGCGTCGTTATTGGGCTTGCCGGTACTCGACGACCCGGTGCCGACCACAAATCCGCCGGCCGAGCGCATCACCGTCGAGATAGTGACGGTCAACGGGTCGGGCTGCCGGCAGGGGACGGCGGCGGTCGCCACCGCGCCCGACAACACGGCGTTCACGGTGACCTACAGCGACTATCTCGCCCAGGCCGGCGCCGGAACCGCGCCGACCGACTTCCGGAAGAACTGCCAACTGGTCCTACAGGTAAAGGTCCCGGGCGGCTTCACGTACGCGATCGGGCAGGCCGACTATCGCGGCTTCGCCCATCTCGAGCGCGGCGCCAGCGGTATGCAACGGGCGAGCTACTACATCCAGGGCACGTCACCGACCGAGGCCCGGTCGCACTCCTTCGCCGGTCCGGTCAGTGACAGCTGGCAGACGACCGACACCACCGACGTGGCCTCGCTGGTCTACGCCCCCTGCGGCGAAGTGCGGCTGTTCAACATCAACACTGAGCTGCGGGTGAATCGTGGGTCGTCGCAGCCGACGACGACCAGCTTCATGATGATGGACTCCACCGACGGCAGCGTGAGCACGACGTACCACTTCAACTGGATGCGGTGCGACTAGTCAAAACCGGGGCCGGATCCCGGTGCAGACCTAGGAGGGCAACAACGACGCACGCCGGTACGGCAACTGCCGGTCGGCGTCGCGACGGCTCAAGCGAAGATTTCCGCTGGCGCTCGTTGACATGTGGTTCGAGCGCCAGCTCTTCCTGCCGGGCCCCGGGGCCGACGCCCCGGACGGTCCGAGTACCCCGCGGCCGGCTCCCCGATTCGGGCGCACGCGGCCGGTGTGGTCAGTAACCTGACCAGTGGTGCGGCCCGGAATTCGGGGCCATCCGGTACGCAGGTCAGGTCCCCTGCTCCGGCGTCGGCACCAGTGGTGGTTGGTGGTCCGGGGTCCACGGGGGGTCCCGGACCCGCCCTCGCCCGGAACGGCACAGGTCGGCTCGCCCTGCGGAGGCGTCGGCGACCCCGCTCGGGAGAGCCGTGGTCAGCCGAGCCGGCGGGCCTGCCGGACCAGGCCACCCTCACACCAGTCGCGGTAGTCGAACAGATCCGGCCTGGCCTGGAGCATCCGGGTGTTGTGCGCCCAGATGGCCATCTGCTCGTCACCGTGCCGTTCGGCCTGCTCGACCAGCTTGCGCAACCGCCGCTTCGGGTGGGCCTGGAACTTGGTCCGGATCCCGTCCGCCGCATAGATGTAGAGGCAGTGCAGCGCGAACCGGCGGGCCGGACATGATCGGTCCATCGCCAGGTCGAACAGCGTGGTGATCAGCCGGTCGCCGGAGACGAGTAGATCCCAGTCCTTCGGCATCGTGTGCAGCGGCACCGAATCGGGTTCGTACGCCCAGGCCCGCAGCTCGGCGGGTGATGGGTCGACCGGGTTGGCGAATCCTCGGAACGCGGAGTCCTGCACGCTCAAACGGACCGCCCTTCCGGTCGCGCGACCGCCGGAACGCCTGGCTCCGGCAAGTGCCAGTGGCTACTGCGGCGACACGGTAACGCGCTGTTGCCAAGCTGCGGAAGGGTCGCCACGTGCTATTTCATCAACCCGTTACGTGTCGGTGTACTCGGCCGAACGGTGATCCCGCTATGTGGTGCGCGGCGACGGGGCCGCGCACCGTCACTCGGTCGCCGTGGCCGGTGGCAACCCACGGGCCGCCTGCTGGCGGAGCCAGCGCTTGAACCACCCGAAGTCGGGCAACCGGGCCAGCATCGGGCCGGTCACCACGGTCACCAGCACGTACGCGGTGGCGAGCGGGGCGAGCTGCGGATTCACCAGGCTGGTGCCGACCGCCAGCCCGGCGATGACGATCGAGAACTCGCCCCGGGGTGCCAGCGCCAGTCCGGCCCGCCAGCGACCCGGCAGGGCGATGCCCACTCGTCTGGCCGCCAGGTAGCCCGTGACCACCTTGGTGGCCATGGTGACCACGGCCAGCGCGATGGCCGGCAGCAGCACCGGTGGAATGGCCCGCGGATCGGTGTTCAGCCCGAAGAACACGAAGAAGACGGCGGCGAAGAGATCCCGCAGCGGCGAGAGCAGTTCCGTCGCGTTGTGCGCCACCGGCCCGGACAGGGCGATGCCGACCAGGAAGGCGCCCACCGCGGCCGACACCTGTAGGCCCGCGGCGAGTCCGGCGACCAGCAGGGTGAGCCCGAGCACGCCCAGGAGCAGCGCCTCCGGGTCCTGCGCGGAGAACATCCGGGAGATGACGTGGCCGTACCGGATGGCCACCACGAGCACCGCGACCACGGTGACCACCGCGACGGTCAGCGCGATGCTGCCACCGAGCAGTCCCTGGCCGCCGAGGATCGCGGTCACCAACGGCAGGTAGAGGGCCATGGCGAGGTCCTCGATGACCAGGATGGACAGGATCACCGGGGTCTCGCGGTTACCGAGCCGGCCCAGGTCGGCGAGCACCTTGGCGATGACGCCGGACGACGACACCCAGGTCACGCCGGCCAGCACGATCGCGCTGACCCAGCCCCAGCCCAGCAGCAGCCCGAAGGCCGCACCGGGCAACGCGTTGAGGAGACCGTCGACCAACCCGGCCGGGGCGGCCGCGCGCAGGTTGCCGACGAGTTCGCTGGCCGAGTACTCCAGGCCCAGCATGACCAGGAGCAGGATCACACCGATCTCGGCGCCGACCTCGAAGAACTCCTCGCTGGCCGACAGCGGCAGTACCCCGCCGTGCCCGAAGGCGAGCCCGGCGAGCAGGTAGAGCGGGATGGGCGAGAGCCCGATCCGCCGGCTGAGCCGGCTGAGCAGCCCGAGGACGAGCAGCAGCGCACCGACCTCGATGAGCAGGACCGTGGTGTGATGCATACGCCTCAGCCGTCCGGATCGGCTTCGGCGAGGATCGCGGTGACACCGTCGAGTCCCTGGCGGGTGCCGACCACGACCACAACATCGCCGGCCTCGAACCGGAAGGTCGGATCTGGTGAGGCGATCACCTCGCGCTCCCGAAGGACCGCGACGATGGAGGCGCCGGTACGGGTGCGAGTCTGCGTGTCGCCCAACGGGCGGCCGACGTACCGCGAGCCGGCCGGGATGGAGACCTGTTCGGTCAGCAGCCCGGCGGCCTGCTGGCGCAGGCCGGAGAGCTGGCCCAGCATCAGCGAGGCGCCGAGGATGTCCGCCAGCGCCTCCGCCTCGTCATCGGTGAGCGGAATGTCGGCGGTGCAGGAATCCGGGTCGTCGGGGTCGTACAGCACCAGGTCTCGTCGACCATTGCGGTGCGTGACCACGCCGAGCCGACGGCCGGAGGTCGTCACCAGGTCGTGGCGTACACCGATTCCGGGCAGCGCCGTCTGTTCCACACGTACTCGCACGGGCCAACGTTACCGCTTGTCGATCGAGGGGCCGGGGCGTGGTTATTTGGACGGTGCCGAGCCCAGGTTCTGCCTGGGACAGTGGGTGAGCGGCGCCGGGTCGGCCTGCGGGCGGAGCGGATGTGACCGACGTCACGGTCCCGGAGTTGAGTGGAATAGACTCAACTCTGGTTGTGTCGTCAGTACTGGAGGCGGTGTCGCCCGTTGGGCGGCGACGCCGACGCCACGCTGCCGATGCCGGCCCGTACCGCGGCCGGCGGACCGTATTGGGAGCCCATGAACGCCGAACGTCTGACCACGAAGACCCGCGAAGTCATCACCGGCGCCGTCGCGACGGCGAACCAGCGCGGCCATGCCACCGTCGAGCCCTGGCACCTGCTGCTCTCGTTGCTGGACACCGGCGGCTCCACCGCAGCCGGTCTGCTGCGGGCCGTCGGGGCCAATCCGGCCGACGTCCGACGGGCCGCCGCCCGCGCGGTGGAGAACCAGCCGGCCGCCCGGGGATCGAGTGTCGCCGAACCGAGCCTGTCCCGCGAGTTCGTCAACGCCATCGGCGCGGCCGAACAGATCGCCCGGCCGCTCGGCGACGAGTACACCTCCACCGAACACCTGCTGGCCGGGCTGGCCCGGGTCGGCGGCGCGGTCGCGAGCACCCTGAAGAGCGCGGGAGCCAACGAGGAGAACCTGGTCGCCGCCTTCCCGGCGGTGCGTGGCGGCGACCGCCGGGTCACCACCGCCGACCCGGAGCAGACCTACCAGGCGTTGCAGAAGTACGGCGTCGACCTCACCGACCTGGCCCGGGACGGCAAGATCGACCCGGTGATCGGCCGGGACGCCGAGATCCGCCGGGTCGTCCAGGTGCTGTCCCGGCGTACCAAGAACAACCCGGTGCTGATCGGTGAGCCGGGCGTCGGCAAGACCGCGATAGTCGAAGGGCTGGCACAGCGGATCGTGGCCGGCGACGTGCCCGAGTCGCTGCGGAACAAGAAGCTGGTCTCGCTCGACCTCGGCGCGATGGTCGCCGGTGCGCAGTACCGGGGCCAGTTCGAGGAGCGGCTGAAGTCGGTGCTGGAGGAAATCAAGAATTCCGACGGCCAGGTCATCACGTTCCTGGACGAACTGCACACCGTGGTCGGTGCCGGCAAGGGCGAGGGCTCGATGGACGCCGGCAACATGCTCAAGCCGATGCTGGCCCGGGGTGAGCTGCGGATGGTCGGCGCGACCACCCTGGACGAGTATCGCGAGCACATCGAGAAGGACCCGGCGCTGGAGCGGCGGTTCCAGCCGGTCCTGGTCGGCGAGCCGACCATCGAGGACACCATCGGCATCCTGCGGGGCCTCAAGGAACGCTACGAGGTGCACCACGGCGTACGGATCACCGACGCCGCACTGGTCGCCGCCGCCACGCTCTCCGACCGGTACATCACCGAACGGTTCCTGCCGGACAAGGCGATCGACCTGGTCGACGAGTCCGCCTCCCGGCTCCGGATGGAGATCGACTCCCGGCCGACCGAGGTGGACGAGATCGAGCGGGCGGTACGCCGGCTGGAGATCGAGGAGATGGCGCTGGCGAAGGAGCCCGACCCGGCCTCCGCCGAGCGCCTCGAACGGCTCCGCAGGGAACTGGCGGACAAGCGGGAACAGCTCACCGCGCTCAGCGAACGGTGGCGCCTGGAGAAGGAACACATCACCCGGATCTCGACCGCCAAGGAGGAGCTGGAACGGCTCGGTGGCGAGGCGGAGCGGGCCGAGCGGGACGGCGAGCTGGAACGCGCCGCCGAGCTGCGGTACGGCCGCATTCCCGGTCTCCAGGGCGAGCTGTCCCGGGCCGAGGCGGAACTCGCCGGCCTCCAGGCCGACGGGGCGATGCTGAAGGAGGAGGTCGGCGCCGACGACATCGCCGCCGTGGTCGCCTCCTGGACCGGCATCCCGGCCGGTCGGCTGATGGAGGGCGAGACCGCCAAACTGCTCCGGATGGAGTCGTCGCTCGGCGGCCGGGTCGTCGGTCAGGTCGAGGCGGTGGCCGCGGTCTCCGACGCGGTCCGCCGGGCCCGTGCCGGCGTCGCGGACCCGGACCGGCCCACCGGCAGCTTCCTCTTCCTCGGTCCGACCGGCGTGGGCAAGACCGAACTGGGCAAGGCGCTCGCCGAGTTCCTCTTCGACGACGAGCGGGCCATGGTCCGGATCGACATGAGCGAGTACGCCGAGAAGCACTCGGTGGCCCGGCTGGTCGGTGCCCCGCCCGGCTACGTCGGGTACGAGGAGGGCGGGCAGCTCACCGAGGCGGTGCGTCGGCGCCCGTACTCCGTGATCCTGCTGGACGAGGTGGAGAAGGCTCATCCGGACGTCTTCGACGTACTGCTCCAGGTGCTCGACGACGGACGGCTCACCGACGGTCAGGGCCGGACGGTGGACTTCCGCAACGCCATCCTGATCCTCACCTCCAACCTCGGCTCGGCCACGATCGCCGATCCGACCCTGTCGGAGGAGGAGCGCCGGGAGGCGGTGCTCGCCGTGGTGCGGACCCACTTCAAGCCGGAGTTCCTGAACCGGCTGGACGACATCGTGGTCTTCGCCACGCTCACCGGTCCGGAGCTGCGCGGCATCGTGGACATCCAGCTCGACCGGCTCCGGCGGCGGCTCGCCGAACGCCGGCTCGGCCTGGACGTCAGCGACGCGGCCCGGACCTGGCTGGCCGAGCATGGATACGACCCGATCTACGGCGCCCGGCCGTTGCGTCGGCTGGTGCAGTCGGCGATCGGCGACCGGCTGGCGAAGGCGCTGCTGGCCGGCGAGGTGCGCGACGGCGACACGGTGCGGGTCGAGCTGGCCGACAGCAAGGAGGGCCTGACGGTCGTCCGGGCCTGAGCGCCCGGACCCGGCCCGAATGCTCCGGGACCGGCAGGTTGCTCGACGGGCGGACCGCTGTCCGCCGGGCGAGGATTGGTGGCATGACGGAGTTGCCGGGACAGTTCGACGACCTGACGTCGGCGGTGCGCGAGTTGGCCACCGCCGACGTCGTCGCGTTCGGCGGAGTGGGCCTCGCCGGTCAGGTCCTGCCGCCGACCGCGGCGTACCGGGCGATCGAGGCGGCCCTGCCCGAGCGGGGTGAGGCGGTCCGGTCCGGGCTGGACTGGTTGCTGGGCAACGGCTCGGCCGCGGGTCGGGCGTACGCCGCCACGCTGCTCGGCCAGGTCGATCCCGCCGCCGCCCGGGCCGCCTGGCGGGCACTGGCCGACGACGAGGCGGAGCTGACCACGTTCAGCGGCTGTCTGATGGACCAGACCACGCTGGGCGAGTACGCGGCCGCACGGCTCGAACAGGGCTGACGGTCCGCGCCGGTCCGGCTGGCCGTCCGCCCTGGTCACCGGCCGGTCGGCGGCGCCGCCAGCGGCGGTTCGCCCCCCGTCGATGAGGCGGCTACCGATACGGTGGGCCGAACTCTGGGAATCTTGCTCCGGGAGATACCTGATTCGGGGGACCCGACTCCGGGAAATCCTGAGCCAGGGACCTCATCTAGGGAAGGGAGAGCCGTGTCGGAACCAGTGAACCCCGCAGTGGCCGCGAGGCCGCGTCCGGGCAGCGTCACCATCTCCAGCTACCTGCTCTACGCAGCGGCCGTGCTGCTCGCGGTCGTCGCGATCACCGGTCTGGCCACCCTCGGCACCGTCGCCGACGTCTACGGCGACGCGTACGCCGGGTCGTCGGTCGAGGGCGCGGAGGACTTCATCGTCGGCTTCAGCGCGTTCGTCGGGGTGGTGCAGCTGTTGTTCGCCGTCGCCTACGTGGTGCTGGCGATGCTGAACAACCAGGGCCGCAACGCCGCTCGGATCACCACCTGGGTGGTGGCCGGGCTCGGGGTCTGCTGCACCGGGATCGGCCTCGGCGGCTCGGCGGCCGGCGGCATGAACACCAGCTCCACAGGCGACATGCCGGACCCGAAGGTGGTCCAGGAACAGCTGGAGGCGGCCCTGCCGTCGTGGACCGGGCCACTCACGCTGGTCTGCTCGATTCTCGTCTTCCTGCTGCTGCTGGCCGTGATCGTCCTGCTCGCGCTGCCCGCGTCCAACGCCTTCTTCCGGAAGCAGCCGGCCGGCTCCGAGCCGCCGGTACCGGGGGCGGCCTACCCGGGGCAGGCGGGGCCCGGGGGCGATCCTTCCTACCCGGCGTACCCGGGGCAGTCGCCGTCGCCGGGCGCCGATCCGGCCTATCCGGCGTATCCGGGGCAGACGCCGCCGTCCGGCACCGACCCGAGCAACCCGCCGAGCAACCCGCCCGGCCCACCGAGCAACCCGCCCGGCCCGCCGAGCAACCCACCGAGCAACCCACCGACCAGCTGACTTCGCGCGACGATCCCCCGGCCGGACACGACGTACCGCCGGGGGTTCGTCGTGTCCGGGGCCGGATCGCCGTCACCGTCGGGGTGGGGTCTCGTACCGGTGCGTCGTGGTCCGTCCGGCGCCGGTCTTTTCTGGCCGGGACGGCTCCGCTACGTTGTGGGAGCGGTACCGCCACCCCCGTGGTGCCGCAGTCCGAGCTACCCCCTCTGGACGCCGCCGATCTGAGGAACCGCCCGTGGCCCAAGCCTCCACCCGGCACGGCAGCTCGTCCCGCCCTGCCTGGCGATCGGCCGGGGACCGGACCGGGCGGCCGGCGCGGGCCCTGGTCACCGGCGCCACCGCCGGGATCGGCGCGGCCTTCGCGCGGCGGCTCGCCGAGGAGGGCTACCACCTCGTGCTGGTGGCCCGGGACGATCAGCGGCTCGCCGAGACCGCGGCCGAGCTGACCACGCGGTACGGGATCACCGTCGGAACCCTGCCCGCCGACCTGGCCACCGACGAGGGTTGCGCGACGGTCGAGAAGCGGCTGGCCGACGCGTCGGAACCGGTCGACGTGCTCGTCAACAACGCCGGAATCAGCCTCAACCGGTCTTTCGTCCGTTCGACCGTCGAGGACGAGTCGCGGCTGCTCCGGTTGAACGTGCACGCGGTGCTCCGGTTGACCCTCGCCGCCCTGCCAGGGATGACCGAGCGGGGACATGGGGCAGTGATAAATGTCTCTTCCGTTGCCGGCTTCGGGCCGGTCATGCCCGGGTCGACGTACTCGGCCAGCAAGGCATGGGTGACGAACTTCAGTGAGTCGGTGGCCCAGTCGGTGCGCCCGTCCGGAGTGCGGGTGATGGCGCTCTGCCCCGGCTACACCCGTACCGAGTTCCACGACCGGGCCGGCATCAACATGTCGAAGACTCCGGAATGGATGTGGCTGCGCGCCGACGACGTGGTCCGGGACGCCTTACGTGACCTGGATCGGGACCGCATGGTCAGCGTGCCGGACTGGAAGTACAAGTTGGTGGTCTTCGGCCTGCGACACGCACCGGGTCGGCTGTGGCGGGCGGTGGCCCGGGACACCCGGGGGCGGACCGGGCGCGCGGAGGGCTGATAACCCCGCCGCGTGGTGGATCCGAGGGACCGCCCGGCGGGTGCACGGCACCCGGGCAAGGGCAAGATTCAGTGCGGAGAGTAGCCGATTTTACGCCTCGTCGGCCACCGTCCAGGCGGCGTGCCAGGGCTTCCCGCCGGGTCGGCCGTTCGGCTCTCACCTAGGCGCAGTACCCTTACCCGCCATGGGGGACCACGACGACCTGCGTAAATTCATCACTGACCTCGCCGTCGTACACGGACGGGTTGTGTTGTCCTCAGGTCGTGAGGCGGACTGGTACGTCGATCTGCGGCGAGTGACTCTGCATCACGCGGCGGCACCGTTGGTCGGTCGGACCATGCTCGACCTCACGTCCGACTGGGACTTCGAGGCTGTTGGCGGCCTGACGTTGGGTGCGGACCCGATTGCCATCTCGATGCTGCACGTCGCCTCGGCGAGGCAGCGTCGGCTGGATGCCTTCGTGGTACGCAAGGCCGGAAAGACGCATGGTCTGCAGCGCCGGATCGAAGGTCCGGAGGTGAGTGGTCGCCGAGTGTTGGCGGTGGAGGACACCTCCACGACGGGAAGCAGCGTGCTGACCGCAGTGGAGGCGTTACAGGAGGCCGGGGCCGTGGTCGTGGGCGTGGCGGTTATTGTTGATCGAGGTGCGGGCGACGCCGTACGAGCCGCCGGATTGCCATACCGGGCAGCCTATACGTTGGCTGACCTCGGCCTAGTGGCCTAAAAGTTTGCCGATTCGGATCTGCTGATATGCAGGCGGGTCGATGCTGCTGGTGGAAGGATGGAATACGTGGGAACTGCGTTGGCCGAAATGACTATGCCTCAGATCTCGCCGCTTGCCGGCGAGCCGATCGAGCGTGCTGACGCTGAGCGGCTTGCGGGGGTCCTCAAGGCCCTCGCTGACCCCGCTCGGCTGCGGCTGCTCAGCCTCATCCAGTCGGCGCCCGAGGGCGAAGCGTGCGTGTGTGATCTCACCGCGCCGCTTGGCCTCTCGCAGCCGACGGTGAGCCATCACCTCCGTATCCTCACCGAAGCCGGCTTGCTGGAGCGGGAGAAGCGGGGCGTGTGGGCTTACTACCGCCTGGTGCCGACGGCGATCGCGACGATCGCCGATCTGCTGACCCCGCCGCGTAAGCGAGCCACCAAGAAGGCTCGCTGACTCAGCGCGCGGCCCGTCTGGTGTCCGCCCTGTCAAGGACGGCGCCAGGCGGTCCAACCGCTGATGGCGCGGTGGGTCCAGCCGGACCAGCGGCGTGAACTACCTCCAGGGCGACCTGCGGGATCAGCTCGCGTACGTCGGACACGACGTCGTCCGGGCTGGCCTCGTGGTCGGCTCGGGTGGCAACCTGTCCGCCCGGCTGCCCGACGGTGATTCCTGCTGGGTGACCGCGAGCGGCACCTGGTTGGACCGGCTCGACCGGGCCTCCTTCGTCCGGGTACGCATCCCGGACGGGGCGACGTACCCGGCCGGGTCGGTGTCGCCGGGTCCGCCGACTGTCCAGGACGGAACTCCCCTCCTGGACGGTGTCCGGCCGCCCGCGCCACGTGCCCCCGGCACGATGCCGGACCCGACGACACCGGACCCGACGACACCGGAACCGACGACACCGGGGCCGACGCCGACCAGCGAGGTCGGGCTGCACCTGGCGACCTACCGGGCCCGTCCGGACGTCCAGGCGATCGTGCACCTGCACCCGCAGACGGTCCTGCTACTCGACGCGTTGGGCGAACGAATCCGACTGGTCACCACCGATCACGGCTTCTACCTGCGTCGGGTGGCCCGGGTACCCTTCCGGGCACCCGGAACCCCCGAACTCGCCGAGTTGGCCGGCGAGGCGGCCCGGGACGGCACCAACTGCCTGGTGCTGAGCCAGCACGGCTGTTCGGTGCTGGGCGACAGCGTGGAACTGGCCCACAAGCGGGCCGCCAACCTCGAGGAGGCGGCGCGGCTGACCTATCGGGCGCTGGCCGCCGGACGGCTGGATGATCTTCCCGACTGCCCCGCCGAGTTTCTCGCTTGGATAGCCGAAACCGGGCCGACCAGCATCTGACCGGCCGACCCGCCTCGGTTACCTGCCCGCTCTGCCTAGTAGTCGCCGCGCCGGTGCCGCTGGGCCTCCTGCGCGGCGTGCTCCAGCTCAGCCTGCTCGGCCGGGGTGGTGCCGCGCCGGGCGGCCAGCCGGGCCCGCAGGAGTTCGATCGCGATCGGGATCACCGAGACGAAGACGATCCCGATCAGGATCAGCTCGATGTTCTCCTTGACGAACGGGATCTGGCCGAGGAAGAAACCGAGCACCGTGACCCCGGTGCCCCAGAGGATGCCGCCGATCACGTTGTAGACCACGAAGGTGCGGTAGCGCATCCCGCTCACCCCGGCGACGATCGGGGTGAAGGTCCGGACGATGGGCACGAACCGGGCCAGCACGATGGACCGGGCACCGTACTTCTCGAAGAACTCGTGCGCCTTGAGCAGGTTCTCCTGCTTGAACAGCCGGGAGTTGGGCCGGCGGAACAGCGCCGGACCGACCTTCTTGCCGAACGCGTAGCCGACCTGGTCGCCGGCGATCGCCGCGATCGTGATGAGCAGGCAGACGAGCCACAGCGGGTAGGTGATGTACTCGCCGTCCGCGGTGAGCAGTCCGGCGGTGAACAGCAGCGAGTCACCGGGCAGGAAGAAACCGATCAGCAGGCCGGATTCGGCGAAGACGATGGCCAGGATGCCGAGTAGCCCGAACGTGGAGATCAACCACTCCGGATCCAGGAATTCAGGACCTAGGGCCAGCGTGGTGGTGGGCGTCGGCACGAGCAGACCTCCGGAATTCTCGGCATGGCGCGGTGTGGATCCCGCCAGCATGGTGGCGGGTACCACAGCAGTCTAGGCGGACCCCACCGGCAGCCGTCGCGCGATGCCGGCGACGTCGATCCGGCCGAGCGATCATGGCGGTTTACAACCTGGGATCGACCGGCTCCGACTCGTTGGCGAGGATCGCGAAGACCAACTCGTGCCGTCGCCACAGCGGAGCGCCCTCGGCCAGCCGGTCCAGCGCCGCCAGGCCGAGCCCGTGCTCGCGCAGGGCCAGCCCTCGCTTCCGGCCCAGGGACCGGTCCCGGAGTACGGCCAACTGGTCCGGTTCGGCGTACTCCGGACCGTAGATGATCCGCAGGTACTCCCGGCCACGGCACTTGACGCCCGGCTGGAGCAGTCGGCCCCTGGCGTCCCGGGCGGCCAGTCCGGCGTACGGCTTCACCACCATTCCCTCGCCACCGGCGCCGGTCAGCTCCAGCCACCAGTCGGTCGCCTCGGCGATCGCGTCGGCGTCCCCGAGGTCCACCACCCGACGCCGGGTCGGGGTGAACAGTTGCGGATCGGCGGTGTGCAGCCGGTCGGCCAGCGCCAGGTGCCAGCCGTGATCCCGACCGGCGTGCGTGGCGCCCTCGCTGGCGAGCACGGCGAAGGGCGCCAGGGTCACGCCGTCCAGACCGTCGGTCGGTCGTACGTACCCGCGGTACGCCTCGGTGTAGCGGACCAGATCCGCGTGCCGTCGCGCCATCCGGTCCCGGAGTTCGCCGACCGGCAGGGCCCGCCCGTCGGCCCGGTCCAGCATCTCCAGTACGGCCGGCAGCGCCGCCCGCCCCGCCGCGCCGACCGAGGCGTACTGCTCGCGGATCAGTCCACCGGCCTTCGCCGACCAGGGCAGCAACTCGCAGTCGAGCAGCAGCCAGTCGCTGTCGAGTTCCGCCCACAGCCCGCCGGCGGTGACGGCGGCGCGTACCCGGGCCAGCAGGGCCCGGTCCTGCTCACCGCCGAAGAACGGTCGGCCGGTGCGGGTGTACACCACCCCGTCACCCGGGCCGAACCGGCGGGCGCCGGTGCCGTCCCGGCAGACCAGCACCACCGCGCGGGAGCCCATGTGCTTCTCCTCGCAGACCACCCGGTCCACCCCGGCGCTCCGGTAGTCCTCGAACGCCTGGGCCGGATGTTCCAGGAATCCCTCGACCGTGGCGGTCGAGCAGGGTGCCATCGTCGGCGGCAACCAGGGCAGCCAGCGCGGATCGACGGCGAACCGGCTCATCACCTCCAGCGCGGCGGCGGCGTTCTCCGCCGGTACGGTCAGCGTGCCGTAGCCGTAGTCGATGTGCCGGCGTCCGGTGACGTCCCGCAGGTCGAGCCCGAGGTCGTCCCGCTCCACGCCGCTCGGGCTCCCGCCCGCGAGGCCCGGTTCGACGAGAAGTGGCCGGACCGGCGGGTAGTACTCCTTCGCGGCCGGCACCGAGACCAGCTCCCGGCCGGGGTAGCGCAGGGCGGTCAGCGTGCCGCCGAAGACGCAGCCGGTGTCGATGCAGATGGTGTTGTTGATCCACTCGGGTGCCGGGGTCGGGGTGTGGCCGTAGACGACCATGGCCGAGCCACGGTAGTCCCGGGCCCACGGGTAGCGCACCGGCAGGCCGTACTCGTCGGTCTCGCCGGTGGTCTCACCGAACAGCGCGAATGCCCGGACCCGGCCCGACGCCCGGCCCTGGTACTCCGCCTTCAGCCCGGCGTGCGCGACCACCAGCCGGCCACCGTCCAGCACGTAGTGGCTGACCAGGCCGTCGACGAAGGCGGAGATCTCGGCGACGAAGCCGGGCTCCTCGGCGTCGAGCTGGGTCAGGGTCTCGGCCAGCCCGTGCGACACCGTGACGTTGCGGCCGCGCAGCTTGCGGAGCAGCTTCTGCTCGTGGTTGCCGGGCACGCAGAGCGCGGTGCCGGCCGCGACCATCCCCATCACCAGCCGGAGTACGCCGGGCGAGTCCGGCCCCCGGTCGACCAGGTCGCCGACGAAGATCGCGGTACGCCCCTCCGGGTGGATCGCGTTCACCGGTCGCCCGGCCTCGTCGCGGTGCAGCGTCCAGCCGAGCCGGACCAGCAGCGCCTCCAGTTCCGCGCGGCAGCCGTGCACGTCGCCGATGATGTCGTACGGTCCGGTCAGCTCCCGGCGGTCGTTGTACAGCTTCTCGTAACGGATCTCGGCGGCCTCGATCTCCTCGACGCCGCGCAACACGTGCACCTTCCGGAAGCCCTCGCGCTCCAGCCGCCCGATGCTGCGCCGCAGGTCCCGCTGCATCCGACCGAGTACGGGCCGACCGAAGGTCCGATCCGACCGGGCCTGCGTACGCTCCCAGCACAGCGGTTCGGGAACGTCCAGCACGATCGCCACCGGCAGTACGTCGTGTTCCCGGGCGACGGTGACCAGCCCGGCCCGGGCGTGCTGCTGGAGGTTGGTGGCGTCGACCACGGTCAGCCGACCGGCCCGGAGTCGCTTTCCGGCCACGTAGTGCAGCACGTCGAACGCGTCGGTGGAGGCGGACTGGTCGTTCTCGTCGTCGGCGACCATGCCCCGGAAAGTGTCCGAGGAGAGCACCTGGGTCGGCCCGAAGTGCGTGCGGGCGAAGGTCGACTTGCCCGATCCGGAGATGCCGACCAGGGCGACCAGGGCCAGTTCGGGGATGTCCAGTGTGGTCATCGGATCTCCTCTCCCACCACCGGCGTCGGTGCCGTGGGGTCCGCCGGTGCGTTCGGGGTGGACCGGGTGAAGACGGCGAGCTGGGTGGCGGCACCCACCTCGGGGTCCTCGTCGCCGACACCGCTGATCGTCACCGTGTAGCCGTGGCTCGCGGCGACGGTGTCGGCCCAGTCGGCGAACTGGGCCCGGGTCCACTCGAAGCGGTGGTCGTGGTGCCGGAAGGTGCCGGCGGGCAGGCCCGGGTAACGCACGTTGTACTCGACGTTCGGGGTCGTCACGATCACCGTCTCCGGCCGGGCGTGCCCGAACACGGTCGCCTCCAGCGCCGGCAGGCGGGGCGGGTCGAGGTGTTCGACCACCTCCATCAGCACGGCGGCGTCGAACCCGCGCAGCCGGTCGTCCCGGTACGTCAGCGCGGACTGCCACAACTTGATCCGGTCGCGCTGCCGGCTGGGCAGCCGGTCCAGGCGCAGTCGGCGCTCCGCGAGGGCCAGGGTCCGGGACGACACGTCGGTGCCGACGATCTCGGTGTAACGGCGGTCCCGGACCAGGTCGGTCAGCAGCGCCCCGCCGCCGCAGCCCAGGTCGAGGACCCGGGTGGCACCGCAGGAGCGAAGCGCCTCCAGTACGGCGGCCCGGCGCTGCGCCGCGAGCGGCTGCCGGACGACCGTGACCGGCAGCCCGGCGTCCTCGTCGGCCCCACCGTCGGTGGCCTCCACGACGCTGTCCGGATCGGCCGGCTCGTCCGCCAGCCGCAGTTCGGCGAGCCGGGCCAGCGCGGTCCCGGCCAGCGCCCGCCGGTGCGCCAGATAACGGCGGGTGATCAGGCTCCGCTCCGGATGTTCGGCCAGCCATCCCGCGCCGGCCCGGAGCAGCTTGTCGATCTCGTCCGGCGCGACCCAGTAGTGCTTGGCGTCGTCCAGCACCGGCAGCAGGACGTAGACGTGGTTCAGCGCGTCGGCCAGCCGGAGCGTGCCGGTGAGGGTGAGATCGACGTACCGGCTGTCGCCCCAGGCGGGGTGCTCGGGATCGAGCGGGATTCCGGTGGCGGTCACCGTCCAGCCCATCGGGGTGAACAGCCGGGTGGCCAGGTCCGCCCCGCCCCGGCACCGCAGCGCGGGCACCCGCAGCTCCAGCGGGATCGGCGTCGCGGCAAGCTCCGGTCGGTCCTTCGAGGCACCGCGCAGCGCGGAGCGGAACACGATGGACAGTGCCGAGGAGAGCAGGCTCGACGCGGCGTAGGGGCGGTCGTTGACGTACTGGCCGAGGGTGAAGTCGTCGGGTGTGGCGCTGCCGGCACCCCGGCCCGGCCTGCCCCGACGGCGGCCACCGGACAGGGCCAGGGGGTCCGTGTCGAGCAGCAGCGCGGCGGTGCACCGCTCGGTGCTGGCCTCCGGGTACACCACGTACGCCGTACCGGTGGGCACCGTGAACGAATGCACCCGGTCCGGATGCTTGACGAGCAGGTAACCCAGGTCGGTGGCCGGCTGGTGGGTGGTGCTCACGGTGATCAACACGGCAGTCATGCTGACACGTGACCGAGTGGCCCGTCGCCCCGTTTACCGCCGGCCGCGACGCCGACACCCCGGCGACCTGGATCGGGTCGCCGGGGTGTCGGTGTGCCGCAGATGGTGCGCGTTGGTGCGAGTCGGTGCGTCAGACGACGAAGCGGGTACGCCGACGCCGCGCGAGCACGAAGCCGAAGGCCCCGGCCGCGAGCAGCAGGATGCCGGCTCCGGCGACGATGCCGGTCGAGGCGCCGGTGACCGGGAGGCCACCTCCGCCACCCCCCTCGGTCGGGTTCACCAGGATCTGCGCCACGTCGTTCGACGCGTCGAGGTCGCTGGTCCGGCCCTCGCACCGGCAGTCGACGTTGATCTCGACCTTGCCGGAGGCGTTCGCGATCACCTCGTCGATCCGCAGCTTGAACTCGAACGTCTGGCGCTCGTCCTTGACCAGCAGAGACTTCGTGTAGCAGTGGTAGGCGGCGGCGCCCGGGGCGCCCGGGTTCTCACCGTCGCCGCCGCCGTCGGGCAGCAGGGGATTGCACCCCTCGGGTACGGCGACCACGGTGGTCCCGGCCGGCACGTTGAAGTAGATGTTGGTGACCGGTCCGCCACCACGGGTCGAGTCGAGGGTCGCCGGTCCCTCGTTGAGTGCACCGAGCGTCGCGGTCACGACGTCGCCGACCTCGCCGGTAACGGTGTCGCCAAGCGACACCAGGTCGGCGCCGTTGTCGCCGGTGGCCTTGACGATGAAGCCGGACGTGTCGTTCTCCGGGTCGACGTCGGTCTGACCGCCCTTCCGGCTGACGTTGTTCACCTTGGTCAGGGCGAGCTTGCCGGCCGTCCCCTTGGTGCCCGCGACGCGGGCCTGCGCGGTCCGGTCCTCGAAATCGGCCTGGGTCATCCAGCGCACGGAGTTGTAGAACGAACCGGGGGCGAAGGTGTCCGTCCGGAGCGTGAACGGCAGGAGCGCGGTGTACGTGCCACCCGGCTCCAGGACGTCGTCGAAGACGCAGGACTCGAGGATGTCGTCGCGGTAGAGGCAGTTGCTGAACCGCTGCGTGGCGCTGAGCGAGCGGTCGAGATCGAAGTCCGCCGCCACGCCCTGGGCCGGCTTCTCGCCGGCGTTGATCACCGTCACCGGTCCGTCGAAAGTGGCGCCGGGGCGGACGCTGACCTCGTCCTCCGGGCCGCCGACCAGGTCGACGCCCTCGGCGACCCGGATCTTCGCCTGGTGGCTGACCGTTTCGTATCCTTCGGCGCCGAAGCTGACCTTCAGGGTGCCCTCGTCACCGACCTCGGCGTCCTCGTGCGCGGCGAGTTCGACTTCGAAGTGGGCCTCGGTGCCGTACTCGTCGAGTCCGAGCGGGTAGGGGAGCTCGCAGACCAGGGTGTTGCCGGTCGGCGTGCAGTAATCGTTACCGTGCGCCTCCTTGACGGTGACCTTGCCGGTCAGGCCCGAGAGGTCGTACGTCACCTTCACCTGCTGCAGTTCGACCTGCTTCGAGGCGCCCAGTTCGGGTGCCTGCACCGTGCCGTCGTGGTCGACGGCGACGGCGCTGTTGGGGAACTTGACGAATAGGGTGGCGTCGGGCGCCTGGGCCGATGCCGGGCTGGCGACTGCGACGAGCATGCCCGTCGCGCCGAGCCCGGCCAGCCAACGCCGGACGGTCGTGTCTCGCATTGCGGGGGGTTCCTCCCGTGAAAGATCAAGAGCTAGCGGAGCTTAAAGGTTCCTCAACCGTTTGCGGGGTACCGTCGCGCCGAATCCGTCCGAACGGCTGATCTCGACATCCAGCAATCTTTTGGTCCCGTCGATCCGTCCTCTAAGGCAAGAGGCCCGGAGGTGTCCGTGACGTACGAGGAGTTCGCCGACTCCCGGCTCACCGCGCTGCTGCGCTACGCGGTGATGCTGACCGGCGATCCCCATCTCGCCCAGGATCTCGTTCAGGAGACGATGGTGCGGGTCCAGCTCAACTGGCGCCGGGTCGTCCGTGCCGACGTGCCCGAGCGGTACGTCCGCCGAATGCTGACCAACCAGTACCTCGACTGGCAACGGGGGTCCTGGGTCCGACGGGTGCTGCTGCGTGCGGATCCCGACGAGGCGGTGGTCGTACACGTCGACCACGCCGAGGCGACCGTGGACCGGGACCAGGTCTGGACCTGGCTGGCCCGGCTGCCGCGGCGGCAGCGGGCGGCGCTGGTGCTGCGGTACTACGAGGACCTGCCCGACGCCGAGATCGCGGAGGTACTCGGCTGCGCGGTCGGCACCGTCCGGTCGGCCATATCCCGGGCGCTTGCCACCCTTCGTGCCGAATTCGTGGAGGCCTGAGATGAGCGACGACGACAAGCGGGTGTTCGACGACTCGCGCGGGTTCGACGACTCGCGCGGGCCGGACCCACGAGTGGTCGAGGACGAGTTGCGGGCGACGTTCGCCCGGCACGAGCAGTTGGCCCCGGACACCGGACCGCTGCGTACGGCGATCGGGGTCGCGGCGGCGGCCCGGCGGCGCCGGCGACGTTCGGTGCGGGCGGCCGGGGTGGCGTTCGCCATCCTGGCCGTACTCGTGCTGCCGACGCTGGGGCGCGGTGTGGGTGTGGCGCCGATCGTGGAGATCGTCGTACCGCCGCTTGCGGCCGAATCGACCGGGCCCGCCGAGCCGCTGAACTTCCTGTTCCTCGGCATCGACGGCGGGGACGGCCGGGCCAACGGACACCGCGCGGACACCGTGCTGATCGTGCACGTTCCGGCGGACCGTAGCCGGCCCTATCTCGTCTCGATGCCCCGTGACCTCGGCGTCGAGGTGCCCGGTCACGGGTTCGGCAAGCTGAGTTCCGCGTTCTACCTCGGCAGTCACCGGCCCGGCGCCCGGCCCGACCTGGTGGCCGGCGCGGCGCTGACCGAGCGGACCGTCACCGAACTGTCGAAGGTACGGTTCGACGCCACCGCCACGCTCACCTACGCCGGCCTGCGGGAGCTGACCGACGCCCTGGGCGGAGTCCGGGTCTGCCTGCCGGAGCAGGTCAGGTCGCACCACACCCCCCGGACCTTCCCGGCCGGCTGCCAGAAACTCGACGGAGCCGCGGCCCAGGACCTGCTCCGCCAGCGGTACAAGCTGGAGAACGGGGCACACGACCGCGACCGCAACGGGCAACGGTTCGCCGAGGCGCTGATGCACAAGGCCACCGACCCGGCGACCGCGATGAATCCGATCCGGGTCACCGAACTGGTCCGGGCGGTCGGCGACAACCTGGTACTGGATCTCGACGGAACCACACCGGCCGAGTTGTTCAGCACGCTGCGGGGGGTGGCCGCCGCGGACGCGGTCGGGATCGGCTGGACGTACCACTCCGCGCGTGGGCCGGGGGGCGAATACGAGAGCCTGGACCCGGCCGAGAGCCG
The DNA here is from genome assembly GCF_042658085.1 of Plantactinospora solaniradicis. Taxonomy (NCBI): domain Bacteria; kingdom Bacillati; phylum Actinomycetota; class Actinomycetes; order Micromonosporales; family Micromonosporaceae; genus Plantactinospora; species Plantactinospora solaniradicis. Next base: position 144,208 of record NZ_JBHSPR010000018.1, on the reverse strand, counting down.
CAGCCTGTTCGACGCCCTCCACCGGGACACGCTCGCCGAGTGGACCGGGAAACACCCGGCCCGGGTGACCCGCTGAACCGGGCCGACGGCGGACGGATGGGGTGTCGATCGATCTTGTCGTGAGCTGTTCATGTCTTCGTCATCTCGTTCCCGCCCTGGTCAGCAGCGGTGGCCCGTACACTCGCCGGGTCCGCGGGGCGGTCCGGCGGGACGGAGGCGCGAACGATGACGCACGACGACGCCGGACGACCCCGTCGCAGGCCGGGCCGGATCGTCATGCTGGTCGACAACGGCGTGAACGGGGACTCCCGGGTACAGAAGCAGGCCCGTTCGGCCGCCGACGCGGGCTGGGACGTGACCCTGCTGGGGCGGTCGCCGACCAACGCGCCGCAGAGCTGGCGGCTCGGCTCGGCGCTGGTCCGGCTGCTCCCCATGCCGGAGCCGCTGTTCCGGAAACGCCATCAGTTCCGCCGCGCCTGGCTGCGCTGGCCGCTGGCCTATCCCCCCACCGGAATAGCCGAGCACCGGGCCCAGCAGGTGGCGGCCTGGCAGGCGGACCTGCGGGTCCGGGGGGCCCTACTCGATCTCGAAGCCCGGTCCGGGCGGCGTCGGCCGATGGCCGAGCGGTGGCGACGGATCCAACTGGTCCTGGCCAGGCTGCTCGGTTACTGGGTCTGGGTCCGGACCAAGATGCACAACCGGGCCCAGCACGCCCGCCGGTACCGCAACCCGTGGGACCGGGCGTACACCTGGTTCTGGCAGCTGGTGCACGGCGACGGCGCCTGGCGACGGCTGGAACCGGGGCTGTGGGACTACGAGCTGGCGTACGGGCCGGTGCTCGACGAACTCGCCCCGGACCTGATCCACGCGAACGACTTCCGGATGCTCGGGGTGGGTGCCCGGGCCGCGATCCGGGGCCGCGCCGCGGGGCGGCCCGTCAAACTTGTCTGGGACGCCCACGAGTTCCTGCCGGGAATCCGCCCGTGGCAGCAGAACATCCGCTGGCTGCCCGCGCACCGGGCACACGAGCGCGAGTACGCCCCGTACGCCGATGCCGTGATCACCGTCTCGGACGCCCTCGCCGAGCTGCTGCGCGCCGAGCACCACCTCGCCGAGACACCGGCCGTGGTGCTCAACGCCCCCGCCGTCGAACACGGTCCGGGGAGCCCGGACCAGCCCGTTCCGGACCTGCGTCAGCTCTGCGGGGTGGGCCCCGACGTCCCCCTGCTGGTCTACAGCGGCAGTGCCGCCGAGCCGCGTGGGCTCCGCACGATGGTCGACGCCCTGCCCGAGCTGCCCGGCGTACACGTCGCCCTGGTGGTCAACCCCGCCCTGCGGTACGTCGAGAAACTCGTCGCCCACGTCCGCCGGCTCGGCCTGACCGACCGGGTGCACGTGCTGCCGTACGTCGAACACTGGCAGGTCGTGCCGTTCCTGGCCGCCGCCGACATCGGGGTGATCCCGATCCACCACTGGCCCAACCACGAGATCGCCCTGATCACGAAGTTCTTCGAGTACGCCCACGCCCGGCTGCCGGTGGTGGTGAGCGACGTACGGACCATGGCGGACACCGTCCGGTCGACCGGTCAGGGGGAGGTGTTCCGCGCCGAGGACGTCGCCGACTACGTACGCGCGGTCCGGGCCGTGCTGGCCGACCGGGAGCGGTACCGGGCCGCCTACGACCGGCCGGGGCTGCTGGCCGGATGGACCTGGGCGGCCCAGGCCGAGATCCTCGACGGCGTCTACCGCCGCCTGCTGCCCGACCCCGCCGAGCCGCCGGAGAGTTCGTCGCCAACGGCACGGGTACCGGTGTCAGCCTCGGTCGGGTCGACGCGGGGAGATCAGCGGTAGTCGTCCTCGGGGCCGACCACCTGGGCCTGTTCGATCGCGTCCGCCTCGTTGACCTCCAGGCCGCGCGGAACGTCCGACTGCTCCTCGGTCGTCGGGTCCGCGACGGTGGCCTGCTCCACGGCGTCCTCCGGCGACACCTCCGGGTCGCGCTCGTCCGGGGTGAGGTGATCGCCGGGAGCGAAGTCCTCGTCGGGCTGTCCCATGTCGTCTCCTGCCGGTCCGTGCTGCTTTCACCACCGTACGGGCTGATCGCGCCGCCGGCACCGGAGAGCACCGTGCCCCCTCCCTGAGCCGGCTAAACCGCCCGTCCGGGTTTGACCCCCATGTCAGGATGGGACGGTGAGCTTCCTGATCAGGCTGCTGATCGGCGCGGTGGCGCTGTGGATCACCAGTCTGGTGGTGCCCGGAATCGAACTGACCGGCCGGTCCGCCCTGGACGACGCGCTGACGGTGCTCGTCGTAGCGTTGATCTTCGGCGTCGTCAACGCGGTCGTGAAACCGATCATCCGCGTCGTCGGCTGCGCGTTCTACGTCCTCACCCTCGGGCTGTTCGCCCTGGTCGTCAACGCGCTGCTCTTCCTGCTCACGGACTGGATCGCGGACCAGTTCGACCTGCCGTTCGAGATCGACGGCTTCTGGCCGGCGTTCTGGGGCGCCATCGTGATGGCGGTGGTGACCTGGTTGATCGGCGTCGTCGTACCGGACCGGTCCGAGCGCTGAACCTGGACGGGTGGGTTGCGGCGCCCTGACCGGGCTGCGGGATACTTCCGGCGGAGGACAACGCGGTCCGGCGCACTACATCAGACAGCGGCCGTCGAGGCCGAGAGCGGTTAGTAAGGAGCATTTGACATGCCCATCGCCTCCCCCGAGGTCTACGCCGAGATGCTTGACCGCGCCAAGGCGGGCCGGTTCGCGTACCCCGCGATCAACGTGACCTCCTCGCAGACCCTGAACGCGGCGCTGCGCGGCTTCGCCGACGCGGAGAGCGACGGCATCATCCAGGTCTCCACCGGCGGCGCCGAGTACCTCTCCGGCCCCACCGTCAAGGACATGGTCACCGGTGCGGTCGCGTTCGCGGCGTTCGCCCGCGAGGTGGCCAAGAAATACAGCATCAACGTCGCGCTGCACACCGACCACTGCCCGAAGAACAAGCTGGACGGCTTCGTCCGCCCGCTGATGGCCATCTCCAAGGACCGGGTGGCGCGCGGCGAGGAGCCGCTCTTCCAGTCGCACATGTGGGACGGCTCGGCCGTACCGGTGGCGGAGAACCTGGAGATCGCCTCCCAGTTGCTCGACGAGGCGGCCGCCGGGCACATCGTGCTGGAGATCGAGGTCGGCGTGGTCGGCGGTGAGGAGGACGGCGTCGAGGGTGCGATCGACGACAAGCTCTACACCACCGTCTCGGACGGCCTCCAGATGGTCGAGGCGCTCGGCCTCGGCGAGAAGGGCCGCTACATGGCGGCGCTGACCTTCGGCAACGTGCACGGCGTCTACAAGCCCGGCAACGTGAAGCTGCGTCCGGAGATCCTCAACGAGATCCAGCAGGCAGTCGGCGCCAAGTACGGCAAGGACAAGCCGCTGAGCCTGGTCTTCCACGGCGGCTCCGGCTCGCTGCTGGAGGAGATCCGCGAGGCGCTCGACTACGGCGTGGTGAAGATGAACATCGACACCGACACCCAGTACGCGTTCAGCCGCCCGGTCGCGGACCACATGTTCCGGAACTACGACGGCGTGCTGAAGGTCGACGGCGAGGTCGGCAACAAGAAGATGTACGACCCGCGGGTGTGGGGCAAGGCGGCCGAGGGCGGGCTCGCCCAGCGGGTGGTGGAGGCGTGTGAGCACCTCCGTTCCACCGGTACCACGCTGGCCAAGTAGGGCGTCGGACGGCGGATGGCCAGCAGGCCATCCGCCGTCGTCGTACCCGGGCCCCGCGCTACGGGGTCGCGGTGAGCAGTCGTACGGCCTCGTGCACGTCGTCGGTGATGTGCACGAGGCGGGACAGGTCACCGGCCGGCGACAGGGTCAGCAGCGGATGCAGCAGCGCCTCGATCGGCAGGGTCTGGGTCCAGAAGGCGCTGTCCAGGAAGACGTACGGGCCGCTCGCGCCGTCGGTGCCGTAGAACGTCTTGGTCGCCGCCTGGAACACCTCCTGCACGGTGCCGGCCCGACCGGCGGCGAACACGATCCCGCCCCGGGCCAGTCGCAGGATGGTGTCCTCGCGGATCGCGTTGGAGAAGTACTTCGCGATCCGGCCCGCGAACAGGTTCGCCGGCTCGTGCCCGTACAGCCAGGTGGGGATGGCCAGCCCGCCGCGCCGGGCCCAGGCGTGCGGGTCGGTGTCCATGGCACCGCCCCCGGTCCGGGCGCGGGGGACGGCGGGTTCGAACCGGGCCCGGACTCCGAGCGCGGCGGCGGTGTACGGGTCGTGGTCGCTGAAGTCCGGGGCGGTGGCGAGGAGGTCGATCGCCGCGCTCAGCTCGGCCGGGGAGCGTTCGGACAGGTAGGCGCCGAGATTCGCCGCCTCCATCACCCCCGGCCCGCCGCCGGTCACCACGAGCCGACCGGCCCGGGCGAGTTCCCAGCCCAGGGTCGCGGCCAGCCGGTACGCCGCGGTGCCCCGCGGCACGGCGTGCCCACCCATCACCCCGACCATCGAGCCGGGCCCGTGCCGGGCCAGCCAGGAGCGGGTGGCGTCGGCCAGGGCGTTGTCGATGGCGTGGTCGTGCAGCCGCTGGGCCAGTGCCTCCCGTACCTCCGGCAGCGCGCCGCCGTGCAGCCGGAAGTGCTCGTAGACCACGGCGTCGTACATCCCGGCGAAACCGTCCGACGCGAAGCCGGCGGCCAGGTCGTCGGGGGTGTAGAGCCGGGGCGGATGGGTCGGGTACGGCAGGGCGGTGAACGCCGGTACGACGTGCGCGCCACGGCGTACCAGCTCGGCCTCGATCTCCCGGGACGCGAACCGGCAGCCCACGAAGAGGGTCGCGGTCAGGTCGACGCCTGCCAGGTCCGGAACCGGATCGAGATCCAGACGGAGCCCCTGCACGGTCAGCCCGGCGAGGCTGCCGGCCCGGAGATGGAAGTCGAGTTCCGCACGCGACTCGATCTCGTCGGCGGTGTCGTCGTGCGGTTCGAGGATGTCAGCGGGGGGCGGAGTGGGCACCCTGCCATCTTGCTCCGGGCGGGCAACCGGCCGAGCGCCGGGCTCCGGGGCGCCCGGGGAGGGACGAAACCGGCGAGAGCCCGACGACCAGGGTCGCCGGGCTCTCTGTTACCGGGTCCTGGGGAGGCTCCGGACCTATATTTGTAGTCCAGTCGGGGGTGAACCGCACCGGCCGCACGCGTGACGATCGACTCAGCCGTTCAGCCATCATGTGTGACGCACCCCGCTCGTCAGGCCCTGGCCGGGCCGGGTTGAATGGTCCGATGCAGAACCTCTTGCCCGAACCGCCGGCAACGCTCCTACCCGGGGACGACGAAGCCGAGGCGGCACTCGCCGCCGCGCGGGAGGCCGACACCGACGAGGCGTACGCCTCGGTCGCCGCGCAGCACCCGACCTTCAGCGCGGCCTGGGCGGCTCTGGGCGCGCGGGCCATGGCCTCCGGCCAGGTCGTCGCCGCGTACGCGTACGCCCGGACCGGCTACCACCGGGGTCTGGACCAGTTGCGCCGCAGCGGCTGGAAGGGACACGGTCCGGTGCCCTGGTCACACGGCCCCAACCAGGGTTTCCTGCGCTGCCTGCACGTGCTGTCCCGGGCGGCCGGCGAGATCGGCGAGTCCGACGAGGCGGCCCGGTGTGCCCAGTTCCTCCGGGACTGTGACCCGGCGGCCGGTGACGCCCTCTCCAGCACCTGACCCGACCACCCGAGGTCCAGTGCGGCGGTGCCTGGCGGCCTTGCCTAGGGCCAGCCGTCGAGCCGGAAGGCATCGCCGGCACGGTGTGCGGCCACTGCGGCACTGCTGTAGGGAAAGGTGTTGCTGGGCAGCAGATGGGCCGGGGTCCACCTGATCTCGGCGCATTTGTCCGGCTCGGCGTTCACTGGCTCGCCGTGCCGGTGCGGATCGTAGCTGGCGGCGAAGACGAGGGCGATCCGTCCCTGTCCGGCCGGGCTGCGGTGGTGCACCGTCGTGGCCAACCGCAGTTCCGCCGGGTCGAGGTGCAGCCCGATCTCCTCGCGGGTTTCCCGGATGACGGCGGTGCGCGCGTCCTCGCCGGCCTCGAGCTTGCCGCTGGGCAGATTCCACTGACCGTCCGCGTAGCCGGTGCCGTCCCGGAGCGCGAGCAGCACCCGGTCCCCGTGCAACAGCAGGAGCATGACGTCGACCGGGTGGGTCGGGGGCGACATCCGCCGAGACTAACCGGGGCGGTCGACGGGAACCGATCGACCCGCCGACCGATCCGGCCGGCGTGCGTCGGTGGAATTCAGTCGGTGGCCTCGCGCAGCCGTCGCCGATAGCTGCGGTTCTTGTTCCGGGCCCCGCACAGCCGCATCGTGCACCAGCGGCTGGACCCGTTGCGGGACTGGTCGTAGAAGACCCACCGGCAACTGTCGGCCTGACAGACCTTCAGCCGGGACAGCGTGCCGTCGGCGTCGCCGAGGGCCAGCGCCGCCAGGATCGCCGCGAGCGTCCCGGAAAGCCCGGTCCGGGTCGGGGCGAGGGTGATCGTCTCGCCGACCACGACCGTGAGCGGCAGGTCGGCGGCTGCTTCGGCGAGCACGATCCGGCCCCGGGCCGGGCGGTCGGCGTTCGGCTCCGCCGCCGCGGGACCGGGCTGACCGGGTATCGCCGGAACGCTCAGCAGATCCCGGAGCGCCTCCCGGAACCGCAGCGCGCGGTGGACCTCGGCGGCGCCCGTTTCGCGTACGTCCGTCGGATGGCCGTTGGCGTTCAGCCAGTTCACGAGGCTGTCGACCTCGGCGAGATCGTCCCAGCCGCCCTCGAAGTCCACGCTGTTGCAGAAGTCCTGCACGAGGCGGAGCCGGCCCGGTGCGGGGCGGCGGGCGTCGGCACCCTCGGTGGTCATGGAGACCAGCATAACCAGTTGACCGGTATCGCCGTACCGTGATCTACTGCTGCATCGCGATGCCAGTGAAAACACTTAGACGGTATCTCAAGTGCGAAGGACTGCTCCGGTGACGACGATCCGTACCGCCCATCCCGACGAGATTCCGGCCCTGGTCCAGTACCCCGACGACGCTGAGCGGAACGACGCCACCCGCGCGTACCTGACCGACCTGCTCGGCAAGGGCTGCACCCGGCCGCAGTGGTGTCTGGTGGCGCAGGACGGCGACCGGCTGGTCGGCAGCGTCGTGCTGTGGAGCCTGCCCGGCGGCGAGGCGCCCACCGACGTCGTACTCCTGGAGGCTCCCTGGGGCGACCCCGAACTGGCCACCGGGCTCGGGCTGCTCACCGAGGCGGCCACCGTGGCCCGCGCGCACGGGGCCACCAGGTTGGGCCACGCCATCGACTCGCCGGCCCAGGCGCCGCAGTTCCAGCGCGACCGCGAGCGCCGGATCGACCTGCTGAGCCGGTCGGGGTTCGCCGTCGCCCGTGACGGCCGGCGCTTCCGATGGCTGGCCGGCGCCGAGCTGCCCGCGCAGGACCCGAGGTTGCACTTCCGGTCCCTCGCCGAACTGGGCCCCGATCCCTTCGTCGACCTGCTGGAGGCCCTGCTCGCGGACACCGCCGACGCGCGGCTCGGCGCCGACGTCCGGGCGCACGGTCCGCGCAGGGCGGCCGAGCTGCTGTTCGAGGAGACCGCGGAACTCGACCACGAGCCGCAGTGGTGGGAGATCGGGTACGACGCCGACGGGTCTCCGGCCGTGGTCAGCCTGCCGGCCAGCAACCCCAGCTTTCCGGTGATCGGCTTCGTCGGCGTCGCTCCCGACCACCGGGGCAGGGGCTACAGCCGGTCGGTCGTGGCACGCGGGACCAGGATCCTCGTCGAGAACGGTGCCACCGAGATCCGTGGCGACTGCGACGTGGAGAACATCGCGATGTACAAGGGCTTCCAGCGCGCCGGCTACGACAACTTCGCGGACCGGCTCGAATTCGCCCGGTCGCTCTGACCCGGCGAGGTCGCCCTACAGTCCTTCCGCCACCGAGGCGGCGATTTTCAACCAGGCGTCCCGGGTCGCGGACGAGAGCTGCGCGTACCGGATCGGCTCGCCGGTGTCGATCAACCGCTCGTACGGGGCCAGCAGCACCGCCCTGGTCCGGGCCGCGAAGTGCCGCTCGATCGCCGGCAGGTCGATCTCCTTGCGTGACGGCGGCATGGAGACCACCGTCACCGCCTGCCGGACGAGCCGCTGCCGGCCGCTCTGCTCCAGGTGGTCCAGCATCCGGGCGGCCGTCTCGGCGGAGTCGTTACGCGCGGACATGGTCACCACGAGCTGGTCGGTGGCGTCGATCGCCGCCTGCCAGTTCTGGGCCCGGACGTTGTTGCCGGTGTCCACGAAGATCAACTTGTAGAACCGGCTGACCACCTCACGGATCTCCGCGAACGCGGCGGCGGTCAGCATCTCGCCGCCGGTCGCCGACTCGTCCGAGGCGAGTACGTCGAACATGCCCTCGCTCTGCGAACGCACGTACTGCGACAGGTCGCCGACCCTGCCCTGCGCGCCCCGGAACTGGTACAGGTCGCGCAGCATGTCCCGGACCGTCCGGGAGTGGAAGTCCTGCTGGGCCCGCATCCCGAGAGTGCCCTGGGTCTCGTTGTTGTCCCAGGCGAGCACGTAGCCGCCGCGCTTCTGCCCGAAGGTCATCGCCAGCAGCAGGATCGCCACCGTCTTCCCGGCGCCGCCCTTCGGGTTGACCACCGTCACCTGTCGAAGCCCGCCGAAGTTCCGGCGGATCATCTCGATGTCCTGCTTGAACTCCTGCTCCTGCCGACCGGGCGCGAGCTTGACCAGCCCCAGGGTGGTCTTGTTGACCGCGGCCCGTACGCCCATCTGGGCGACGGGGTCGGCCGGGCGGACCGCCCGGCGGCGGGCGAAGTCCTCCGCCGTCGGTGTCCCCGAGTCCGGCGTCCAGAGCGGATCCGGGTAGCTCTGGGACGCCTGGTTCGGCACCCGCTGCACGCCGGGCGCCTCCGGGTACGGCTGCTGCGGCACCTCGGTGACCCCGGGGTGCGGGGGAACGGGCGGCGGTTCGTGTCCGGGCGGCGGTTGCGGTGCCCAGCCGGACTGGTGCCCCGCCGTCGACGGCGGGCCCGGTACCGGCGGCGGATAGGCCGGATACCCCTGGGTGGCCGGGTAGCCGGAGGTGGCCGGATAGTTGGTCGCGGTCGGCGGCGGGTAGGCCACCGGGGGCGGCGGGATGTGCTGGGGCGGAAGCGGGGGAGCCGGCGGATGGACCGGTGGCCCCGGCACCGCCGGGTACGCCGACACCGGATGTGCCGCCGGGTAGGGACCCGGGGCAAGCGTGGGCGGGTACGGGCCGACGACCGGCGGGGCCGATCCCGTCGTGGGTTCCGCTCCGGTGGTCGGCTGGGGAGTGGCCGGTCGCTGCGGCGGTTGTGCCCACGGCGACTCGGTGGCCGGGCGGGGCGTCGAGCCGCCGTCCGGCTGGCTGCGACTGCTGGCCGGCAGCGTCGCCCGACCCCGCGCCGGCGGCTCGGCCGGTCGACTGCTCTGGGCGGCGGCGCCGTCCTCGGGCGGGGCCGCGCCGGTCTCGGTCGCGCCGCCGTCGGGCTGGACGGACTCCCGCAACTCGGCTCCGCTGCCAATGCCGGTCCCGACGTCGGCTCGTCCGGAGTCGCGGGTGGGCTCGGCGACCGGCGTCCCGTCGGCGTTCGGGCTGACCGTCGCTCCGCCGGTGCTCCGGCTGGCCGCGGCCTCACCCGTGGTCGGGGTGGCGGACGCTCCGCTGGCGGTCGGGCTCGCGGACGCCTCGCCGGTGGTGGGTCTGGCGGCCGCCTCACCCGTGGTCGGGCCGGCGGAACCTGTGGTCGGGCCGGCGGAACCTGTGGTCGGGCTCGCGGAACCCGTGGCCGGGTCCGTCGGCGTCCCGCCGATGATCGGGCTGACGGAGGCCGTCCCGGTGGTCGGGCTGACGGACGCCTTTCCGGAGGGCCGTGGCTCGACGGACGCCTTGCCGGTGGTCGGGCTGACGGAGGCCTTTCCGGACGGGCGCGGTTCCACCGACGCCTTGCCGGAGGGTCGCGGCTCGGTCGGCCCGGGGCGCTGCTCGGTGCCGTTCGCCGGCCGGTCCGGTGACTCCGGCCGGGCCCGGCCGATCGCGTCCGTCGACCCGGTGTTCTCCGAACGCCCTGTCGTGTCGGGACGGCGGATGTCGCCGGTGCTCACCGTGGCGCGACCCCGGCTGGAGGTCCCACCGGTGGCGGGCCAGGCGCGGTTGGGGGCCGGTGCGGCCGAGCTCGCTGGCCCGGTGTTCGGCACGCCGGAGTGCGGACCCGGCACGGGCGGAGCCGGCGGCGGCTGGAGCGGGACGGCGGTCACCGGCGGAACGGGTACCGGCTGGCCGACGGCGGGGACGTGCGGAACGGCGGGACCGGGCGGAGGGCCGAAGGCGGGCGGAATGGCCTGTACCGGCGACACGGGGCCGGGAGGTGCCGGTACCGCGGGCGGTGTGGTCGGGTGGAACGGCGGGTTCGAGACGGGCTGCGGGACTCCCGCCAGCGGGTCGGGCGGGGGCGGGGTGGCGTCCGGCAGCGGCGGTGGGGGCGGTGCCCAGCCGGAGATGGGCCCGGAGTCCTCGCGCGGCTCGGCGACGATCTCGTCCGGTGGCCACAGCGGCTCTTCCGCACGCGGCGCCGCCGGCACCTGACCCGGCACGTACACCCGGTTTCCATGATTGTCCACCACGGCCTACCTACCTCCCCTCCCGCTACCGAGGATATGCCCGCCGATCGGCCTTCGGCCGGGCACGGAGGTCCCCACCTACAGCCTTCCACAAGAGATCAGTGGTCGTACACTGCCCACGCCCCCGGCTCGGTCCACCAGGACCGCTTCCGGTTCAGCGTGCCGGAGACGCCGTCGTCCAGGAACGGAACGTCCGGGTCCCGAGGGGTGACGGCGACGGCGCGACCCCGGGCCCGACGCACCTCCAGGCGTACCCGTTGGCGGCCCCAGCGGGACCGGGTCACGACCGGAACGGCCACGGCGACCTCGACCACGCCGTCGGTCGGGTCCGCCGTCGACAGCAGTTCCAGCCCGGACAGTTCGGCATAGCCGCCCGCGTTGCCGATCGCACAGGCGAACAGCGGATCGTCACCACTCGACAGCACGGCGTCGTCGACCTCGACCCGCCCACGCCAGGCCAACGGCTGGCCGGCATCGTTGGCGGCGCCGAGCAGCGCGCCGTCCAGGGTGACCGAACCACCGTCGTTGCGGAGCAGGTCGAGGCGGCGAACCCGGCCGTCCAACACCGCCGCCGCGACCCCGGCGGGGTCTCGGGGCAGCCGGAGTTGCCCGACCAGGTCGCGGAACGTCTCCGGGGCTGCCGTTCCCGACCTGGCCGGATCGAGCGGCAGCAGGCCGATCGGCGGCAGGTCGGGAACCGTGCGATTGCCGGCGAGGTCCGCCGGGCGGCGGCTGGGCGGCGGGGCGTACCGGCGGACCATGCGACGCATTACTGCGCGCAACTGGCCGTCACTCGCAGTAGCGATCACGAGCCGCGTCTTACTATCCGGATCGGGCCAGTCGAGACCGTCCGGCCGGGGTGGGCCGTCCAGCCGGGCCAGTACCGCGTCGATCTCGGCATCGGAGCGGGCGGTCACCGGCTCGACCCGGGCACCCCGGGCCGTGAGAGCGTCCGCACAGGCCAGCACCGGTACGCGTGGGGTGTCCGCACAGTCGGCCCGACTGGCGGCCGGGCCGGAGGAGCAGCAGTCGCCGCCCGAGCCGCAGCCCGCCGAGCCGTCCTCACCCGAGTCGAGGGTGAGCAGTACCACGTCGTACACCGGGAGTCGCCTCCTGCCGCCAGCCCGGCCTCTGCGGGCCGGGTCGTCACTTTTTGTTAGCCTGACACCTCGGGCTCGCCACGCGGTCGCCACCTGGCACCCGAGCCCCCTGGAGGCGGGTTTAAAGATGCCGGCGATCGTGCTCATCGGGGCGCAGTGGGGCGACGAGGGCAAAGGCAAGGTTACCGACCTGCTGGGCGACCGGGTCGACTACGTCGTCCGGTACTCGGGTGGTAACAACGCCGGGCACACGGTGGTCACCCCGGACGGACAGAAGTACGCGCTGCACCTGATGCCGTCGGGTGCGCTGTCTCCGACTGCGATGATCGTGATCGGAAACGGCGTGGTGGTCGACCCCAAGGTCCTGATCTCGGAGATCGACGGTCTGGCCGAACGGGGCGTCGACGTCTCCCGGCTGCGGATCTCCGGAGACGCGCACCTGATCATGCCGCACCACCGGGCCCTGGACCGGGTGGTCGAGCGGTATCTCGGCTCGTCCCGGATCGGCACCACCGGCCGGGGAATCGGCCCGGCGTACGGCGACAAGGTCGCCCGGATGGGCATCCGGGTGCAGGACCTGCTCGACCCGGGCATCCTGCGCAAGAAGCTCGAACTGGCGCTCCGGGAGAAGAACCAGATCCTGTTCAAGGTCTACAACCGCAAGGCGCTGGACATCGACGCGGTGACCGAGGAGTACCTCGGCTACGCGGAGCGGTTGCGGCCCTACATCGCGGAGACCCGGGTGGTCCTCTGGGACGCGCTCGACCGTGGCGAGACGGTGCTGCTCGAAGGCGCCCAGGCGACCATGCTGGACATGGACCACGGCACCTACCCCTTCGTGACCTCGTCCAACCCGACCGTCGGCGGTGCCTGCGTCGGAGCCGGCATCCCGCCGATGTCGATCACCCAGGTGATCGGCGTGACGAAGGCGTACACCACCCGGGTCGGTTCGGGTCCGTTCCCGACCGAGTTGTTCGACGACAACGGCGCCCACCTGCGCAAGATCGGCGCCGAGTACGGCACCACCACCGGCCGGGAACGCCGGTGCGGCTGGTTCGACGCGGTGATCGGCCGGTACGCGGTCCGGCTCAACGGCATCACCGACCTGGTGGTCACGAAGCTCGACGTGCTCTCCGGACTGGACAAGGTACGGATCTGCGTCGGCTACGAGATCGACGGCGAGCGGTTCGACGACATGCCGATGACGCAGACCGCGATCCACCACGCGGTGCCGATCTACGAGGAGTTCGACGGCTGGTGGGAGGACATCTCCAAGGCGCGCTCCGAGGCGGAACTGCCGGAGAACGCCCGCCGCTATCTCGCCCGGCTCGAGGAGCTGTGCCGGTGCCGGATCAGCGTGGTCGGTGTCGGGCCCGGCCGTGAGGAGAATATCGTCCGGCACGAACTGATCCCCGCCCGGCCGTAGGGCGAGGACCCCGGCCAGCCGGTCGCCGGATGCCGGCCAACCCGTAGGATCGGTGGTTGTGCGCGTACTACTTCTCGGTGGCGGCGGGCGGGAGCATGCGCTCGCGCTCGGGCTCGCCGCCGATCCGGCCGTCGACCATCTGATCGCCGCACCGGGGAACCCGGGCATCGCGGCGGTCGCCGAGCTACGCCCGGTGGAGATCACCGATCCGGCGGCGGTCGCGGCGCTCGCCGTCGAGGTCCAGGCCGACCTGGTCGTCGTCGGTCCGGAGGCACCCCTGGTCGCCGGGGTCGCCGACGCGGTACGGGCCAAGGGGATCGTCTGCTTCGGCCCGTCCGGAGCAGCGGCCCGGATCGAGGGCTCGAAGGCGTTCGCCAAGGACGTGATGAACGCGGCCGGCGTACCGACCGCCCGGGCCCGAGCGGTCGTCAACCCCGGCAGCGGGGTCGGGGCCGCCCTGGTGGCGCAGGCGCTCGACGAGTTCGGTGCCCCGTACGTGGTCAAGGACGACGGACTTGCCGCCGGCAAGGGTGTGGTGGTCACCGACGACCGGTCGGCGGCACTGGACCACGCCGCGTCGTGCGATCGGGTCGTCGTCGAGGAGTACCTGGCGGGACCCGAGGTCTCGCTCTTCGTGGTCACCGACGGAGAGACCGCGTTGCCGCTGCTGCCGGCCCAGGACTTCAAGCGGATCGGCGACGGCGACACCGGCCCGAACACCGGCGGCATGGGGGCGTACGCGCCGCTGTCGTGGCTGCCCGAGGGCACGGTCGACGAGGTCATGGCGACGGTGGTCCATCCCACCCTCGCGGAGCTGCGTGGCCGCGGTGCCCCGTTCAGCGGCCTCCTCTACGTCGGTCTCGCCATCACCCGGCAGGGCCCACGGGTGATCGAGTTCAACGCGCGGTTCGGCGACCCGGAGACGCAGGTCGTACTCGCGCTGCTGGAGACGCCGCTCGCCGGCCTGCTGCACGCGGCCGCGACCGGGACGCTGGCCGGGCACCCGCCGCTGCGCTGGCGGTCCGGTGCGGCGGTCACCGTGGTGGTCGCGTCGGCCGGCTATCCGGGCACGGCCCGCAGCGGGGACGTGATCACCGGCGCGGAGCGGGCCGGGATCATCCACGCCGGGACCGCGCGCCGGGCCGCCGACGGCACGCTGGTCTCCGCCGGTGGGCGGGTGCTCTCGGGTACGGGTCTCGGCGCCGACCTGTCCACGGCCCGGGAGGCCGCGTACGCCCTGGTCGCCGGGGTCGGCCTGGACGGTGCGCAGTACCGGCGCGACATCGCGGCGCTCGCCGCGGCGGACCGGCTCGACGCACCGCAGCGGGTCGCACCGACCGACGGCTGAACCCGAGCCTGCCCGGTCTCTCGGCGCGGCGAACGGGCCCGTCCCGCGCCGATCCGCGCCGATCCACTCCGATCCGCTCCGCTCCGATCCACTCCAAACCGTCCGATCTGGACGGCCGGCGGACCGGTACCCGTGACCAACCTGCTCCGGCTGGCACGAAACCGTGATTCGTCGATCACGCCGCGTTCCTACCGTAAGGATCACCCCGGCCGAGGGCCGGGGTTCCCGGCGGTGGAGGAGCGACATGCACAGGTACCTGACTCGGGCGGCCCTGGTCGTCCTCGGTGCGGCGATGACGGTGGGGTCGACCGGTTGCGTGACGATCCAGACCGGCGGGAGTCGCCCGGCCACCTCGACGCCGGCTCCCGGTGACGAGGGTCTGGACAGCGCGCCGCCCGGCGGACCGACCGGTCAGCCGGAGTCGAGCGCGAGCCCGGCCGGCGGTGGCGGCCAGAGCGGAAGCGGCCATACCGGCGGCGGCAAGACCGGCGGTGGCGGAAACTCCGAGGGTACGAAGGACCCGAAGCCGAGCGGCCCGACCATCGTCTCGTTCCGGATCAGCCAGAAGCCGAAGTGCGCGCAGGGCACCAACATCAACCCGATCCCGGGCGTACCGATCATCCTCGAGTGGAAGGTGACCGGCACGGACAAGGTCACCCTCTCCGTCGACGGCCCCGGGGTGTACGACAGCTATCCGGCCCACGGCAGCGCGACGATCGACTTCCCGTGTGCCGGCCCGCCCGGCGACACGGTGACGCACACCTACCAGCTGCGTACGGTCGGCGGTGGCGAGGTGCGGTCGAAGACGTTGACCGGCTCGGCCGTGGTCTACGAGATCGGCGAACTCTGATCGACGGCGGGCTCCGGCTCACCGGTGGACCGTCCGATCTGTACTGACGGGCCCGGCGCAGGACGTTATTCTCCCGGTCATCGAAGGTCCGATCATCGGGAGGCGTGGCGATGCGGGTTCGACGACGGCTCGGAACTCTTGCGGTGACGGTGTTGACCATGGTGACGGCGGCGGTAGTACCGGTCGCCACCCCGGCCGGGGCGGCCGTGGTCAACACCACCTACCACGTCTGGACCTGGAACGTCGCCGGTTGGGCCATGCACCGCGGCGCCACCGGCAACGGACTGGTCACCGCGCTGAGCAATTCGATCCGCAACCGGAGCGCCCATTTCGCCGCCCTCAACGAGTTGTGCTGGAGTCAGTACAAGGCGGTGCAGGCCAACCTGCGCGGCTCCGGCTGGGCTCAGGACGTGGAGAACTTCTCCCGCTTCGAGCCGCACAACGACACCGGCTGTGGCGGCGAGCCGTACGGGCTGGCGATCTTCAGCAAGGCGCCGCTGGGTCCGGCGAACCGGTACGCGTTGGCCGCCGACGGTAGTTCGGAGCGGCGCAAGCTGCTCTGCGCGCCACTGGAGGCCCGGCCCTGGCTGCGGTTCTGCACCACCCACATCACCCCGTCGAACGAGGTGATCGGGACAGAGAAGATCAACGAACGCCAGCTCGGTGAGGTGCTCTCCCGGCTGGACAGCTTCCACGCCGCCGGCGACACCGTGATCATCGCCGGTGACTTCAACGCCCAGCCCGACTACGGGCGGATGAACCCCTGGTACTCGCGGAACCTGAACGTCCCGCTCAACCCCGGCAACACCGGTTCCTACCGCGAACTCGACGACACCGACCCGGCCAGCCCGGGGTACGGCGAGACGACGGTGGCCGACGGCGACACGACGGGACCGAACGGCCAGGGCAAGAAGATCGACCTGGTCTTCGTACACCAGGACCGGATCGTGGGCGGTTACACCGGTGACTCGTTGTCCATCGCCACCACCTGCGGCGGGCCCTGCTCCGACCACCGGATCCTGATCGGCACGGTGACCGTCGCCGTCACCACCTGACCCGGTCCGCTCCGGTCCGCCCCGTCCGCTCCGGCCGGCGGGCGCACCGTCAGGCCTGGTGGTACCGGCGCAGTTCCCGGGTCAGCACCTTTCCGGTGGCGTTGCGCGGCAGCGCCGGTACGAAGATGACGTCCCGGGGGACCGAGAACCTGGCCCGGTAGCGGCGGACGTACTCCCGTACCGCCTCCGGATCGAGCACCTCACCGGGAAGCAGCACCAGGTACGCCGCCAGCCGCTGGCCGTACGTCCGGTCCGGCACGCCGATCACCGCCACCTCGCGTACCTGGGGCAACTCGGCGAGCAGGTTCTCCACCTCGGACGGGTGGACGTTCTCGCCGCCAGAAATGATCATGTCGTCAGCGCGCCCGTCGACGAAGAGCAGTCCGTCGGCGTCCAGATGGCCGAGGTCGCCGGTGTCCAACAGCCCGCCACCGTCACCGCCATCGCCGCCATCGCTGCCGTCGCCCCCGGTGCCCGACGTGTACCCCTCGAACAGCAGCTCGTTGCCGACGAGGATCCGGCCGACCTGACCGTTCGGGGTCGGGTTGCCGTCCCGGTCGAGGATCGCCAGTCGGGTCCCGTGCGGCGGGCGGCCGGCGGTGGTGGGAGCCTGGCGCAGCTCGGCCGGGGTGGCGATGGCGGCCCAGGAGACTTCGGTGGAGCCGTACAGGTTGTAGAGGACGTCGCCGTACCGGTCCATGAACCGGGTCGCCAGGCCGCCGGGCAGGGCGGAACCGCTCACCGCGACGACCTCCAGCGGCGGTTGGGTAGCCGGCGGCGGCACCTCCAGCAGCCGCTGCACCATCACCGGTACGGCGAACAGCGCGGTACACCGGTGCCGCTCTACCGCGTCCAGGGCGGCCTCCGGCTCGAACCTGCGGTGCAGTACGACGGTGCCCCGCAGCGCGAAGGCCATCTGTAGTGCCGCGTACCCCCAGGTGTGGAAGAGCGGGGCCGCGATCATCATCCGGGTCCCGGCGTGCAGCGGGATCCGGTCGATGATGGCGACGAGCGGGCCGAGCCCGTTCGGGGTGGGCCGTCGGGCTCCCTTCGGCGTACCGGTGGTGCCGGAGGTGAGCACGATGGTCCGGCCGTCCCGCCCCGGGCGGCGCAGTTCGCCCAGCGGTGCGGCGGCGACCAGGTCCGCGCACCCGCGTTCGTCGAGCTGGTCCACTTCCGGAGGGAGTCCGATCGTCCGGTCGACGAATTCGGCGTCGTGCACCAGCAGCCGGATCCGCTGCTCCTGCACGACGTCCGCGAGCTGTGCCCCGGAGAGCCCGGTGTTGACCAGCACTATGTCGGCGCCGAGCAGTGGTCCGGCGATGGCCGTCTCGACGAGCCCGTGGTGGTTGCGGCAGAGCACGCCGATCCGGTCGCCCTCGGCGATGCCGTACCTCGCCCGCAGCGACCGGGCCAGCCGTCCGGCCCGGTCCAACAGATCCCGGTAACTGATCTCACCGAGTTCCTCGTCGACCACGGCGATCCGGTCCGGATCCCGGGCGGCGGCCTGACGTAGCTCCCCGGCGAGGCTGAAACCCCAGTTCCGTAGCGCGCCGAGCTGGGCCGCGACCCGGATCGGCGAGCCGGGCTTGAGCAGGCCACGGCGGGTCAGGGTGGCGACGAGAAAGGGTAGGGCCATGGGTCAGCGGATCTGCCGTCCGGAGATGGCTCGGGAGATGACCAGGCGTTGGATCTCGGAGGTCCCCTCGAAGATCGTGTAGATCTTGGCGTCCCGGTACCAGCGTTCGACCGGATGATCGCGCAGGAAGCCGGCGCCGCCGAGGATCTGCACCGCCTTCTCGGTCACCGACACCGCCACCTCACCGGCCTTGAGCTTGGACATGGATCCCTCGCCCGCCGTGAACGGGCGGTTGTTCCGGCCCATCCAGGCCGCCCGCCAGACCAGCAGCCGGGCGGCGTCGATCTCCGTACGCATGTCCGCGAGTTGGAAGGCGATTGCCTGGTTCTCGATGATCGCCCGGCCGAACTGGACCCGCTCCTGGGCGTACGCCAGGGCGTATTCGTACGCCGCGCGGGCCACCCCGATCGCCTGGGCCCCCACGGTGGGTCGGGACAACTCGAACGTACGCATCGCCGCCTGGCTCTTTCCGCGCTGGCCGGAGCGGGCCCGGTCGAGCCGTTCGAGCAACGCCTCGCGTCCGCCCAGCAGGCAGCGGCCGGGCACCCGTACCTCGTCGAGGAAGACGTCGGCGGTGTGCGAGGCGCGCAGGCCCAGCTTCTTGAGCTTCTTTGTCGCGGTCAGCCCCGGGGTGCCGGGCGGCACCACGAAGGCGGCCTGCCCGCGGGAGCCGAGCGAGGGCTCGACCGAGGCGGTCACCACGTGCACGGCGGCGATCCCGCCGTTGGTGGCGTACGCCTTCTGGCCGTTGAGCACCCATTCGTCGGCTGCCTCGTCGTACCGGGCCCGGGTGCGCATGGCGGCGACGTCGGAGCCGGCCTCCGGCTCGGTGCTGCAGAACGCCCCGACCGCCGGTTCGTCGACGCTGCCGAAGCACTGCGGCACCCACTCGACGAGTTGGTCGGGGGTGCCGGCGCCGTAGATGGCGGCCACGGCGAGCGTGGTGCCGAAGATCGACAGCCCGATGCCGGCGTCGCCCCAGAAGAGTTCCTCGCTGGCGATCGGCAGCGAGAGGCCGCTCGGATCGGCCCAGCAGGTGGCGATGAACTCGAAGCCGTACAGCCCGACCTTCGCCGCCTCCTGGATCACCGGCCAGGGGGTCTCCTCGCGGGCGTCCCACTCGGCCGCGGCCGGGCGTACGACGTCGGCGGCGAAGCCGTGCACCCAGTCGCGCAGGTCCCGTTGCTCCTCGTTCAGGTCGAGCGAGAACTCGGTCACGACGTCTCCTCTCCGCGCGTCATCACATCCCGGGCCCGGTCACGTCGGGTCCCGGGATCGGCCATGTCAGGTGTCGGGCCCTGGTCGGGCCTCCGGTCGGTCGGCCCGACCAGGACTTGCACCGGCTCGGATCAGGCCTCGGGATCTCGGGTCAGGCCTTCGGGATCAGGCCTTCGGGATCAGGCCTTCGGGATGTCGAACAGGTTGGCGATGTTGGCCGCCAGCCCGAGGTCACCCTTTGCCTTCAGCTTGCCGGTCATGAACATCATCACCGGGTTGGCGCCACCGGAGACGATCTTCAGGAACTCGACCGGTCCCATCGTGAGGGTCAGCTTCGGGTCCCGCTGCGGGGTCTCCGAGACCGTGCAGGTCGCGTCCTCGATGACGATCTCGTAGGTGTCCGAGCCACCGTCCGGGCGGCCCGTGATGGTCCAGTGGATGACCGTGTTGGTCGAGCCCGCGCGGTCGGCCCGGAACAGCGACGGCATGCGACCGAATACCGCGCCGAGTACGGTGTCCCGCAGGTCGCTCCGCATCACCTCGGCCAGCTTGTCGTCCGGAGTGGACTTGACGAGCTGGGCGAACTGCTTGGGATCGACCGAGGCGAAGGTCGCCGGATCGAAGTCAGTCATGGAGTGGACCTTCCGGGCTGGGTCAGTGGTTACTGATGCGTAACCTTACGCACGAGTAGGTAAGCTCGCAAGGTGTCCACCACGCCCACCTTCAAGCGGCTGCCCCGAGCCGTACGCGAGCAGCAGATGCTCGACGCGGCCGTCAAGGTGTTCTCCCGGCGCGGCTTCCATGCGGCGAGCATGGACGAGATCGCCGACGAGGCCGGGATCTCCAAACCCATGGTCTACGCCTACCTGGGCTCCAAGGAGGAGCTTTTCACAGCTTGCCTGCATCGGGAGGGAACCCGGCTGATGGAGGCGATCGTCGGCGCCGTCGTGCCGGACCTGCCGTTCGACGAGCGGCTGTGGCGTGGCCTGCGGGCGTTCTTCAGGTTCGTCGGGGCGCACCGGGACGGCTGGGCGGTGCTGTACCGGCAGGCGCGCGGGGAGCGCCCGTTCGCGGACGAACTCGCCGCGATGCGCAGTCGGATCATCGAGGTGGTCGCCGGAATGCTCGACCGGGGCCTGGCCGCCGAGGGGCGCGAGGTCCGCGCGGCAGAGCGGGAGGTCATGGCGTACGCCCTGGTCGGCGCGTCGGAGTCGCTGGCCGACTGGCTCGCCGACCATCCGGACGCCGACCCGGACGGGATGGCCACCCGGATGATGAACTTCGGCTGGACCGGCGCCGGCAGCATGCTGGCCGGTCACCAGTGGCGCCCGCCTCCGGTCGACGACTGAGTCGTACCGCCTCCGCACTGACTCTTCCCGCCGCCCGATACCGAACCGGTATCGGGCTTGACGCATGTGGCCGGGGGTGTCAGTCTCTTCTGACAGGGGGGTGTCAGTCCGGACTGACACCCCGGAAGGGAACCAGAGGCATGGACCAGGCTTCGCCCTCCGGCGACGAGTTGCTGCGGGTGCTGACCGCGATGGCCAGCCCGCACCGGCTGCGGATCATCGCCGCGCTCGCCGAGGGTCGCACCTACGTCAGCCAGTTGGCTCGACAGCTGCAGATGAACCGGCCGCTGCTGTACATGCACCTGCAACGGCTGGAGGCCGCCGGCCTGGTCACGGGGGCGCTGGAGACGGCGCGGGACGGAAGCTCGGTGAAGTACTTCGAGCTGGTGCCGTTCGCGCTGGAGTTGACGCCGGAGGCGGTCATCGCGGCGGTGCGGTCGCTGGGCGCGGAACAGGTGGGGATGGATGGGCCGGCACCGGGTGCCCCGGAAACCGGTGGATCGCGAAGGGACGAGAAGTGAGCACAGTAGTACTGAGTGCCGACCTGGACATTGCGCAGACGGCCACGATCGCCTCGACGGTGCTGGTGGTCGCACTGGTCACCGTCGTCGGTCTCGTGGTTCTGGGGTTCTACCGGGCCCGGCGGTCGGCGGTCGGGGCGGATCGGTACGAGGCGCTGGCCGAACGCGTCGCCGAGGCCGGAGCGCGGACCGCGGAGGCCGGCCAGGCCACCGCCACCGAACTCAAGGGCCTGCGCGCGGAACTGGGGGCGGCCCGCGACGAGTTGGCGGAGGTCAAGCAGCGGCTCGCCGAACTGGAGCGCCTGCTGAGTCAAATCGGTTGACCAGGCGTTGGTCGACTCCTCGACTGGAGGGATTGAGACATGGGCGTCCGTTCGCGGTGGGCGGGGATGGGGACGATCCTGTTGGCGGCGCTCACGGCGGTGCTGGTCCCACTGGCCGTGGCCGTTCCGATGGGACCGGCGGCCGGTAACCCGGCCGATTCGGGGTCGACGGCCGATTCCGGGTCGACGGCCGATTCCGGATCGAGCGATGACGATGTCGGCAGGGCCACCGAGCACGAGATCGCCAGGGTGGAGACGTACCTGCGTCGGCACATGGCCGAGATCCGGATACCGGGCCTGGCGTACGCGGTCGTCCGGGGTACCGAGGTGATCGGCCAGGGCACCTGGGGCGTCGACGGCGACGGGGCGCGGGTGACACCGCAGACGCCGTTCGTGGTGGGCTCGGTGTCCAAGTCGTTCACCGCGCTGGCAGTACGGCAACTGGTCGAGGCGGGACGGGTCGAACTCGACGCGCCGGTCCGCCGGTACGTCCCGGAGCTGCGACTGGCGGACGAGTCGGTCGCCGCCCGGATCACCGTACGGCAGTTGCTGACCCACACCACCGGGCTGCCCCAGGTCGTGACGATGGGCCTGAACGACCGGTACGACAACGCGCCGGACGGGCTGGCCCGGTCGGTACGGGACCTGGCGACGGTCTCGCCGACGATGCCGCTCGGCGAGGCCTACCAGTACAGCAACGCCAACTACATGATCCTCGGTCTGCTCGTGGAGACGGTGACCGGGCAGACGTTCGGCGGATACCTACGGGAACACGTGCTGGACCCGCTCGGCATGACACACTCCGCCACCACCGGGGCCGAGGCGCGGGCGGTGGGCGTGCCGCCCGGACACCGTTACTACTTCGGTCACCCGACCCGCTTCGACCCGCCCTTCGACGCCTCCGGTGTGCCGTACGGCCACCTCGCGGCGAGCCTGTCGGACCTGACGCACTACGCCGTAGCCCAGCTGAACGACGGCCGGTACGGCGACGCCACGGTCCTCTCGCCGCAGGGCATCGCCGAGTTGCACGCCGGTCAGGTCGCCGTCGGCGGGGGCGGCAGCTATGGGCTGGGATGGCGGGAGAGCACCCTCGACGGTTTCGGTGACCGCCTCGTCTGGCACGCCGGAGCGGCCGCCAACTACTTCGGGCACATCCTGCTCGTACCGGGATCGGACCTGGCCGTCGTGATCCTGTCCAACGTGTACAGCCTCGCCATGGACTGGCCACTGGCCTCGATGGCGTTCAACGTCGCCCGGATCATGCGGGGCGGCGAGCCGGTCGCGGCTGCCCGGGACTCCGCCCTCACCTGGACGCTCACCGGGTTGCTGGTCGTCGTCGGGCTGCTGCTGATCGTCCTGACCTGGTCGGTGGTCAGGGCCGTCCGGCGCAGACGGAGGGCGGGGGTGCCGGCCGCGCGCCGTCGGATCGTCGTCGGCGCGGCGGGCTGGGTCGTCGGCTGTGCCGCGCTGGTGACCGGCGCGCTCTGGGCGCTTCCGGCGATGTTCGACGGCGCCGGCCTGGCCCAGGCGATGCTCTACACGATGGACATCGGCCACGCGATGGTCGCGGTCGCGGTGCTGGCCGGCACGATCGCGCTGGTACGCCTCGCCGCCGCCGGGTATGCCCTGTCCAGACCGCGCGGCGGCGGATAGCGGGTACGCCACCTCCAGCCCGCTAGGGCGGGGGCAGGTGTGGACGCCGAGGTGCCGGGGTGCTCCGATCGTGTGGATCGGAGCACCCCGGCGGGTGGCGCGTTGCCGTGCGATGGTGCGGACGATCAGATCCGACCGGTGCCGGCACCGCCGGTGACGATCGACTTCACGTTGGCGGCGGGGTCGACGCTGACGCTGTACGGGAGGCTCCGCACGCTGCCGCCGGTCTGGCCACTGCCGGAGTTCACGAAGTGGTTGTTCCGGGCGACCAGGGTGCCGGGGCCGGAGTCGGCCTCGCCCAGGTGGTACGGGTCGTCGGTGTTCTCGAAGTAGTTGCCCTCGACGAGCACACCGGCGCCCTCGGTGGAGGCGACGCCGTAGCCGCCGACACTGTTGTAGTAGTTGTTGAAGACGTGCACCGGGTTACCGAAGCGGACCCGGGGGTGCCGCTGCTCGGAGCCGTCGAACCAGTTGTGGTGGTACGTCACGCGCAGCTTGCCGCTGTCCTCGCCCGAGTTGTCGTCGGAGTGGCCGAGCAGGAACGACTTGTCGTGGTTGAAGACCCGGTTCCAGGAGACGGTGGCGCAGTCCGAGGCCCGCTTGATGTCGACCGCGCCGTCGGAGCCGTTGCTGAAGCTGTTGTGGTCGATCCAGACCCGGGTCGAGTACTGCACGTTGATCGCGTCGTCGCTCCAGTTCCGGAAGTTGATGTTCCGGATGATGACGTTG
Organism: Plantactinospora solaniradicis; assembly: GCF_042658085.1. Lineage (NCBI taxonomy): Bacteria > Bacillati > Actinomycetota > Actinomycetes > Micromonosporales > Micromonosporaceae > Plantactinospora > Plantactinospora solaniradicis. Next base: position 120,324 of record NZ_JBHSPR010000018.1, on the reverse strand, counting down.
CTGACGCTGGCGACGTTGAGCCCGCCACCGGTGATGGCCGCGCCGCTGCCCACACCGATGATGGTCTTGTTGGCGGCGACCTTCTGCATGCCGCTGATCGACAGGCTGCCGGAGAACCGGATCACCCGGGCCCCGCTGGCCTGCATTTCGCTGACCAGTTGGCTGCCGCTGGTGACGGTCACCGGGGAGGCGCTACCGCCGCCGGTGGTGCCGCCACACTGGGTCGCCCAGCCCTGCATGTTGAACGAGGCGGCCGACGCGCTGGGCATCGCGGTCAGCGAGGTGGCCGCGAGTACGGCGGCGGTGGCCGCAGCGAGCAGTGGCACCCGGGTGAGCCGCCGGGTGCGGTCGGACTTGGTGGTTCTGGTGCTGGTCACAGCTACCTCCGAGTGGAAGTGGTCCACCCCGGCGGCCGGGTCGCGGGTGGGACGCGGGCGCCGCCAGCGGTAGGTGGACGGGTGCGGCGGGGGGTTCCGCGCACCGGGACGGGGGAGCCTGGAAAGCGCTTTCCAGGTCATAGCGAAGACTATCGATGCACCTTCGGCCCTGTCAACGGTAAATTTCGATGTTTGGTCCAAGCTGTCGGCTTAGCCCTAGATCGACGCCACTCCGCCGACCAGGTACGGCCGGCCGCGCTTGGTGTCGTGCAGGCCGAAGGTCCAGGCCGGGGTGGCGCTGAACGCGACCGTTCCGGGCAGCGCCAGTGGCAGCTTGAACGCCACTTCCACCTCGTACGCGTCCGGCAGCCGGCCCTCCAGCGCGGCCAGGCAGCGGGCCTTGCTCCACATGCCGTGCGCGATCGGCCCCGGGAAGCCGAAAAGCCGGGCCGCGATCCGCGAGGTGTGGATCGGATTGCGGTCCCCGGACACCCGGGCGTAGTCCCGGCCCACCCGGGGCGGCACCCGCCAGAGCGCACTCGGAGCCGGCGGCGCCGGATACTCCCCGGGCTCGCGCCGGCCACCATCCGCCCCGCCGCGCTCCCGCCGCAGGTACGTCGACACGCCGCGCCAGACCACCTCGGGGCCGACCGAGGCGGTGCACAGTACGTCGAACTGCCGCCCCCGGTCGTGCGGACGCAGGTCGACGGCGCGTACCGACAGGTCCAGCGGCTCGGCCGCGTCGATCCGGCGGTGCACGGTGATCCGGTTCGCCACGTGCACCAGACCGACCAGCGGCAGTGGGAACTCCGGCGCGCTCATCAGGCGCAGCGCCAGCGGAAAGGCCAGCACGTGCGGATACGTCGGCGGTAGCGCGTCGGCGAGCCGGAACCCGCACACCCGGTCGTACCCGGTCAGGTGGTCGCGATCGACGGTGACCCCCCGGACCACCAGCTCCAGGTCGGGCAGCCGGTCGGCCCGCCGTCCCGGACCGAAGCCCGGGGCGAGCCCGATGGCCGCCCGGCGGTAGAGCGGCCCAGCGGCCGGAATCGTCGACAGCTCGACCTCGGCGTCGGTCATCACGCCTCCACTCGATCGGTCGTCTCGCCTCGATCGGTCATCAGGCTGCCTCCAGTCGATCGGTCGGTCGTCAGGCCCCGAGCACGCTCTGGCCACAGACCCGGACCACGTTGCCGGTGATCCCGGCCGATCCCGGCGAGGCGAACCAGGCGATGGTCTGCGCCACGTCGACCGGCAGGCCACCCTGGGCCAGGCTGTTCAGCCGCCGGCCCGCCTCGCGGAACATCAGCGGGATCCGGGCGGTCAGTCGGGTCTCGATGAAGCCCGGGGCGACGGCGTTGACCGTGATGCCCCGCTCGGCGAGCAGTGGCGCCATCGAGTGCACCAGCCCGATCACCCCGGCCTTCGAGGTGGCGTAGTTGGTCTGGCCCCGGTTGCCGGCGATCCCCGCGATCGAGGAGACCGCGATCAGCCGGCCGCCGTGCGGAATCAGTCCCCGGTCCAGCAGTACCTCGTTGATCCGCTCCTGGCTGGACAGGTTGACGTCCAGGACCTGGTCCCACCAGTCCGGTTTCATCCGGCCGAGGGTCTTGTCCCGGGTGATCCCGGCGTTGTGCACGACGACGTCCACCCGGCCGTGCCGGTCGGCCAGGTGCTCGGCCAGCCGCACCGGTGCGTCCGGCGCGGTCAGGTCGAGCTGTACCGCCGTACCGCCGACGCCGTTCGCCACCTCGGCGAGCGCGTCCCCGGCAGCCGGTACGTCGAGCGCCACCACCTGGGCGCCGTCGGCGGCCAGCACCTCGGCGACCTTCGCGCCGATGCCCCGGGCCGCCCCGGTGACCAGGGCGATCCGGCCGGCCAGCGGACGTGCCCAGTCGACCTCGGGTACGTCGGCCGGGGTGATCCGGACGACCTGCCCGGAGACGTACGCCGAGCGGCCGGAGAGCAGGAAGCGCAGCGTCGACTCGACGGCCCGTTCGGCACCGGGTGCGACGTAGACGAGTTGGGCGGTCGTGCCCCGGCCGAACTCCTTGCCGATGCTGCGGGTCAGGCCCTCCAACGCGCGCTGCGCGGTGGCCTCCCGGGGGTTGGTGCAGGACTCCGGCGGGCTGCCGAACACGATCACCCGGCCGGACGGGTGCAGTGCCCGGGCCAACGGATGGAAGAAGTCGAAGAGGGCGCGCAGCCCGGTCGAGTCGGTGATCCCGGTGGCGTCGTAGAGCAGGGCGCCGTGGAGGACCGGCCGGGCGGCGGTCGCCGCGCCGTGGTCGGCTCCCTCGACACCGGCGGCCCCCTCGACACCGGTGGCCCCCTCGACATCGGCGGCTGCGTCGGTATCGGCGGAGAGCTCGACACCGGCGGTGGTGAGCAGCTTCGCCAGGGGTTCGCGCAACCGGCCGCCGGGGGCGGCGTCCAGCCGGACCGGTCCGTGGATCAGCGGGTCGCCGGGGCGGTCCCGGCGCAGTCGGGGCGGGTCGGGCAGGCCGAGGCGCTTGACCAGCGCCCGGCCGGGTCCGGTGTGGGCGAAGCTCGCGTACCTGTCACTCATGGGCGTAGCCTACTCACGGGTAAGGTCGTGACAACCCTGTGTTCTGGAGGCGGCACCGTGGAAACCGTACGTCGCGTCGCGGTCATCGGGGGCAACCGGATTCCGTTCGCCCGTTCGAACGGCCGGTACGCCAAGGCATCCAACCAGGACATGCTGACCGCCGCCCTGGACGGGCTGATCGCCCGGTTCGGACTGGCCGGCGAGCGGCTCGGCGAGGTGGCCGCCGGAGCCGTGCTGAAGCACTCCCGGGACTTCAACCTGACCCGCGAGGTCGTACTCGGCTCCCGCCTCGACCCGCGCACCCCGGCGTACGACCTCCAGCAGGCCTGTGGCACCGGTCTGGAGGCGGCGATCCTGGTCGCCAACAAGATCGCACTCGGTCAGATCGAGGTCGGCGTCGCCGGAGGAGTGGACACCACCTCCGACGCGCCGCTGGCGGTGAACGAGGACCTGCGCCGCACCCTCCTGGAGATCAACGCCGCCCGGAGCCTGGGCGGGCGACTCCGGGCCGCCACCCGGCTGCGCCCGGCCCAGCCGTTCCGGCCGGAGATTCCGCGCAACGCCGAGCCGCGTACCGGGCTGTCGATGGGGGAGCATGCCGCGGTCACCGCCCGGCGCTGGAACATCGCCCGGCAGGACCAGGACGAACTGGCGGTACGGTCGCACCAGCGGCTCGCCGCCGCGTACGAGCGCGGGTTCTTCGACGATCTCGTCACGCCGTACCTGGGGCTGACCCGGGACCAGAACCTCCGGCCGGACACCAGTGTGGAGAAACTCGGCGCCCTCCGGCCGGTCTTCGGCACCCGGGGCCCGGACGCCGACCGGGCCAGCATGACGGCCGGGAACTCGTCTCCGCTGACCGACGGCGCCTCGACGGTGCTGCTCGCCTCGGAAGAGTGGGCGAAGGCGCACAACCTGCCGGTGCTCGCCTGGTTCGGCCAGTCCGAGGCCGCCGCCGTCGACTTCGTGCATGGCGACGAGGGGCTGCTGATGGCTCCCGCGTACGCCGTGCCCCGGCTGCTCGCCAGGGCGAAGCTGAGCCTGGCGGACTTCGACTACTACGAGATCCACGAGGCCTTCGCCTCGCAGGTGCTGGCGACCCTCGCCGCGTGGGAGTCACCGGAGTTCTGCAAGGAGAAGCTCGGCCTGGACGCGCCGCTGGGCTCGATCGATCCAGCGAAGGTGAACGTCAACGGCTCGTCCCTGGCCGCCGGGCACCCGTTCGCGGCGACCGGCGGCCGGATCGTCGCCACCCTGGCCAAACTGCTCGCCCAGCGGGGCTCCGGACGGGGCCTGATCTCGATCTGCGCGGCCGGCGGTCAGGGCGTGGTGGCGATCCTGGAGCGCTGAGCGCGGTCAGGAAAGGCAGTCGGTACAGTCGAGGTTCATGGCGACAAGGTTGTCCCGGTTCAGGTGATAGACGAACGGACCGGCAAGCGCCGAGCACACGCGCTCGATCTCCGGTCGGTGCCGCGATAGCCGTTCAATCACCTCTACGGCGCTGAGATCGCCCCGAGGAAATGTGAAGCAGCGCGCTGCGGACAGGCAGAGAGCCCGACGTTCGAGGCGGTTGTACCTGATCCGCTGGTCTGCTCCGAGAAGAATGGTTGACCAAAGTTGATCTGAGGATCGGCGACCACTCTCGCCACTTGTAGCCCGGCAGCGTGACCCGCTCCGCGTATCCGTCGTCGGCGTACTCGATCCGCCGAAGGTACTGTTCGATGACTTCTCGGAAGACGTACTGACCGTCGCGAAGAACGATCAGGGCGCGGCGGGAGCCCCGATCGAGTTCCCCCTCCTCGGCCACCTCCCACAGCAGTTGGGCGCCGACGGCGTACAGGCGGCGGGAGGCTAGCGCGTGCGTGACGTCGAGGCGCTCCTGTACCAGACTCAATGCCGGCCTGATCTGCTGTAGTGGCACTCCCGCCTTCCGCAGGGCGGACAGGAACATAGCTTCGGCGAGGCCGATGAAGGGAACCGATGGGTCCGAAGGGTGCAGCGGGGGAACGTAGGTGATGATCGGGCTGCCCCTGACCACCGATGTGGCCGCCGGCTGAGCCCGCCGGGTTCTCGACCGTCCATGACCGCGTCGCTCGTAGCCCTGAGCCCAGGTACGGAGGGTCGATGCCGGCATGTCGACGTAACGAGCGGCTTCGGCTTGTGAATACAACGGAACGTCGAAACGAGCATCCGGCGCAGCGCCGCTCGGTGCCATGGCACACCCCCTTCGGCTGCTTGGCCCGGCTATCTTCTCACCCCGGGCCGGCCCCCGGCCCGCATCTGCCGCGTGGCTGCCGGTCAGGGCGTGGTGGCGATCCTGGAGCGCCGAGCGCTGCGGTACGGCCGGAGGTAGTCGCGTACCGGCGGGGACAACTCGTCCCAGTCCAGGTTGGCTCCGACGAGTTCGAACCAGGCGACGTTCTCGACCCAGAACCGGTAGACGAAGTGCTCGAAGTCCGGCGCCACCTGTACGAGGTCGGCTGCCGCCTCCGCCGCACCCACCGGCTCGTCGGCGTCGTACTGGTAGGTGCCGCAGGCGATCCGGTGCCCGCCGTCGGGGAGTAGGTAGAGGTACCAGAAGACGCAGCCCTGCTGGTCGTTGAGGAAACGCACCAGCCGGGCACCGTCGCCGAGCGGGCTGGGCACCGGCGCCGTCGACAGGTCCCACCAGCAGGCGGTGCAGGACGGTACGGCGGCCAGTAGTTCGGGTCGACTCATGAACGCGGTGAACGACGCCGGTAGGCCCGGCCCGAGCGCCCGCAGGGTGGGCCCGGCCTCGATCGGCGTCATGTACTCGATCTCGATGTCGTATTCGATGTCGCTGGTCTCGGGGTCGACGATCGGCACCTCCGCCAGCCAGTGGAAGCTGCCGTCGAACCTCTCCTCAGGCAGCGGCGGCAGGCTGTCCACGGGGTAGCCCCGGTAGGTGGCGGCAGACTCCCGGTAGTCGCCGAGATCGCTGCCCACCCATCCCTGGTTGAGTTCCACGGCGGCACCGTAGCGGATCACCCCGACACCCCGCGGTGCCCGCCGGATCCGCCACGCCACCCACCTCCAAATAAGTGTTTGATAGTTGGTGATTCGTTTCCTATACTCCCCAACATGTCTTTGGGAGTTGATGGCCCGGACCGCCAGCCGGGCGCCGACGACACGCCGGACCCGAAAGCGCGGTTGCGGGCGCTGGCCCATCCCCTCCGGATGCGGATCCTGTCGCTGCTGACCGCGACCGCGATGACCGCCGCCGAGATCGCCCGCGAACTCGACCTCACCCACGCCAACGCCAGCTACCACCTGCGGCACCTACTCGCTGCCGGCCTGATCGACGTGGCCGGTGAGGAGCGCATCCGGGGCGGGGTCGCCAAGCGTTACCGGCACGACCCGACGCGCGAGGCCGGTTCGCGCCCGCCGGCCGCGGAGGGCACCGGACCCACCCCCGAACACCGGCTGCTCTACGCCGCGCTCGCCGCCGAACTGCGCCGCCGGTCCGCCGAGCTACGGCCCGGCCCCGGCAACTTCCTCACCGACGCCGAATTCTGGGTCGACCCCGAAATGTGGGCCGAGATCCGGGGCGCGGTCGCCGAGGCGTCGGCCCGGCTGCACCAGGCCGCCCGCCCACCGCGCACCCCCGGCACCCAGCGGGTGAGCGTGACCGTCGCCCTGTTCCAGATGGAGGACTGACCATGGGATCCCGCGACGCAGTCCTCGCGCCGCTGCGGCACCAGCCCTTCCGTTATCTGGCGCTCGGCCGGGCCGCCACCATGCTCGGTAACTCGGTCGCACCGATCGCGCTCGCGTTCGCCGTACTCGATCTCACCGGCTCGGTGCGCGACCTCGGCCTGGTGGTCGGCGCACGGTCGCTGACCAACGTGCTGTTCCTGCTCTTCGGCGGCGTGCTGGCCGACCGGCTGCCCCGGCACGCCGTGATGGTGGTGTCCTGCACGCTCGCGGCGGCCACCCAGGGCGCGGTCGCGGCGCTCGTGCTCACCGGCACCGCGACGATCCCGGCGCTGATCGCGCTCAGCGCCGTCAACGGGGTGGTGACCGCCTTCGCCTGGCCAGCCGCCGCCGCGCTGGTGCCGCAGACCGTACCGGCCGAGCTGCTGCAATCGGCGAACGCGCTCAACCGGCTCGGCGTCAACGCGGCCATGATCGGCGGTGCCTCGCTCGGCGGCGTCCTGGTCGCCGGCGTGGGACCGGGCTGGGGCCTGCTCGTGGACGCCGCCACCTTCGCGCTGGCCGCGCTGGCCTTCGCCCGGGTACGGGTGACCCCGGTCGCCAACCGCGACACCAGCCGGCCCAACCCGTTCCGGGAACTGCGCGAGGGCTGGACCGAGTTCGTCGCCCGCTCCTGGGTCTGGGTGGTGGTCCTCGGCTTCCTCCTGATCAATTTCGCGTACGCCAGCTCGATCAACGTCCTCGGCCCGGCCGTCGCGGACGAGACGATCGGACGCCGGGCCTGGGGCCTGGTGCTCGCCGCCCAGACCGCCGGAATGGTGGCCGGGGCGTTGTTCGCGCTGCGCGTCCGGGTACGCCGGCTGCTCCTGCTCGGCGTGCTCTGCATGCTCGCCGACGTGCTGCTGCTGGTCGGGCTGGCCTGGACTCCCGGATTCGCCCTCCTGCTGGTCACCGGGTTCATCGCCGGTGCGGCGGTGGAGCAGTTCTCGATCGCCTGGGAAACGTCGATGCAGCAGAACATCCCGGCCGACAAGCTCGCCCGGGTCTACTCGTACGACGCGCTCGGTTCGTTCCTGGCGATCCCGCTCGGCCAGATCGCGATCGGGCCGGTGGCGTTGGCCCTCGGAACCGGACCGACCCTGTTGGTCGCCGCCGGGATAGTGCTGCTCGCGGTGCTCGGCATGCTGCTCGACCCCGGGGTACGCCGATTGTCGGCCCACCTGCCGACGCCCGACGCCGCTCCGACTCCGGATCTCCCGGCGGCCAGCGGGCTGACGGCGGCGGGTGCCGCCGGATCCACCGAACCGGCCGGCCCGGCCGGGAAGCTCTGAACTGGTCAGGTGTGGAGGCGTCCAACTTCCGGCGCTTCCCGACCCGGCACCTGCGTAGGCGCGGGAGGCAATCGTCGTACGGCCTGGCTAACCTGCGGCACATGGATGAGCTTGACTTCTACCGGCGTCACAGTCGACTGACCGACCCGGGCGCCAACGCGCACCTGCTCAGCGGTCTGTCGGCCGACGCCGCCGCGATGGCCAGGGTGATCGGCGGTGTGCTGATCCATCGTGACTGGACCTGGCGATTCGGCTTCACCCTTCCGGAGCAGCGTCGCGAGGAGGCGAACACCCGGTACGTCGAGGCGATCCTCGGCCACCTCGGCACGCTGGACGAGCGCCGGCCCGAGGATCGCTTCGCCGGCACCTGCCGGGATTTCACCGTCCTGCTCTGCGCGATGCTGCGCCAGGCCGGCGTACCGGCCCGAGCGCGAGCCGGGTTCGCCGGTTACTTCACCGACGGCTTCTTCGACGACCACTGGGTGGTGGAGGCCTGGGACGACGACCACGGTTGGCGTCTGGTCGACGCACAGGTCGCCAGCGCACCCGGGGGCACCTACACCGACGCCGATGTCGACCCGCTGGACGTGCCCCGTGACGGGTTCCTCGTCGGTGGCCAGGCGTGGCGGGAATGCCGGTCCGGTCGCCGGGACTCCGATCGGATCGGCGTCGCCGTCGCCGGCCTGACCGGCATGTGGGAGATCCAGGGCAACGTGGTGCGGGACCTGGCCAGCCTCAACCGCGTCGAGACACTCCCCTGGGACAACTGGGGCCTCATCCCCGTCCACTACGACGAATTGGAACCTACGGACCTCGACCTGCTCGACCGGGTCGCCGCGGTCAGCGCGGCCGGCGGCCCCCTTCGGCAGGCAACCGACGCCTACCGCGGCGACCCGCGCCTCCCCGTACCGGCCTCCCTCACCGGCGGCGGCCACCCCGAGCAGTAGCCCTCGACCCCGTTACCGGCCCCCCAGAGGCCGCCGATGCCCGAACCGGACCCGACGGAATCGGAACCACGGAAAAGGCCGATGTGGAGCGGCCTTAGGTACGGTCACTGTGGCCATTGAGTCGAGCGGCGGGACACACGCGATGAGTTTTCCAGGGCAACCGCCAGGGACCGGGACGATTCCACCCGTAGGGCACCATCCCGCACGACCCGCCGGGTCCGGCTCGGGGGGACGGGTGCTGCTCGGGCTCGCGCTGCTGCTGCCGGCGCTGATCGCGCTGATCTGGTCGTACGTCGTGCCGACCCTGTCCACGATGCTGATGAGTTTTCAGCACGACAGCCTCCTGAGCGGAGAGTCGGAGCCGGCCGGCGGCGAGAACTATCAGACGATCTTCGAGAATGGGCTGGTCGGACAGCTCGGCTTCACACTCCTGCTCGGCCTGTTGCCGCTGGCGTTCGCGCTGCTGGCCGCGCCGCTGCTCGCGTTCGTCGCCAACCAGGCGGGCCGGGTGCCCCGGCTGGTGACCCGGGGTGTGCTGGCCCTGCCGGTCGCCGGGTACGCCCCGGTCGCCGTGTTCCTCGGCTGGCGGGTACGGCTGGCCGAGTCGGACAAGCTGGCGGACGGCGCGCGGCTCGAGCTGGTCTGGGTGCTCGCGGCGACGTCGTTCGGGCTGGTCGTCGCGATCGCCGCGACGGCGTTCCTGAGCGCGCTGCGGCAGCGGGAACCGGGTCGCCGGCCCACGCCCGCCCTGCTGACCGTCGGCGGGTTCGTCGGCTTGGCCGTGCTCGCCCTGACGCTCCAGATCTTCACCGCGCCGGCGCTGCTCACCGGGGGCGGGCCGGAACGATCCACCATGACCGCGGTACTCGGCGTGACGCAGGTTAGCTTCTCCACCATGCGGCTGGGGGTGGGCGCCGCCGGCTCCGTGCTGCTGCTGCTCCTGCTCGGTCTGTTCGGGCTCGCCGCGACCGGGTTGCTGCTGGCCAGCCGTACCCGGATCGAGTTCGACGGCTGGCGCGACCGGCCCTCGGGGCCGCCGGGCACCACCGCGCCCGCCGCCGCTGTTCCCGCCGCTCCCGCCGCCGCTGTTCCCGCCGCGCCCGCTGCTCCCGACAGCCCGGCAGTGGCTGCCGGACCGGGGCGCGGCGTCTACCTCGGGGTGGTCATCGCCGCGCTGGTCGTCCTCCTCGGCATCTTCGGCTGGGCGTCCTCGCCCTGGCTCCAGCACGCCTTCGGCGGTACCGAACTTCCCCGCGAGATCAGCACCTCGGACGTACTCGTCAACACCTGGCTGCCGCCGTTCATCTCGGCGCTGGTCTCGGTCGGGCTGGCGGCGGTCGCCGGCTTCGGCATCGGCGCGCTGCGACCGCTCGGCCGGTGGAGCGAACTGCTCCTGGTCCCCTTCGCACCCTGGCTCTTCGTCGGCGTCGGCCCGCTGGCGGTCGTCGGCTTCAAGCGAGCGGCCGAGGGCGATCAGGTAAACACCTTCCTCGGCCTGATCCCGCCGATCTGGCTCTCCGTACCGGCGCTGTTCGTCTTCACCCTGCTGTTCCGGGGGCAGCATCCGAAGTGGCGGAGTGGCAGCGACATCGGCCGTGCCCTGCTGCTGCCCGCACTGCCGATGCTGGCCGCCGCGTTCCTGCTGACCTGGCTGTTCAATGCCCAGCAGCCGTTCTGGTCGCGGTTGATCGCGTCGGACGTCGACAACATGCCGGCGCCGGTCATCGCCGAGATGTCGATGGCCCAGCGATTCGACGTGGACGGCGGCATCCTGAGCCTGGTCCTGCCGTTGCCGCTGCTCATTGTCTTCCTGCTGGCGTTCGCCGCGCTCCAGATCGGTTACCTGGACCGCCTGGCCATCCGGGTCGGCGGCGGGGCGGTGGAGCCGGCCTCACAACCGTCCCCGCCGAACACCGGTTTCGGTGTCGCGGTACCCCCGCAGCCGTACGGCCCGCCACCCCAGGCGTACGGGCCGTCACCCTATGGTGCTCCGCCACACGCGTACGGCGCCCAACAGCCCTACGGTGCCCAGCCGTACGGTGCTCCGCCGCCGCAGGGATGGGTCGGCGCCGGCCCGGTGCCGCCGCAGCCTGGCCCGCACGGTGCATCTTCTGCACCAGCGGCACCAGCGGCACCACCACCGCCACCGACCGAGGTGCCGCCGTCACCGGCCGAACCGTCGCCGATCGAGAAGGCCGAGTAACCCTGGGGTTGGCTCGACAACTTCCTACGCCGGTCAGCAGTCGGAGGTCTGCCAATCGCCCGTGGCAAGATCTGCCAGGTGCAGATCGGGATACTTGGACCATTCGAGGCTCGCACGGACGACGGCGTCCTGGCCGACGTGCCGGGCGCCCGGTTGCGCGCGCTGTTGATCGCCCTCGCGCTCGAACCGGGTCGCGTGGTCCCGAAGGCGACGCTCGTCGACTGGATCTGGGGTGAGCGCCCGCCCTCCGATGCGACGAATGCCCTGCAACGCCTGGTTTCCCGGCTACGGAAGGCGCTGCCGGAAGGGTTGGTCGAGGGGCAGACGGACGGCTACCGGTTGACGGTGGAACCCGACGCTGTCGACGCCGTGCGGTTCGAACGCCTCATCACGGCGGGCCAGGTCCGGCATGACGATGATCCACGGCGGGTACGGCTGCTGCGCGAGGCCCTCGCGCTGTGGCGCGGTGCGGCCATGCAGGACGTGGGTTTGTCCGACAGTGCGGCGTTTGACGCGGCGATAACCCGGCTGGATGGATTGCGCCTGACTGCTCTGGAGGACCGGTTCGATGCGGAGGTCAGCCTCGGCCACGGTGTGGAGCTGGTCACGGAGCTGACCGATCTGGTGGCCGCCTATCCGGTGCGGGAACGGCTTGTCGCTGCGCTGATGCGTGCCCTCGTCGTGGCCGGTCGCGGCAGCGAGGCGCTGCTGGTGTACCAGCGCACGAGAGAAGCCCTGGCGGACGCGCTGGGCGTCGACCCCTCACCGGAGCTGTCCGGGCTGCACGTCGCGCTGCTGCGGGGCGAGTTGGGACGGGGGGAGGAAGACCGGAAGACCAACCTGCGTGCCGAGCTGACCAGCTTCGTCGGCAAGGACGCTGATGTCGCCGCGGTCGGCGAACTCGTCGCCGAACATCGGCTCGCCACTCTGATCGGGCCGGGCGGCTCGGGGAAGACCAGGCTGGCCACGGAGACCGCGCGTACGCTGCTCGGCGACCTGCCGGACGGGGCCTGGCTGGTGCAACTCGCGGACATCGGCGCGGACGGTGACGTGGCGCAGGCGACGCTCGCCGGGCTCGGCCTGCGGGATGCTCTGCTCGGCGAGGCACCGAACGCGGAGCCCACGGACCGGCTGATCGCCGCGATCCGCGACCGGGAAGCGCTGCTGATTCTGGACAACTGTGAGCACGTGATCGAGTCGGCGGCGGCGTTCGCCCATCGCGTGCTCGGGGAGTGCCGGCGGCTGCGGATCCTGGCGACGAGCAGGGAACCGCTCGGCATCACCGGTGAGGCGCTGTGGCTGGTCGAGCCGCTGGCGTTGCCGGAGGGAGACGCCGGCCCCGGGGAGATCGAGTCCTCGCCGGCCGTCCGGTTGCTGCGGGACCGGGCGGGCGCGGTGCGCAAGGATCTCGGGGTCGACGCCCGTACGTTGTCGACGATGGTGCGCATCTGCCGGGCGTTGGACGGGATGCCGCTGGCGATCGAACTGGCCGCGGCCAGGTTGCGCACCATGTCCCTCGATCAGCTCGCCCACCGGCTCGACGACCGGTTCCGTCTGCTGACCGGCGGTAGCCGTACCGCGTTGCCGCGACACAGGACACTGCGCGCGGTGGTCGACTGGAGCTGGGAGCTACTGACCGACGCCGAACGGATGGTCCTGCGCAGGCTCTCGGTGTTCTCGGGCGGGGCGAGTCTGGAAGCGGCCGAGCGGGTCTGCGTCGGCGACGCGGTCGAGCAGGAGCAGGTGCTCGAGTTGCTCACCGCGCTGGCCGAGAAATCGCTGCTTGTCGCCGAGGGCGACATCGCACCGCGCTACCGGATGCTCGGCACGATCAAGGAGTACGCCGGGCAGCGACTCGCGGAGGCGGGGGAGTCGGACCTGGCACGGCACGCGCATCTCGCCTACTTCACCGAACTCACCGAGACCGCGGAGCCGCGCCTTCGCCGCGCCGAGCAGTTGGAATGGCTCGCCACGCTCGGGGTCGAGCACGAGAACATCAGTTCTGCGATGCGTGGTGCGCTCGCTGCCGGTGAGGCGTACGCGGCGATGCGACTCGCGGCCGGCGCCGGCTGGTACTGGTGGCTCGCCGGGCACAAGGCCGAAGGCTTCGAGCTGATCACCGCGGCCACCGAGACGCCCGGTGAGGTGACCGACGAGATCCGGGCCACGGTGTACGGGCTTGTCGTGCAGTTCGTGAGTTCCGGGCGGAGCGACGAACACCAGGCGGCAGAGTGGATCCACAAGGCGCACCGGTTCGGCCGGCGCAGTCACAGCCGACACCCGGTGATCAGCTTCGCCGCCGCGCTGGAACGCATGCTCCAGGAGCCGGGCGCGTTCCTGCCCGCGTTCGAACAACTGTTGGACCACGAGGACCCCTGGGTACGCGCACTGGCCCGGCTACATCTCGGCAAGATGCGGATCATCCTCGGTCACCAGGGGCGGGATGCGGAGGCGTATCTCGAGATGGCGCTCGCCGAGTTCCGGGCACTCGGCGAACGGTTCGGGATCTGGTTCGCCCTCAGCGAGCTGGCGGACCGGATCGCCGTACGGGGTGAGTTCGCCAGTGCGTGCGAGTACTACGAACAGGCGGTCGTGGTCGTCACCGAACTCGGTGCCGTCGAGGATGTCATCCGGATGCGGTCCCGACAGGCGCGGCTTTACTGGCTGCTGGGGGATGAGGAGTCCAGTGCGGCGGCGATCGCCGAGGCCGGGCGGTGCGCGGAACGGGTCACCTGGCCGGATGCGCTGGCCGAGCTGGCGCTCTCGAAGGCGGAACTCGCTCGTTGGCGCGGCAACGCCGAGGAGGCGTACCAGCAGCTCCGCATCGCGACGACCGTGCTGGGCGACGAGGCGGAGGAGCTGAACATCCGCGCGGCAACACACGACCTGCTCGGCTACCTTGCCGACGATCTCGGCGAGGCCCGTACGCACCATGCGGCGGCCTTCCAGGCGGCCTCCGAGGCGGGGCACGCGCCCCTGATCGCGCAGGTACTCGTCGGCACCGCGGACCTGGCACTACGCGGCGACCAGTACGAGCAGGCCGCGCGGCTGCTCGCGGCGAGCGCCGGCGTGCGCGGCCTGCCGGATCGTTCCCACCCGGACGTGGCCCGGATCGAGCAGGCCGCGCGGCGCGGCCTCGGCGACACACGGTTCGCCGAGGCGGCTCGGGAAGGCACGCAGACGAACTGGCGTGAACTGGTCGCGGTCACACTCGCCGCCTGAACGTGTCAGCGTCCTGCGCGGTGGATGGTGATGTCGCCGTGCCGCGTGCGGGCGTGGACCGTGACCCTGCTGTCGGACGTGTCGGAGTTTTCCTGGGACGGTACGGAGTTGCGCACCGACCCCCGCTTGCTGTCGGCGTCCACCCTGGCGGCGGCGCCCTCGGCGATGCCGACCTCGATGTTTCCTGAGTTGTTCGACAGCTCCGCCTGGCCGCGTGTCAGCCGGCCGATCCGAATGGCGCCGTCGCCCGTTCTGGCGATGACGCCGCCGTCGGCGCGGTCGATGTCGAAACCGCCGCTGCCACTGCTGAGGTCGAGGTCGGCCGATGCGTGGCCGATCCAGATCTGTCCGCCCGAGCTCGACAGCTTGACGGTGTCCTTGACCTCGCTGATCCGCATTGCGAAGGCCGCACCGTCGATGTCGGCGCACTCGGCGATGTGGTCGATGGTGACCTCACCGGCCGCGATGTTCGCCTGTAGCGCGTTGATGCGATCGAGCTGGACGCGACCCGATGCCATGTGCAGCTCGCACTCGCCGAACGAGCCGTCAGCCTGGACATCCGAGTGCGCCAGGTACGAAACCAGGCTGGAGTCGGCGGGCAGGTCGATCGTGATGGCGACCGAACCGCTCTTGTCCCCGGGGGCGGTCGTCTTGACCGACAGATGACCACCGGCGAAGTCGACCTTGGTTTCGTTGGCCACCTTGACGTCCGACCGGCTCGCCTTGTCGATGGGTTCGACCAGCACCACGCTGTCGGCCCGGTCGCTCGCGGTGACCCGCACCCGAGCGCCGGCGACGACAACGGTGGCGACGATGGGCCCTGGCGTGGCGAATGTAGGCATGACAACTCTCCTCTTGTCTCATGCTTGATTCGTTGGTGGGGGGCTCGGCCGACCCAGCCTGTGCGGCATCTGTCCGCACGCCTGCGGCGCGCGCTCGTCGCTGGCTGGCGCGCGCCGCATCAACTCTTCGCTCGCGGCTTCGGGGTCGGCCCGATCACGGCTCTCGGAAGGCCGTCGTCCGGGAGGTCACGCCCGCTTCTTGAATGTGGACGATGCCCAGAGGTATCCGACGAGGGCGATGCCGAGGCACCAGGCGGTGGCGGTGATCGCGGTGCCGGTGTCGGGTGCGCCGTTGAGGAGTCCGCGTAGGGTTTCGATGATCGGGGTGAAGGGCTGGTACTCGGCGAACTGCCGCAGGCCCGGTCCCATCTTCTCCGCCGGTACGATCGCGCTGCTGAAGAACGGCAGCATGACCAGTGGTACGGCGGCCAGGCCGGCCGTTTCCGGTGATTTGGCCGCGAGTCCCAGGGCGACGGTGAGCCAGCCGGCCGCGACGCTGAGCAGGACGACGATGCCGGCCGCGCCGAGCCAGTCGACGGGGCTCGCCGAGGGGTTGAATCCCAGCAGGAACGCCACGCCGATGAGGGCTCCGATGGCGATGAGGTTGGTCAGGACGCTGGCGATGACGTGTCCGGTCAACACGGCGGCGCGGGAGACGTCCATGACCTTGAACCGGTTGATGATGCCCTTGGTCATGTCGGAGTTCACCGATGTTGCGGTGGCTCCGAGTCCGTAGCAGACGGCCAGCAGGATCAGTCCCGGTGTCGCGTAGTCGATGTAGTCGACACCGACGTTGAAGGCGTCTCCGAACATGTACACGAACATCAACATGATCACGATCGGCATCAGGACCGCGTTGAACACCGAGGTCGGGTTCCGGGTGATGTGTTTGATGTTGCGGCGCAGCATGACGGTCGAGTGGGATCTGGTGCTCATTTCGCGTCCACCTTCGTGGTGTGGCCGGTCAGGGCGAGGAAAACGTCGTCGAGGTCGGGCGTGTGGACGGAGAACTCCTCGGCGCTGAGTGAGTGGGTGTCGAGCCTGTCCAGCAGGGCGCGCAGCGATGTCGTGCCGCCGTCGCTGGGGACCCGGAGGGTGAGTGCCTCGTCGTCGCGGGTGGAGTCGGTGAACAGACCCGCGGCGGTGTCGAGTTCGGGGCCGGTGGTGAACCGGAGCCGGACGTGGGTGCCGGGGATCTGGCGTTTGAGGTCGTCGGGGGTGCCCTGGGCGACCAGGCGGCCCTGGTCGAGTACCGCGATCCGGTCGGCGAGCTGGTCGGCTTCCTCGAGGTACTGGGTGGTGAGGAAGATGGTCACGCCGTCGGCCACCAGCTCGCGGACGATTCCCCACATCGTGCGGCGGCTGCGGGGGTCCAGTCCCGTCGTCGGCTCGTCCAGGAAGATGATTCGTGGGCTGCCGACGAGCGTCATCGCGAGGTCGAGCTTGCGGCGCATCCCGCCGGAGTAGGTCGACACCAGCTTCTGCGCCGACTCCGCCAGCTCGAACCGTTCCAGCAGCTCCGTGACGATCCGCCTGCCCTCGCCGGAGCGCATCCGGTGGAGGTCCACCATCAGTTGCAGGTTCTCCTGCCCTGACAGCAGTTCGTCGACCGCCGCGAACTGACCGGTGACCCCGATCGCCGCGCGCACCGCCTTGGTCTCGGTCGCAATGTCGTGCCCGGCCACCCGTGCCGTCCCACCGTCGGCCTTCATCAACGTGGTCAGCACGTTCACCGTCGTCGTCTTGCCCGCCCCGTTCGGACCGAGCAGGGAGAAGACCGTACCCGCACGAACATCCAGATCGATGCCGTCGAGCACGACTTTGTCCCCGTATGCCTTCCGTAGCCCTGTTACCGCAATCGCCGAACTTGTCATGCGACCACTGTCGGCACCCGGCCTGACACGCCCCTGACACGGCTCTGACACGCCCTCTGACACGCCCACCGACACGGCGGGGCTGCGTCGCAGCTGCCAAGGGAACACAATGCGTACATGTCCTATCACGGTAAGCAGGTGCCTGATTACCTGCTAATCAAGATCGAGCAGCGGAACGACCCCGTGTCCGCGGTCTCCGAGGACGACGCCCGACACCGCTCGATCGCCTATCCGACGCTCATGTGGGGCGCCCCGATCTTCGGCTCGGCCGAGGAGGTGGACGGCCGGTGGCGGATCCTCCGGCTCGACGCCGATGCGCCGCAACATGCCCGGGACGGCCTCGCCTCCCACTTCCGAAGGCTGTTCAGCGAGACACCGCAGACCGCCGAGCACACGGCCGAGCGGGCGGAGTGCGAGGCGGCGTACGAGCTGCTCGACTGGGAGGCCGTCGACGAACTCACCGTCAACGGTCGCCGCTACCGGATCATCCGGGCCCAACCGTTCATCCGGATGGGCCCGGACGGACCCGAGCCGCCCCGGCCCACCGACCCGGACCCGTACCCGCCGGGGCAGGCCGATCGGACCACGTCGCAGATGGACGGGTTCGTCATCGACCCGACCGCGAGTACCGGGCTCACCGAAGGACTCGTCCGGATGGAGATGATCTCGGCGTCCTACCGGACGGATACCGTGCCCGAGGACGTACACGCCGACTCCCGCCGGGCGGTGACCACCCACCCGAACGTGGTGCTGCTCCCGGTCGGCTACACCATCGGGGCGTACGTCGACGGCGGCTGGCGGCCCCGGTCCGTTGCCACGTATCCGACGCCGCAAGCCGCCCGGGACGCGGGATCCTTCTCCATCGCCGACATCCTGCCGGACGAGAACACCCCGATCGAGGAGTTCATGGCGGCGTACGACCGCGCCCGCGCGGCGCACCGGCCTCCGCGTACCGACAACTTCGAGGTGCGCGGGGTGCCGTGCCGGGTGACCCGAGTCGAGACCTTCGTGCGGGTCGGCCCGGACGGCCCGGAGGGGCCGCGCCCCTCGGACCGGGATCCGGACCCACCGCCGGCCCGGCACGTTCAACAACTCCGCGCGCAGGGCCTGATGCCCGATCCGGACTGAACCGACCCGGGTGGGCGTACGCCGGACCACGCCGTGCGCCCACCTGTACGAAAACCACCTGTACGAAGACCGCTGTGCTCGAAGACCGCTGGGCCCGGTGCCCGACAGGTCGGCTCGGGGCGGGATGGTCAAGAATGGCGGGGTGAGCAGCATTCCCAACGTCCTCGCCAACCGCTACGCCTCGGCCGAACTCGCCGTGCTCTGGTCCCCGGAGGAGAAGATCCGGCTGGAACGGCGGCTGTGGCTGGCCGTACTCCGGGCACAGCGTGATCTTGGCGTGTCGGTGCCGGACGGGGTGGTCGAGGCGTACGAGCGGGTGGTCGACCAGGTCGACCTGGCCTCGATCGCGGCCCGGGAGCGGGTCACCCGGCACGACGTCAAGGCGCGGATCGAGGAGTTCAGCGCGCTGGCCGGGTACGAGCACGTGCACAAGGGGATGACCTCCCGGGACCTGACCGAGAACGTCGAGCAGTTGCAGATCCGCGCCTCGCTGGAGCTGATCCGGGACCGGGTGGTCGCGACCCTGGCCCGGTTGGCCCGGCTCGCGGTGGAGCACGCCGACCTGGTGATGACCGGACGTTCGCACAACGTCGCCGCCCAGGCGACCACGCTCGGCAAGCGGTTCGCCTCGGCCGCCGAGGAACTGCTGATCGGGTACGAGCGGCTGACCGACCTGATCGAGCGCTATCCGCTGCGTGGCATCAAGGGGCCGGTCGGCACCGCCGCCGACCAGCTCGACCTGCTCGACGGTGACGCCGAGCGGCTGGCCGAGCTGGAGCGCCGGGTCGCCGAGCATCTCGGCTTCCGGCGGGTGCTGGACAGCGTCGGCCAGGTCTACCCGCGCTCGCTGGACTTCGACGTCCTCTCGGCGCTCGCCCAGACGGCGGCGGCGCCGTCCTCGCTGGCCACCACGATCCGGCTGATGGTCGGCCAGGAACTGGCCACCGAGGGGTTCAAGCCGGGCCAGGTCGGCTCCAGCGCCATGCCGCACAAGATGAACACCCGGTCCAGCGAGCGGGTCAACGGGTTCGCGGTGATCATCCGGGGCTACCTGTCGATGGTCGGCGAGCTGGCCGGCGACCAGTGGAACGAGGGCGACGTCTCCTGCTCGGTGGTCCGCCGGGTCGCGCTGCCGGACGCCTTCTTCGCCGCCGACGGGCTGTTCCAGACCTTCCTCACCGTGCTCGACGAGTTCGGCGCGTACCCGGCGGTGATCGCCCGGGAGCTGGACCGCTACCTGCCGTTCCTGGCCACCACCAAGATCCTGGTCGCGGCGGTACGGCGCGGGGTCGGCCGGGAGACCGCACACGAGGTGATCAAGGAACATTCCGTCGCCGTGGCGCTGGGCATGCGGGAGAAGGGCGCCCCCGACAACGACCTCTTCGACCGGCTGGCCGCCGACGGCCGGCTCGGGCTGACCCGGGCCGAGATCGACGAGCTGGTCGCCGACCGGGCCGGCTTCACCGGGGCGGCGTCCGCGCAGGTCCGGGCCGTCGCCGAGCGGGTGGCCGAGGTGGTCGCCGCACACCCCGAGGCCGCCGCGTACGAGCCGGCGCCGATCCTCTGACCCTGCCTCCGACCCCCGGTCCCGTCCGACCTCGTCCGCCGCTGAGGTCCGCCTCTGAGGTCCGCCTCTGAGGTCCGTCGTGTGCTGGCGCGTCGGCGCCACACTGTGGCAGTGCAGGACGACGACGTGGAAGCGGTGGTGTCCCGGCTGAACCAGGCCCTCGCGCCGATCGCCGAGACTCCGGTGGACATCGACGATCCGAACTGGGTGGAGAAGATGCGTCAGGCGCCGTCGGCCCTCGTGCGGGCCGGTGTCGCGGACGAGGCGGAAACGGCCCTCGGCACCCTGCTCAGCCGGTACGGCGAAGGTGACGAGTCGACCCGTACGGCGATCCGGGAACTGTTCGCCCGTTACCGGTCGTTCCGGTGGGCGGTCGGCCCGTCGTACCCGGCGGACACTCCGGACCGGTTCCGGGGCTGGTTGCTGCTGCTCTCCGCCCGCGACCAGGGCGCCGACACCCGGGACGAGTTGTTGACTCTCTCGGACGTCTGCCGGGAGGCGACCGCGGCCGGCGTGGAGATCGGACCGATCCTGCACGAGGTCGCGGCACTCTCCAGCGACGTCGACCGGTACGGCATGGGCTCGATGCGCAACATCCTGCTCAGGTGCGTCCCCCGCTGATTGAGGGTGTTAAGAAGGGGCCCTTCTTCTACAGAAAGCGATAAGAAGGGGCCCTTCCTTACATGTCAGTTGCGGGGGGTGGGGGTGCCGGCGGCGCTGCCGAGGTCCGGCGCGCTGGGCGCCTCCGCGATCGCGCCGGAGTCGAGAGGTTCCGCCAGGTGCGCGGTTTCGGCGGCGACCTTCGGCTGGTCGGTGGGCGGATTCTCCACGGGCTGCCGGACGGCCACCACGGCCGTACCGTAGGCGCAGAGTTCCATCCACATCTCGCCGACCTCGCGGTGGTCGAACCGCATCCCGATCACGGCGTTGGCGCCGAGCCGGGTGGCCTCCTCGCCCAACTTCTGCACGGCGTCGGTACGCCAGCGGGTCAGGTTTTCGGGCGCCTTGGGGTCATAGGCACCACCTCGGAGAGCCTTGACGCCTTCCCGGTACGGGTTCCGGGTTCGGGCCTGGGAAGATACGACTTCGCCGAGTACTGCGCGGATCTCGTACCCCGGTAGGTGATCCGTCGTCACGACCAGCACACGTTGATGCTGGCAGAGACGGGGCTGGCCAAATTGCGAGGCCTGTTCACATCGCCTCATTCTGCAAAACGGCGCGGCCGTCGTGAAACGCCGTCTGCGGCTCGAAGAAGGCGCCGACCTCGTGAACGGGCACGGCGGTCGTGAAACGGCGCGGCGCGGACGCCCCAACCCATCTGGAGCGTCCGCGCCGTACCCCTGAGGAGGGTTTCAGTAGGGCCTAGACCCCGGCCACCGAGGTGATCCAGGAGCGGTTGTAGGCGACGCTGCCGTAGTTCTGGATGTTCGCGCCGTCCGCGGTCGAGGCGACACCCACCTGGGCGCCGTTGTAGAACTCCGGACCGCCGGAGTCACCCCGCCAGGCGTTGCCGTCGATCCGGGTGCTCCGGATCGCCCGACCTCCGTACGCGTCGGTGACGTTGGTGCTGGTCACCCGCACGTTGGCGGTCTTGAGCTGGGTCGATGCCGAGCAGCCGCTGTAGCAGGTCATGCCCCAGCCGTAGATCGAGTTGGTCGAGTTGACCGGCGGGTAACTGCTGGACAGCGTGACGTACGAGGTGTTGATCGCGGTGGACAGTTGGAGCAGCGCCAGGTCGTACCGGCTGGCCGAGGACGTCACCCCGCTGGTGACGCCGCCGGAGGTCCGGTTGACGCTGCCGACCCGTACCGACATCGTGCCGCTGACGCAGTGCCGGGCGGTGAGCACCCAACGTGCCGCGATGATGGTGCCGGAGCAGGTGAACGAACCGTTGCTGAAGACCGCAGCGGCCCACGGGGCCGACGAGACGGTTCCGCCGCCGATGATGAACGGCGTGACCGGTTCGGCGGAGGCGGCGGCGGGCGCGACGAGCGCGCCGACGAGGGTGGTGGCGAGCATCACCAGGGTTCGGCGAAGACGCATGGACAGGGCTCCTTCCGGGGGGTTTACCCGGGGTCACCGGGTCGGGGTGAGCCGCCGTAGGCGGGGGGATGTCCGCCGTACGGATCTGGACAGTCAACGTTCGGTGTGGAGAACCGGACGTTTGACGCCACACGCTAAGCCGTTCGTCACCTATTCACAAGGGTGAACCTCCTCGGCCGGTTTCGGACCCCGGTCGGCGGGTGACCGGGTCCGTGGAAGGTCCGGCTGGCCGTCGGGTGTCCACAGGGTTGCCCGCAGGGCCGGCCCGTGCGTCAACTCGCTGGTCCGCCGGGTACGCTGGCTCCGCTCGCCCCTTTCGTGGGCCGGCACCCAACTGCGTACACAGTCAGGAGTGCCCAGTGCCTCGCGTCGTCGTCGACGTCATGCTCAAGCCGGAGATTCTCGATCCTCAGGGCCAGGCCGTCGCGAATGCGCTGCCGAGGCTCGGAGTCACAGACGTGTCCTCCGTGCGGATCGGCCGGCGGATCGAGATCGAGTTCGCCGGCCAGCCGGACCTGGACCGGGCTCGGGAAATCGCCGACAAACTGCTGGCCAACCCCGTGATCGAGGATTTCTCGATCACCGTGGTGGACGCCGCGGATGCCCAGGAGAGCCATCCATGACCGCCAGGATCGGCGTGGTGACGTTCCCCGGCTCGCTCGACGACCGCGACGCGGCCCGGGCGGTCCGGATCGCCGGTGCCGAAGCGGTCCCGCTCTGGCACGACGACGCGGACCTGCACGGTGTCGACGCCGTGGTGCTGCCCGGGGGCTTCTCCTACGGCGACTACCTGCGCTGCGGCGCCATCGCCCGGTTCGCGCCGGTGATGGAGACGATCGCCGCCGGAGCCCGGGACGGCCTGCCCGTCCTCGGCATCTGCAACGGGTTCCAGATCCTCTGCGAGGCGCACCTGCTGCCCGGCGCGCTGACCCGCAACCAGCACCTGCACTTCCGCAACCGCGACCAGTGGCTGCGGGTGGAGTCGGCCGGCACCGCCTGGACCAACGCGTTCCAGGCCGGGCAGGAGGTGCTCGTTCCGGTCAAGAACGGTGAGGGCTGCTACGTCGCCGACGAGCGCACGCTCGACGAACTGGAGGCGACCGGCCGGGTCGTGGCGCGTTACCTGCACGGCAACCCGAACGGGTCGCAGCGCGACATCGCGGGCATCACCAACGAGGCCGGCAACGTGGTCGGCCTGATGCCGCATCCGGAGCACGCCGTGGAGGCGCTGACCGGTCCGTCCCTCGACGGGCTCGGCTTCTTCACGTCGATCCTCAAGCACCTGGCGGGAGCGCCGGCATGATCGAACGGAGTGAGGTCATGGGCCAGCCCGAGCCCACCCTCGCCGACCACCCCTCGGCAACCGGCCCGGCCGTCGACCCGGCGGGCCACGCGGCACGGCCGGAGTCGCCCGTACCCGGTCAGTCCGGGCCCGGACACACCACGTCGGACGCCGCCCGCACGGGATCGGCGAGCGGCGCGGCGGAACTGCCGGTGAACGGCTACCCCAACGGCGTGGACACCGTCGCGCACGCGGCGGCGACCGCGGGCGACCTTCAGCCGTACGCCGAGTTGGGGCTCCGCGACGACGAGTACGACCGGATCCGTCAGATCCTCGGCCGACGTCCCACCCAGTCCGAACTGGCGATGTACTCGATCATGTGGAGCGAGCACTGCTCCTACAAGTCGAGCAAGGTCCACCTGCGACAGTTCAGCGAGAAGGCGCCGCCGAGCGACCGGATGCTGGCCGGGATCGGCGAGAACGCCGGCGTGATCCAGGTCTCCGACCGGCTCGCCGTGACCTTCAAGGTGGAGTCGCACAACCACCCGAGCTTCGTCGAGCCGCACCAGGGCGCGGCGACCGGCGTCGGCGGGATCGTCCGGGACATCCTCGCGATGGGCGCCCGACCGGTCGCGGTGATGGACCCGCTGCGCTTCGGCGCCGCCGACCACCCCGACACGGCCCGGGTGCTTCCCGGCGTGGTCGCCGGAATCGGCACCTACGGCAACTCGCTCGGCCTGCCCAACATCGGCGGCGAGGTCGTGTTCGACCCGTGCTACCAGGGCAATCCGCTGGTCAACGCGCTCTGCCTCGGCGTACTGCCGGTGGACCGGCTACAGAACAAGGCCGCCGCCGGGCCCGGCAACATCGTCGTACTGATGGGTGCCAAAACCGGACGGGACGGCATCGGCGGGGTCTCCGTACTCGCCAGCGCCACCTTCGACGACGGCAGCGAGCAGCGCCGCCCGTCGGTGCAGGTCGGTGACCCGTTCATGGAGAAGCTGCTGATCGAGGCGTGCCTGGAGCTGTACGACGCCCAACTCGTCGTCGGCATCCAGGACCTCGGTGGCGCCGGGCTCACCTGCGCGCTCACCGAGACCGCCGCCGCGGCGGGCACCGGCATGCGGGTCTGGCTGGAGCGGGTGGTGCTGCGCGAGGCGTCGATGCAGCCGCACGAGATCCTGGCCAGCGAGTCCCAGGAGCGGATGCTGCTGATCGTCGCCCCGGAGAAGCTCGACGCGGTTCTGAAGATCGCCGAGAAGTGGGGCGTACCGGCCAGCGCGATCGGCGAGGTGACCGGGGCTGCCCAGCCTGCCGCCGACGGTTCGACCGGTACCGAGCCGGGTCGACTGCTCGTCACCTGGCAGGGGCACACCGTGGTCGACGTGCCGCCGGGGTCGCTTGTGGACGACGGCCCGGTCTACGCCCGACCGATGCGTGAGCCCGCCGACCTCATCCTGTTGCAGGCCGACCGGGCCGAGACGCTGCCCCGACCGTCGACTCCGGAGGCACTCCGCGAGACGCTGCTGCGGATGATCGGCTCGCCGAACCTCTGCGACAAGAGCTGGGTCACCGAGCAGTACGACCGCTACGTGCTCGGCAACACCGTGCTCGCCCAGCCCGAGGACGCCGGGATCATCCGGATCGACGAGCAGTCCGGCCTGGGTGTGGCGATCTCGGTCGACGGCAACGGCCGGTACGCGCGACTCGACCCGTACAACGGGGCCAAGCTCGCCCTCGCCGAGGCGTACCGGAACGTGGCCGTTACCGGCGCCAAGCCGGTGGCGGTGACGGACTGCCTGAACTTCGGCTCGCCGGAGGACCCGGGCGTGATGTGGCAGTTCGCCGAGGCCGTACGCGGGCTCGCCGACGGTTGCGCCGAACTGGGCATCCCGGTGACCGGCGGCAACGTCAGCTTCTACAACCAGACGGGCGCGGCGGCGATCCACCCCACCCCGGTCGTCGGCGTGCTGGGCGTGCTCGACGACGTCGCGCAGCGGGTGCCGATGGGCTTCGCCCGGACCACCGGCGCCGACCACGACCTGATCTTCGTGCTCGGTGAGACCCGGTTGGAGCTGTCCGGATCCGAGTGGGCGTGGGTCACCCACGAGCACCTTGGCGGCGTGCCGCCGCGGGTCGACCTCGCGGGCGAGCGCACCCTCGCCGAACTGGTCGCCGAGGCGGCCCGGGTGGGACACCTCCGGTCCGCACACGACCTGTCGGACGGCGGCCTGGCCCAGGCGCTGGTCGAGTCGACCCTGCGGCACGGCGTCGGCGCCCGGATCGCGGTGCCGGAGGAGTTCGCCGCCGGCTCGATGCCGTTCGTCTTCCTGTTCAGCGAGTCCGCCGGCCGGGCGATGGTGGCCGTTCCGCGCGGGCACGAGAAGGCGTTCACCGCCCTCTGCGCCGAGCGTGGCGTGCCGTGGACCCTGGTCGGTGTCACCGACACCAACGGCGGCGAGCTCGAGGTCCGGGACCACTTCACGATCGGCCTGGAGGAACTGCGGGCGGCGTTCACGTCGACCCTGCCGAGCCTCTTCGGTGACAACGCCGCCCCGATCGGTACCGCGACCGAGGCAGGCCCGGCCGCTGCCGGCGAGACGACCGACGCCGGTACGACGGCGGCTCCGGTCGAGACCGCTCCGGTAACCGCGACCTCGGTCGACACCGTTCCGGCCACGGCTCCGGTCGACACCCCTTCGGCCACGGCTCCGGTCGACGCGGGGTCGTCCGCGACCCCGGGGCCGGCCAGCTCCGGCGTGCCGGCGCGCCCGGTCGACGCCGACGCGGCCGACGCTCCGGGCGATGCGGCCCCGGCCGCCGAGGCCGGGCCGACCGGTTCGGCGCCGACCGCGACGGGACCGGACGCCGGGAGTCGCCCAGCGGGCTGAGTCGACCGCCGGACGGGCGGTCGAGCGGTGGGCGGTCGAACACGGACAACGGGGGCCGCAACGTGACGGGACGGATCGAGCCGACGACCGAATCGGTCTACGCACAACCCGGTAGCGGGGTCCGATTGGACTGGGGCCTGGCCGGCGCGGCCGAGTTGAGCCGGGTCTGCGCCGTGCTGGTGGTGATCGACGTGCTCTCCTTCACCACCTCGGTGGAGGTCGCGGTCGCCCGGGGGATGCGGGTGCATCCGTTCCCCTGGGGTGCCCAGGCCGGCGAGTACGCGACCCGGGTCGGTGCGGTCGCTGCGGTCGGCCGACGTGCGATCTCTCCGGACCATCCCTGGTCGCTGTCGCCGGCCGCGCTGTCCGCCGCACCGGTGGTGCCGGACCTGGTACTTCCGTCCCCGAACGGTTCCGCCATCAGCGCCGCCGCGAGCGCGACCGGGCTGCCGGTGGTGGCGGCCTGTCTGCGTAACGCGGGCGCCGTCGGGCGCTGGCTCCTCGCCCAGGGGTACGGCTCGACGCAGGCGCCGATCGGCGTGATCGCCGCCGGTGAGCGCTGGCCGGACGACACCCTGCGACCCAGTGTCGAGGACCAGCTCGGCGCGGCGGCGGTCCTGGACGTGCTGTCCACGGTGTCCGGTGGCCTCTCCGTGGAGGCGGCACTGGCGCTGGCGACGCTGAACAGCCTCCACGACATCCCGGCCGCGGTCCGGGGCTGCGTGTCGGGCCGGGAACTAACGACCAGAGGTTTCGGGCAGGACGTCGAGATCGCGGTCCAGGTCGGCGTCTCCGACGTCGTTCCGGTGCTCCGCAACGGCATCTTCTCGGCAGCCTGACACCCCTCACGACCGTAGGGCCGATGCGAAGGGGCCCGGCTCGCGATCGCGAACCGGGCCCCTTCAGCGCATTCCTGCGTCGACTTCCTCAGTCGTCCAGCCAGTCGAGCGACCGGCGCTCCGATCGGCCCGGCTGCTGCGGAGCGCCGGACCGACTGTGGCCACCGCCAGCCCGGGGCGAATCGTCGTAGTACCCGCCACCACCCTGCTGCTGGTCGTACTCGCGCTCGTCGTAACCGCCCGCCGCGTCGTAGCCACCACGCTGCTGGTCGTAGCCGCCGCCGGTCGCCGGCTGGTCGTACCCGCCGCGATCGGCCTCGTACCCGGGCTGGCCGTAGGCGTCGGCACGGGTCTCGTAGGCGTCGTTGCCGGCGCCGTACCCGTCGTCACCCCGGTCGTATCCGGCACCGGTCCTCGGCTCGTCGTAGCCGCGTCCACCGCCGTACGCCCCGCCGTCGTACCCGTTCTCCTGGCCGTACGGCTGCTCGGGCTCGTAGCCGCCGGCTGCGGCACCCGAGGACGGCCGGTAGGAACCGGTCTCGTACGGGTCGGCGGCCGGACCGTAGTCCTCGCCACCCCGACCGGTGTACCGCCCCGTCGGCTCGTCGAACTGCTCGTCGTAGCCGCCCGCCGGGTCCCGGTAGCCCGGTGCCGCGCCGGAGACGGGAGCGCCGTAACCGGCACCCGAGCCGGGGGCGTTGCCGTAGCCGCCGGCACCTGAGCCCGGTGCGTTGCCGTAACCGGCACCCGAGCCCGGTGCGTTGCCGTAGCCGCCCGCACCCGAACCGGGCCGGTCGTCGTAGCCGTTCGCGCCCCAGCCCTGCTGCCCGCCGCCGTACCCGGGCGACTGCGGCCCGGGCAGCGGTGCGCCGTACGGGTCCGGGAACTCCTCGACCAGCGGAGTGTTGTGCATCATCGTCGGCGCGTCCGCCAGCGACTGCCGATTCACCATGGTCGGGTCGGCTCCGCCTCGGGTCGCGACCCGGGTCGCGTCGTCACCGCCCCGGTAGCCACCGCCACGGCCGGTCGGCCCTCCGCCGCGGGGTCCGTCCGCTCCGTCCTCGTCGTCATCGTCGTCGTCGCTCTCCTTGCGCCGCATCACCAGCAGCACGATGGCGCCGACACCGAGCGCGACCAGCAGGCCGCCGGCGAGGATCAGGAGCCAGGGGCCCGAACCGGAGTCCTCGTTGGCCGCGTTGTTCTGGTCGGGCGCACCGCTCTCGGCGGGCGCTTCGCTCTCTTCCTCTTCGAGGGGAGCTTCCTCGACGGCTTCCTCGGTGCTCTCCGGAGTGGCACTCGGGGACGCGGTGATGGCGAGTTCGATGCCCTGGTTGTTCAGCCGCTGGCCGGCGCTCGCGCTCACCCGCCGGGTGTCCGTTATGCCGCCCTTGGTGGCCCGGATCTCAAGCTGTCCGGGCGCGATCGGCGAACTCTCCGAGCCGGTGAACCGGTAGCTGCCGCTGCTGTTCGTGTTGGTGGTGCGATCCCGTCCCTGCCCGTCCTTGAGCCGGACGCTGGCGCCCGAGACCGGGTCGCCGGTGGTTTCGTTGGTGACCCGCCCCGACACCTCGGCGACGGTCTGCACCGCTGGCGGCGCGGGCTTGCCGACCAGGGTGACCGTGGCCGTCTCCCGATCCGTCTTGGTGCCGCCGAGGAGGATCTCCTCGGTCGCCTCTACGGTGATCGTCACCCGCTGATCCGAGTCAACGGTCGCCGACGTCCGTTTGAACACCGCGGTGTAGGTGCCGGGCTCGGCATTCTGAACGCCACAGCCCTCGTCGCAGCGCAGCCGGGAACTGTTGGAGGAACTCACCGTGATGTCTGCGTCGTCGCCGCCGTCGACGAAGCCGAGCGTGAACCTCACCGTGACGGTGCCGTTGACGTCGACCGAACTCGGGGAGGCGGAGACGTTGCGGAGCACTGGGTCTGCGAGGGCTGGTGTGGCGGGGAGAGCGAATAGTGCGCTGGCTGCCAGCGCTACTACCACACCGGCCCGGGAGATCCAGGCTCGTCGGTGTGCTGTCACGTCCACCGCCTTCCGGTTCACCACCGCCGACCCGTTGCCGGCCGAGGATCAACCCATACGAGTACACCGTCGGCAACTATGCCTTGTCTGACCGGATGAGCGCGACCCAGGGGCGCCGAGAAATGCCATAAAGCTAGGTCGTATCGTCCCGACGTGTCCTCTCCGCACAATAAGTCCTCACCGATCGTGGCCGTCCTGGCAGAGCTCGACGCTGGGCGTACGCCCGATCGAGTGACTTTGCGGGACGCGGTTCGTACCCTTTTGAGCGACCTGGCCGGACGGGCGCCCGGCCGGGCGGTCGAGGTCCGTGTCCCACCATATGGTGCGGTCCAGTGCTGCGCCGGGCCGCGACACACCCGTGGTACGCCGCCCAACGTGGTCGAGATGGCCCCGGTCACCTGGATCCGGCTCGCCACCGGGCGAATGCCGTGGTCGGAGGCCATGGAACAGGGCCTCGTGCAGACCAGTGGCAATCGTTCGGATATCTCCGCTTATCTGCCTATTTCGCCCTACTAATCAATCACCATCTGTCACTTACGGGGGTCATAACGTGGCTCTCTGTATCGGCTGCGGTTCGCGTACACTCTGAGTCGACGGAACTCCGTATCACCCGGGCGACAGGCGAGTCCGAGCAGATCAGCAAAGGGAGCGGCAGGTGCCCCGAGGCGACGGCCGGTTGAGCCATGACCTCGACCCCCAACGACCCGGTCCACAGGACGCGTGTGGCGTGTTCGGGGTCTGGGCCCCGGGCGAAGAGGTGGCGAAGCTCACCTACTTCGGTCTCTACGCCCTCCAGCACCGAGGCCAGGAGGCTGCCGGCATCGCCGTCAGCGACGGTTCGGGTGTGGTCGTGTACAAGGATCTCGGCCTGGTCGCTCAGGTCTTCGACGAGCCGACGCTGGCGAGCCTGCGTGGTCACCTGGCGATCGGGCACACCCGGTATTCCACGACCGGCGGATCGACCTGGGAAAACGCCCAGCCGACCATTCGGGCCACCTCGGCGGGCACCACGATCGCCCTGGCGCACAACGGCAACCTGGTGAACACCGCCGAACTCGCCCGCGACGCGGTCGAGCGCGGGATGGACTCCGACGGCTCGACCTCGGACACCGCCCTGGTGACCACGCTGCTGGCCAGCCGGCCCGACCTGTCGGTCGAGGCGGCGGCGCTCGAGGTGCTCCCCACCCTGCGCGGCGCGTTCAGCTTCGTCTTCATGGACGAGACCACCCTCTACGCCGCCCGGGACGCACACGGCGTCCGGCCACTGGTGCTCGGCCGGCTGGAGCGCGGCTGGGTGGTGGCCAGTGAGACCGCCGCCCTGGACATCGTCGGGGCGAGCGTGGTCCGGGAGGTCGAGCCCGGTGAGCTGATCGCCATCGACGAGCACGGGCTCCGTTCGGCCCGGTTCGCCGCGCCGGAGCCGAAGGGCTGCCTCTTCGAGTACGTCTACATAGCCCGGCCGGACACCACGATCGCGGGCCGCAACGTCTACGCCGCCCGGGTCGGCATCGGACGGCAGCTCGCCCGTGAGCACCCGGTCGAGGCCGACCTGGTGATCCCGGTTCCGGAATCCGGCACTCCCGCCGCGATCGGCTACGCGGAGGAGTCCGGCATCACCTACGGCGCCGGCCTGATGAAGAACCCGTACGTCGGGCGCACCTTCATCCAGCCGTCGCAGACCCTCCGTCAGCTCGGTATCCGACTCAAGCTCAACCCGCTCCGGGAGAACGTCCGGGGCAAGCGGGTGGTCGTGGTCGACGACTCCATCGTGCGGGGCAACACGCAGCGGGCGATCGTCCGGATGCTGCGTGAGGCCGGCGCGCTGGAGGTGCACGTACGCATCTCCTCGCCGCCGGTCAACTGGCCCTGTTTCTACGGCATCGACTTCGCCACCCGGGCGGAACTGCTCGCCAACGGGTTGGACAACGAGGGCATCCGGCGCTCGATCGGGGCCGACAGCCTCGGGTACGTCTCCCTGGCCGGCCTCATCGCGGCCACCGAGCAGCCGAAGACCCGACTCTGCCGGGCCTGTTTCGACGGGGAGTACCCGATCGACCTGCCTGCCGGGAACCTGATCGGCAAGCACGTACTCGAAGGAGTGGACCGTCGGGTTGCCGCCGCCGGCCCGGGGGAGGTGGATCGCGACCGTGGGGCCGCGTCCGTGTCCCGCGGTCCGGGTGGTCAACCGTTCGTGAGCAGTTCGAGCGGCGGTGAGGTGCCGTCGCACGCGTAGGCACCAGGCCGGGCGCGGCTTACGAGTTTCGGCCGGCGACCAGGACCGGCCTGGCTGGGAAAATCCGGCCAGGCAGTACGACAGTCGAGTGATCCTCGACCGCTACCGACGCGGCCAGCCGCGAGAACCACTAAGGGGAGAACCGTGACGCACGTGACCGAGCGCAGTGGTGCAGGAAGCGGCCCGGGTGGGACCCATCAGCCCTGGACGGCGGGGATGGGCCGGTCCGGCCGCAAACGCACCGTGTCGTACGCGGATGCCGGCGTCTCGATCCACGCCGGTGACCGCGCGGTCGAACTGCTCCGCCCCAAGGTCAAGAGCACCCGGCGTCCCGAGGTGATGGGCGACATCGGCGGGTTCGCCGGCCTGTTCCGGCTCGACGTGCAGAAGTACAAGAACCCGATCCTGGCCTCGTCCACCGACGGGGTGGGTACGAAGCTGGTCATCGCGCAGCAGATGGACATCCACGACACGGTCGGGATCGACCTGGTCGCGATGGTCGTCGACGACCTGGTCGCCTGTGGCGCGGAGCCGCTGTTCCTGCTCGACTACATCGCCTGCGGCGAGGTCGTCCCGGACAAGGTGGCCGAGATCGGCGCCGGCATCGCCGACGGCTGCCGGTACGCCGGCTGCGCGCTGCTCGGCGGCGAGACGGCCGAGCACCCGGGCGTGCTGCGTCCGGACGAGTACGACGTCTCGGCGACCGGTGTCGGTGTGGTGGAGGAGAGCGAGATCCTCCGGCCGGAGCGGGTCGAGATCGGCGACGTGGTGATCGCCATGGGCTCGTCCGGTCTGCACTCGAACGGCTACTCCCTGGTCCGGCACGTGCTGCTCGGGGCGGGCCGGATGCGGCTGGACACCGTGATCGAGGACTTCGGCCGGCAGCGGACCCTCGGCGAGGAGCTGCTCACCCCGACCAAGATCTACGCGCAGGACTGCCTCAAGCTGATCGCCGAGGCCGACGTGCGGGCCCTGGCGCACATCACCGGCGGCGGCATTCCCGGCAACCTGGTCCGGGTGCTGCCCGACAACGTCGACGCGGTGGTCAACCGGGCGAGCTGGAAGCCTCAGCCGATCTTCGATCTGGTGCAGTCGAAGGGCCGGATCGAGGACCCGGACATGGAGTCCACCTTCAACATGGGTGTCGGGATGTTCGCCATCGTGTCCGCCGAGGACGCCGATCGGGCCCTGGCCTGCCTGACCGGGCGCGGTGTCGAGGCCTGGCAGGCCGGCGAGATCATCGAGGGCACCGGCGAGGTGCACATGATCGGGCAGCACACCCGGGGCTGAACCGGCGAGTGATCAAGGTTGGCCGGGGAGCGATTTCGGGCCGACCACAACAAGAATGCCAAAACCCGCATCCGCGATCTATGCCCGTGATTCACGGCATACCTGGTCAGGACTTCACCAGAGTGGCCACCGCCACCTAGCCTGAGGGGCACCTCAGACGCGGGGAGGAGGGGCCGATGGCTGTCCGGCGACAGGAGTTCTCCGGAATGCGGGGGATCGCTTCGGTCCCCAGCTACGTGGTCATGCAGCCGACGACGCTGTGCAACCTCGACTGCGCGTACTGCTATCTCCCGCTACGGTCGGCGGACCGCCGGATGCCGGTGCCGGTGGCGGCCGCCGTGGCCGACCCGGTGAACGACTGGGCCCGGCACGGGCGGTTCTCGGTGGTCTGGCACGGCGGTGAGCCGCTGGCGGCCGGACGGGAGCACCTGGCGGCCCTGCTGGCGCCGTTCGACGACCGCGTCGAGCACCACGTGCAGACCAACGCGACCTTGATCGACGACGCCTGGTGCGAGTTCTTCGCCGAGCACCGGATCCGGGTCAGCGTCAGCGTCGACGGGCCCCGGGAACGCAACGGGGAGCGGGTGACCAGGGGCGGTCGGCCGTCGTACGACCGGATCATGGCCGGTGTCGAGGCGCTTCGCCGCAACGACGTCACCTTCTCCGCGCTGTGCGTGGTGAGCCGACCGGAGCCGGGGCTCGCCACCGAGCTCTACGACTACTTTCTCGATCTCGGGTGCGACGTGCTGGGCATCAACATCGAGGAGACGGAGGGGGTCAACACCCGACTCAACGCCCACCCCGCCGCGGTGGTGAGCGGCTTCTGGGCGGAGCTGGTCGCCGCCTGGCGTCGGGACCCCCGGATCCACCTGCGCGAGGTCGAGTGGTCGCTGCGGTACGCCGCGGCCGTGCTGGACGGTGCCGAGGACGACGTACTGCCCCGGCACCTCGATCCCATCCCGACCATCGGGTACGACGGCTCGGTGGTCCTGCTCTCTCCGGAACTGGCCGGCTTCTCCGATTCGGAATACGGCGACTTCACCAGCGGTAACGTCCTTCAGACCCCGCTGGCGGACATCCTCGCCACCGCGGCCGTGGACACGCCGTGGGTGGCCGAGTTCCTGGCCGGGGTGGAGGCCTGCCGGTCCCGTTGCCCGTACTTCGGGTTCTGCGGGGGTGGGCACGCCGCCAACCGCTACTTCGAGCACGGGCGGTTCGACGGTACGGAGACCAACCACTGCCGCAACAGCAAGATCCGTCTACTAGAGGGAGTGTTGGACCATGCCCGAGATCACGAGCCAACGCCCGCCTGAGCACGTCGAGGCGGGTCCGGACGACCTGGTGGCCGTACGGGTCCAGGGTGCTCGGGCTGGTCTCACCACGCTGCTCCAGGAGGCGGCGGAGGCCCGACGCCTCCGGGCCGAGGTGGCCGGCGCGGAGGACGGCACGAGCGCCGTGTGCGCCTGGAACCACTTCGAGAACATCCCGACCTTCTACAACTGGAACAACCGCCCTCGCTGAGGTCGGCGTCCCCGATCAGGTCTGGCGTCCCGCGGCGTCCCGATCGACCGGTCGGCGGTAAAGGACCTGCCACTGGCACCGGAGTCGAGCTCCGAGGCGTGGCAGGTCCTTACCAGTACGTTCGATCGGCGGTACGGCTTCCGCACTCACTCGGACACGCGTGAGCACGCGGTGTTACCGCGTGCTCAGATGTGACCAGAGGTCAGCGGGTCGGCGCCCAGTTGCCCGGGTCGTCGTCCGCGTCGTGATCCTCGTCATCGTCGTCGACAAACTCTTTGTAGTCGTCGTCTACGACGTGATCCGACTTCCGGCCGCCGCCGAGTTCTCGCTGCAAGGCGGCGAGGTCGGTGTTCGGGGAGTGGTACTTCAACTCCCGGGCCACCTTTGTCTGCTTGGCCTTAGCACGGCCGCGCCCCATGGCTCGACCCCCTCGCACAGAATTCGGGGCAGCCCGAAGGCGGGCCCCGATGACGTCAGGCATCTCTCGTGGCTCTTACGGTACATGGGGATGCCCAGGTTCGGCACCTCGGGTTACCACCGTCCGTGCCCGCGCGTCGCGCGGACATCGGCCAGAGGTCCCATACTACTCAGTAAGGAGCGCTCACCCAGCCTGGCCGTGACGTCTACTGGGACGAGCGGTTAAGAAGGGCCCCTTCCTCTACAAAAAGCGATAAGAGGGGGCCCTTCCTTACACGTCAGCGGAGGTGGATGGTGCGGAGGCGCCCGACCTCGGCCATCCGGCGCTCGGCCAGGCGGTCGGCGGCGACGGCCGGTGGGACCCCCTCGGCGTCGGCCAGCCGGAGGATCTGCCGCGTGGTGTCGTAGATCCGGGTCGCCCGCAGCTTGGCCCGCTCGAAGTTGAAGCCCTCGATCTCGTCGGCGACCTGGATCACACCGCCCGCGTTCACCACGTAGTCGGGTGCGTAGAGGATGCCCCGGTCGGCCAGCACCTTCTCGATGCCGGGATGGGCGAGCTGGTTGTTCGCCGCGCCGACGACGACCGAGGCGCGCAGCGCGGGCACCGTGGTGTCGTCCAGGGCGCCGCCCAGGGCGCAGGGCGCGTACACGTCGATGTCGGAGCTGATCAGGGCGGTGGTGTCGGAGACCACGTCGACCTGCGGGTAGGCCTGCCGGACCCAGGCCAGGGCGGCCTCGTTCACGTCGGTCGCGACCACCGAGGCGCCGTCGTCGACCAGGTGGCCGATCAGGTGCTTGCCGACCTTGCCCAGCCCGGCGACACCGACCCGCCGGCCGGCCAGCGTCGGGGAGCCCCAGGCGTGCTCGGCGGCGGCCCGCATGCCCTGGAAGACGCCCCAGGCGGTCAGCACGGACGAGTCCCCGGCACCGCCGTGCTCGACGCTGCGCCCGGTCACGTAGCGGGTCTCCCGGGCGACGACGTCCATGTCGGCGACGTAGGTGCCGACGTCGCAGGCGGTGTAGTAGCGGCCGCCCAGCGACTCGACGAAGCGGCCGTAGGCCCGCAGCAGGGGCTCGGTCTTGATCTGCTCCGGGTCGCCCCAGATGACAGCCTTGCCGCCGCCGAGGTCGAGGCCGGCCAGCGCGTTCTTGTACGCCATCCCGCGCGACAGGTCGAGCACGTCGTGCAGCGCCTCCGCCTCGGTGGCGTACGGGTAGAACCGGGTGCCGCCGAGGCCGGGGCCGAGCGCGGTCGAGTAGATGGCGATGATCGCCTTGAGCCCGGTCTGCTTGTCCTGGCAGAACACGACCTGCTCGTGGCCGTCGGATTCCGGGCCTTCGGTGCTGGCGAATACGTCCATGGTCGCTCCCGATGAAGGTGGACATCCTCGTGGGATGTGTGGGGAGGGGGGCCTCCCGGTGCCGGCGGGGGATGTTGCCGGCCTGCTGCGAGCCTAATCGTGATCGCAACCGGAGTGGATCGGGCCCGGCGCGCGGAAGTCCGATTGCAGATGCGCGGGGCGACGGAGTTCCGTTTCGTGGGAGGATCGCGCCGTGCCGTCGCTCTTCGCTTCCTACCTGCGCGTGTACGAGCCGTTGACCGCCTTCGACCGTGATCGGCAGATCTTCTGGCGCCGGTACGTCAAGGAAGGCCGGGCAGTGGCCCCGTTGGAGGGGCCGGTACGCCAGCGAACGGCGGTGATCGAGGCGCTGGGCGCGGGCTGGACCAGGCTGCCGGACCTGCCCGAGGAGGCGTACGTCCTGGAGGCCGACGACACGTTGTTGGTCTGCCCCTGGAACCTTCGGGTCCGGGTCGCGGAGGCGGCGCTGAGCGCCCGGGACGGCGTACCTCCGGTGCTGGCCGACGCGTTCGTGCCGCCGGTCCTCGCCGGACAGGCGAAGGCCGTGGTGGAGGACTGGCGCAGCGGTGCCCGGGTGTTGGAGCACGGCGTGCCCCGGCTGCACGAGCAGATCGCCACCTGGGGTGTGCCGCTGCGCTGGTTCGTCTTCGTCGACCCGGAGGAGCGCGACCTGACCACCCGGCCGGACCGGCGGGTGCTCCGCTACCGCACCGAGATCTCCAAGGCCCGGCGGCGAGCGTCCCGGGGCCTGTCGGTGTTGCGCAAGTCGGTGGGGGACGCGCCGATCACCGAGGCCGTCGAGGAGGGGGCCCGGTGGTTGGAGGAGTTCCATCCGCGCTCGGTGGTGGAACTCGACTACGGCGGGCTGGTCCACCTGCTCTCGGACGACGCGCTGACCGCGGACGACTCGCCGGAACTGGTCGCCGCGGGGCTCGCCGGGTTGTCCCGGGGCGACACGGAGGCCGCGACCGAGGCCTACGAGAAGCTCGTTGCGCGCTGGCGTGCGGTTCAGTTACTGGAGCGTTGCAATTAGCGAACAATGCGGCTCAAAGCCCATTGGGAGCGCGAACAGGTGAGTGCCGCTCGTAATATCAGCGTCACGAGGGGCAATCGGCCGTCCGGTTAAGTCTTTTTCTGGCATAAAAAAGGGCCATATATCGGTCATTGTTCATCCGTCCATCCAAGGACCTTCGGCCGTTCGGCCCATGTCGGACATCGGGGACTAGCCGGACCATGGGAGACGCGTCGGCCGGCGGGACCCCGGCCGATGTCTATAGGCACCTGTGGAGGAGTGACCGATGGCATCGCGTACGCATGAACCTGAGCCGCTACTCACGCCGGCAGAGGTCGCGTCGATGTTCCG
Organism: Plantactinospora solaniradicis; assembly: GCF_042658085.1. Taxonomy (NCBI): domain Bacteria; kingdom Bacillati; phylum Actinomycetota; class Actinomycetes; order Micromonosporales; family Micromonosporaceae; genus Plantactinospora; species Plantactinospora solaniradicis. Next base: position 83,323 of record NZ_JBHSPR010000018.1, on the reverse strand, counting down.
TGTCGACCCGAAGACCGTGACCCGGTGGGCGAAGGCGGGGAAGCTCAGCGCTATTCGGACGTTGGGCGGGCACCGCCGTTACCGCGAGTCGGAGGTTCGCGCCCTGCTGCAGGGGCAGATACCCCAGCAGCGCCAGGGCGACTGAGACGCGACTCGCAACTCGAACGTCGACCCAGGGGTGGGTTTCGTACGATCGTACGAAACCCACCCCTGAGTCATGTAACGACTAACGGCCCCGTCCGGAATGGGTGCCGGCCGGCCGGCCGGTCAGCCCAGCGCGGCCGTCAACGCCGTCCCGTCCTGTCCCGCCCCGTCCACCAACCGGCCGTCCCGCAGGGTCAGTACCCGGTCGGCCAGGTCGATCAGGGTCGGGTCATGGGTGGCGACCAGCGCCGTCATGCCCCGGGCGTGCACCAGGGCACGGAGCAGGTCCATGATCGAACGCCCGGTCTCCGAGTCCAGCTGCCCCGTCGGCTCGTCGGCGATGAGCAGCGCCGGATCGTTGGCCAGGGCTCGGGCCACCGCGACCCGCTGCTGCTGGCCACCGGACAACTCGTACGGCCGCTGAGCCGTCTGGGCGCCCAGACCGACAAGTTCCAGCAGCATGGTCACCCGCTCCTCCCGCTCGGCCCGGGGCCGCTTGGCGAGCCGCAGCGGCACGCCCACGTTCTCGGCCGCCGAGAGGATCGGGATCAGTCCAAAGGACTGGAAGACGAACCCGATGGTGGACCGGCGAAGCTCCAGCAGCTCCCGGGCACCGGCGGCGGTGACCTCGTGACCCGCCACGTGGATCCGTCCGCTGGTGGGCCGGTCCAGCCCGCCGATCAGGTTCAGCAGGGTGGTCTTGCCGGCCCCGGACCGGCCCCGGACCGCGACCAGTTCGCCCCGGCGGGCGGTGAAGGAGACATCCCGGACCGCGTGCACCACCCGGTCCCCGGCGCGGTAGTCCCGGCCGACCCCCTCGACCCGGAGCAGCTCCTCGCCGACCGGTCGCCCCCCGTTGGTCGACGACCACCCCTGCGCGCCCACCGGACGTTCCTCCTCGGCCATGTTCCGTCCTTCCCCGTTCGGCAGGGAGCCCTGCCGGCGTCGTCCCCGTTCGCCGGTCACTTGCCCGGCTCCGTACCGGCGCCGGGGCGGACCTCGACGTGATCGGGTTCCAGGTTGAGCTTCACCCGGTCGCGCAGGCTCAGCGCGTCCACGAAGGCGGCCGGGAGCTGCATCCGGCCCGACCGGTCGAGCAGGGCGTACTCCTCGGTGACCAGTTCCTCGACCCCGTCCGCGCCGAGCCGGGTGGAGCGGCGTACCTCCGAGGAGGTCCGGCCGTCGCGGATCGCGACCGTCCGGCGGACCTGTGATGCCACGGCGTGGTCGTGGGTCACCACCACGATGGTGACGCCCAGTTCGGCGTTGATGGTGCGCAACGCACCGAAGACGTCGGCGGCGGTCGCCTCGTCCAGCTCACCGGTCGGCTCGTCGGCGAAGAGCACCTCGGGGTCGTTGGCCACCGCGACCGCCACCGCGCAGCGCTGCTGCTCGCCGCCGCTCATCTGGTCCGGGCGACGGTCGGCGCAGTAGCCGACGCCCACCATCTCCAGCAGTTCCGTGGCTCGGCGCGCGGCCGCCCGGCCGCGCGGGCCGCGCGCCAGCCGCATCGGCAGCTCCACGTTCTCCCGGGCGGTCAGGTACGGCAGCAGGTTGCGGGCGGTCTGCTGCCAGACGAAGCCGACGGTGCGCCGGCGGTACTGGAGCCGGCGCTTCGGGGACATCGTGAGCAGGTCGAAGTCGGCGACCCGGGCGATGCCGGCGGTCGGCACGTCCAGCCCGGAGAGGATGTTGAGCACGGTGGACTTGCCGGATCCGGAGGCGCCGACGATGGCGAGCAACTCACCCCGGTCGACCACCAGGTCGAGTCCCTGTAGGGCGACCACCTCGACGCCCTCGGTCTTGAAGATCCGGACCAGGCCGTCGCAGACGATGTGTCCACGGAGCCGGTCCTCGCCGCCGGCCCGGGCCGCCGCGCGCTCCGCGGCCCGCCGCTGGAGTACGGCGAGGTCCGGTACGCCGGCGCTGGTTGTCGGGCTGGCCATCAGCTCTCCTCTCCGAGTCGGAGTACCTCGCCGAGGCGCATCCGACGGTTGATCACGTTTTCGATGCCCAGGGCGGCGGCCAGGGCGGCTAGTACGAGCAGTGGTACGCCGAGGATCAGGTACGGATCGAGATGGGTCTGCGCGGGAATCCCGCCGGTGAAGCCGGACAGCCCGAGGGCGGGCCCGAGCAGTCGCGGCAGCGCGACCCCGACGAGTCCACCGGCGATCACGGCGACCCCGAGCAGTGGCACCAGCTCGTAGACCAGCAGCCCACGACCCTGTCGTCCGGACAGGCCCATGGTGCGCAGCCGGGAGAGCATCCGGCCCCGCCCCGGCGCCTCGGCGAGTACGGCGAACCCGACCGCGAGCAGCGCCAGGATGGTCGCCCCGGCGACTCCGGCGGAGAAGGTGAAGCTGAGCAGCCGGTTGACCCCGCTCTGTTCGAGGGTCTGCCGATGTGCCTGCCAGGTGGTCACCACGGCCGGCGACACCGGCCGTACCGAATCGGCCGGTGTCCCCAGGATCTTCGCCAGGTAGTCCTTGGCACCGGCGGCGGCGGTGTCCCGCAGCGCGTCGGTGGGCAGGTCCTTCCCGGCGACGAGGAACTGGTTGGGGGCGATCGGCTGGAAGTCCGGGATCGGCAGCGACTGCCAGGGCAGTACCACGAACCGGCGGGCGTCGACGTCCAGCCCCGGGAAGCGGGACGCGACCGTGCCCACGGTGAACTGGTACCGGCGACCCTGTACCTCGGTCACGGCGTCGGTACCGACGGCGGCGGCGACGTCCGGCGACACGATCGCCGGGACCGGGCCGTCGATCCGGCCCGACCGGGTCAGCTCGGGCGGAAGGGTGTACTCGACACCGCTCTGGGCGAGCACCCGGGCGAACGTCGGACCGTCGACGACGATGATCTGGGCCTGGCCGAGATCCCGGCCCCCGATACCGGTCGGGGTACGGGAGAGCAGCGGTTGACCGACGCCGACCGCGAGCGGGCTGACCGCGGTGACCCCGGGGAGCCCGGCCAACCGTTGCGCGGTCGCCGCCGTGGTGTACGACGCGGTCACCCGGGCGTCGGCGGCGACCTCCTGGTCGCTGACCAGGTCCCGGGTCTCGCTGATGGTGCTGGTCACGACGCTGGTGAAGACACCGGTCGCGATCGCGATGACGAGTACGGCGAGCGGACCGACGGAGACCGGTGCACCGCGCCCGGCGCGGGCCAGGCCGATGAACGGCACGGCGGCCCGGGCCCGGGCGGCGAGACGCCCGACCTGACGCAGTGGCCAGGGAACGAGCCGCAGGGCGATCAGCGCGGCGGTGACGGCCAGCAGCACCGGCACGGAGACCAGGTACGGGTCGACCCCACTGGCCTGACTCAGCCCACGCCGTTGCAGCAGTACGACGCCGAGCACCGCGAGGAGCAGGAGCAGCAGCTCTGCGGTGAGCCGCCGGATCGACGAACGATGCCGCACCAGGTCCCGACGTCGGCTGATGAAGGTCGTCCGGCGCTGTCGGGCCATCGCCAGCAGGGGGATCGCCAGCGTGGTGCCGGCGACCACCAGCGCCACGCCCAGCGGCTCGGCCCCGGCCGGGCGGCCGGGTACCAGCATGCCGAGCAGCCAACCGCCCAGGACGGCGGCCGGCAGGACGACGACCGTCTCGCGCAGGGTCCGGGCGCCGATCTCCGAGATGGTGGCGCCGCGCGCCCGGAGCAGGGTGAACTCCTCCCGGCGGCGCTCGACGGCGAGCCCGGCGGCGAGCGTCACCAACCCGAGCAGGGTGGCCAGGATGCCGGCCTGCACCACGGCCAGCAGCGCCCGGACCGCGCGGAGCTGCGTGTCGAACCGGGCCAGCGAGCTGTCCAACCCGGTGGTCAGGACCAGCCCGGTCTCCGGAGGCGTACGGCGGGTGGACGCGATCGCGGTCATCAACGGAGGGATGGTCGACGTCGTCAACTGCTCGGTGGCGACCCGGTAGCGCCACTCGAAGGTCAACGCCCCTACCTGCGCACCGGCGGCGTTCAGCCCGGCGACGTCGGTCAGCAGCGGGATCTTGTCGGTGTTGCCGTCCATGGGGTTCTGGCACACCGTCTCCGCGAGCCGGATCGCGTCCCAGGTCGGCGCGGTCGGGTCGAGCGGCTCGTACACCCCGACGATCTTGACCGTGATCCATCCTCTGCCGGTGGCGACGCCGGTGCTGCCGGCCATCCTGAAGACGGTGCCGACCGGCAGTCCGATCACGGAAGACGCCTCCGAGGAGACCACCGCCTCGACCGTGTCGCTGCCCTTGGAGGCGGGCCACCGCCCCTGCACCATTCTGACCTCGCGCTCGGCGCCGGGCTGCGTCCGCAGCGACAGGACCGGACGGCAGCTGCCGTTGAACGGCGGCTTGTCGCCCGAGAGGCTCACCCCCTCCGGGCCGACCTGGGCGGCGAACCACTGCTGGTCGATCAGCGTCGGTAGCGGCGCGGGCAACCGTTCCCGGTACCGGTCGAGCGCTGCCGCCCCGTTACCGGCGTCGGGCGCCTGCATCATGCGCGGACGTATCACGTAGGTGAGGTCGCGCACCTGGTACGGCAGCGCGGCGACGTCGTTCCGCAGCCCCTCGTCGGCGAACTCGTTGGCCAACCGTGGTGCGCCGGTGACCAGCAGCGCCGCGACCAGACCGAGCAGGCCCAGCAGGCCGAGGTACCCGGCGAATATGCGGGCCCGGCGCAGTGGCCCGGGCAGCCGTGCCGAGAACCCGCCGCCCCGTTCCGTCACCGGTCCACCCTTCCCGTTCCCCGGGCTCATCTGGTCTGGCCTTTCGTTCGCGACTGGGCTCACCGGTCCTCCCCGATTCGGAGTTGGGCCGCCGTCAGCCGGTGCCGCATGGTGGCGGCGGTCAGGCCGCTCAGCCCGAGGGCGACCAGGAGCAGCAGTACGGCGGTCCCGCCGATCGGCAGCCAGGTGATGTCCAGCAGCGGTACCGGAACCGGCCGCTCCGCCGACGGGGTGAGGATGACCAGCGGTGCCATGGTGGCCGCGACGGCGATGCCCACGCCCAGGCCTACGAGCACACCGATGCTGGCGAGGAATCCCTGCTCGACGATCAGGGACCGGGCCAGCAGCCGGGGGCCGGCGCCGAGAGTGTGCAGCACGGCCAGTTCGTTGACCCGACGCCGGGCGGTGGCCCGGACATCCACCGTGATGCCGACCGCGGCGAGCAGGAGCGCGCCGAGTGCCGCCGCGAACAGGGCGGCCCGGGCACCGACCCCGTACGGGTCGCTGCCGGATCGGCCGGCGATCGCCTCCCGGTCGGCGACCTGTAGACCACCGAGTGCCGCCGCAGCCTCGGCCGTCGCCTCGTGCCCGCCGGGGCTGGTGTTCAGCCACCATTCCTGCGTGGCCGGGACGATGCCGTACTGGTGGAACAGTTGGGTGCTGAGCGAGGGAAGGTCGACCAGCAGCGCCGCCGCCTCCGGAACGCCGGGAACGGCGCCGACGGTGCCGGTGACGGTGACGTCCACGCTGGCACCGGCGAGCACCAGCCGGGTGCCCTGGCCGACCTCCAGGCGGAGCGCCGACAACGCCTCGGGGGTGGCCACGATCGGCACCTTGCCGTTCGCCGGCACCCGGGCGACGGCGAACTGGATCGGGGAGTTGCTCGCGAAGAACCGGCCGTTCCCCAAGGGGAACTCGTAGCGGACCGCCAGGGCATCGTCGCGCAGCGGTATCGGCGGGCCGGTTCGGGCCCGGTCGACCGCCCGCCACTGTCCGCCGTCGCCGAGGGATACGGCCGTACCGGCGCCCTGGGCGGGCGCGGCACGCAGGTCGGCCAGGCGCCAGTCGACGCCGTGTCCGGGTGGTCCGAGGGTGTCCACCAGGAAGCCGGACAGCCGGGCCGGGGCGGTTACTCCGGTCAGCTCCACGTCGAACCGCAGCGCCTTACCGTCGCTGGTGGCGCCGAGGGCGACCCGGCGGTGGCCGCCGCCCGGTTCGACGAAGACCGCGCTGGTGCGTACCGCGGATGGTGCGTACTCCCCGAAGTTGGTGGTGGTGATCCGACCGGTCAGCCGCCGGGTCCCGGCCGGCAGTTCGGTCAACGGCGCGGTGATCCGGTCCGCCGTCATGTCGTCGAAGAGCGCGGTCGGGTTGCCGTCGACCAGATCGTCGCGGAGCTGGACGACCTGGCTGGCCTGGGCGGCGTCGAGGGCGATCATCGAGCCCGGAACCCCCTCCACGCCGAGCCGAGGGCTGTCCCGCCAGGCCGGCAGCACCTGAGGCGTCCCCGGCAGCCCGGCGAGCTGCCCCGCCCGGGCCGGTGGTGCCTCGCGACTCGCCTCGACCAGCCGCAGGTCGGCGCCGACCTGGTGGTTGGCCTGGTCGGTCAGGGACCGTTCCGAGGTGGCGGCCAGGCACCAGGCGAGGGTGCTCACCGCCACCGCCAGGGCGAGCAGGAGTACCGGGCCGGCGTGCGGCCGGCGACCGGCCTGCCACATGCCGAGCATGGTGCCGGTCCAGGACCTGCGGTCGACGTACCGCTCGGCCAGCCGGGCCATCGGCGGCAGCCCGCGCAGCGCGAGGACCGCGCCGGCGAGTACGCCGACCGTCGGGGTCGCCGCCAGCAGCGGGTCGATGCCGAGGGTGTTGGTGCCGGCACCGGCGAGTGGTGAGGAGTACTGCCGCAGTTGCAGCCAGCCCAGAACCGCCAGGACGATCAGCGCCAGGTCGACACCGGCCCGCTGGGCGACCGTCCGACGGCTCGGGCGGGACCGGCTGGCCATCTCGCTGACGTAGCTGTCACCCTGCCGTAGCGCCGGGCCGAGCATCGCCAGCGCGCAGCCCACCGCCGCCACCGCGGCGACCAGCCAGCTCAGCGTGTCGACCTGGGGGCGGAGGTGCAGCGCGGCAGCGGCCAGCATCGGCGTACGGTCGGCGAGCCGGACCACCTCGGTGGCGAGCACCGGCGAGATCACCGCGGCCGGCAGGACGACGAGCAGTGCCTCCCGGGCGGCCAGCCCGGCGACCTGTCCACGCCCGGCGCCCCGGGCCCGGAGCAGTGCCGTCTCCCCACGGCGCTGCTCGGTGAGCAGCAGTGCCACCAGCAGCAGCGCGTACCCGCCGAGCACCACGACGAGCAGCATCGGGGTGACCAGGGCCGACCGGCCGACCAGATCGGCGCGTTCGAGCCGCTGCACCAACTCGTCGAGCTGGGTGGTGACCAGGCCGGATCTGCCGAGGCCGGTCTCCGCCGGCAGGGTGGCGCTGGCCTCGCTGGCCGCCTCGCCCAACCGGGTCAGCGCGGTCATGGACGCCCCGGTCAGGTCGGGCTCCACCAGCCAGGCGGCGGACGAGTTGGCGACGAAACCGCTCAGGAAGTCGGCCCGGTCGAGGACCAGCGGACCGTAGGTAGCGGACCCCGCCCCGACCCCCGTCAGCACGTCGGGAACGAGCCGCCAGTACGCGTCCCGCACGTCGCGGGGCTTCCAGACGCCCGCCACCGTCACCTCGGCGACCCGGTCGGTGACCCGGTCGGTGATCGGGATCCGGTCGCCGACCCGTACGCCGAGGATCTTCGCGACCGGCTCGGCGAGTGCGGTCTGCATCGGCCGGCCACCCGGACGCGGCCATTCGCCGGAGGTGAGCTGGGCGTGTTCGTCGAGTTCGTCGAGGAACACGACCGAGGCGAAGACCACGCCCTGGGCGTCCGGAACAGCGTCGCCGGTCCGGCCGGAGAGCTGCCGGCCGGCGGCGTACCCGGCTCCGACGACGGTGGCGGGAACTCCGTCGAAGCCGTCGGCGAACCGGGTCCGTACCGCCTCGTCCCGCTTCGTCAGCTCGTCCCGTGATCCGCCGGCGGTGCCGCGTACCAGGATCGACCGCTCCTCCTGGGAGGCGGAGGCGACCGCGCTCTGCGCGCCGGAGTCGACCACCTCTCGGCTGTAGCCCGCGAGCCCGGTGAGCAGGGCGGTGGCGATCAGGGTCGCCCCGGTTGCCGCGAGGAGCAGGCTCTTCGCCCCTCGGGCGCGCCGCAACACCAGCCTCATCGTTCTGTGTCTCCCCCATGGCGATGAGGGCGGCGTCGGTCGTCGCCCCTTCTGGCTGGCGAAGCGCCCGAGGGTGAGCGAAAGGTTGGCGTGCCGGGCTGTGATTCGTCGGACAGGCGACTTCGTGATCCGTTGCAGACGCAATCGAGATCAATTTGTTATGGGATGGCATTGCGGGTCGGGAAACTGGGCCCATTCCGCCTCCGCAGGGCGGGGCGCACCCGCCCGGACCAGCGACAACGCTCTTCCGACCGGGCCACCACGACGGCGGCGGCTCTCCGGGGTCGCACCCGAAAAGCCGCCGTCACGTCGTTCGACCGGTCCGCCAGGATGACCGCCGAGCACCTCAGGGTCGACTCGGCGGCGCGGGTCAGGTGAGGGGCGGGTGCCCGCCGTCGCCGTCCACGACCTCGTCCGGCGTGCCATCCTCGTTGGAGTCGACCATCGTGATGTCCACCTTGCCGTCACCGTCGGTGTCGAACTGGAAGAGGTCGGCCTTGCCGTCACCGTCGGTGTCCACCACCCAGACATCGGTCTTGCCGTCCTGGTTGGTATCCGCCCGGAGCAGTTCGATCCGTTCGTCACCGCGCGTGTCGACGGTCTCCTGCGACTCGCTCATCTGTTGCCCTTCCGTCAGCTGAAGTACTGGCCACGCCGGAACACTCGATCTCCGTGCCGCCCCGACGCCCACGGGAGCTTCCCGGACACGAATACCTGACTGTGCCATCCCCCACTACCCCGGCGCGGCCCCGAACATGCCGGGGCCGGGGTCGGACGGATCGAACCACGCCGTCGATGGGGAGGAATGTCGGATCAGTGGCGTATTCGGCGGACGGGCAAAGCCGGGCCCGGAGGCCCGGCAATCAGTTCGTGGCGTGCGGACCGGCAATCAGTTCGTGGCGTGCGGACCGGCAATCAGTTCGTGACGTACGGGTTGGTGTCCCGGTCGTGGTAGTTGGCCTGGTCCACCGTTCCGTCGTGGTCGGTGTCCACCAGAAGCTGGTCCGCCTTGCCGTCCTCGTCGAGGTCCGTCCTGATCTGGTCCGGGTGCCCGTCGTGGTCGTCGTCGGTCAGCCAGGTGTCCGTCCGGCCGTCGAAGTCGGCGTCGGCGACCACCTGGTCCACGGTGCCGTCGCGGTTCGTGTCGGTGACGATCGAGTCGATCCGGCCGTCCGAGTTCGCGTCCTCCATCACCTGGTCGACCCGACCGTCCAGGTTGGAGTCCCGCTCGACGGTGTCCAGCCGGCCGTCCCAGTCGGTGTCCTGGTAGGTGACGTCGGCCACCCGGTCGCCGTTCACGTCGAACTGCAACATGTCGGCGTAGCCGTCGCCGTCGATGTCGCTGGCCACCTCGGTCGTGCCGTCGGCGTAGGTCGTGACGACGGACGTGACCGGAGGCGGCTCGTACAGCTCGAGCTGCTCGGGCGAGAGTGGATCCGTACCGATGTCCAACGCCGGCCCGAAGTCCTGCTGCTCGTCGACCCCGGGTAGCTCCTGCTCCGGAAGATCGTCACCCAGCAGACTGGGATCACCGTCGTAACTCATGTCGTACCTCCCCGGGTGTCGCTGTGGTCCGGCGAACCCGCCGGCATGACAGCAACGCTAGGGGTACGGCACCGTCGGCGACTCCCGGAAGTGTGCCACTTCGCCCCGGGCCGGGGCCGGGTGTCACTCCTGCAGGCTGACCCCGGCGGCGGCGAGCGCCTCGATGACCTTCGCCGACTCGCCGAAACCGATGATCAGGACCGCATCCGCGCCGAACTGCTTGATCTCCTGGGCGCCGGAGGTGAAGTTGACCGGCGGCGAGTCGGGGTCGGGCGGCGGGTCGTAGCTGAACAGGCGGACCTGTTCCGAGCCGTGTCCGGCGCGTTCCAACTCGGCCCGGACGTTGCCCTGCAGGCCCTCGCCGTAGGAGTCCTTCCGGGCGACCAGCGCGATCCGGCGCGGCCCGTCCCGGAGGATCATGTCGGCGAGTGCCCGGCCCTGGAGGATGTCCGACGGGGCGGTACGGAAGTACAACCCCTTGTCGTCGACGGTGCTGAGCCCGGCGTCGGTGTTGCTCGGGGAGAAGAGCACCAGACCGGCGGCCACCACGTCGGGGAGCACCGCCCGGGAGACGCCGGACGCCCCCGCGCCGATGATGACGTGCACACCCGCGTCGACGTGCGCCGCCACGGTCGCCTTCGCGGTGTTCGGGTTCGTCCCGTCGTCACCGTCGACCCAGACCACGTCCTCGCCGAGTACGCCACCGGCACTGTTGAGCTCGCCGATCGCCAGTGCGACGCCCGCGGCCATCGGCGGATAGGCCAGCGCCAGGTCACCGGTACGGGGCAGCAGGCCGCCGAGCTTCAGCGGCGCACCGCTGCTCTCCTCGACGGCCCTGGTCTGCTTCTTGCCGGCGGGCGGCCGCTTCACGCTGGCGGACGACTCGTCGCCGGCACCGAGGAACTCGGTCTTGCCGTCGTCGAGCTGCTCGTCGCTACCGAAGTGCAGGGTCGCGTAGCTCGCGGTCGACGGCTCGCCGATGTCGGTGAACCCGCCCCGGCTGAGCGAGACCCCCCGGTAGGCGATGTCCGTGCCATCGCGGGCCAGTTCCAGGCAGGCCGCGATCGAGTCGCACCGCTCCCCGCCCGTGGTGACCCCGATGATCTGCTTCGCGATCTCGGCGGGTTCGGTCGAGCCGGCGAGCTGGGCGGCGAGCGCGCTGATCGCGACCGCGTCGTACGACTCGGCGGAGTAGAGGAAGTCGGAGAGCTTCGGGTTCAGCCTCCGTAGCCGGTCCTTGAAGTCCTCGGACAGCGGGGTGAGCGGCGTCGTGCCCTTCATCCCCTTGAGCAGCCCGGTCTTCTGGTCGAACTCTGCGGCGAAGGAGTTCTGCATGTTGCCGTCTGTGCCGTAGAGGCGTACCTGGGTCGGCGGAGGCTGCGCGGCCTCGCCCTCGCCATCCGAACCGCAGCCGGCAAGCAGCAGCGCGGCACAGGCGGCGGCGGTCAGAGCGGCGCGGCGTGGGCCGCGTGATACGAGCATTGGGTCGTCCTTCCTCCCCGGAGATCCGCTGCGCACATTAGCGTGCCTGGCTCCGGAACCGTGCCTGCGGGCGAATGCCAACCTGTCGAGGGAGGTCATTATCATCCGAGATAGGTACTGGTCGGGCGGTTTGTCGGACACGGCTTGACCTGGCGGCATACCCTTCCGCACGTGACGGACGTTCCGCAGGAGACGCTCGATGACGCCACCGCGGTGCTGACTTCCGCGTTGGCCGGCGACAGCGACGCCGTGGTCGGCACGTTCGATGCGGTGGTCGACCGGTCCGGCGTCGCCGGGGCGTACGAGGTCGCCTGGTGCCTGGCCGCGACGATGGTCGGTGACGGCGTACCGCAGGGGGCGTGGACGCTCGACTTCCCGGGTATCGAGGAGGCCGGCTACGACGCCCGCTGGGTGGCCCGGTTCGTCAGCGCGTACGCGAACTCCGACGGCGACACCGGCGCCGCGCTGTTCGGTGCCGCGATCGCCGACGGGCAACTGCCGGACTGCCTGCTGACCCTCGCCGGCTCCGCCGTCGCCACCCTCCGGCACCGCGCCGGATAACTCACGGCCGCGGCGCGGCGGCAGGGCGGCTCCGGTCTCCTTGCTCATCGATGACCATCTTTGCATGTCCCTCATCCGGTTTGTCCAGGGGGCATCCGTCACTTCCTTGTGGTAGCTGTGGTGCATGTCCGACGCGATGCTCAGCAAGATCCGAAAGCTGCTGGCCAAGGCGGAGGATCATGCCTGCACGGCGGCCGAGGCCGAGGCGTTCACCGCCAAGGCGACCGAGCTGATCGCCCGGTACGGCGTGGACCGTGCGCTGTTGGCCGCCCGCGATCCGGGCACCGATCCGGTGGGCGACCGGATCGTCGACGTGCCCTCGCCGTACGCCCTGGACAAGGCGGGTCTGCTGGCCGGGGTCGCGGACGCGCTGCGCTGCCGGTCGGTGCGCCGACGCGGGGACGACGGGTTCGTCATGCACCTGTTCGGTTTCAGCAGTGACCTGGAGCGGGTGGACGTGTTGTTCACCTCCCTGCTGGTCCAGGCCGCGTACGGGCTGTCGGCCGCGCGCGTGCCGCTCGGCGAGCATCCGGCGGCGTTCCGTCGCTCCTGGCTGGCGGGCTTCTCCGGAGCGGTCGCCGGCCGGCTGCGCCAGGCGGAGGAGGCGGCCACCTCGACCCCGCCCTCCGGGTCGGCGCCTTCCCTGGCCCTGGTGTTGGCCGATCGCTCGGCCCGGGTCGAGCAGCGGCTCGCCGAGACCTATCCCCGGCTGCGTACGGCGGCACGGCGGCGGCTGCTCGGTGGCGGCCTGGACCAGGGGGCGGCGGCGGGCCGCCGGGCCGATCTCGGCGGCACCGGCCTGCGTTCGGCCCGGTCCGCGCCGCTCGCTCCGCCGAGCTGACGGCCTAATTGAATTTCTACCCGGCCCCGGCCAGCGAAATCATCAGGCATGGTAAATGTTGCGAATTCGGGGATGAATTTCCTAGCCTGCCTCGCATGGATCTGGATTTCTATGCTTCCCCCAGCCGATTCACCACTGTGGCGCGGCACGCGAAACTGCTGACCGGGCTGCCCGCCGACCCCCGTGACCTGCGGGCGATCACCGCCGAGCTGATCATGCACATCGGGTGGAGCGGGTCGTACGACGCCACACCTCCCGTTCCGGCCGGGGTGGAACGGGAGGCCGAACTGAACACCCGGCCGGCCGACGGAATCCTCGACATCGTCCTGAGCCGGTCTGCGGATATCGTCGGGGAACGCCGGCCCGAGCAGCGGATGACAGGGGTCTGCCGACATTTCGCCGTGCTCTATTGTGCCCTGCTCCGAGCGCGGCACATTCCCGCCCGGGTACGGTGTGGATTCGCCGCCTACTTCCGGGGCTCGACCCCGGACAACGGCTTCTGGGACGATCACTGGATCACCGAGTACCGGTCCGGTCGACGCTGGGTCCGTACCGACGCCCAACTCGACCGGGTGCAGCTCGGCCAGGTGGCGATCGATCCGGACGACGTACCGGAGGCGGACTTCTGGACCGCTGCCCAGGCCTGGCGGGCGTATCGCGCCGGCCGGGTCGATCCGGCCCGGTTCGGTATCGACGGGGCTTCCGGAGTCTGGTTCATCGCGGCCAGCGTGGTGCGGGACCTCGCCGCACTCAACAAGGTCGAGATGCTGCCCTGGGACTTCTGGGCGGCGATGCGCGACTGGCGCCTCAGGGACGAGGCGGTCGACCTCGACCTCGTCGACCGGCTGGCCTCGATCGCGTACGCCGACCCGGTGGCCGTCCGTGCGGCCTGGGCGGCGCTGCCGCAGCTGTGGCTGCCCGCCGATCTCAGCCTGGTGCACTCCGTCCGCGAGCCGTAGTACTGAGCCGGCCCAGGCGTGCCGCGTAACGCTGCCGTACTGATCTCCGTTGGCTCGTTCAGAGGCCAATCTCGGTGTGGAGCGGCGGAGGGCACCCATGACCAGGATTGGGTTCGTGAACGGGCTGCGTCGGCGGGACCCGGGATATCGGGTTCTCCGCAGTGGCGTCCGGCTGTCGCTGGTCGCCGCCGCCGGACTCTTCGGCGGCAGGTACGTCCTCGACAACCCCCTGCTGGGGCTCTACACGCTGTTCGGCGCGATCGCCACCGGCTTCATCTCGCACCTACCCGGCAGCCCGGTCCAGAAGGCTCGAACGCTGCTCATGGTGCTACCCGTGGCCTGGGTCCTGGTCACCGCCGGTTCGTTCCTGGCCATCGACACCTGGCCGGCGGTGGCCGGGATGCTCCTCGTCGGGTTCGTCGTTCCGTTCGCCGGAGTCGCCGGTCCACGGGCGCTCGGCCTCGCCACCGGGCTCCAACTGTTCTACATCGCGTCCTCCTTTCCGCCGTACGCGCCGGGGACGCTGCCGTCCCGACTCGCCGGTGTGACGCTGGGCGTCGGCCTGCTCGTCGTGGCGGAACTGGTGCTGTGGCCGGATCCGGCGCCGCCCAGCTACCGGGAGCGGCTGGCCGGGGCGGCCGCCGTCATGGCCCGGTTCCTGGACCTGGCGGCCAAACTGCCGGGAGGTGGTCCGGTGGACCGGGCCGAGCTGGCCAGCCGGCGGACGGACGCGATCCGGGCATTGGACGGGATCTGGTTGCCGAACCTGCCGCCGGAACAGCGGCCGGCGTCGGCCGCCGCGCGGGACCGGGCGCTGCGGCACGCTGACATGCTGCTTCGGCAGGTGCTGGACCAGGCGAACCGGGTAGGTGGCGTCGCCGGAGATCTCCAGGACGATGAGCTGGCCCGCCTGCTGTGCCAGGTGACCGACGTCGTCCGGGACGCCGGCCGGACGCTGCACGGCGGTGCGGCACCGATCCGGCTGGAGCAGCTGGCGGGACTGGAGACCCGGATCAGGGAGATCTACGAGCGACCGACGGTGGCACCGGCCGGGCAGGACGGCACGGTGATTCCCCGGCTGCGGCTGGACGCCGTGATCCTGCACGTCGCCGACACCGCTGTGGCGTTCGGCATCGCCGCCCGGGTCGCCGTCGGACTGCCACCGCCGGGACGGTCGCCGAAGGTGCCGGACCGGGACGAGTTCTGGTACGCCCGGCGGTCCCCGTTGTCGCTCTACTGGTGGCAGTTCAGGTACCACCTGACGACCCGCTCGGTCTACCTACAGGGAGCGGTACGGGTTGCCCTGGCCCTCGGCGCCGCCCGGGTGATCGCCGGGTTCCTGCACCTCAACCACGGGTTCTGGGTACTGCTCGCGATCCTCACCCTGATGCGGACCTCGGCAGTCGACACCCGGACCGCTCTGCGCCCCGTACTGCTGGGCACGTTGCTGGGCGCCGCCGTCGGCAGCCTGCTGCTGGCGGCGGCCCGGACCCCACAGGTCCTGCTGGTGGCCCTGCCGGTGTTCATGGTGCTGACGTTCGCGGTCAGTCCGCTCCTCAAGCCGCTCTGGGGGCAGTTCCTCTTCACCGTGCTGTTCATCCTGGTGTTCGCCCAGGCTGGCCCGGCCAACCTGCAGATCGCCGGGGCCCGGCTGCTGGACGTCACGATCGGGGCCGTCGTCGGGGTGCTCGCCGGGCTGCTGCTCTGGCCCAAGGGCGGCAGTGGCGAGCTGCGCCGGGCCATAGCCAGATACCTGGAGGTGAGCGCCGCCGCGGCGCAGGAGGCGACCCGGCTGCTGACCGGCCGCGAGTCCCGCCAGGACGCCCTGACCGAGGCGCGTCAGGCGTCGGCGCTCGCGGACGCCTCGTTCTTCCAGTATCAGATGGAGCGGCACGACCCGAAACTGCCGCCGGTGAACTGGCAGGCCGCGCTGACCGCCGGGAATCGGATGTACCTCGGTGCCGAGTCCCGGCTGCACCGTGGCGCGCGGGCCCGACTGCCCCGGGTCGCGGACGCCGCCGGCCCGCTCGAGGAGTTCGCCGGACGACTACGGCGCCAGTACGGCGAACTCGCCCGCCAGTTGCAGGTCGGCCGACTCGACAAACGAGCGGCGCCACCACCGCCCCCGGACGACTTCCCCGACCGGCTGAAGGCGGCCCTGGAGGCGGGCGAGTCCCGCGAGGCGGCGCTGAACCTGGTCGACGTGGAGGTGTGGCTGACCAGTGCCGGGGACAACCTGGACCTGATCCAGCCGAACCGGCCGACCGGCTGACCTGACCGGCGGGGTCGGTCAGTCCTCGTCGTCGCCGCTCTCGACCGCCGCCGCGTACCGGGAGAGCAGTTCGTGCCAGCCGGCGGTGAGCGCCTCGCGGTAGCCCTCGGCGGCCTCGCCGTGCCGGTCGAAGTCGCGGTGTTCCACCTCGACCAGGGTGGTTCCGTCGGCCTGCGGCGCGAATCGGGCCTCGACGACGCTGCTCTGCGCCGGGTCCGGCACCGGGGCGCGGTCCGGGCCGATCTGCCAGTTGAAGACCAACCGTCGGGGCGGCTGCCAGTCCAGTACCCGTCCCCAGTCGGCGCGGAAGCCGTGCGGCCCGATCTCGTACGCCATGCCGCCGACGCCGGGCTCGAACCCGATCTTCGCCAGCTTCTGCGGGCCCGACCAGGTGTACTCCTTCACCCACCAGTCCGCGAGGCGGTCCGTGAACACGGCGAAGGCCCGGTCGACCGGGCCCGGGACGCGCAGGGTGCTGCGCACGGAGTACCTGGTCGAGTCCTGCCGGACATCGGAGGCGTTCGTGGTCTCCTGTCCCATAGGCCCGGACGATACCGGCTGCTACTGGGCTGTGCATCTTTGCATCGACGGGCGGTCGATCCCTGCGCCGAGCGGTAGATCATCGATGGATCGTCGACACCGGCTCCGGCTCCGTACGCTGCTCCGGTGCTGTCCGCAGCAGCCTGGCCAGCGGTGCCGGCAGCCACCAGTTCGCCCGGTCGAGCAGCGTCACCAGGGCCGGAGCCAGCACGCCCCGGACCACCACCGCATCGATCGCGATCCCGAGCGCCAGCGCGGTGGCGAGGATCCGGACCTCGACCGTCGGCACCGTGGAGAGCGCGACGAACGCCAGGAAGAGGATCAGGCTCGCGGAGGTGACCAGCCGACCCGTGTACGAGATGCCGTCGACGACGGCCCGGGTCGTGGACCGGTGCCGGTCGTACTCCTCACGCATCCGGGCCAGGATGAACAGCTCGTAGTCCATCGACAGTCCAAAAAGGAAGGCGAAGACCGCGATCGGCACCCAGGCGGTGATCGCGCCACTGGGCTCGGTACCGAACAGGACCTGGGTCAGCCAACCGTGCTGCCAGATCAGCACGGTGACCCCGTAGGCCGCGCCGATCGACACCACGTTGAGCAGTAACGCCTTGATCGGCAGTACCACCGATCGCAGGGCCCGGGCCAGCAGGAGCAGGGTCAGGACGACGATCACCGACAACACGATCGGGGCGCTGTCGTACAGGGCGGAGACGAGGTCGATGTCCTCGGCCGCGCTGCCGCCGACCCGGGTGCCCGGGATGTCGGCCACCGCCGAACGGATCCGGTCGACGGTGGCCACGCCGGCGCTGCTCGCCGGGTCCGCGGCCGTCCAGGCCTGCACGAGCGTGCTGTCCGCCACCTGCCAGTCGGCGCCGGTCGGTGCCAACACCGCCGCCACGCCGGGCAGGTCACTCAGCCGCTGGACCACCGCGTCGGGATCGGTGCTCAGCACCTCGACGGGGCGCAGCGCGCCCGGCGGCACCCCGGCGTCGGCCAGGGTCGCGTTGGCCCGCCCGGCCGCGTCACCCGTCGGGTACGAGCCGACGGCGGGGGAGCCGAGCCGGAGCGTCAGCACCGGCGCCGCCAGCGCGAGCAACAGGATCGTGGCGGCGGTGGCGGCCAGCACCGGCCGACGGGTGACGGCGGTGGCGATCCGGGCCCAGCGAGCACTGCGCGGGTCACGTGGCGCGCGTCGCGGCCATTCCAGCCGGGGACCGAGCCGGGCCAGGAGCACCGGCAGCAGGGTGGTGGCCACGGCGACGCTGAGCAACGGAATGAGCAGGCCGCCGTAGCCGATGCCCCGCATGAACGGCACCGGCACCACGATCAGCGCGGCCAGCGATACCGCGACGGTGACCCCGCTGAACACCACCGACCTGCCGGCCGTGAGCATCGCGGCGCGTACCGCGTCGACGTTCTCGGCCCCGTGCACGCGCTCCTCCCGCCACCGCATCACGATCAGCAACGCGTAGTCGATCGCCACGCCCAGCCCGATCAGGGCGACCAGGTACTGCACGACGAACGACACCTCGGTGACGGTGGTGAGGCCGAGCAGGCAGAGGAAGGAGGTCAGGATCGACACCGTCGCGACCAGCAGCGGTACGCCGGCCAGCAGCGACGCGAAGACCAGTGCCAGGACGACGAGCGCGCCGCCGGCCCCGAGCAGCACCTCGACGAGTACGCCCCGGTCGCTCCCGTCGGTCGCGGTCGTGAGCGCCTCGATCCCGGTCACCTGGGCCGGCGCACCCGCCACGGTGGCGCCACCGGTCACCGACTCCAGGACGGACAGTGCCCGGGCGTACGGGTCGGGTCCCGGAACCGGCCTCGGATAGACCAGCGCGAAGGTGGTCCGCCCCCCGTCGGCCAGCAGCGCCGGATCGTCGGTGCCGGGGTACGCCAGCACCCGGGCACCGGGCAGCGCCGCCCTGGCCCGCTCGACCACTGCCGAAAACTCCTGCTGAGTCTGCGGTTCCCGCAACGACCGGTCGGGTGGCACCGTCACGGTGAGCACCAGCGGGTCGTACGGGCCGCCGGTGCCGAACCGCTGGAGGATCTCCCGGTTGGCCTCGTAGCCGGGCTGCCCCGGCAGCGCGAACTCGAAGCCGAGCGCGTCGACGGTACGACCGGCCAGAGCTCCGCCGAGTGCGGTCAGGACGAGCCAGAACAGCACCACCGTCTTGCGGTACCGGAGCACCCATTCCGTCCACGTACCCATGCCGATCCCTTCATGGCCGCCTCGACCGCGTCGACCGCCGCATCCTCGGGAACTGCCCAGTACCCCACGCGTACGGCGGTCAGACCGGCAAGGTCGGGACTACCTCGGGACTACCATCGACCAGAGACTCTATCCGCGCGTGCCGGCCCGGCTCGGGGACGACAGCGGTCGAGGAGGAGGTTCGGCATGGTGCGTCTTCCGCCCGACGGTCGCGCCGTCCGGCGTCGGCTGCTCGTGATCGCGGCGTCGTACCTGTCGGCGGTGGTGGTGGCCGGCCTGGTGCTCCGGGCCGGGATCTCGGCGGGACGCACCGGCGGTCATCCGATCGGGCTGCCCTGGGTGGTCGTCGGACTGGGCGGGGTGCTCGGCGGTGTCATCGTCGCGGCAGCCGCCCTGTACGCCCGTCGCCGGTCTCACGCGGGGCGGGCCGATCCGATTCCGCTGGCCCGGGCGGTCATGCTGGCCCGGATCGGCCGGCTCCTGATGCTGGCGGCAGCGGTCGTCGCGGCGGTCCTCGGCGTGCTGCTGGCCCCCGCCGGCGACGAGCGCACCTTCGCCATCGCCACGAGCACCGGACTGGCCGCCCTGCTCGCCGCATTCGCCCTGCTCGCCAACGACCTGACCCGACTCCGGCAGCACGTAAAGTCCGGCCGGCCATAGGCGGCCGGACGTTACGTGATCAGCGGTTGAACTACTCGCAGCCCACGCCGTCGCCGTCGCGGTCCAGGTGGCGGCCGTATCCGGGGTCGCCGACACGGATCGGGTCCTTCCCGGCGGCTCGGACGGCGGCACAGTTCTGATCGGTGCAGGCGCGTCCGGCGTTAGCGATCAAGGTAGGGCGCGGACCCCAATCGGCTGGTAGCGGGGGAACCGACGGAGCAGGTTAGTGTGACGGGCCTGGGCGGCCTGCGCGGCGGCGTCCGGAGTGTGGCCCAGCGCAACGCCAATCGCCTGCCACGAGGCACCCTTGGCGCGGGCCCCCTCGATGGCAATCAGTTCGTCATGGTCGACCTGCCGCCGCGCGCTCTCGGCAAGACACAGCGCAGCCAGACAATCGTCCTGGTCCGCCGGCACCGCGTTGCGGTACTCCTTGCCGCCGAGCTCGGCCTGTACGGCAGCGGACACCGCGCGCAGCGCGTCACCGTCGTTCATCGCGATCTCCAGCTCGCGCTGCATGTCGTCGCCGTACTTGTCGGTCAGCCGGCGCGCGGCCGCACTCGTCAGGTGGTACCCGCTGTGTAGATTCACCCACTCCTCCGGTCAGCGTGTGGCAGGACCCCCCCGGGCATCATTATCGTGTCACCGTCGCAGACAGAGGTGACCGGCCTCGCTGGCGGCCCGCGCCTGCTCCTCGGTCTCGAACAGGTAGCGCGAGGTGAGCCACTCGTCGACGTTGCCGTCCTCGATCGTCTTGAGGATGACGGTTCCCGTCCGAACGTTGGCCCCAGACGCGGGTGATAACGGCCGGGCACTGGTCGGTGGCGTTGTTGCTGAGCGGGTCGACGAGGACCCGAACCATTCGGGCTGTCGGCCAGCGCGACCGCCGCGGCGCCGAGAGCGCGGCCGAGGTCGCCGAGCATCGACCGGGCGGCGTCGGCGCCGTGTGCGGTGTCGTGCTCGTCGGGCCGAAGTGATCGGTCGGTCGCGGCTCCGATGGCCACCATCAGATCTCGCTGGTTGCGGGCGGGGGCTTCGTGACGCTCCCGGTATTGAGGCTGCCTTCCTTGCCGAAAGCGTGGACCTCGTACTGGACGTGGAGCCGGGCGCGGAGTTCATCAACATCGTCGAGGAGAGCCAAGGCGAGCGCGGCACGGCGGGTCCGGGCGTCAACGACCTTGGCTATGGTGGCGGCCCGGGCGCGGGTCCGTTCGAAGTCGAGACCCAGCTCGTCAGCGATCCGCGAGACCCAACGGCCAGACCGATTGATCTCCTTGGCGATGGCGTTCCGGCTGAGGCCATTGGCGTGTAGCTCGCGGACTCGCTTTCGGTCCGCGTCGGTGACTGGTCGGCTGTGTTGGGGCATGGGTCACCTCGTTGGCGGCTCACCTCGCCTGGTAGTGATGTGCGTCAGTCCGATCGGAGGTCCCGGCCAGTCGATCGGAGGTACCGGCCGATTGCGCAGAGTGGCCACGATGGCCGGATGCATCCACGAGCGCCGCACGAGCAAGGCCCGTACACAGCGCCGGTCCCGTACTCGGCTCCGCCGTACTCTCCTGCTCCGCCGCCCTACTACATGCCTGTGCCGGTCAGCGTGCCGACGTCGGGCGCGGCGGTGGTGTCCCTCATCGCCGGCATCTTCAGCATCATCGGAGGCTTCTGCCTGCTCGTGCCGCCGTTCATCGCGATCATCGCGGGGCACATGGCCTACGGATCGACCCGGTCCGGGCAGCGTGGTGGTCACGGCATGGTGATCACTGGGCTGATCCTCGGCTACATGACCGGGATCGGCGTCGCGGGGATCTTCCTGCTCTGGCTGATGGGGATGGTCGCGTCCGTCTGACTTGGTAGCGGCGACAGGATTCGAACCTGTGACCTCCGGGCTATGGGCCCGGCGAGCTGCCATCTGCTCTACGCCGCTGTGGTCCCGGGCGCAGGAACGGGGTACCGCGCCCGGGAGTTCTGTGATCGTGGTGGATTGCTCGCTGCTCGTAGCCTCGATGGCATGGGCATCGATGGCACGCTGTTCTGGGTACTCGGTGCGATCGCCTCCGGGCTGGTGGCGCTCCTCGGCATCCTGCTGCCGCGCCGCCGTCCTCGATTCGCCGCCGGTCCCGCCACGCTCCACCACCCGCGCCCACGTCGCCGGGTTGTCCAGGCCAGAGACGACGACAGCCCGGAGCGAGACGCTCACCCGGGCTGCGGGCACACTCCGCCTACAGGCTTTGACTGAACAAATGATCAGACCAAGGCGGGTGCGCGGTACGGCACAGCGCGGCGACCCACCTGATCGGTACGGGTGCCGACATCCGGATCGTGCAGGACATATTGGGCCACGCCAGGGTGACGACTACGGGTGGTTACGTGGATGTGGCTATGGATATCAAGCGGCAGGCGGTGGAGCGGATGCTCGCCGCGATGTGGACGGCCAACTCGCGGCGCTACGGCAACCATTTGCTGCAACCATTCCGGCTCAACGGTGATCGACTGACCCGATTCGGGCACGAAAATAGAGCCGCCCCCGGTCAGCGTTTCCGCTGCTGGGGGCGGCTCTGATAGCCCGGCGAAAGGCTATGTGGCCAGGGGCGGGGTCGAACCGCCGACCTTCCGATTTTCAGTCGGACGCTCGTACCAACTGAGCTACCTGGCCCGGTTGCTCGGCTCATGTTACCTGCCCGACGCCCCTGGCGCCGACTGGGTAACCTGATCCGAAACGCAGAACGCCGCGCGTACGTACGCGCGGCGGCCGGCGCTGGCGGTCCTGACGGGACTTGAACCCGCGACCTCCGCCTTGACAGGGCGGCGAGCACTCCAACTGCTCCACAGGACCTAGCTCTTACCAACTGCTACCCGGTCGAGACCGGGGTCGTGCCCCCAACGGGATTCGAACCCGTGCTACCGCCTTGAAAGGGCGGCGTCCTGGGCCGCTAGACGATGAGGGCGGCCCCGCCATCATTGCACATGACAACTTCAGCGGCTGTGCTCCCATCCGGCCCCGCCGGAGGCTCCGAAAGCATACGTGATGGTCAGCCGCCCGACCAAACCGGTATCGCCAGCGGGGCAAACTACCTCAAATTACCCCACCCGTAGCCGCACGATGCCGAACTTCTGCCGCAAATAGGTGAGCACCTGGGGGCAGGCGCCGACGGTGCGACTCCGGTCACCGCCCCCGTCGTGCATCAGCACGATCGACCCGGGCCGGGCCTGCTGGGCGATCCGCTTCTTGATCTCCGGCGTGCTGGTGTCGTCCCAGTCCGACGGGTCGACGTCCCAGTGCAGTGGTGTCATGCCCATGTCCCGGACCACCGCGACGATGCCGGGGGTCCACTTGCCGCCAGGCTGGCGGTAGTGCGGGATGCGTACGCCCGGTACCGCGCGTCGGATCTCCCGGTTGGTCCGCAGGAGGTCGGCCCGGATCTGCGCGTACGTCTTCTTCCCGAGCTGGAGATCGTGGTTCCAGCTGTGGTTGCACACGGTGTGGCCCTCGCGGACGATCCGGGCCATGATCGCGGGGTACTTGCGGGCCTTGATCCCCACCACACAGAACGTGGCCCGCACCTTGGCCCGGCGGAGAAGGTCGAGCACCTTCGGGGTCCACTCCGGGTGCGGTCCGTCGTCGAAGGTGAGCGCGACGGCCCGTACCCCGGTCAGCCGCACGGTGTTCAGCGGCCCGACGGTGCCGCGCGCGGCGGGTTTCCTGGCCGGTTTCCCGGTTGCCGGCGGGGTCGGCGTGCTCGACGGGGACGCGGTGGACTCGACCGGGATCGGCGGATAGTCCAGCACTCTCCTGGGCGGCGGCTCGTCGGCCGCGCAACCGCCGGTGAACAGCACGAGCAGGATGAGCCCGGCTGCCAGGGCCGCGCGTCTGGTCATGGGGCGGCTCCCGAGAGGGGTTCGGGTTACGGCTGACCCACGTTAGCGGAGTGCGGGCGGCAGTGGTGTACCGATTGCTCCGCAGTTTCTGCTTAGCGTCCCGAAGACCCGGGTACGTCCCGCAGCAGCGCGACCGCCTCGGCCAGCGTCACCGGGACGAGTACGCCGGCCGGAAGCGCCCCGGCGGACCAGCCCGGCCCGGCGGCGAGCAGCAGCACCGGGCGCCGGGGAGCGGACAGCAGCGTGGCCAACTGGGCCGGGTCTGCGGTGTGCCGGGCGTGTGACCACACGACGACCGCCTCGGGCGCGGTCCGGGCGACGGCATCCACCAGCGCGGTCGCCGGCACCCGGGCGCCGAGCAGCCGGCTGTGCACGCCGACCTCGGCGAGCGCGGCGGCGAGGGCCTCCAACGGAAGGGTGTGCTGCTCCTCGTCGGCGCAGGAGAGCAGGATCCGGGTCGGCGTGTGTGGGTGGGGTGGCCTTGGCACCGTGGCCAGCACCTCCGACACGCACCGGGAGAGCAGGTGCTCCACCTCGATGAACCGGGCGCTGGCGACGTGCCGTTCGCCGACGCCGACCAGGACGGGTCGGACCATGGCATCCCAGGTGGCGACGACGCCACCGGTGTCGACCGCCGCGGCGATGCTCGCGCGCATCGCCACCGCGTCGAGCCGGACGGCCGCGCGGGCCAGCCCCCGGGCGGCCGGACCCGCCCGACCCACCGGTATGACGGCGCCGCCGCCGTCACGCGCCCGGGTCGGCCGTTCCCACCCCGGCTCCCCGTCAGGTACGACCGAGCCCGCCGACCCGCTGGAAGCCCCGGGTACGCCCGCAGTCCCCGGTACGCCCGCAGTCCCCGGTACGCCCGCAGTCCCGCGTGCCCAGCGGGCCGCCTCGGCCGGGGTGACCCCGTCGGTGGTGAGCCGGCGCATGACCTCCAGCCGGGCCAGGTCGTCGGCGGTGTAGCGACGGTGCTGCCCCGGCACGTGCCGGCTCGGGCCCAACCCGTACCGCTGGTGCCAGCTCCGTAGGGTCGTGACGGCCACGCCCAGCCGCCGCGCGACGGCTCCGGCGCTCAGCCCGTCATCGGCCACCCGACCGCTCCGCCGGGTTGTCCTCCTCCGAACCGGTGGCGCTCCGGATGTGCCACCGTCCGTCGTTCCCGGACCTCCGGGACGGCGCGGCGGACGGCCCGGCATCCGACGACGCGGCGGCGGGCGGCGTGGCAGACGGTGTGGCGGCGGATGGTGCGGCCGATGGTGGCGCCGCCTCGGGGGCCGGTGGGACCGCCTCGGACTCACTGAGCCGGCTGAGTACGCCGCCGAGCCAGGGTGCGTACGCGGCCGGATCGGCGTCCAGGTGGGCGCGCAGTTCGTCCGGGTGCATCCAGCGCAGGTCGGCGACCTCGTCCGGGTCGGGCAGCACCGACCGGTCGGGAGCGAAGTCGCCGCGCAGTACGTGGTCGTACTCGTATTCGACCCGGCCGGTCTCGGGATCCTCCGCGCGGTAGAGGTACACCCCGATCTCGGTCAGCGGAACCCCGCTGACGCCGAGTTCCTCGTGCAGCCGCCGGCCCGCGGCGTTGTCGAGCGACTGGCCGGGAGCCGGGTGCCCGCAGCAACTGTTGGCCCAGCGCAGCGGGAAGCGTGTCTTGGTGGCGGCCCGCTGCTGGAGCAGTACCCGTCCCGCCGGGTCGACCAGGAACACGGAGAACGCCCGGTGCAGCAGACCGGGGAGCCGGTGCGCCTCGTCGACCGTCCGGGCGCCGGTCGGATTCCCGGCCTCGTCGACCAGTTCGACCAGATGCGCCTCGCGACCCGGGGTCTCCTGTTTCGCGGCATCGCGATCCGACGTCATCGGCCACCTCCAGTCACCCGGGCGGCGGCGAGCTTTCCGGAGATCAACACCATCGGTACCCCCACCCCCGGCTGCGTACCAGAGCCGACGAAAACCACATTGGACCACGTGCGATGCAGGTTTCCGGGCCGGAACGGGCCGGTCTGGGTCAGGTTGTGCGCGGCGGCAAAAGGCGTACCGGCGGCCAGCCCGGCGTCGGCCCAGTCCGCCGGGGTGACGATCCGGGCGACCTCCACGCTGTCGGCCAGGCCGAGGTAGCCGCGCCGTTCCAGGGTGTCGAGCAGCTCGTCCGCGTACCGCTTCGCCAGCCCGCCCCGCCAGTCGAGCCCGGCGCCACGGTCCAGATTGGGCACCGGGGCGAGGACGTAGTAGCTGTGCCGGCCGTCCGGTGCGACCGACGGGTCGGTACGGCTGGGATTGGTGACCAGCAGCGACGGATCCGACATCAGCCGGCCCTGCCGGATCACCTCGTCGAACGTGCCCCGCCAGGCCCGCCCGAAGTGGATGTTGTGGTGGGCGATCCGCCGGTATTCCTGCCGGGAGCCGAGGTGCAGCACCACGCAGGACGGCGAGTAACGGAGTCGACGCGGACGCTGGGCGGGTGGCAGCAGGTCGCGGTAGGCGACCGGCAGGTCGGGATTGAGCACCACCACGTCGGCCGGCACCCGCGTCCCGTCTGCGGTGTGCACTCCGGTGGCTCGGCCGCCGGAGGTCTCCACCCGGGTCACCGTGGTGTCGTACCGGATCCGGACACCGTGCTTCTCGGCGGCGTCGGCCATCGCCCGGGACACCGCGTGGATGCCGCCGCGCGGGAAATAGACCCCGGCCACCGAGTCGAGGTAGGCGATCACGGTGTAGATGGCGAGCGCGTCGTGCGGGGCGAGGCCGGCGTACATGGCTTGGAACGAGAAGATCCGACGGGTGCGGGGATCGGTGAAGAACTGGTCGATCTTCGTCTGCAACCGGCAAAAGGCGCCGGCGGCCATCAGCCGGAGGAGGTTCGCGGTCAGCAGGTCGGTCGGGCCGTCCAGGTTGCGGTCGATGAAATCGTCGCGTTCCAGCTGCCAGAGCCGGCGGGCGTAGTCGACGAACCGCAGGTATCCGTCGGCCTCCCGGGGGCCACAGACCCGCGAGATCTCCCCGGCCATCCGGACCGTGTCGGTATGCACGTCCAGGGTGGACCCGTCCGGGTAGTGCGCCCGGTAGGCCGGATCCAGCGGGACGAAATCGAGCCAGTCGGTCAGTTCTTCACCCACCGCGGCGAGCGCCTCGGCGATGAGGTCGGGCATGGTCAGCACGGTCGGGCCGGTGTCGAACTCGTACCCGTCGAGGCTCAGTCGTCCGGCCCGGCCACCGGGTCCGGACTCGCGCTCCAGGATGGTGACCTGCCGGCCGGCGCCGGCCAGGTGCAGCGCGCAGGCGAGTCCACCGAGCCCGGCACCGACGACCACCACCCGATCGGTCCGTCCAGGAACGGTCCGCACCCGCCACCTCCTCCACGCCGTCCTCATGATGCGCTCTTGGTCACCGTGACCTCGGCAACCGCCTCGCCGGATGGATGTGGCGGGCCGGGAACCGCTTCCTCGGACCCGTGGTCGAGCGTACCCTAGGACCACGAGTTGCGTCGATTGATGCGTCGATCAGTCCAGGAGGGTCGGTGGACACCAGCCTCGGCAGGTCCTACGAGCGCTGCCGTGAGCTGCACAGACGGCATGGCCGGACCTACTATCTCGCGACCCGGCTGCTGCCCGCCTGGAAACGGCGACATGTGCACGCTCTCTACGGCTTCACCCGGTACGCCGACGAGATCGTGGACCAGACCGACGAACTGCCACCGGAGCGCCGGGCCGCCCGGCTCGCCGACTGGTCCGACCGGTTCCTCGCCGGGCTGGCGGGCGCGCCGGTGGACGACCCGCTGCTGCCGGCGGTCCTGCACACCATCGCGGTCTTCGACCTCGACCGGGCGGACTTCGCGGCGTTCCTGCGCAGCATGGCGATGGACCTGACCGTCACCAGCTACCCCCGCTACGCCGACCTGCTCGACTACATGGACGGCTCCGCCGCCGCGATCGGCACCATGATGCTGCCCATCCTGGGCAGCGTCGATCCGGACGCCGCCCGCGAGCCGGCCCGGCAACTCGGCTTCGCCTTCCAGTTGACCAACTTCATCCGGGACGTCGCCGAGGATCTGGAGCGGGGCCGGCTCTACCTGCCCGCCGAGGACCTGGCGACGTTCGACGTCACCCACGCCGACCTGGTCGCCGCCGCCGGGCGGCGGGCCGTCACGCCCCGGATCCGGGAACTGATCGAGTACGAGGTGGATCGCGCCCGGAAGCACTATCTCGCGGCGGCGCCCGGCGTCACCCTGCTGGCCCCCGCCTCGCAGTCCTGCATCCGCACCGCCTACGTGCTGTACGGCGGCATCCTCGACGAGGTGGCCGCCGCCGGGTACGACGTCTTCGCCCGGCGGGCCGTGGTGCCCCGGCGGCGCCGGGCGGCGGTCGTCGCCCGAGCCCTGCTGACCCCGACCGGCACTCCGGTGGTCGTGCCCGGGTCACGGCCCGAGGTGTGGCGCGGCAATTCCTGCGGAGGGACGCCGGACCGCGATCACCGGAGCACCACCCAGCCGACCGCCACCCCTTAGCCGCCGGCTCCACCGAGTCGACGACCGCCGGTTTCACCGAGTCAGCCGCCGCCGGCTCCACCGAGTCGACCGCCGCCGGCTCCACCGAGTCAGCCGCCGCCGGCTCCACCGAGTCGACCGCCGCCGGTTCCACCGAGGCTGTGGATCGCGCGGTCGAGGTCCCGGCCGCACAGCGGCGGCGGCAGGGCGCCGAGCAGGAAGCGGTCCGGGCGTACGACGAGAACGGCTGGACCGCCGCCGAGCGCAGCGGCGCCGTCCTCGATCCACCGGCTGCCCGGCCGGCGCGGCTCCGCCGCCCGATCGGTGGTCAGCGTCACCGCGTCGCGGGCGTCGACCCAGTCCCGCGCCGCCGCGTCCGCCCCGGAGAGGGGATCGCAACCGAGCCCGATCACCGCCCAGCCGGGCCCGAGCAGTTCATCGAGCCGGACCGGCCCGCGGTCGGCGGTCCCCACCAGCGGATTGGGCAGCATCCGACCGCCGTCGGGCAGCTCGCCCCCGGTGCCCTTCGGCAGCGCCGGCCGTGGTCGGCCCTGTCGAGCGGCGCGGGCCGGCACGCCGGGGATCGCGGCCACGGCCCGGATCAGCGACCGGAGTACGGCCGACAGGCCCCGGTTGCGGGTCTGCAACACCCGGCCGACCCCGAGGCTCACCCGGATCAGTTCGGCGATGTGTGGCCGCCGCTCCCGCTCGTACCCGTCGAGCAGCCCGTCGTCGGCGAGCCCACGGAGCACCTCGGCGAGCCGCCAGGCGAGGCTCTGGACGTCCCGGATGCCACTGGCCAGGCCCTGGCCGGCGAACGGCGGCATGAGATGCGCCGCGTCACCGGCGAGCAGGATCCGGCCCCGGCGCCAGTGCGTCGCCTGCCGGGAGTGGAAGGTGAAGACGGTCACCCGGCGGATCCGGATCATGTTCGGGTCGACCCAGTCGGCGACGAGCCGGCGGACGGACTCCGTACCGCTGAGTTCGGCGGAGTCCTCGTCCGGATGCAGCATCCACTCCCAGCGTCGCCAGCCGGGGCTGACCATCGTGACGAGCGGCCGGCGCGGATCGAGCACCATCGAGGTGGACGCCTCGACGTCGGTCTCGTCGGTCTCGGCGTCGACGACCAGCCACGGCACGGCGTACGTCTGGCCGTCGAAGGGCAGGTCGGCGAGGCGTCGTACGGCGCTGGACGCCCCGTCGCAGCCGACGACCCAGCGGGCCCGCACCGTCGTACCGTCGTCGAGCCCCACCCGGACGTGGTCGTCGACCGGTTCGAGGGCGGCCACCGAACGGCCGAGCCGGACCGCCACGGCGGGCAGCTTGTCGATTCCCTCCCGCAGCGCCGCCTCCAACTCCGGCTGGTCGATCAGCGCGGCGGCGGGGAGCCCGAACCCGCTGGCCACCGGCGACATGCTGATCAGCACCCGGTGGTCGGGGCCCAGGAACCGGGAGTGGTGCACCTCGACCGCCCACCGGTCGAGATCGGTGGCCCCCGGCAGGCCGACCAGGATCCGCAGCACCTCGGCGTCGAGCACGGCGGCCCGGGGCAGTGGATACGGTTCGCCACCGGGGTCGACCACCATCGTGGATACGCCCCGTCGGCCCAGCAGCGAGGCCAGGACGGCGCCGACCGGACCGTACCCGGCGACGACCACATCGACATCGACATCGGTCATCGGCAGGCGCCTCCCCGTGGCGTGGGCCGGTCGGCGCCCGCGACGTCGATCCGGCCAGCCCGACCAGCGTAGGCAATGGGGCGCAAGTCCGAAACGCCGTACGCCGATGATCCGATCCACCTGGCCGGTCGGGGGTGGATGAGGAAAGCTGGCGTCATGGCGGAACCAGAGCAGATGCACGTGGATGTCGACGGAACCGTGGGCGCGGACGTGACCGCGGACGTGGACGTCGTGGTGGTCGGATTGGGCGTGGGTGGCGAGGAGACGGCGAACCGGCTCGCCGCCGCCGGTCTGTCGGTCGTCGGCATCGAACACAACCTCGTCGGCGGGGAGTGTCCGTTCTGGGGGTGCGTGCCGAGCAAGATCATGATCCGGGCCGGCAACGCCCTGGCCGAAGCGCGCCGGGTCGACCACCTGGCCGGTCGGGCCCAGGTCGAGCCGGACTTCACCACCGTGGCCAAGCGGATCCGTGAGGAGGCCACCGCCGGCTGGACCGACAACGCCGGGGCCGAACGGTTCACCTCGAAGGGCGGCCGTCTCGTCCGCGGTACCGGCACGCTCGCCGGCCCCGGCCTGGTCCAGGTCGGCGACGACGTCTACCGGGCCAGGGTCGGCGTCGTCCTGGGTACGGGAACCACTCCGGTCATCCCGCCGATACCGGGGCTGGCCGGCACCCCGTACTGGACCAACCGGGAGGCGATGGAGCTGGCCGAGTTGCCCGAATCGCTGGTGGTGCTGGGCGGCGGGGCGATCGGTGTGGAGCTGGCCCAGGTCTTCGCCCGGTTCGGCGTACGGGTCAGCGTGATCGAGGGCGGTGCGCGGGTGCTGGCCCTGGAGGAGCCGGAGTCGTCGGAGCGGGTCGCCGCCGCGCTGCGTGCGGACGGGGTCACGGTGCACACCGGGGCGCATGCCGAGCGGGTCGAGCACGACGGCACCGGCTTCACCGTGCACCTGGCCGGAGGAGACCAGTTCCGCGGCGAACGGCTGCTGGTGGCGACGGGTCGGCGGGCCGTACTGGACACGCTCGGCCTGGAGACCGTCGGGCTGGATCCGACAAAACGGTTCCTGGAGACGGACGACCGGATGCGGGCGGCCGACGGGATCTGGGCGGTCGGCGACCTGACCGGACACGGCGCCTTCACGCACATGGCGATGTACCAGGCCGGGATCGCGATCGACGACATCCTGCGGCAGGCGGGCGTCGGGACCGGTCCGGGCGGTGCCGGCCCGGCCGGCGGCGGCGACGGTGATGGCCGGCGGGCCGACTACCGTGCCCTGCCCCGGGTCACCTTCACCGATCCCGAGGTGGGTGCGGTCGGGCTGACCGAGCGGCAGGCCCGGGACCGGGGACTGAACGTCCGGGTCGGCTTCACCCCGCTCTCCGACTCGACCCGGGGCTGGATCCACGAGGTGGGCGACGAGGGCTTCATCAAACTGGTCGCCGACGCCGACCGTGGGGTGCTGGTCGGCGCGACGTCCGCCGGCCCGGTCGGCGGTGAGGTGCTGAGCGCACTGGTCGTGGCGGTGCACGCCGAGGTCCCGGTGACCACCCTGGCCGGGATGATCTACGCCTATCCGACCTTCCACCGGGCGATTGAGACGGCGGTGCGCGGTTTGTTGCAGTAGCGCGACGAACTTTGGTTCGGTTTTTGCAAGCCCCTGTCGTACGATCGCGGCCGTGACCAGAAGACTCACCGAGGTGGCCCGAAAGGCCGGGGTCAGCGAGGCCACGGTGAGCCGGGTGCTCAACGGCCGGGGCGGCGTCTCCGAGAGCACCCGGGTGGCCGTGCTCACCGCCCTGGACGTGCTCGGCTACGAGCGGCCCAGCAAGCTGCGCGGCGAACGGGCCCGACTGGTCGGGCTCGTCCTTCCGGAACTCCAGAACCCGATCTTCCCCGCCCTGGCCGAGGTGGTCACCGGTTCGCTCGCCCAACGCGGGTTCACCCCGGCACTCTGTGCCCGGACCATCGGTGGAATCTCCGAAATGGACTATGTGGAGATGCTGCTGGACCACCAGGTCTCCGGGGTGATCTTCGCCGGTGGCTCGTACGCCCTGGCCGACGCCCAGCACGACCACTACCGGCGGCTGACCGATCGGGGACTGCCCGTCGTACTGGTCAACGCCGGCGTCGACGAGCTGGGCTTTCCGTGCGTCTCGACCGACGACGCGGTGGCGGTCGAGCAGGCGTACGGGCACCTGCGGTCGCTCGGACACGAGCGGATCGGTCTGGTGCTGGGTCCGGCCGACCACGTGCCGTCGCGCCGGAAGTTGTCCGCGATGGCGAACGTCGCCGGTTGGGCCGAGGGCGAGGAGTGTGTCGAACGCTCCAGCTTCTCGATGGAGGGCGCCCGGGTCGCGGCGAGCAAGCTGATCGAACGTGGTGTGACCGGGGTGATCTGTGCCAGCGACGTCATGGCGCTGGGCACGATCCGGGCCGCCCGCAGGCTGGGCCGGTCGGTGCCCGGGGACGTCTCGGTGGTCGGCTTCGACGACTCGGCCCTGATGACCTGCACCGACCCGCCGCTGACCACCGTCCGGCAGCCAATCGAGATGATGGGTCAGGCCGCGGTGGACCTGCTGGTCAACCAGATCGAGGGTGTCGGGGTGCTCACCGACGAACTGCTCTTCGAACCCGAGCTCGTGGTACGCGGCTCAACCGCGCCGGCACCCGGCCACTGACCGCCGGCACCCGGCCACTGACCACTCTCCTGCCCTCGCGTCGCCGCCGGCCCCGTCCCTCGGCCCGCGCGCTGACCGGCCCTGCCGGTCGGCCTGCCCCGCATCGGCATTCGCACCCTCGCTCGCACCCTCACCCGCGCTGACGCTCACGACTCCCCAGCTCAGTCTGGACGCGGTCGCGGGCTGACCGGCCACTGTCCCGACCCCGGGCGGGCAGACCGCAAGCTCCCGGATTCCCCTGCTCGACGCTCACCGCCACCCGTACCCAGGCTCGCCAGCTCTAGTCGTTATCTTTCAGAGTGCTGTCGGGTTATTGCAGTCTTCCAATCGGGTTTGTATCGTCATCGGCACGAAACAAGACACGCGAGAAACCCCACACCACAC
The DNA here is from genome assembly GCF_042658085.1 of Plantactinospora solaniradicis. Classification (NCBI taxonomy): domain Bacteria; kingdom Bacillati; phylum Actinomycetota; class Actinomycetes; order Micromonosporales; family Micromonosporaceae; genus Plantactinospora; species Plantactinospora solaniradicis. The sequence continues at coordinate 51,040 of NZ_JBHSPR010000018.1, read as the reverse complement.
TCCCGCGCGCCACCCCAGGGAAGGGTGTCGTCATGAAGAGATCGAGGCCGGGCAGCGCGCTGCGGCTGTCGCCGGGCCAGATGACGGCCGGACCGGCGGTTTGTCGGCGGGCCGCATGAAGGGCTGAGCCGATCGTGGCCGTATCCGGCTGACAGAACCTCACATCCGTGGGGGTCAGGTTCCTCATCCGATCGGTGGTCAACGACGACCGCTTGGACTCCAGCGCGCAGGTGCCGGTGGCATCGACACCGGACCGATCCAGAGAGCAGGTACTCGTGTCCACATCAGAGCGCCCCCGGTGGTGGCGAGACGCGGTGATCTACCAGGTCTATCCCCGCAGCTTCGCCGACGCCAACGGCGACGGCATCGGCGACATCGCCGGCATCCGGAAGCGGCTGGGCTACCTGTCCGAGCTCGGCGTCGACGCGATCTGGTTCGGCCCCTGGTATCCGTCGCCGATGGCCGACGCCGGCTACGACGTTGCCGACTTCCGGGCCATCGAGCCGGTCTTCGGGACGCTCGCCGAGGTGGAGGAGCTGATCACCGAGGCGCACGGACAGGGGCTGCGGATCATCGCCGACCTGGTGCCCAACCACTGCTCGGACCAGCACCCCTGGTTCCAGGCCGCGCTCGCCGGCGGACCGGGCGCACCGGAGCGGGACCTGTTCTGGTTCCGGCCGGGACGCGGTCCGGACGGCGACCAGCCACCGACCGACTGGATCGGCGAGTTCGGCGGCGGGACCTGGACCCGGACCACCAACCCGGACGGTACGGCCGGCGACTGGTACCTGCACCTCTTCGCCGCCCAGCAGCCGGACTTCAACTGGGACCACCCGAAGGTACGCGCCGAGTTCGAGGACATCGTGCGGTTCTGGCTCGACCGGGGAGTCGACGGAATCCGGATCGACTCGGCGGCGCTGCTGCTCAAGGACGCCACCCTGCCCGAGGTCGTCGCCGACGCGCCGCACCCGTTCCACGACCTGGACGGCGTACACGAGATCTACCGGAGCTGGCGGCGGATCGCCGACAGCTACCCGGAACCGCGCGCGTTGATCGGCGAGGTGTGGCTGCCGGACCGGCAGCGATTCGCCAACTACCTCCGCCCGGACGAGATGCACACCGCGTTCAACTTCGACTTTCTCAGCTGTGCCTGGGACGCGGCGGCGCTGCGCGAGAGCATCGACGGAACCCTGGCCGAGCACGCCTCGATCGACGCCCCGGCCACCTGGGTGCTCTCCAACCACGACGTGACCCGGGTGGTAACCCGGTACGGCCGGGCGGACACGACGTTCAGCTTCGCCAGCAAGCGCGAGGGGACGTACACCGATCTGGAACTCGGCACCGTCCGGGCCCGGGCCGCCGCGCTGCTCTCGCTGTCGCTGCCCGGCGCCGCCTACGTCTACCAGGGGGAGGAACTCGGCCTCTGGGAGGTCGAGGACATCCCACCCGCGCTGCGCCAGGACCCGATGTTCCCCCGCTCCGGTTTTGTCGACCCGGGCCGGGACGGGTGCCGGGTACCACTGCCCTGGAGCGGCGACGCGGCACCGTTCGGGTTCAGCCCGGACAACGCGACGGCGGCTCCCTGGCTGCCGCAGCCGGCCGCCTGGAAGGACCAGACCGTGCAGACACAGACCAGCGACCCGCACTCGATGCTGGAGCTGTACCGGCAGGCGATCCGGATCCGCCGCGAACTACCGGCACTCGGCGACGGAACGCTGCACTGGCTGCCGGCCCCGGACGGCGTACTGGCGTTCACCCGCGAACCCGGGTTCGCCTGCGTCGTCAACCTCTCCGACACACCCGTCCCGATCCCGCCGCACCAGCACAAGCTGCTGGCCAGCCGCCCGGTCGACGGGGACCTGCTCCCGCCGGACACCGCCGTCTGGCTCCGCATGTAAGGAAGGGCCCCTTCTTATCGCTTTTTGCATAAGAAGGGGCCCTTTTTAACACTTCAGGCACACGCACGGGGGGACCTGGCCGACTCGACAGAGGGAGAGCACCGCTCATGGCCAACCACCAGCACCGCACCGGCGTACCCACACCCGGTGCCACCACCCCACCCCGCCGCAGCCGAACCAGAGCCGGTCTGGCCGTCCTCGCCAGTACCGCGCTCGCCGCCACCGCCGTCTCGGTGGTCACCCTGACCACGGCCACCCCGGCCGAGGCCGCCGGACTCTCCCCGTTCGACATCGTCGGTCGGGGCGCCACCGTGCCGTTCGTCGAGCACGAGGCGGAGGAGGTCGCGCACAACGGTACGAAGATCGGACCGAACCGCCTCTACGGCACGCTGCCGTCCGAGGCCTCCGGCCGGGAGGCGGTCACCCTCGACGCCGTCGGCGAGTACGTCGAGTTCACCCTCAGCAGGCCGGCGAACGCGATGACGTTCCGGTACAGCCTGCCGGACAACGCCGCCGGCACCGGTCGGGACGCCACCATCGACGTACGGGTGAACGGGTCGCTGCTCAAGGCCGTGCCGGTCACCTCGAAGTACGGCTGGTACTACGGCGGCTACCCGTTCAACAACAACCCGGGCGACACCAACCCGCACCACTTCTACGACGAGACCCGCACCATGTTCGGCTCCACCCTGCCCACCGGTACGAAGATCCGGTTGCAGGTCAACTCGACCGCGCAGTCACCCAGCTTCACCATCGACCTGGCCGACTTCGAGCAGGTCGCCGACCCGATCACGAAGCCGGCCAACGCGATCGACGTGGTCACCGACTTCGGTGCCGACCCGACCGGTGGCACCGACTCGACGGCGCGGTTCCAGCAGGCGGTCGACGCCGGGCGTACCCAGGGCCGGCCGGTCTGGATCCCGCAGGGCAACTTCACGCTCTGGGACCACGTGATCGTCGACCAGGTGACGCTGCGCGGCGCCGGACCGTGGTACTCGGTGCTCGGCGGCCGGCACCCGACCGACCGGTCGAAGGCGGCCGGGGTCTACGGCAAGTGGGCCAACCAGGGCGGCAGCCGTAACGTCACGCTGCGCGACTTCGCGATCATCGGTGACATCCGGGAACGGGTCGACGACCACCAGGTGAACGCGATCGGCGGCGCGCTGTCGGACTCGGTCGTCGACAACGTCTGGATGCAGCACACCAAGTGCGGCGCCTGGATGGACGGCCCGATGAACAACCTGACCATCCGGAACAGCCGGATCCTGGACCAGACCGCGGACGGGGTGAACTTCCACTACGGGGTCACCAACTCGACCGTGACCAACACCTTCGTCCGGAACACCGGTGACGACGGCCTGGCGATGTGGGCCGAGAACACCCCGAACGTCAACAACTCGTTCACCTTCAACACCGTCGGCGTGACGATCCTGGCCAACAACATCGTGTCGTACGGTGGCCGGAACATCACCATCAGCGACAACGTGACCGCCGACTCGGTGACCAACGGCGGCGGGATCCACGTCGCCAACCGCTATCCCGGCGTCAACTCCGGGCAGGGTACGGCGGTCGCCGGCACCTGGACGGTGGCCCGGAACACCCTGATCCGCAACGGCAACAACGACTACAACTGGCGGTTCGGCGTCGGGGCGATGTGGTTCAGCGGTCTGAACGAGCCGATCCAGGGCGCCACGATCAACGTGACCGACACCGACATCCTGGACAGCTCCTACGCGGCGCTGCACTGGATCGAGGGCGCCACCCACGGGGTCAACTTCTCCAACGTCCGGATCGACGGCGCCGGGACGTACGCCCTCCAGGTGCAGTCCCCGGGCTCGGCGAGCTTCACCAATGTCCGGGCCACCGGCATCGCCCAGTCCAACCCGATCCACAACTGTGTCGGCTCCGGCTTCCAGATCAACCAGGGCGCCGGCAACTCGGGCTGGTACACCGCGACACCGTTCTGCGGCCCGTGGCCCGACCCGCAGTGGGGCGGCGGTCCGACCACCCCGCCGAGCACCGGTCCGCCCCCGACGACCCCGCCGACCACCCCACCCACGACCACCCCGCCGCCGACCACGACACCACCGCCGGGCGGAAACCTGGCGCAGGGCCGGAGCATCACCGCGTCGAGCGTCTCCGGGCCGTACGGGCCGACGAACGCCAACGACGGCAACGCCGCGACGTACTGGGAGAGCGCCAACAACACCTTCCCGCAGCAGTTGACCGTGGACCTCGGCGCGGCCGTGAACGCCGGCCGGGTGGTGCTGAAACTGCCGCCGGGCTGGGAGACCCGTACCCAGACGCTCTCGGTGTCGGGTTCGACCGACGGCTCGGCGTACTCGACCCTGGCCGGTCCGGCCGGGTACACCTTCAACCCGGCCACGGGGAACAGCGCGACCGTCACGCTGCCGGCGGGGAACCGCCGGTACGTCCGGCTGACCTTCACCGGCAACACCGGCTGGCCGGCGGGCCAGGTGTCGGAGTTCGAGGTGTACGCCGGCAGCACCGCACCGCCGACCACCCCGCCCCCGACCACCCCACCGCCCACCACTGCGCCCCCGTCCGGCGGGAACCTCGCCGCCGGACGCCCGACGGTGACGACCAGCAGCACCCAGGGGTACGTCGGCGGCAACGTGGTGGACGGCAACGCCAACACGTACTGGGAGAGCGCGAACAACGCCTTCCCACAGTCGGTCACGGTGGATCTCGGCTCGGCCCGGTCGGTCTCCCGGGTCGTGTTGAAGCTGCCGCCGTCGGCGGCCTGGGGCACCCGTACCCAGACCCTGTCGGTGCTCGGCTCCACCGACAACGCCACCTACGTCACGCTGCGACCCTCGGCCGGTCATCAGTTCAACCCGGCGTCCGGTAACACCGCCACGCTGACCTTCCCGGCCGCTTCTCACCGCTACCTACGCCTCACCGTCACCGGCAACACCGGCTGGCCCGCCGCCCAGCTCTCCGAACTCGAGGTCTACCCCTCCTGAAGTGTTAGGAAGGGCCCCTTCTTATGCAAAAAACGATAAGAAGGGGCCCTTCCTTACACCCCAGCTTTTCCAGGGTCGGAGCAGCGGGGGAGGATCGTGGCGTGGGGAAAACTTACGATCGGATCGACGGCCGGCTCCGGTCGTTCATCGACGCGCAGAAGGTCTTCTTCGTGGCGACGGCGCCGCTCTCCGGCGACGGGCATGTGAACCTCTCGCCGAAGGGCCTCGCCGGCTCGCTGGCGGTGCTCGACGAGCAGACCGTGGCGTACCTCGACTTCGGTGGCAGCGGCGCGGAGACCGTGGCGCACCTGCGGGAGAACGGCCGGATCACGCTCATGTGGTGTGCCTTCGAGGGCCCGCCGAACATCGTCCGGGTGCACGGCCGGGGCGAGCCGGTCTTCCGGGACGACCCCCGGTGGCTGGACCTGATCCCGCACTTCCCGGAGCAGGCCGACGCACCGGGGCTGCGGGCGATCATCGTGGTGACGGCCGAGCGGATCGGCGACAGTTGCGGATACTCGGTGCCGTTCATGGAGTACCGCGAGGAGCGGACCCTGCACTCCGACTACTTCGGCCGTAAGACGGACGAGGAGTTCGCCGCGTACTGCGAGCGGAAGGACCACGTCGGCGTCAGCCTCGACGGGCTGCCCGCGCTGCCCCTCCCGTTGCCGCCACTGCCCGCCGCCTGACGGATCGGTCAGCGGGTCGGGTCGGTCACGCCGGTGAGGCGGGTGATGCCGGTGATGCCGAAGAGTTGTAGGCGCCGTGCCGGCCCTCGCCGGACGTGAACCGGGCCACCCCGTCCGACGCGTCGATGGCCAGGGAATTCATCCCGTACGCCAGTTCGGTGCGCATCGCCTCGTCCTCCGGCCGCCCGGCCGAGGCCAGTACGGCCAACCGGTCGTTGCGCAGGCAGGTCTGCGGGAACCCGGCGATCTCGGCAGCCATCGCCTCCGCCGCCGCGCGCGCCTCTCCGGGTGCCACGAGCCGGTTGACCAGCCCCATCTCGTACGCCTCGGTGGCCGGCACGGGACGGCCGGTCAGGATCAGGTCCAGGGCCCGGCTCTCGCCGATCAGCCGGGCCAGCCGTACCGTTCCGCCGTCGATCAACGGGACGCCCCAGCGGCGGCTGAACACCCCGAACACGGCGTCGGACTCGGCGACCCGCAGATCGCACCAGAGGGCCAGTTCCAGCCCGCCCGCGACCGCGTACCCGGAGATGGCGGCGATCACCGGCTTGCCCAGGCGCATCCTGGTCGGGCCCATCGGACCATCGCCCTCTGGCTCGACCCGGTTGCTGCTGGACGTGGTGATGGCCTTCAGGTCGGCGCCGGAGCAGAACGTCCCGCCCTCACCCCAGAGCACGGCGACGGCCGCCCGCTCGTCGCCGTCGAAGTTCCGGAAGGCGTCGGCCAGGGCCCGCGCGGTCGGCCCGTCCACCGCATTGCGGGTTTCCGGCCTGGACAGTACGACCGTCTGCACCGGACCGGATTCCTCGACTCGTACGCCCATCGGACCAGGATGCCCGCCGACACCCCACTCCCGCACCCCCCAAACATCCGCTACCGGCCCTGGGTCAGCCGGCCGGGCGTTTGAGGATCGCGCCCAGCGAGGCCCCGACGACACAGGCGATGCCGAGTAGTTGGAGCCAGCCCAGCGTTTCGTGCAGCAGGGTCACTCCGACCAGCGCGGCGACGGCCGGCTCCAGGCTGAGCAGCACCGCGAACACCCGCGCTGGCATCCGGCGCAGCGCGGCCATCTCCGCCGAGTACGGCAGCACCGACGACAGCAGCGCGACCCCGAGCCCGAGCGTCAGCGTCCACGGGTCGAGCAGCCGCGTACCGCTGTCGGCGATCCCGAAGGGCAGTACGCAGACCGCACCGACCGCCATGCCGAGGGCCAGTCCACGGCCGCTGCCGAGCTGGCTGCTCACCACCTTGCCGAGCAGGACGTAACCGGCCCAGCCCAGCGCGACGACCCCGCACAGCAGCAGTGCCACCCCGTCCAGACCGGCGCCTGCGTTCCCGGCCCCGGCCCCGGGTCCGCCGACGATGCCGGCGAGCAGTGCGACTCCCGCACCGGCGAGTACGACCCAGCCGAGGTCCCGGGTCCGGCGACTGGTGATCAGCGAGACCAGCAGTGGACCCGTGAAGCCGATCGTGACCGCGACGCCGAGCGGCACCCGTTCCAGCGCGGCGTAGAAGGCGAGGTTCATCCCGGCCATCGCCACCCCGAACCCCGCGACGACGCCAGCGGTACGGAGTCCGAGCCGCAGCGTCGGCCGGGCCACCGCGAGCAGCACCAGGGCGCCGAAGCCGAGCCGCAGCGCGGTCGTACCTCCGGAGCTGGTGGCCGTGAAAAGCTGTTTGGCGATGGCCGCGCCGACCTGGGTGGAGACCATGCCGAGCAGCATCAGCAGCGGCGGCGGCACCGCCTCGGGCCCGACGGCGGCGGCCAGCCGGGCCGGCACGGTCGCGGCTGGCCGCGCCGCCGACGGCCCCGAGGCATGGGCGTATGTTCCGAACATGGCGCCCATCCTGCGGGCAGTCCGCCCCCGAGCGCGACCGAGTTAGATCGGATCGAATCCCCGGTGGGATCGGGTGGAGGCGGCGGTCAGCTCAGGTGGAGGCGGCGGTCAGCTCAGGTGGAGGCGGCGGTCAGAGCAGGTGGAAGCCTCGGGGCAGGTCAGGTTGGAACCCGGCGTCAGACCGTGCGGAAGCCCTCGGCGGCCAGGTCCGCCAGTTCGTCGAGGGCCCGACGGGCCTGGGCGGCCGCCACCGGATCGCGCTCGGTCAGCCCGCTGTCCAGGAACTCGTCCTCGTCGAGTCGCAGCACCTGGCTCCGGTCGGCCGACGCCCACAGGTCGAGGTCCAGATCCGGCACCACGAGTACGCCGTCGTGTACCTCGGCCGGCCGGGTCACGTCGCAGTACCAGCCCTTGAACCCACCGGCCGCGTCGTGGACCTCCTTCACCGAGTACCACCGGTCCCGCCAGTAGTGCTCGGTGAAGACGTCACCCGGCTCGAACCGGACGAAGCCCATGTCCCGGGTCACCGGGTCGGACCAGGGCGCGCGGACCACCACATGGACGCCGTCGTCGGAGAGCACCGACGCCGGGTACGACTTGTCGGGGCGCGGCGCCTTGACCAACCGCACCGTGACCGTGTCGCCCGCCGTGAGGGTCCCGCCGCTGCCGTGTCGCATCACGCCGTGCCGCCCGCCTTCCGGTTCTTCGTCGCCGCCGGTTCCTTCCTCGGAGCCGAGGTTATCGCCTGCCCGTACAGGTCAGTGGGCCACCCGCTCGCCGACTTCATCACCTCCGGCAGCTACGACCGGCACATCCGCCGGATGCGGCAGCGCTACCGGCAGCGGCGCAACCTGCTCGTGGACACCCTCGCCGAACACGCTCCACACGTCACGGCCACCGGCATCGCCGCCGGCCTCCACTCAGTCCTGCGTCTGCCGCCCGGGACCGAACGGACCACCGTCAATGCCGCCGCCTGGCTGGGCATCGCCCTCGACGGCCTCGCCACCTTCCGGCACCCGCAGGCCACGGTGCCGGCCGAGGACGCGCTGGTCGTCGGATACGCCACTCCGCCGGACCACGCCTACCGGGCGGCACTGGACGCGCTGCGCCGGGCGCTGCCGCCGCGGCCCTGATCGCCGACGAGCCGCGATCAGGAGACAATCGCGTCCCCTAGGTGCCCAGTTCCGGGTACGTCGGGGGACACGTCCCTGATGTCCGGCTGGTCCGGCCACGGACAGACTGACGGCATGAAGATCAGCAACGGGTGGACCCGTGTCGTCGCCGCACTGGTCGGCGTCGCCCTCGCCGGCACCGTCGTCTCGCCGGCCCTCGCCGGCACGTCCGCCTCCGGCAGTGGTGGCGCCGGCACGTTCGCCTCCGGGAGCGGTGGCGCCGGCCGGCCGAGAGCCGCCGCGTGCACCGGTGAGGGTGTGGACCCGGCCGCGATGGTGGCGGCGATCCGGGGCCTGCCCAGCGCGGAGGCGACCGCCGCCCAGGTACGGGTGACCACCGGCGCCGGCTGCTGGACCGGCCGGTCCGGGGCGCGGGACCTCCGTACCGACGCGCCCGTACCGGCCGACGCGAGATTCCGGATCGGCAGCGTGACCAAGGCCTTCACCGCGACCGTGGTGCTGCAACTCGTCGCGGAGGGTCGGGTCGGCCTCGACGTCCCGGTTCAGCGTTACCTGCCCCGACTGCTGCCCGCCGACTATCCGGCCGTGACCGTACGGCAGCTCCTGGACCACACCAACGGCCTGCCGAGCCCGACCCTGCCGGACACGGTCGAGTGGCAGCTCGCGCACCGGTTCGACCGGTGGACGCCCGAACAGATCGTCCGGGCGGGGCTGCGCAACGAGCGGACGTTCGAGCCGGGGGACAAGCAGCACTACACGAACATGGGCTACATCGTCGCGGGGATGCTGATCGAGCGGATCACCGGCCACTCGTACGCGCACGAGATGCGGGAACGGATCTTCGAGCCGCTCGGACTGCGCGACACCTACGTACCCGGCTCGGATCCCACGATCCGTGGCCCGCACGCACTCGGCTACCAGACCGTCAGCCGGAACGGGCGGACCGCGCTGGTCGACGTGACGAACTGGAGCCAGACGATGACGCCGGCCGCCGGTGACATGATCTCCACCCTCGCCGACCTGGACACCTTCCTGCGCGAGCTGTTCGCCGGCCGGCTGCTGCCCGCCGCCCAGCTCGACGAGATGTTCACGCTGCCGGACGTGTCGGACGTCGACGGCGGGCGGGCTCTCTACAGCATCGGCCTGACCGCGTTTCCGCTGCCGACCGGCGAGGTCCTCTGGGGCAAGTCCGGCGCCCGGTGGGGCTACTCCACCGCCATTGCCGCAAGTCGGGACGGCACCCTCCGGGCGGCCTACTCGGTGAACTCGACCGACGCGAAGGGCGAGACGCAGCCGGCGATCACCGAGAGGATCATCGGGGCGGCGCTGGGCATGCGCTGACCGGCCGGAAGGATGGTGGAGTGCGGGGCGTGGGGCGCCGGATCAGCGCGGTGGCGAGAACGGCCACTCCTCGAACGACGTACACCGGCCGTTCGCGTCGAATCGCATGATCCACAGATCGCGGAACTCCTCCCGGCCGGGCGGGTCGCCGTAGTGGACCTCGATCCGGGCCACCGCGACGTCGCCGTCCACCGCGACGATCTCGCTGGTCATCGTGAACACCTCGTCCGGGCCGTCGCGTTCGGTCTCCCACATCCGGGCGATGGCCGGCAGCCCGACCACCGGATCACGGTACGGACCCTGGAGGTAGCTCGCGTCGACGGAGAAGAGTTCGGCCAGTGGCTCGGCGCCCGGCGTACGCCAGGCTCGTTCGTAGCCCGCGACCCAGTCCCGTACCCGCGCGATGTCCATAAAGGTCCACTGTGCCACGTCGCCCCGCCGCCGACAGCCGGATCAGTCCAGATCGCCCGCGCGAAGCCGCCTTCCCGATCAGGCCGCCTGGTGGCGGCCGGTGGTCCGCCCCTTCGGGCGCATCGGCGGGCTGTCCGTGCCGGAGCCGGTGGCGATGCCGGAGAGCAGGTCCCGGAGCGCGTCGCGGGCATCACGCCGGGGCCGCCAGCCCAACTCCCGCTCGGCCCGGGAGCAGTCCATCAGCGGGACCGCCGCGCTCAGCTCGAACCAGCCCTCGTCGGCGGGTACCAGGCGACTCCGCCAGGCGGCCCGGGTCAGCATCCGCAGCAGGGTCAGCGGCAGCGGCGCCGCCCAGCCGCCCCACTCCGCCGCGACCAGCGGCCCGTCGAGCACCGGCTCGGTGGCGATGTTGAACGCGCCGGTCAGGTCACTGCGCAGGGCCCGCAGGTACGCGTCGGCGACGTCGTCGGCGTGCACCACCTGGACCCGTAGCCGTCGGTGCCGGGGCACCACCGGCAGTCGACCCGAGCGCAACAACAGGGAGACCGGGACGAACCGGCCCAGGAAGTACCGGGTGATCTCGGCGCCGGCGTCGCGCTGGAGGACCAGGGCCTTACGGAGCCGGGTCACCCGCAGTACCGGATAGTCCCGCTCGGCCCCGTCGAGCATGGCCTCCACCGCCGCCTTGTCCACGCTGTATCCGGACCGTCCGACGCCGGTGACCGGCCAGCTCTCGTCGACCCGGTGGTCCTTCGGGCCGGGCGCGTACGTCCCGACCGAGGAGGCGTGGACCAGCTTCGACACGTCGGCGGCCAGCATGGCGTTGAGGACGTGCCGGCTGCCGTTGAGATTGGTCCGGCGGAGTTGGGCCCGCTGGTGACTGGGTTGGATCTGCCAGGCCAGGTGCACCACCGCGTCGACGCCGGCCAGCCGGTCGGCCAGCGGTTGCAGGCAGGCCGGGTCGCCGAGGTCGGCGGCGTGCCACTCCACCCGGTCGTACGGCGCACCCGCGTCCGGCGCCGGGCAGCGCCGGGCGATGCCGATCACCTCGATGTCCGGCTCGCTGGCCAGCCGGCGCAGCAGCGCGGTGCCGACGTTCCCGGTGGCCCCGGTGATCGCGATCCGCATGTCGGCCGGTCTACCCCGCACCGGCCGAGGCATGCCGTAATCCGTCCGGGGAGTATCGGGGTGCCGAGGGTTTGCCTGGCCAATCGTCGGGAAGTCCTCGCCGGTGCGAGCCTTTTTGACCAGACTTGAGCAGGCATCCGGCCTGGACCGGGCGGCGGACCGGATCCAGCACGTGGTCGCCGCGGCGATCCGCCCGCAGTGGGCCCGCGACCTCCTGCACGGGGTGTGGCTGGGACATCCGCTGCATCCGGCGATGGTGCAGGTGCCGGTCGGTGCCTGGGCCTGCACGGCGATCCTCGACCTGCTACCCGGCCAGCGCCGCGCCGCCACCACCCTGGTGGCGGTCGGTACGACGTCCGCACTGCCCGCCGCCGTCGCCGGCTGGAACGACTGGGCGTCGTTGTCCCGGGAGCAGCAGCGGGTGGGCCTGGTGCACGCCGCCGCGAACGGCGTGGGCATCCTGCTGTACGCCGGCTCGCTGGCCGCCCGGCTCAGCGGGCGGCACGGCATCGGTCGTACCCTCGGATTCGCCGGCCTGACGGCGGTCAGCGGCGGCGCCTTCCTCGGCGGGCATCTCGCCTACAAGCAGGCGGCCGGGGTCAACCAGGGCGTCCCCGACCTGCGCCGGATCGAGGAGGGCTGGCATCCGGTGGCGGACCTGGACGCCCTGCCGGAGCACACCCTGCTGACCCGCCGGATCGACGAGATCGCGGTCGTGGTCTACCGGGACGGCGACGAGGTATCCGTGATGCTGGAGCGGTGCGCCCACCAGAGTGGTCCGCTCGGCGCCGGCGAGGTGACCAGGGTGGATGGCCGGACCTGCGTCAAGTGCCCCTGGCACGGGAGCACGTTCGAGCTGGGCGGCGGCGAGGTGGTGCACGGCCCGGCCGGCACCGACCAGCAGGTACTACCCACCCGGATCGTGGGCGGCATCCTCCAGACCCGCCTCCCCTGACCGCAATCGGGCACTGCCGGGATCATCGGTGCGTCGTCGACCGTGCGGCCGGCCATCGGGACCCTCGCCGCACGATCTCCACGCGCTCAGCCGCGTAGCCGGTGCCGACCACTGCCGATCGCGGGACGTCGGCCGGACCTGCCCCGGAGGCCGAACACCGCGCCGACCTGCGCCCCCACGATGCTGGCCACCGCGATGACGGCGGACACCGCGAGCGGCCGGTTGAGTTCGTTCACCGGGCCGGCCTGGGAGGCACTGATCGTGTACGTGGCGTCGTCGTCGGCCGTATTGGGCGGTTGGGCCGGCGCCGGCGCGGTCGGCTGCTGCGAGGCCGTCGGCTGTTGCGAGGCCGTCGGCTGTTGCGAGGCGGTCGGCCGCTGTGGCGCGGCGGACTGCTGCGGCGCGACCGGCCGTTCCGGGGCGGCGGACCGCAGCGGTGGCGCGGACTGTTGCGGTGCGACCGACTGTCGCGGGGTGACCGGGTGCGGTGGTGCGACCGGCTGCTGCGGGCTCGTCGTCGGACCGGTCGACCGTGGTACGGCGTTCTGCGGCGGCGCCACGCTCTCCGGCTGCTCGGCCTGCGGTTGCTCGGCCTGCGGTTGCTCGGCCTGCGGTTGCTCGCTCTCCGGCTGCTCGGCCTCCGGCGTGTCCTGCGGCCAACCGCCCGGCGGTGGTGGCACCGCGACCAGGCCGGTGGCGTGCTGGCGTACGCCCCGGTCCTCGGCGGCCGACGGCAGGTGCAGGAGCTGGCCCGGCCGGATCCGGTCGGGATCGCGGATCTCGTTGAGCCGGGCCAGTTCCGGATAGCGGTCGAAGTCGCCGAGATAGCGACCGGCGATGTGGCCGAGGTAGTCGCCCTTCTCCACCCGGTACACCGGTACGGGCTCCTTGGCCGGGTTGTTGGACGGCGCCACCAGCCAGTGCGGCGCCGGTCCGGAGGCGGGCTCCGCCGCCACGGGCAGACCGGCCACGCTCGGTTGACCGGTCATGAAGGGGGCGGCGGCCACGACCGGTGCGGCCGGTAGCGCGGGTGTCCCCACGGTGGTCGTGGCCACCGCGCTCGCCGCGGTGGCGGCGGGGCTGACGGCGAGGACCAGCGCCACCGAACCGATCAGCGATGCCGCCCACCGCTGTTGGCGGCCGAGTCCGGGCAGCCGGATCGCCGGCCGGCGGAGTATCCGGGCGGGCACCTCGACCAGGACGGAGAGGGCGAACGTCGCCCAGCCGGCCCAGCCGACGACGGCCAGTGCCCGCAGGAAGAGTCGTCCGTCGTCCCGGCTGGTCAGCGTGGTGCCGATCTCGTCGAGGCTGGGCACGTGGTCGGGTAGCGGGTTGCCGGCGAGGGCCAGCAGGGCCAGCGGTGCTCCGGCCAGCAGTCCGATCAGGACGGTCAACGCCCCGAGGCCGGTACAGAACTGACCGGCCCGCCGGGCCGTCCGCGATGCAGGCATGGCAATGCCCCCTATTCAGCGGTTCGTCGTAGTGAGGAGTGTCGCGGTGGCCGTACCGGGCACCGTGATGTTGTCGGCGAAGCCGAAGAGGTCGAGGAAAACGGTGTCGTAGTCCAGTTCGAGGCTGACCGTCAGGGCGGGGTTGTCCCCGGCGGCGTCGAAGCGCACCTCCGTGAGCCTGACCCCGTCCACGCTCGCGAGGTAGTTGTCGACCGCGGTCTCGACCGCGGCCGGATCGAGCACGGTGGTGCCGTCGTCCAGCAGTTGGTCCAGGTCGATCGCCTGGCCTCCGGCGCGGGCCGCCTCGGCCGCCAGGTTGTCGGCGCGTTGCATCGAACGGAGCTGGCCGGCGCCGTCGTACGACAGCCCGATGATGGCCAGTACCCCGATCAGCGCGACCGCGAGGAAGAGGCTCACCCGCCCCGAGTCCCGCCCGACCGGGTGCCCGCAGCGCAACAGTCGATCATCCCGACCTGGCTGGGGCCGATCCTCAGTGGTCCGTCCGGCATAATCGCCGTAGCCGCGTCCACTGAACGTCCGGCGGGCCAGCGTCATGGCGCGCCCACGGCCGGCCGAGGGAGCGCGATCCGGGCCCGGTGAAGGAGGAGTGGACTGTCGATGAGACGCCCCTCCCCCTGGCTTGCCGGGACTCTCCTCGCAGTCGCCTTCCTCTTCGCCTTCAGCGCCTTGGTGGTCATTCCGCTGGTGCTGCATCCGAACCTGTCGAACGCCGAACTCCGAGGCGTAGCGGACGCGCAGACGCGCATCACGTTGCAGCAGGCACAAGCCCAACTGCAGAACAACGTCCGGTCGACCCTGTTGCAGGGCTTCGCCGGTCTCGTTCTGGTGGCGGGCGCCGTCGCAACCTGGCGGCAGGTCCAGATCAGTCGGCTCGGGCAGATCACCGACCGCATCACCCGAGCCGTCGAACAACTGGCCAGCGACAACACCCACGTACGGATAGGTGGCCTCTACGCGCTCGAACGGGTCGCCAGGGACTCCTCCGAGGACCGGCAGACCATCACCAGGATCCTCACCGCGTTCATCCGGAACCGATCGCCCTGGACGCTCCCGCCGCAATCCGATCACCAGCACCCCACACCGGCCCTGGACGACGGCATGCTGCGGCTGGGACTGCGGGCCGAGGATGTCCAGATGGCGCTGTACATCCTGGGGGACCGACCTCGCCCCGGCGATGAACGACCGCTCTACCTGTCCTTCGCGGACCTCCGGATTGCCAGCCTGGCCGGGCGCGACCTGCGCGGACTCATCTGCCAGAACGCCAACCTCGCCGGCGCGTGGCTGCAACGAGCGCAACTCAACGACGCTTACCTGAAGGGAACCGACCTGCGGCAGGCTCGCCTCGAAGGCGCCCGGCTGGTCAACGCCAAACTCAACTTCGCCCACCTCAAAGACGCCGATCTCCATGGTGCGGATCTCCGCGGCGCGGATCTCACCGGTGTATGCCTCGACGGCGCCAACCTGGCCGGAGTCGATTTCGACCAGCGCACCAGATGGCCGGAGGGGATCAACCCGGACCAGCCGTACGAACCAACGCGGAGCGGTTAGGCCAAGAGACGGACCGTTCCACGCCACGTGGCAAGTTCGCGAGCCGGCGCCACCCCGTACGCTCACCACGCACCACTTCCTCTCGGGTCCGTACCCGAAGTGGCTCCTGAATCCGCGAGCCCGAGAGTTCTGCCGCGGTAGCGGTCCAGTGGGGAGGCGAACGTCGCCTCGACGGTGGTGAACGTCCGCATGCCCGACAACAGCGGCATCCGCAGGTCCCGCAGCGGCACGTCGCAGGTGACCGTCACCACGACCGACGCGTCCGTGCCGAGGCCGCTGGCGTACACGGCCTCGAAGTCGGCGTCCTCGCCGTTCATCGAGCCCGCGAGGACCAGCGTCGGCTCCTCCGAACAGGAGAGCCCCTCCGCCGCCAGCCGGTCCTCCATCGCCGCCCGTGCCGCGTCCAGACCCGCCGGGGCGGTACGCGAGATCGAGGCGGCCCGGGCGGCGTCGTGCGCGGCGACCTCGATCGCCTCGTGTGCGACGGCGGTCCGGCCGGCGACCCCGGCCAGTGCCACCAGTGCCAGAAAGGCCGGCGCCAGGATCGCCGTCTCCACCGAGACGGAGCCCCGGTCCCGGGCGGTCACGGCTGGTCCTCGTCGGCGAACCGTTCCACCGTGCCGAAGGCGGTCTCGCTGATGTCCGGAAGCGAGATGAACGGCATGATCCGGAGCGGCCTGCCGGTGACGGTCGCGCTGACCTGCGTGTCCTCCGGCTCCGGGACGGTGACCGTGACCTCCCAGCCGACCAGCCAGTCGCCGGCCCGGACGAGGAAGTCCTCCGCGCGCTCCTCGCCCACCCCGGGCTCGGCCTGGTACGCGCGCTGTGCGCTGACCGCCGACTGGGCGGCGTTCAGCGCCGTGGCCCGGGCGATGAACCAGGCGGCGGCCTGGATCGAGGCGAGCAGCAGCAGAAGGATGGCCGGCATCAGCACGGCCAGCTCGACCGGGTTGGCACCCCGGTCCCGCCGCGCCCCGATCGCCCGTCGCCGGTAGGGACGACCGCGCGGTGGTGGCATGACTCAGTCGAGTCCGGCGGGGTCCGCGCCGGTGTCCGTACCGCCGCCGCCCGGCTCGGGGATCGCGTCCATCCAGTCCGAGACGCTTCGTGACACGGCCACCGTGACCGCCAGGGCCGCTGCCACCAGGCCGAAGATGATGACGGCGGTCGGCACCGGGCTGTCGCCCCGGTCCCGCGCACCGTCGCGACGCAACTCGGCCAGCCGGATCAGCAACGCGGTGTGCAGGTATGCGATGACTGACATTGCGGCACTCCCTTCTCGTGATATCGGGTCTGTCGAGGTCAGATGCGGGCCACGAACGGATAGAGGACGAAGCCGACGAGTACGAAGACCAGCAGCGCGCCGGGTACGTCGAGTCGGCTGGTGACCGCCTCGGCACGGGCCAGGTTGTCGGTGCGGATCTGGTCGCGCAGCGAGTCGGCCCGCCCGCGCAGGGAGTCGTGCACCTGGGCGCCCTCGGTGCCGGAGGACTGCATGATGGCGCCGACGTCGCCGAGTTCCGGAATGCCGATCTTCTCCGCCAGGTCGCGGAGTTCGTCCCAGGGAGAGTGCATCTGGAGCTGGGCCATCCGGAGTGCCTCCCGGATCCGCTCGAAGACCCAGCCGTCGCAGACCTCCGCGGCCCGCTCCAGGGCCTGCACCGGACCGTGTGCGGCGGACAGTTGCAGGGCGACGAGATCGAGGTACGCGCAGACGGCCTGGCTGAACTCGCGCCGGGCCCGCTCCGCCTTGACCAGTACGCTTCGATGCGCCAGCAGTACGCAGACGAGCGCGAAGCCGAGCGCGCCGACGGTGGGTACCACGATCGGTGGCCGGATCCCGGCGAGGAACAGGATCGCGGTCGACACTGCCGGGGTGGCCAGGCCGATCAGGCCGGAGAGCACCAGCGACAGGGTGTACTGCTCGGGCGTCTGCCCGAGCAGCGCGAGCTGCCGATGCGGTGGACGCAGCCACCGGGACAGCCCGCTCAGCCAGTCGAGATCGCGGCCGGCGGTTCGGGCCGGTCGGCTCAGCCCCGGAGGCTGGTGCAGCCGGCGTAGCGCCGGGCCGAGCGCCGGGGTGGCCGGAAGTGCCTCCCGAACCAGCAGGAACAGCCCCAACCCGACGGCGGCGCCCGCGAGCACGCCGATGGTGAGATGCCCGTTGAGGATCACGTCAGCACCTCGTCGGCCTCGGGTGGGGCGAGGAACCGGGCCGGCCGGGGCGGCAGGCTCATCGACCGGACCCAGGCGAGCAGGGCGACGAAGGCCGCGCCGAGCAGCACCATCACGAGCTGCCCTTCCGGTGTCCCGTACGGCCGCATGTAGTCCGGGTTGACCAGCCCGTACGCCAGGACCAGCAGGGTCATCCCGGTGAGGAAGCGGACCGCGAACCGGGGCTGGGCCCGCTTCGCCTCCACCTCGCGCCGGGTGACGACCTCGGCCGCCGCGGCGGAGGCGATCGCGCCGAGTACCTCGCCGAGCCGCTCGCCCCGATCGGTGAGATGCAGGATCAGCGCGGCCACCACCTGGTCGCCGACCGGGTCGCCGATGTCGTCGGCGAACGCGAGCAGCGCAGCCCGGGCCTGCCAGCCGGCCGCCAGGCGGGCGGCGAGCAGGCGTACCTCCTCGTCGATCCGGTCCGGCGCGGTCGCGACCGTGCCGATGATGGCCTGTTGGAGGCCCTGCCCGGTGCTGGAGACGTCCTTCAGCCGGCGGGTCCACTCGCCGATCGCCTCGATCCGGTTGATCGCCCGGCGTTCGGCGCGGCCGGCGGTGAGCAGCCACGGTGCGCCCGGCACCGCGATCACGACCAGCAGGCCGACCACGGGCAGGCCGGTGAGCAGGAACGCCACCGCTCCGGCCAGGACGGCGCCGACCACCAGCGTCTGGTGGGTCCGCCGTTCCCGGGCGGTGGTGCCGCTGCCGACCCAGAGGCGGCGCAGACCGGACCTGCCCCGGGGCCGGGCCGGCAGGGTCGTGCCGACGAACGCGGCGACCGCCAGCACCAGGCCGGTGACGCAGGCGATTCCGGAGAGTACGGCGATCAGCTCGATGTTCGAGGGCAGGTTCATGGCGGCGTTCTCATGCCGGTGGGCCGAGTCGACTGTGCCGGGGGCGGCGCCACGCACCCGCCCCCGCCTCGATGTACCGGGTCAGCAGCCGGGCGTCGTACCCGACCCGGAGCAACTGGTCGCGGACCCGTTCCGGCAGATGGCGCGGGACCGCCCGGCCGTCCTGGCCGGGGCCGAAGACCGTGGTCGTGGTGATCCGGCTGCCCTCGCCGACCCCGATGACCTCCTCGACGTGCGAGACGAACCGGTGCTTCCGGCCGCCGATCGCGGTCTCGTCCTCGATGGTGACGTAGACGATCAGGTCCAGTGCGTTGCCGGCCATCCGGCGGGCCTGCTCGACGGTCATCTCCCGGCCGTGCGAGAGGGCCAGTTCGATGATCCGCTCGCTGACCCCGGCCGGGGTACGGGCGTGGATGGTGCACATCGAGCCCCGGCTGGTGGTCATCGCCTGGAGCATCGGAACGATCTCCCGGGACCGGACCTCGCCGACGATGATCCGGAGTACGCCCATCCGGAGCGCGACCGGAATCAGGTCGGCGATGTTGACCTCGCCGGCCGGTCGACCGTCCATGCCCCGGTCGCCGTGCCCCTCCCGGGACTCGAAGCTCATCACCGCGCGGTGCTTGCGCCCACGCCGGGTGGGCAGCAGTTCCCGGCTCTCCTCCAGCAGCACGTAGGGCTCGTCGGCCGGGATCTCGTCCATCAGGGCCCGGATCACGGTGGTCTTGCCCGCTCCGGCCAGCCCGGCGACCATGATGTTGAGCCCGGCCCGCATCGCCGCGCGGAGGAAGTCCCGGATCAGCACGTCGAGCATCTCGTCCAGGTCGGCCCGGGCACCGGTGATGTCGTCGAGGCTCACCTCGATGGTGTTGTGCTTCCGGATCACCGCGTACGGCCGGTGGCTGACCAGGAAGACCGCGGCGAGCCGGCTGCCGTCGGGAAGCTGGAGGTCGAGGGTCGGCTTCGAGGTGGAGAGCGACCGTTCGGTGGCACCGGCCCGGCGGGCGGCCGCCTGGAGGATCTCCACCATCTCCTCGTCGCTGTCCGCGATCGGCTCGGCCCAGTCGACGCCGCCGCCGCGCCGGCTGATCCGGACCAGGTCGCAGCCGAGGATGTGCACCTCTTCGATCGTGTTGTCCACCAGCAGGGTCTGCAGCCGGCCCAGCCCGACCAGTTCGGCGTTGACCTGGTCGAGCAGCATCCGCTCCTCGGTGGCCAGCATCGGTGTACCGGCCCGGCGGGTGGAATCGGCGTACTCGGCCACCACGGCGACGGCGAGCCGGGCCCGCTCGACGTCCTCCTCCTCCGTGCTGAACTCCCGACCGCGCTGCCACAGGGTGAGCCGTTCGCTCAGTTGTCGGCGGAGTTCCCGGACCACCGCGAAGTCGACCCGGGCCCGGGTCGGGGCGGCCGGCGGTGCCGGGTGCGGCGGTGCCGGATGGTGCGGCGGTACGACGTACGGCGGTGCGGAGCCGTTGGCCACCGGAAGCGCCGGCTGCTGGTGTCCGTTGTGCGGGATGACCTGCCAGGCGGGCGCCGTGGTCGGGTCGCCGTGTCGCGGGTCGTGGTAGACCGGCTCAAACCGCATCCGGCACCCCCTCGATCGCCGGCCAGCGGAGCCGGGCACGGCGGCGGTCGAGCATCGCCCGGATCGGCACCTCCAGGCCGCTGGCCGCGCGCATCAGCGGCCGGTTGCCGCGTACCGTTCCGCCGTTGCTGAGCACCTCGGCGGTACGCGGGTCGTGCGGCAGTTGTGCGATCACCGGTAGCCGGAGGGCCTTGCCGACCTCGTTCTGGCCGTGTCCGGCGCCGACCAGCAGCAGTCGCAGCGTCCCGGCCGGCACGCGGTGCTCGGCGAAGTCCCGCTCGATGGTCCGGACCGTGGCCTGGGTGCTGGACAGGTCGGGCAGCCGGGCCGAGGTGACGACCAGGACGATGTCGGCGGCCCGCAGGATCGGCCAGGGTGGCCCGACCACGTGCAGACGTCCACAGTCGACGATCACGTCGTACGCCGGCCGGCCCCTGTCCAGTCCGCCGAAGAAGTCCGCGAACCGTTGCCACAGCGGGATCACGCTGCCCGCCTGCGCCGGGTCGACGACGCCGGGCAGCAGCAGCCGCTCCCGCGCGGGGGCGTCGAGGTCGACCAACTGGGACCAGAACGCCTGCTCCAGGTTTCCGTCACGCAGTTCGCCGACCGCGAGTTCGCCGATGCCGCGCGGACCCGGAAGCGCCCCCGACAGGTAGCCGGCCAGCACCGAACCGCCCGCCGGGTCGCACTCGGCCAGCACCGTCCGGTGGTGCCAGGACAGCGTGCAGGCCAGCGCGGCCGTGGTGACTCCGGGCGATCCCTTGGCCGAGACGAGGGCGATGATGGCCACGGTCAGGCTGCCGCACTGAGTACGACCGCGATCCGGTCACCGGCGGCCAGCGCCACCACCGCCGGGACGTCCTTGGCCGCCAGCGCGAGGTAGAGGACCACGGAGTTGGCGGCCGGGGTGGCCATGTCGATGACGACGGCCTGGAACCGGGTGGCCGGTGCGGCCGCGCTGTCGCCCTCGCCCCGGGTGCTGAACAGCAGCACCTTGTCGCCCGGGCGGAGCCGTTTCGCCGGTACCTCGCTCGGCTTGAGGCCCACCGAGACCTGCTGCTGCCCGGGGGCCAGCAGCGGCTTGTCGGTGAGCTGGGCCATGGTCAGCAGGGTGCCGGGGGTCAGCGTCACGGCCGCCCGCTTGCCGATCACCTCGGTGACCCGGTCCGACGGCACCGGGTCGAGGCCCTGCCCACCGGCGACCTGCACGGCGACCACGTCGTCCGCGCCGAGCACGGTGCCGACCGGTACGGCCCGGGCGATCGCGAGATAGCTGCCGGTGGCGCGTACCGAGGTGATCGCGAACGCCGAGCCGAGCCCGCCGAGCGCGATGAGCAGTACGGCGAGGCCGAGCAGGCCGGGCCGCATCCGGCGCTGCCGGACGATCCGGGGCGGGGTGATCGGCGCGTCGATCGGCCCGCCCAGGGTGGGAGTGGTCGCCACGGTCACCTGGTCACCACCTGGAGTTCGTCGATCTGGATCGAGGCCTCGGTCGTCAACTGGGCGGCGAGCGGCTCCTCGTCGTCGTCACCGGTGCTGCTGCTCCACGGCACCGTCCAGTGCTTGGTGGCGGTGATCGGGTACTTCCCGCCGTCCAGTCCCAGGCTGGAGCGCGGGTAGCCGTCGTAGGTGCAGGCGCCGTCGGGCGGCCGGCGCGGGTCGTGCTGGCCGGCCTTGAACGGAATACCGGCGGAGGTGCAGGTCACGGGCGGTTCGCCGTTGCCCATGTCCCAGACGATCTTCGTCGGGATCGCCTCGATCTCGACCGTGACGTCGCCCTCGGAGTCGTCGGCCACTACGGAATCCCAGCTCGACGCGTCGTACAGCCAGACCGGCACGCCGACCAGGCCGGGTGCGCCGCTCGGGGCGGTCCGGATCTGCGGTGCCGGCAGGTCCAGACCGGCGAGCAGGTCGAGGGCCATCTCCCGGGGGTCCGGCGGGTCGAAGCCGGCCGGCGGGTCGGCCAGGAAGTCCGGCTCGGCCGTCGCCGGCCCGCCACAGGTCTTCAGGTAGCTGGTCATCCCGGCCGGTGTTTCCGGCGACTGGGGCTCCATCCGCTTGTAGTAGCAGTCGTCGGCGCTGTTGAACCAGCCGCGCAACTCGTCGTAGCACGGCACTACCGTGCCGTCGTCCTTCTTGCAGACCCGGTCCCCGCCGCCGGAGCCGTCGCCGCCGGGGTTGGACGAGCCGCCGCCGTCGTCGTCGTCCGGATCGCCGGGCAGGTGCTCCCAGACGTCACAGTTGCCCTGCCCGGGTGGGCACTCGGCGACCGGATCCCGGGCGGTGGCGGGACCACCGGTCAGCACGAGCGTGGCCGCCAGGACCAGTACGCCGGCGGCAGCGGCACCGAGCACCCGCCGGGTCAGCACGGCTGGTCCTCGTGAATGGCGCCGGCATTGATCAGCCATCGTCCGTCCGGATACCGGGTGGCGGTGGCGGTGGCGAGATGGCGCCCGCCGGCCGAGCCCGGTACCACGGCCCGGTTCTTCTTGTAGATCAGCCGATAGCCGGTGGCGTCGATGCAGTCCTGGATCGAGACGGTGGCCGGATCGGAGACGAGATCGACTCCGGTGACCGTCGGATTGGAGACGAGCTTTCCGGTGCGCATCGCGCCGTGCTCCTTCGCGTCGCGAATGGTGAGCCTGACTCGGGTCAGCAGTGGATCGGCAAGATATTTCCGCAGATCCGGATCAAGTGGATTGCCGGCCGACTCCGCTTTCCGGGAAGCGTTGAGATAGCCGGCATAGGCGGCCAGTGCGGATTTCTCCGCCGCCGCGGCCCCGGCATCGGGGCTGGCTGCGGCCTCGGCCCCGGTACCACCGGTTGGCGTGCCGGCCTCCGTCCGGTTCCCGCAGCCGGTCCCGGCGGCCACCGTGACCGCCACGAGCAGCGCGGTCGAGAGGGTGGCCAGTTGCCGCCTTCGCAACGGTGTCTCCTCCTCATGCTCCGCCACTTGCCGGCCAGGTGACTGCGAGCAGCCGGGTTGCCCCGCCGGATCGGCGGGACGTGGGCACGGCCGCTCCGCCCCGGAGGCCCTCGACCGGGCCCGGCGCCGCTGCGTCCACATTTGGTTGAGTCGATCTAGTTTTTCGGCGCCGCTATTGCCAGCCGATCATTCCGTCCACTGTTCGCCGGCAGTTGTGCGTCGTCCAAGGGGCGAGCATAGGCTGACCGGCGACGATGCAACAGGGGCTAATTCAGGGAATACGCACGGTAGCGATCTTTGCGGGCGATCAACAACGGAGTCCTATGGTGCCAATCGATGGGTTGAATGTGATCAATGGTTTTCCGCCCCGGATGGACGGTGGGGCGTTCTGGTCAGATTGTGCCGGACCGGTGGGGCGAATTGCGGCGGATGACGATGATCTGACAGCTTCCGTACTCCTGATGCTGCGGCGCAATGCCGGCCCTCGTGCCGCCGGTCGGCGATCCACTCCGGCTAGCCGACCCGACGGCCCCGAAGCGCCCCGCACGCTGCGAAGATCAGTTGTCGGCGATCATGAAGTTACTCTACGTATCTGGAGCCCGCTCCGACCCCGACCCGTCGGGGCAGCGTCCGACAGGAGGTCGAGGTGCGGATCACCACCTCGCGGCACGAACCGGTGACCGGGCCGAGCGAGGTCGCGTCCTGGCCGGCCCGGGGTCTCGCCGCGCTCGCGATCGCCCCGGCACTGCGCTGGCTCGTCGCGACCGAGTCGGTCCCGTACGGCCAACCGCGTCGATCCGGCTGCGACACCTGCGGTACGCCGATCGGGCCCGTCGGTCCGATTCGGACACTCTCGCCGCGAGCCCGCTGCGCCAACTGCGGAGCCCGGGTCGGCGCGCCACCGCTGACCGTCGAGTTCCTCTTGCTCCTCGCGGTGGCGGTACTGGTCGTGGCGGGTCGGCCACTGCCCGAGTCGATCGCGTTCACCTGGTGGGTGGGCTGCGCCGTACCGCTGTTCTTCGTCGACGTGGCCGTACACCGGTTGCCGGACCGGCTCACCTTCGCCGCCGCCGGTGGCACCCTGGCCCTGCTCGGGGTCGCGGCCCTGGTCACCGGTGATCCTTCGGCCTGGTGGCGGGCCGTGCTCGCCGGACTCGGCGCGGGCCTGTCGTTCGGGGTGAGCACCCTGCTGCTGGGGCAGCGTGGGTTCGGGCTGGGCGACGCCAAGCTGGCCCTCAGTTCCGTCGCGCTGCTCGGCTGGCTGGGCTGGCCGGCGGTGGTCCTCGGGTTGCTGCTCGCCTTCACGGGCTCGGCGCTGTGCGCGTTGGTCCTGCTGGCGACCCGGCGGATCGGCTGGCGCGGCCACCTCCCGTTCGGCCCGTTCCTGATCCTGGGCACCCTCGGCGCCCTGGCCCTCATCCGAGGTTAGGAAGGGCCCCTTCTTATACAGAATCCGATAATAAGGGGCCCTTCCTTGCACTTCTGTCAGCTTCGGGCGGCCCGGCCGGCCCGGTAGGCGCGCATCTTGGCCCGGCTGCCGCAGATACTCATCGTGCACCAGCGACCGCGTCCGGCCGGGCTGTGGTCGTAGTACACCCACTGGCAGCGGTGTGCCGCGCAGGACTTGAGGCGCGGCCAGGTGTCGGCGGCGACGGCGTCGAGGATCGCCGCCGCGATCGTGGCGATGAGCGCGGCCGACCCGTCGAGCCGGGCCGCCGGTACGGCTCGCGCCGCCCCGGCGTCGTCGATGGTCAGCACCAGCGGGGCGGTGCCGAGCGTGTAGCGCAGCACGGCGGCCGACGCGGCCGGCACCTTGCTGCCGGTGTGTCCCCGGCAGGCGTCCCGTAACGCCTCCCGGAACCGCCGGGTCTCGGTCACGTCCGAGTCGGTGAAGGTGAGTCCGGCCGAGCCGTGTGCGGCGGCGAATGCGGCCAGTTCCGCGATGGTACGCAGCCGGTCGCGGTCGGCCTCGATGTCGACGGTGTTCAACAGATCCTGCACCAGCGCGAGCCGTCCGGGTGCGGGCGTACGGTCACCGGGCTGCTTCATGGCGCCACGGTACGCACCTTCCGCCAACCGGCGGCAATGTTTATCGATATATTCCCGCCGATCTGTCCCGGGGCTCCGGCGCTGCCCCGCTCCCGGAGGCCGCGACCAGCGCCATCCGCAGCCCGGTGCGGAAGTCCGGATCGGCGAAGCAGCTCGCCGGGATCGTCCGGAGCTGGAGGCCGAGCAGCATCAGCCGGTCGATTCCCCGCTCGTCGTCGGATCGGACCGGTGGACCAGCCCGCTGCCGGTCCCGGCGGAGGAGGTCGTGTCTTCTCGGCCGGAGAATGTCGCGGAGCACGTCTGCGAGCCGGACCGCCCGCCGGTGCGCCACGGTCCACCATGGCCGCGCCGGTCCGAGCGGCGCCAGCCTGGCGAGTGCCCGGACGGCTCGGTGCTGTAGCGCCCTGACCGCGCCTTCCGACCGGTCCATCGCCCGCGCCGTCTCCGGTACGGAGAAGTCCTGGAAGAACCGGAGGATGACGCAGTCGCGCTGGTCGGGTTCGAGGTTGGTGACGGCGGTCAGCAGTGCGGGATTCGTGATCCGCTCGATGACCGGCACCGGCGGCGGCCCGGGCACGAGGTCTGGTGCCGGCGCGGATACGAGGTCCGGCGCCGGGATGCCGGCCTTCGACCGGGGCGCGGCGCGGGCCGGGTCGGGTACGGTCCGGGCGATGCCGACCAGCCAGGCAGCCAGGTCGCCCCCCTGCGGAGGGAGGCTGCCGAGCCGACTTCGGGCGTGCCGGAAGGTGTCCGAGGTCAGCACCTCGGCGAGGCGTCGATCGCCGGACCGGAGGTAGGCGAACCGGAAGACGGTGTCCAGGTACCGGTCGTAGATCAGGCCGAAGAACTCGGGGTCGCCTGCCCGCGCGCGCTCGACCAGCGTCCGGACCTCTGCAACCGGGCCGGCCCGGGTCGATCGCCGGGCGGGATCGGCGGCCGCGGCGGAACCGGTGGCCGCGGCGGGTTCGGCGGGACGGCTCCAGCGGCGGTTCGCGTACCAGTCGTCGGCGGTGGTCAGCGGGTCGCGCAGTCGTACGACGTCGGGGTGGGTGCGGGGCAGGCGGGCCGTCAGGTGCTGGGTGGCGAGTTCCAGCAGTTCGATCGCTGCCTCGGCGAGGTCGGTCCGGTTGCGTCGCATCGCCAGCGCGAGTTGCGTCTCGGCCAGCTCCGCCAGTTCCTCGGCGGTACGCGGCGGGTCGGTGGCCGTCGCTTCGATCGCCAGCAGGGCGGTGGACTCGGCGCTGGCGAGGAGTTCCGGCGGCCAGTCGTCCGGGCGGTCGGAGGTCAGCGCGGCGGTCAGTGCGGCGGTCGCGTGCCGGGCGGCCCTGGCGCGCTCGTCGACCTCCAGGTACAGGACGGCCAGGTTGGTGTGCAGTTTGGCGCTCGTCACCGAGATCACGGTGGTGGTACGCAGGGCCAGGTCGAGGATGACGATCGCCCGTTCGGGCTCGCCCCGGGACTCGGCCAGGATCGCCCGGACGTTCTCGGTGGTCAGCCAGGCGTCACTGCCCCGGGACGTACGCCAGGCCATCCAGTCGAGCAGTCGCTCGGCCTCGGCGTGCAGCTCCAGCCGGCTGAGCAGTACGGCGAGCCGGTAGACGCCGTCCGGGTTCCGCTTGGCGTCGAAGGTGGCCATCGTGTTCAGCGCCGCCCGGAGCCGGTCGACTCCGGTCCTGTTCCGGCTCGGTCGCCGCAACGTCGCCTCGGCGGTGGCGATGGCGTTGGGGAGCAGGTCCTCAAGTAGTGATTCGGTCACGGTCGCTCCCGGCTATCCGGTGCCGAAGGGTCCACTCGAGGACCCGGTGGAACACCCGGCGGGCTTTCCGGCGGCCGAGCAGGCCACGACCGATCATCACGTCGAGTTCGTCCCCGACGGCGTGGAGTTGCCGGAGGTCGCGGGCCAGCGCGACCGGTTCGGCGGCGTGCGCCCGTCCCAGCGCGGTGGTGTTGTCCCGGGCCAACTGCCGGGCGTCCTCCAGGACGTCGAGCTCCTTCAGCGCGAAGTCGGCCCGTACCGCGATGAGGACGTTCGCGGCCTCGCCGGCGCGACTGCGGCTCGGCACCTGCTCCACCAGCATGCCGAGTACGGCCGGCGGGTTCGGCTCGTCGGACCGCCGCCCGGCCCGCTCGACCGGCCCGCCGCTGTAGCCGCGGTAGTCGCCGATGGTCTGTTCGACCTTGAGTTCCAGCGCGTCGATCTCGTTTCCGCCGGCACACCGGTGTCGCAGTTCGGCGTTCAGCACCGAACCCTTCAGCCGGTGCGGGCTCGCCGTCGGGCGCCACGGTGCCACCCACTCGTCGTCGTCGACGCAGCGGACCAGGATCGGCCGGACCACGTCCCAGGGCAGCGTTCCGCGTACGCAGATCAGCGCCAGATCCGACTCCCGGGCGATCCGGACGATCCGTCCGTCGACCGTTCCACCGTGGACGGAAGAGATGGTGACCTCGTCGTCCTCGTCGAGTTCGGCCACGCAGTGCCCGGCGGTGACGACCCAGCGACGGCTGATCAGGAACCCGGCCGACGCCCGTGTTCCGGTGGACGACCCTGGTTCGTCGCGCGGCCGGATCCACACCAGGTACGACTCGTGCGGCACCTCGTGACCTAGGCGCGTTCGATGGTCAGGGTGACCTCGAACGAGACCTCCGCCGACGCCTTGGTCACCACGACGCCGCCGGTGGTGGCGAGACTGAGCCCGAAGGTCGAGGTGACGGTCGAGATCTGCCAACCGTCGTCGGCCGGCCTGTCGGTCGACTCGTCGGCCACCGCGTTCCGCAGCATCGTCGAGATCTCGCGGACGGCGGTGCCGATCTCGTCGGTGCGCTCGCGGAGCAGGGTCGTGACGCGGCGGCTCGGTCCGATCTGGCGGAAGTCGTCGTCCGGGGCGAAGACTTCGACTCTGACCGGTGCTGGTGACATTCTGACCGGTGTCGTTGACATGTGGTCCATCCGAGGGTTCGGGGTCGCGGGAACCAGTGGATCGTGTGCGGGCAGAAGACCCAACGAGACATCGATGCGTTGGGCACGCCACCGAAATGCCCATCGACAGTCCTTATCGGCATTTTTACGGGTCTATCCGCTGACATCGGGTGCGTGATTCACGTCACAGGCGGTAGTCGCTCGACCATCCGGGCAGCAGGCCGATGCCGTCGCGGACTACCGGAGGCCGGGGGTGCTGAGCCGGTGGGTGAGCGCGGTGTGCCGGCGACCGGTACCGGCGGTCCGTACCGCGATGGCGAGGGCCTTGCGGGAACCGGCCAGCACGACGAGTTTCCTGGCCCGGGTGACCGCCGTGTAGAGCAGATTCCGTTGCAGCATCGTGTACGAGCCCATCGTCACCGGGATGACGACGGCGGGATACTCGCTGCCCTGCGACCGGTGCACGGTGATCGCGTACGCGTGCTGGAGTTCGTCGAGCTCGTCGAAGTCGTACTCGATCTCCTCGGCCTCGTCGGTGCGGACGGTGAGTTGGCGGTTCTCCAGGGAGAGGTCGGTGACGACCCCGACGGTGCCGTTGAAGACCCCGGCGGCGCCCTTGTCGTAGTTGTTCCTGATCTGGATCACCTTGTCGCCGACCCGGAAGACCCGCGCGCCGTGCCGGCGTTCCGGTCGGCCCTCCCGGTACGGGGCGAGCGCCTGCTGTAGCGCGGTGTTCAGGCTGCCGGCCCCGGCCGGGCCCCGGTGCATCGGCGTGAGAACCTGGATGTCCTGTGAGCGCAGCCCGAACTTCCGGGGTACCCGACGGGCCACGATGTCCACCACGAGTTCGGCGGTGGCCTCCGGCTCGTCCACCGGGAACAGGAAGAAGTCGGGATACTGGCCGAGGACCGGCGACTGGCCGGCGTTGATCCGGTGCGCGTTGACCACCACACCGGACTCCTGGGCCTGTCGGAAGATCTTCGTCAGCCGGACCCGCGGAACCGGCTCGGCGTTCAGTACGTCCCGGAGCACCTCGCCGGCACCGACCGAGGGAAGCTGGTCCACGTCGCCGACCAGCAGCAGGTGGGCACCCGGCGCCACCGCCTTGATGAGCTTGTTCGCCAGGATCAGGTCGAGCATCGAGGCCTCGTCGACGACGATCAGGTCCGCGTCGATCGGGTTGTCCCGGTCGTGGGTCGGATCGCCGCCGGGACGCAGTTGCAGCAGCCGGTGCACGGTGGCGGCCGGATGGCCGGTGAGTTCGGTCAGCCGCTTCGCCGCCCGCCCGGTCGGCGCGGCGAGCACGATCTTCGCGCCCTTGGCGGCGGCGAGCTGGATCACCGAGGAGACGGTGAACGACTTGCCGCAGCCGGGGCCGCCGGTGAGCACCGCGACCTTCGCGGTGAGGGCGAGCCGGACCGCCGCCTCCTGCTCGGGCGCGAGATCCGCCCCGGTGCGGGTACGCAGCCAGGCCAGCGCCTTCGCCCAGTCCACCGTGGCGAACGCCGGCATCCGGTCACTCTTGTGATGCAGCAGCCGGAGCAGGCTCGCCGCGAGCGCGGACTCGGCCCGGTGGAACGGCACCAGGTAGACCGCCGGGATCGTGCCGCCCTCGGTGCTCGGATTCGGCACCTGCTCGTGGACCACGCCCTCGTCGGCGGCGAGGTCGGTCAGGCAGCTCCGGACCAGTTCCACCGGCACTCCGAGGATCTCGGCCGCGTCCGCCACCAGGTTCGGCTCGGGCAGGTAGCAGTGCCCGCCGTCGGCCGCCTCGGACAAGGTGTACTGGA
This sequence comes from Plantactinospora solaniradicis, assembly GCF_042658085.1. Taxonomy (NCBI): domain Bacteria; kingdom Bacillati; phylum Actinomycetota; class Actinomycetes; order Micromonosporales; family Micromonosporaceae; genus Plantactinospora; species Plantactinospora solaniradicis. The sequence continues at coordinate 21,296 of NZ_JBHSPR010000018.1, read as the reverse complement.
TGCCGGCCCGGACCCGCTGGGGGCTGTCGTGCGGGATGCCGACGGCCTGCGCGATCGTGTCGGCGGTCTTGAAGCCGATGCCCCAGACGTCGGCGGCCAGCCGGTACGGCTCGTTGCGGACGATCGAGATGGAGCCGTCGCCGTACTTCTTGAAGATCCGTACGGCCAGTGAGGTGGAGACCCCGACGCCCTGGAGGAAGACCATCACCTCCTTGATGGACCGTTGCTCGGCCCAGGCGGTGGCGATCATCTTCGTACGCTTGGGTCCCAGTCCCGGCACCTCGACCAGCCGGCCGGACTCCTCCTCGATGATCCGCAGGGTGTCGACGCCGAAGTGCTCGACGATCCGGGTGGCCATCTTCGGGCCGATCCCCTTGATCAGCCCCGAGCCGAGATACCGCTCGATGCCCTGGATCGTCGCCGGCAGCACGGTCGTGTACGACTGCACCTCGAACTGCCGCCCGTACTTCGGATGCGACCCCCACCGCCCGACCAGCCGGACGCTTTCGCCGGGTTGCACTCCGAGCAGCGAGCCGACCACGGTGAGCAGGTCGGAGCCGGACCGGTCGGTGGCGAACCGGGCGATGGTGTAGCCGGTCTCCTCGTTGGCGTACGTGATCCGTTCCAGCACCGCTTCCAGCACCGCCCCGGCGGGGCGGTCGGTGGGGGGTCGCTCCGCGATCGGTGCCTGCTGTGCCGTCACCACAGCATCATGCAGCACACCTCTGGCAGACATTGCGCAGCAGCCACTCCAGGCCCGTCGGCCCCGACCGTCGCCACCTCGGGTGATCCGGGTCCGGGGCGGCCCGGTCCGGCCTAGCGTGAGGCCATGGACGACGGGGAGCGGGCGCTGGTGATCGACGGCGAACTGCACGACCTGCTGGTCATGCTCGCCAGCAGCCGGGGCGAGACGGCGGGGGAGACGGCGACCCGGCTGATCGAGGCCGAGTTCGACCGGATCAACCCGGGCATGCTGGACGACATCCGCCGGCCCGGCGCGGCGATCAAACGCCTGTACGCGGCGACCGGACGGCCGATCCCGGAGGTGTTCCGGGAGTCGGTCGAACCCGAGTTCGGCCGGGCGGCGGCGTTACGCGAACTCGACGACACCGGAGAGTTCCACCGCGTCTAGTTCGAAACCGGACCGGCTACGGCTTCGAAACCGGGCCGGCTACGGCGAGGCAAGGACCGACCGGGAGGGGGATCCTGAAGCGGCAAGCCATCGTTCACGATAAATGCCTTGGTGTCCGGGGGAGCATCCCCGGCGCCGGCAGTCGAGAGCGAGGGGTCCACCGTGCATGACCGTCCGTCCCGACCGGCCCGATGGTGGGCCCGTACCCTGATCCTGCCCGTCCTTGCCGTCGCCCTGATCGCCGGGAGCGGTACCGCGGCGTACGCCGCCGAGGACACGGAGCCGCCGAGCACCCCGGGGCCGATCACCGTCGCCGGAACCACCGCCAACTCGGTGCAGCTCACCTGGGCCGCCTCCACCGACAACGTCGGAGTGGCCTCGTACCAGGTCTCGCAGATCTTCACCGATGTCGGGGTGATGCGGACGACCACCACCAACAGCATTCTGATCACCGGAATGCTGCCGTCCCGGACGTACACCTTCAGCGTCTGGGCCGTGGACGCGGCCGGTAACCGCTCGACCGCGCCGCCGGCGCTGCGCTTCACTCAGCCTCCGGGCGACAGCCAGCCGCCGACGGCACCTTCCGCACTGGCCGTGCGGACGGTCGGGGAGACCAGCGTCAACCTCGGCTGGGACCCGTCGACCGACAACGTCCTGCTCGCCCAGTACGACGTGCTGTCGGTCACCCCGACCGGCAACACCGTCGTGGCCCGGGTCTGGCTGCTGCCGCCCGCCTACCCCTCGACCTCGGTGACGGTCACCGGGCTGACCCCGGGTACCACCTACACCTTCGCGGTGCGTGCCCTGGACGAGGCCGGCAACCACTCGGCGCTGTCCAACCCGGTCACCGTGACCACCGGCCCGACTCCCGAGCCGACGCCCGCCTGCGTCGTGCGGCACCGGGTCGTCGCGCAGTGGCACGGCGGGTTCCAGGCCGAACTGGCGATCACGAACACCGGCCCGACGACGATCAGCGGCTGGACGGTGACCTGGTCCTTCCCGAGTTCGCAGCGGATCGTCTCGATCTGGGGAGCGGCGCTGGTCAGCCAGACCGGGGATACCGTCGCGCTCCGCGACGCCCGGTACAACGCGACGATCCGACCGGACGGCACGGTGGTCATCGGATACGTCACCAGCGGGTCCGTCCCGCCGACCGCGTTCGCCCTCAATGGCCAGTCCTGTCGGGTCGGATAGGGCGGGCCAGGGTCCCGGACCCGCTCCCGCCACCCGGATACGCCGGTCGGGCTAGCTCCTGCGAGCTAGGCCGATCGGCGGTGTCCGGGCCTGCTATCCATCGCTCATGATAAATGCCTGGGTGTCGGGGGTGCCCCCGGCGCCAGCAGCCGAGAGCGAGGGATGCGTCGTGCGTAGTCGTCCGTCCGGACCGCTCCGATGGTGGGCCCGGTTCCTGAGTGTTCCCGTCCTGGCCATCGCCCTGACCGCCACCGCCGGCCACGCCGGGTACGCGGCCGAAGCCGAGGACACCGAGCCGCCGAGCGTTCCCGGGCAGGTCACCATGGTCGACTACGGCCCCGACGGCGTGCTGCTCACCTGGGCGCCCTCGACCGACAACGTCGCGGTGACCAGCTACCACGTCTCGCAGCAGGTCTCCGACGTCGTCACGATCCGGATCACCAGCACCAACAGCATCGGGATCCCGGCCGCGCCCTCCCGCACCTACCCGTTCAGCGTCCGGGCCGTCGACGCGGCCATGAACATGTCGAGCTGGGCACCCTCGGTGCGCCTGACCATGCCGCCGGGCGACAGCGAGCCGCCGACCACGCCGTCCGGGCTGCGGGTGGGGACGGTCGGGGAGACCGGCGTCGGCCTCGGCTGGGGCGCGTCGACCGACGACATCGTGCTGACCGGGTACGAGGTGCTGTCGGTCACGCCGACCGGCAACACCGTGGTCGCCCGGACCGTGGCGTACCCGCCCTTCTACCCCGTACCCGCGACCTCGGTCTCGGTGAACGGGTTGACACCACGCACCACGTACACGTTCGCGGTGCGCGCGGTGGACGAGGCCGGCAACCATTCGGCGTTGTCCGACCTGGTGACCGTGACCACCGGGCCGGTGCTGGAACCGCCACCGACCTGCGCCGTCCGGTACCGGAGCGCGGCGCAGTGGCAGGGGGGCCGGCGGGCCGAGTTGCTGATCGGGAACCTCAGCCCGACGACGGTCACCGGCTGGACGCTGACCTGGTCCTTCCCGAGTTCGCGGCGGATCGTCGCGGTCTGGGGAGGCGTGCTGGTCGGTCACACCGACGGCGTCGTCACGGTCCGCAACGCCCGTCACAATGCGACGATCCGACCGGGCGGCACGGTCACCATCGGGTACGCCGCCAACGGTTCCGCCTCGCCGACCGGCTTCGAGTTGAACGGCCAGTCCTGCCAGGCCCGGATAGCGCCGGACCGGTCCGGCGCCTAGCCACCGACGCCGGACCGGTCCGGCGCCTAGCCACCGTCTTCTGTCGATATATCGGCGTCGGGTGGACCGATGCCGGAAGCCGAAAGCGAGGAGACATCGTGCGTGACCGTCCATCCCGAACAGCCCTGTCCGGGGCCCGTCGGATCCACTCCGTCCTGGTCATCGTCCTGGCGGTCGTCCTGGCCGCCACGAGCGCCGCCCCGGCGTACGGCGCCGCCGAGGACACCGAGCCGCCGAGCGTTCCCGGCCCGATCGCCATCGCCGAGATCACCGAGACCTCGGTCGTGCTCACCTGGGCCGCCTCCACCGACAACGTCGGCGTCGTCCAGTACGCGGTCTCGTACCTCTACCTCGACATGGGAGGGTCGGCCGCCACGAGCACCAACAGCATCCGGCTCGACAACTTCCGGCCCTCGGGCAGCTACACCTTCAGGGTCACGGCGGTCGACGCGGCCGGCAACCGGTCCCAGTCTCCGCCGACCCTGCTCGTGACCATGCCGCCCGGCGACGACCAGCCGCCGACCACCCCGGGCCGACCGGTCGCGTCGGAGATCACCGACAGGACCGTGAAGCTGAGCTGGGTCCATTCGGTCGAGAACATCCAGCTCGACATCTACCAGATCTTCCGGGTCACCGACGCCGGCAACACCTTCGTCCGCGACGTCAACCAGATACCGAGAGGGCCGAACGAAACCGTGATCGGAGGGCTGACCCCGAGCACGACGTACACCTTCGTGGTGCGGGCCCGGGACGAGGCCGACAACTACTCGGCGTTCTCCGAGCCGGTCACCGTGACCACGCTGCCGGCGACGGAGCCGGACCCGATCTGCACCGTCCGGTACCGCGTCGGCGGACAGTGGCCCGGCGGTGCGCAGGTCGAACTGGTGATCGTGAACCACGCCACGACGGCCATCGACGGCTGGACATTGACCTGGAGCTTCCCGGCCGAGCAGCGATTGCACGCCCTCCGGGGTGCGGTGCTGATCGGCCGGGGCGACGGCACCATCACGGTGCAGAACGCCCGGAACAACGCCACGATCCGACCGGGCGGCACCACCACGGTCGGTTACTTCGCGTCGAGGTCCGGGACGCCGACCGACTTCTGGCTGAACAGCAGGAGGTGCCAGGCCGGATAGCCCGGCGTTGGAATCCTGATCAGCCCGATCGGCCCCGGACAGGGGTGTGGAGGGCGCGCCGGAGCGTGCGCGCCCTCCACTATGGCTGCCCCAGCGCCACCCGACCGGTCGGAACTAAGTTCCTTTCGTACGGGTCGCCGCGTCCTGGGGCATCACTCGCCGTTTTCCTAGATAAACGCACCCGCGCGTTTTTGTCGATTGACAGGTCTACCGATACGGCGAGGGAGTGGATCGCAATGTTGGATCTTCGACGTGTCGGAAGAGGGGATGGCTGACCTCCCACCCCGCGCGGCAGAGATCGCCGCCGAGGTGGAGCGGATCACGGCACTACCGGGTGACGCGGCCGACCGGGTGCCGGAACTGATGGCCGTCCTGCACCGGCTCGTGCCGTACACGGGCTCCGTGATGTTCGTGCTCAATCCGGAACTTCGGGAGTTCGGACTACTGGGTGAATCAGGCTACGCCGAGCCCACTCTCGCCTACCTGCGTAGTTCGGAGCACTACGACGAGATGGAGTTGCTCGGGATGGATCGGGATCGCCCACCGATGTGCGTCCGTGACGCCCCGGTTCCTCCGGCGGAACTGCAGTCCTGGGCGGAACACCTGGAGCCGGCGGGCTTCCGCGAGGGGGTCGGCGTCACGCTGTTCAGTCCGGACGGCCGGCATCTGGGACTCATCACCCTGCACACCGACCATCCGGCGTACCCGAGCGACGAGGCCCGCGACTTTCTGGGGCTGCTCGCCCCGTTGATCTCCGACGCCGTGGACCCGATGCGCTCCATCGTGGTCCTGTCGAACATCGTCGCCGACGCGGAAGCGGGAGTCGTGCTGACCCGGGCCGGCAACGTACTGCCGCTGCCGGGGCTGGCGGGGCATCCGGCGCTGCGACCCGGGTCGGTGGTGCTCGAGGTGGCGGCGTCGGGTCTGGCCGAGGGCGACCTGCACACCTCGTTCCTGTGTCCGTACCAGCCGCCGGACGGGGCCGAAGGTCACATCCGGATCACCGTACTGTCCTGTCCGGCCTCGGTGCCGGCACACCTGCTCGCGGTGGTGCTGACCTCTCCCGCCGGCGACCTGCGCGGACTGACCCGGCGGGAGTTGGAGATCCTCGGTCTGCTCGTCGACGGTTGGTCCAACCAGCGGATGGCCAACCGGTTGCTGATCGCCCAGCGCACCGTGGCCGCGCACATCGAACACATCCTGAGCAAGCTGAACGCCCCGAGCCGCACCCTCGCCGCCGTCCGGGCGCTGCGGCTGGGTCTGTACGTACCGCGGCCCCTGGCCCGGATCCGCCGTTGACCCCTGCGCCTTGTACCGGCGTCTCTCGTTTCGGAGTTGACTGATGAGAAGGCTTCCCCCGTCCGCGTCGGGTGTCGCTCGTGAACTGGCAGGGATCGCCGCAGCACCGAACCTGGGCGATCAGGCGGAGGAGTCACTGGCCCTGATCCACCGGGTGTTCCCCTTCCAGGCAGCCTGGCTCGGGCTGCGCGACGACGAGCATTCCCGGTACATCGGACTCGCCACCACCGGATACGACGACCGCACCCGTCGGTACTTCGGTACCCCTGAGTTGGCGGATCAGATCGACCTGTGCGGGCTGAGTGAGACGCCGGCCCCGCAGTCTGCCCGGGACTCGCCGGTCCCACTCGACGAACTGCCGGTGTGGCCGGAGTACTACCGGCCGGCCGGGTTCCGCGGAGGTCTGGCCGTCGGCCTGTTCACCCGGGACCGCCGACATCTCGGGGTGCTCGTCTTCAACACCGAGAAGTGGGACCATCCGACCAACGAGGAGCGTGACCTGATCGGCGTCCTGGCGTCCCGGATCGCCACTCTGGTCGATCCGATCCGGTCGGTGGCGATGCTGGCCCGGATCGTCCGAGACGCGGTGGGCGGTGTCGTGCTGACCCGGGACGGCACGGCCGTGCCGCTACCCGGCCTGCGGGAGCATGCCCTGCTGGCTCCGGGCTCGGCGTTGCTCACGACAGCCGCCCGGCAGCACGCCCTGGGCAACGGCGGTGGGTCGTTCCTCTGGCCGGTCCGGCCACACACCTGCAACGACGAGAAGGACGAGTTCATCCGGGTCGTGGTGCTGGCCTGCCCTCCGGAACCGTCGCACCTGGTCGCGCTGGTGCTGGTATCCGTCGTGCCCAGCGGCCGGCCCGTCCTGAGCCGGGACGAGCTGATGATCCTGGGCATGCTGCTCGAAGGCTGGTCCGACCAACGGATCGCGGTTGCGATGGATCTTCCGGCCCGCGCCGTCGCCGAGATGACCCACCGGCTCACCATGCGGCTCGGTGCGCCGGACCTGCACACCGCACTGCTGCGCGCGGCCCGGTGGGGCTGGTTCATCCCGCACTGACTCGGCGGCCCGTCGATCTGACCCCGACACCCCGGCCCGGCTGCTCGGGTCGGTACCTGCCTGCCGGTTGTCCGATGGCCGCCGTACCGTTGGCGGGCGCGTGCCCAACTCCCTGGGCGCGGGGGGAGGTGGCGGCGTGGAGCCGATCGTCGAGCTGCGCCGGCTGCTCGCCGACGTGCCATGTGCCGGGCTGGACGATCTGCCCCAGTCGGTGATGGCGGTCGCCCCGGCGCTGGGTGCCAGCGAGATCGTCATCTACGTGGTCGACTACAACCAGACTTTCCTCGTTCCCCTGGACGGGCCAGGCGTGCCCCGCCGCCGGCCGCTGCGGGTGGACGGGAGTCTGGGCGGACGGGCCTTCACCGCCGGCCGTACGCACCGTCGTGCCGGGCGGGTGGGCCGGGCGGGCCGGTTGTGGGTACCGCTGGTGGACGGGTGCCACCGGCTGGGCGTGGTGGAGATCGCCACGACCGGGTCACCCGGGCAGCTACGGGACGCTGCGGACGAATTGGCCGCCGTGGTGGCGCAGCTCCTGATCAGCCGCCGGGCGTACGGCGACAAGATCGAGCGGATCCGGCGACGGGAGCCGATGCAGCTCGCCGCCGAGATCGTCTGGAGTCAACTGCCGCCGCTCAGCTTCACCGCCAGCCGTGCCATGGTGACCGGCATCCTGGAGCCCTGTTACGACATCGGCGGGGACGTGTTCGACTATGCCCTCAACGGCGACCTGCTCTCGGTGGCGCTGTTCGACGCCGTCGGGCACGGCACCGAGGCCAGCCTGCTGGCCACACTCTGCCTGTCGGCCTACCGCAACGCCCGGCGCTGTGGGCTCGACCTGCGGGACACGACGCGCAGCGTGGACAAGCTGATCCATGCGCACCGACCGGGCAGTTTCGCCAGCGCCGTACTCGCCGAGTTGGACTGCGGGACCGGGGCGCTCCGGATGGTCGTCGCCGGGCACCCGGCGCCGCTGCTGCTCCGGGGCGGCCGGCTGGGCCGGGTGCTGCCGGCCCCGACGGCGCTGCCGCTCGGGCTGGGCTACCTGTCCGCCGACGGCCCCCGGGTGGTCGAGGAGATGCTGCATCCGGGCGACCAGTTGCTGCTCTACACCGACGGGGTCATCGAGGCGCGCTCCTCCACCGGCGAGATGTTCGGCGTCGATCGCCTGGTCGACCTGGTCACCCGGGCGCTAGCCGACGGCCTGCCGACGCCGGAGAGCATGCGCCGGCTGGTCGGCGCGATCCTGCGGCACCAGAACGACCAGCTCCAGGACGACGCGACCGCGCTCTTCGTGGAGTGGACTCCGGACGAATCCGGCCTTCGGAGGTCCTGAACAGGACAATCGCCGCGGTTGGTCGATTCGGAAGGTGGCCTGGGTCACATGCCGGAACACGGAGCACCATTTGTTACTTGAGTCGTACAAGCTCAACTAATCGATGGCAGGTGTGTGATGGCAACTCTTCCGGTTCTTCCTCTGACCGACGCTGTCCTGCTGCCCGGCATGGTCATCCCGGTGACCCTCGACGCGACCACCCAGTCCGCAGTCGACGCCGCCCGGGCGACGGGCGACAAGAAGCTTCTGGCCGTGCCCCGGGTCGATGGCGAGTACGGCTCCGTCGGCGTCGTCGCCGCGATCGAGAAGGTCGGCCGACTGCCCAGCGGTGAACCCGCCGCGGTGGTCCGTGGCCTGTCCCGGGCCCGGGTGGGGTCGGGCGTGCCCGGTCCCGGTGCGGCGCTCTGGGTCGAGACGATCGAGATCGACGAGCCCGCGCCCGCCGGCCGGGCCAAGGAACTCGCCCGGGAGTACCGGGCGCTGGTGACGTCGCTGCTCCAGGACCGTGGTGCCTGGCAGGTGATCGACGCGGTGGAGCGGATGACCGACCTCTCCGAACTGGCCGACTCGGCCGGCTACGCGCCGTGGCTCACCCTGGAACAGAAGATCGAACTGCTCGGCGCTCCGGACGTGACCAGCCGGCTCGAACTGCTGGTCACCTGGGTCCGGGACTACCTGGCCGAGCAGGAGGTCACCGAGCAGATCAACTCCGACGTGCGGGAGGGGCTGGAGAAGTCCCAACGCGAGTTCCTGCTCCGCCAGCAGCTCGCCGCGATCCGCAAGGAACTGGGCGAGGACGAGCCGGACGGCTCGGCCGACTACCGGTCCCGGGTCGAGGCCGCCGAACTGCCCGAGAAGGTACGCGAAGCGGCACTGCGCGAGGTCGGCAAGCTGGAGCGGGCCAGCGACGCCTCTCCGGAGGCGGGCTGGATCCGTACCTGGCTCGACACGGTGCTGGAGATGCCGTGGAGCACGCGTACCGAGGACAACACCGACCTGGTCCAGGCCCGGGAGGTGCTGGACGCCGACCACGCCGGCCTGTCCGACGTGAAGGACCGGATCCTGGAGTACCTGGCGGTGCGCAACCGGCGCGCGGCCCGCAACCTCCAGGTGGTCGGCGGCCGTGGCTCGGGTGCGGTGCTGGCCCTGGGCGGTCCGCCCGGAGTCGGCAAGACCAGCCTCGGCGAGTCGGTCGCCCGGGCGCTCGGTCGGAAGTTCGTCCGGGTCTCGCTCGGCGGCATCCGGGACGAGGCCGAGATCCGTGGCCACCGCCGGACGTACGTCGGCGCGCTGCCCGGCCGGATCGTCCGGGCGCTGCGTGAGGCGGGTTCGATGAACCCGGTCGTGCTGCTCGACGAGGTGGACAAGATCTCGGCGGGGTACGCCGGTGACCCGGCCGCCGCCCTGCTGGAGGTGCTGGACCCGGCGCAGAACCACACGTTCCGGGACCACTACCTGGAGGTCGACCTCGACCTGTCGGACGTGCTCTTCCTGGCGACCGCCAACGTGGTCGACGCGATCCCCGGTCCGCTGCTGGACCGGATGGAACTGGTCACCCTCGACGGCTACACCGAGGACGAGAAGGTCGCGATCGCCCGGGACCACCTGCTGCCGAGGCAGTTGGAGCGGGCCGGACTGACCGCCGACGAGGTGAGCATCGCCGACGAGGCGCTGGGCCGGATCGCCGCCGAGTACACCCGCGAGGCAGGAGTACGGCAGCTCGAACGCGCGCTGGCGAAGATCCTCCGCAAGGTCGCGGTCGCGCTGGCCGGGGCCGAGGGACCGGTCCGGGTCGACACCGACAACCTGGCCAGCTACCTGGGCCGGCCCAAGTTCACGCCGGAGTCGGCGGAGCGGACGGCGGTACCCGGGGTGGCCACCGGGCTCGCGGTGACGGGTGCCGGCGGTGACGTCCTGTTCATCGAGGCGACCAGCATGGAGGGCGAGCCGGGGCTGACCCTGACCGGACAGCTCGGCGACGTGATGAAGGAGTCCGCGCACATCGCGCTCTCCTACCTCCGGTCGAACGGCCGGGCGCTGGGGCTGGACCCGAACGCGCTGGCCGGGCGGCGGATCCACCTGCACGTTCCGGCGGGTGCGGTGCCGAAGGACGGCCCGAGCGCGGGCATCACGATGGTCACCGCGCTGGCCTCGCTGGCCAGCGGCCGGCCGGTACGCCCGGAGTTCGGGATGACCGGTGAGGTCACCCTGTCCGGTCGGGTACTGCCGATCGGTGGGGTGAAGCAGAAGCTGCTCGCCGCGCACCGTGCCGGCCTGACCGAGGTGATCATCCCGGCCCGCAACGAGCCGGACCTCGACGACCTGCCGGCCGAGGTGCGGGAGCAGTTGACCGTGCACACCCTGGCCGACGTCGCGGACGTACTCGCGCTGGCCCTGCGGCCGGCCGAGGACCTCGGCGAGTTCGGCACCGTCGACGGCCCGGCGCTCGCCGCGGCCTGAGCGAAGCGGTACGCGAAGGGGCGTCCTCCGTCCGGAGGGCGCCCCTTCGCGCTGTCCACCTCCCGACTCACCGGCTAATTGCGTTGACCTGAACATTGCTTGAGGTCCTAGTGTCGGTGGCTGTCGGTACGGTTCGCGTGTCCGACCGGTGGGGGTGCGTGCGATGGACATGGAAGTCACGGCGTGGATGTCGATGTACAACTCGATGCACGCCCAGCAGGACAAGCGGCCGTTCTCGATGGCCACGCTGCGGCGCATCGCCGGCTTCGCCCGGCGACATCGTCGACGGCTGACGACCTACCTGCTGCTCAGCGTGGTGATGGCCGTGTTGGCGGTGGCCACCCCGGTGCTCGCCGGCCGGGTGGTCGACGCGATCGTCAACGGCGCCGACTCCGACCTGGTGATCGGGCTCGCCGTGCTGATCGGGGTCGTCGCGCTGGCCGAGGCCGGTCTCGGGCTGCTCACCCGGTTCATGTCGGCGAGCATCGGTGAGGGCCTGATCCTCGACCTGCGCACCACCGTCTTCGACCACGTGCAGAAGATGCCGGTCGCGTTCTTCACCCGGACCCGCACCGGGGCGCTGGTGAGTCGGCTGAACAACGACGTCATCGGCGCGCAGCGGGCGTTCAGCGACACCCTCTCCGGCATGGTCGGCAACCTGGTCACGCTGCTCCTCACCCTGGTGGTGATGATCGGGATCTCGTGGCGGATCACCCTGCTCGCGCTGGTGCTGCTGCCGGTCTTCGTGCTGCCGGCCCGCCGGATGGGCAACCGACTGGCCCGGCTGGAGCGGGAGGCGGCCAACCACAACGCGACGATGAGCACCCAGATGACCGAGCGGTTCTCCGCACCCGGGGCGACGCTGATCAAGCTCTTCGGCCGACCGGCGCACGAGTCGGCCGAGTTCGCCGAGCGGGCCCGCCGGGTCCGGGACATCGGGGTACGCACCGCGATGGTCCAGTCGGTCTTCATCACCGCGCTCACCCTGGTCTCGGCGCTCGCGCTCGCCCTCGTCTACGGCCTCGGCGGCTTCTACGCCCTGCGCGGCCAGTTGGAGCCCGGAGCCGTCGTCGCGCTCGCCCTGCTGCTCACCCGCCTCTACGCCCCGCTGACCGCACTGGCCAGCGCCCGGGTCGAGGTGATGAGCGCACTCGTGAGCTTCGAGCGGGTCTTCGAGGTGCTCGACCTGAAGCCGCTGATCACCGAGAAGCCGGACGCCAGGCAGGTGCCGGACGGACCGGTCTCGGTCGAGCTGGACGGGGTGCGGTTCGGCTACCCGTCCGCCGACAAGGTGTCGCTCGCCTCGCTGGAGGAGGTGGCGAACCTGGACACCCGGGGCGGTGTCGACGTGCTGCACGAGGTGTCGTTCAAGGTCGAGCCGGGCCAACTGGTGGCGCTGGTCGGCTCCTCCGGTGCCGGCAAGTCCACCATCGCGCAGCTCGTACCCCGGCTCTACGACGTCGACTCCGGAGCCGTACGCCTCGCGGGGCAGGACGTCCGGGACCTGTCCGCCGACTCGATCCGGGACACGCTCGGCCTGGTCACCCAGGACGGGCACCTGTTCCACGACTCGATCCGGTCCAACCTGCTGCTGGCCCGACCCGAGGCGACCGAGGAAGAACTCTGGGACGCGCTGCGCCGGGCCCGACTCGCCGACCTCATCGGCGGACTTCCCGACGGACTCGACACCGTGGTCGGCGAGCGTGGGTACCGGCTCTCCGGCGGTGAACGTCAGCGGTTGACCATCGCCCGGCTACTGCTGGCCCGCCCCCGGGTGGTGATCCTGGACGAGGCGACCGCACACCTGGACTCGACCTCGGAGGCGGCGGTGCAGGCGGCACTCGGCGAGGCGCTGGCCGACCGTACCGCCCTGGTGATCGCACACCGGCTCTCCACCGTACGGGCCGCCGACCAGATCCTGGTGATCGAGGACGGGCGCATCCTGGAGCGCGGCACCCACGACGAGCTGCTCGCCACCGGTGGCCGGTACGAGGAGCTGTACCGGACCCAGTTCGACCAGGGCGACCGGGCCGAAGCCGACCGGGGCGAACTGGTGCCCGGTTGAGTCGGTGGGTGGTCAGTCGGGGACGCGTACGGCGGAGATGTCGAACTCCAGACCGATCTGCTCGGAGACCATCACCCCGCCGGTCTCCAGCACGGCGTTGAAGCTGACGCCGAAGTCCCTACGGTTGATGGTCGCCGTGCCCGAGAACCCGACCCGCTCGGCGCCCGTCGTGTCGACGGCGGAGCCGTTGAACTCGAACTCGATGGTGATCGGCCGGGTGATCCCCTTGATGGTCAGGTCGCCGGTCACCAGGTAGTGCACGTCGTCGACCCGCTGCACCGCCGTAGTGGCGAAGGTGATCAACGGGTGGTTCGTGGCATCCAGGAAGTCGTTCGTACGCAGGTGGGCGTCCCGCTGCTCGTTCCGGGTGTCCACCGACGCCACCTCGATGGTGACCTGGGCGGTCGACCTGGTCGGGTCGTCGGCGTCGAGGTGGCCGGTGCCGTCGAAGGCGTTGAAGCCGCCCCGGACCTTGGTGACCATCGCGTGCCGGGCGACGAAGCCGAGTCTGCTGTGCGCGGGATCAAGGGTGTAGGTGCCGGTCCGTACCCGGCCGGCGGTGCCGGTTGAGTTCATCGAGCCCTCCGGAGTGTGGTGGGGCGCAGCCATTTTGCTGACGTGTCAGCAATCTATGGCCACCTTTGCTGACGTGTCAACAATTCACCTGGATAGGATTCGGGCGTGACCGCACCGAGGTGGCTCGATGAGCGCGAGGGTCGGATGTGGCGCGCGTACGGCGAGATGCAGCGCCGGTTCGCGACCGCGATCGACCGACAACTGGTCCGGGACGCCGGGCTCTCGGTCGCCGACTACGAGCTGCTGGTGCCGCTCTCCGAGTCGCCGGAACAGCAGATCCGGGCCAGGGACCTCCGGCAGATGCTCGACTGGGACCGCAGCCGCCTGGCCCACCAGGTACGTCGGATGGAGGGCCGGGGACTGGTCACCCGCGCCGAGTGCCCGGGTGACGCCCGGGGCATCATCATCCAGCTCACCGCCGCCGGCCGCCGGGCCATCGAATCCGCCGCGCCGGGACACGTCGCCACCGTGCGCCGGCTCTTCGTGGATCTTCTCAGCGAGGAGGAGATCGCCACATTCACCGCGATCTCCGAACGTGTGCTCGACCGGCTGGCCCAGGAGGAGACCGAGGGCACCCCGACCGCCGTGGCAGGCCGCCGAGGTACGGCCGGACAATGACATCCGTGACAAGTGAGCCACCCCGTTCCGAGTCGCCGCCCAACGCGTCGCTCCCCGTCCAGCCGTCGCCCAGTGCGTCGCCCAGCGCGTCGCTCCCGGCCCAGCCGTCGCCGCCGGAGACCTCGCCTCCGCCGGAGCAGCCGCAGCCCCCGGAGCAGCCGCCGTCTCCGGAGACGGTGCCGCCCCCGGAGCAGCCGCCGCCCCCGGAGACGGTGCCGGAGCCGTCACCGCTGCCCGAGTCGCCGGTCCCGCCGGCCGCCGGCGATCCGTCGCACCCGGTACCGGCGCCCTCGGCGTCGTCAACGTCCGACTCGGGATCGTCGCTGGGAAAGTCGGAGCGGCCGACCTCGGCCAGCGGCAGTTCGTCGCATCCGACCAAGGTCCGGATCGACACCCCCGGCGCCAGCATCGAGATCGAGGCCAACGAGTCGCTGGCCGAGGTCGTGGCGACCGCGATGCGGCTGTTCCACGAGGCCGGTGGCTGGCCACAGGTGGAGAGCCGGTCCGCCGGGTTCGCCCAGGCCGAGCGCCGGGAGACCTACCCGGTGCAGCCCAGCTCGATGCCGTACGGCCCCGGCTCATACCCCGTACAGCTGCCCTAACCGACGCCCCGGGGGCACCCCCGGTGGCTCCGTGACTGGAACACCAGTGAGGTTATCCGAGGAGTTTGACAGCACTGGTGTTCCACTGACCGCCTCCGGCTCACCGTTGACGCGGTTAGCGGCGGGGAGAGGGGGCGTCAGCCGGGGAAGTCCGTGTACCACGGGTAGGTGAAGGCCGCTGGGCCGCCGAAACGGTCGATCATCGGCCAGAGCTGGTCCTCGCCGTTCGAGATGTGCCGTTCGAGAGCGTGCATGCCGTCGTTCTCGGCCCAGCACCAGTCTTCGACGATGTAGACGGGATCCCACTCGCGGACCTGCCAGTAGAGCGTGAGGTCGCGGTTGCGCCAACCGGGGCCGGCGTCGTTGCTTGAGGGTCCGGACACGCAGACCCAGGCGCGCCAGCCAGGCCGTACGGCTGGACAGGGTGCGACGAGCAGCGTGCCGCGCCTAAGTGCTGCGATCAACTCTGGCCGTTGCACCGGGGCTCCTCGTGGGCGCCGCTAGGCCGGATGCTGGGCCGCTGCTCGGAACGTCTCCCGAGGCCGGAGCAGGAACACCTTCGGAGCGACCCGTTCCATGGCGCCGTCGCGGCCGACGACCAGGCCGGCGGCGAAGTCGACCAGTGGCATCGCGTCCGCGTCCGTCAGGCTCGTCAGGTCCATCACCACCGCGAAGCCGTGGCAGAAGTAGTGCCCGACGTGGATCACCTCGTCGTAACTCCGAGGATGCAGCGTCTTGACCATTGCCCCAGTCTCCTCCACCTGGGGGCAAACTCCAGGGCCACGCGGCGCGACAATCCCTGGCATGGGCTACACCCACTACTTCTCGTACGCCCCGGAGAGCGCGCCGTTCCGTCAGGCCTGGCCCCGGATGCGGGTCGACGCCGCGCTGATCCTCGACCGGGTGGAGGCGACCGGGGTACGGCTCTGCCGGGATCCCTTCGAGGGGACGATGCCGCCCGAGTACGAGGTGATCGCCGTCAACGGCAGCGTGGACGACGAGCAGTACTGCGAGCCGCTGGTGTTGGCGCCACGCTGGCCGGGCAGCCGGCACCTGACCAGCGACGGTCGGGTGGTCGGGTTCTGTAAGACCGGTCGGCACCCCTACGACCTCGCGGTGACCGCGATCCTGCTCCGCTGCCACCGGCTGCTTCCAGACGGGTTCGCGATCCACAGCGACGGCGCCTGGGATGCCGAGTGGCGTTGGGGGGACCGGGTGCCGAGCCGTGGTCTGCCGAGTCCCCGGTTCCTCGTCGCCGAGCTGTTCGGAGACGACGCCCCCGACTGTCCGTTCGACCGGGACCGGGTCTTTACTGGCGGCTGACCCGCTAACGAAGGCGGCGGAAGAACGCCCGGATGTCGTCGACGAGCAGTTCGGGCGCTTCCAGGGCGGCGAAGTGTCCGCCCCGGTCGAACTCCGACCAGTGCACGACGTTGTGCTCCCGTTCCGATATCCGGCGGATGGCGGGATCGGTCGGGAAGACCGCGACTCCGGTCGGCACCGTGGAGCGTACGACCGGCCCCGGCGAGGCCGCCCGGGTCTCGTAGTAGAGCTGGGCCGAGGTGGCACCGGTGCCGGTCAGCCAGTAGAGCGTGGCGTTGGTGAGCAGGACGTCCCGGTCCACCGCCTCGTGCGGCAGCTCGTGTGCCGGATCCGTCCACTCCTTGAACTTGTCGAGGATCCAGCCGAGCTGGCCGACGGGCGAGTCGGTCAACGCGTACGCCAGGGTCTGGGGTCGGGTGCCCTGGATGTCGGCGTAGCCGGTGCCGTACCGCCGGACCTGCTCTGCGGCGGCGATTCGGGCCTGTTCGGTGTCGGTGAGTCCGACGAGGTCCGCCGGATCGGCGGACGGGAACGCCAACCCGCCGTTGAGATGCACTCCGACGACCCGCTCCGGGGCCAGCCTGCCGAGCAGGGGTGAGACGACCGAGCCGGTGTCGCCGCCCTGCGCGCCGTACCGGTGGTAGCCGAGCCGGGCCATCAACTCCGCCCAGGCTCGGGCGATCCGGTCGTGGTTCCAGCCCGGCTCGGACAGTGGGGTGGAGAACCCGAACCCGGGCACCGACGGGGCGACGACGTGGAACGCGTCGGCCGGATCGTCGCCGTGGGCGCGTGGGTCGGTGAGCGGTCCCATGACGTACAGGAACTCGACTATCGATCCTGGCCAGCCGTGCGTGAGGATCAGCGGCATCGCGTCCGGCTCGGGTGACCGGACGTGCAGGAAGTGCAGGCGCTGACCGTCGATGTCGGTGGTGAACTGGGCGAACTCGTTCAGCCGCGCCTCCCAGGCCCGCCAGTCGTACCCGTGCAGCCAGTGCCGCACCAACTCGGTCAGGTAGTCGACCGGTACGCCCCGGTCCCAGCCGACGCCCGGCAGCCCGGCCGGCCACCGGGTTCGGCGTAGGCGTTCCCGCAGGTCGTCCAGGGCGGGGTGGGGGATGTTGATCCGAAAGTCGTGGACATCTGCCATGTGGAGGTCTGCTGCCCGTTCCGGCGCCCAGGTACACCGGATATAGCGTGGTGCCGTGGGCAACCCCTTGCAGATGCTGTCGTTGGAGGATCTCCGCCGCCGTACGAGTGAGAAGTGGCGGCGGTACCCGCCGGACGTCCTGCCGGCCTGGGTCGCCGAGATGGACGTACCGCTCGCCGAGCCGGTCGCCCAGGCGCTGACCGACGCGATCGCGCTCAGCGACACCGGGTACCCGAGTGGTACGGACTACGCCGAGGCGCTCGCCGAGTTCGCCGGTCAGCGCTGGGGTTGGACGCCGAAGATCGAGCACACCGCGATCGTGCCGGACGTGATGCTGGGCATCGTCGAGGTGCTGAAGCTGCTCACCGGGCACGGCGACGCGGTGGTCATCAACCCGCCGGTGTACCCGCCGTTCTTCGACTTCATCGCCGGGATGGACCGACGGGTCGTCGAGGCGCCGCTCCGCGCAGACCACCGGCTCGACCCGGAGGCGCTGGACCGGGCGTTCGCCGAAGCCGTCGCTGGCGGGCGGCGGGCAGCCTTCCTGCTGTGCAGCCCGCACAACCCGACCGGCACCGTGCACACCGCCGACGAACTCGCGATGGTGACCGAGCTGGCCGACCGGCACGGCGTACGCGTGGTGGTGGACGAGATCCACGCGCCGCTGGTCCATCCCGGGGCGACGTTCCTGCCGTACCTCTCGTTGCCCGGCAGTGAACGCGGCTTCGCGCTGCTGTCCGCGTCGAAGGCGTGGAACCTGGCCGGGGTGAAGGCCGCGGTGGCGGTCGCCGGCCCGGAGGCGGCGGCCGACCTGGCCCGGATGCCGAAGGTGGCCGGCGACGGTGCCTCCCATCTCGGCGTGATCGCGCACGTCGCCGCGCTCCGGTACGGCGTGCCGTGGCTCGACGGTCTCCTGGCGGGCCTGGATCACAACCGTCGACTGCTGGGCACCCTGCTCGCCGAGCAACTGCCCCAGGTCCGGTACCGGATTCCGGACGGCACCTATCTGGCCTGGCTGGACTGCCGGGAGTTGGAACTGCCCGGCGGCGGGGCCGACGACCGGCGCGCGGACCCGGCCGGGGTGTTCCTGGAGCGTGGCCAAGTCGCCGTCGTGCCGGGAGCGGTCTTCGGCACCGGCGGGACCGGACACGTCCGGTTCAACTTCGGCACCTCCAAGGAACTGGTCACCGAGGCCGTCCGCCGGATGGCCGCCGCACTGCGCTGAGTCGACCGCCGCCGCTCAGAAGTCGCGCCACTCGTCGAACCAGGAATCGGCCTGCTCGGCCGGCACCCCGGCTCGCCGGGCCAGGCCGGCGAACGCGTCCCCGGCCTCCTCCCGGTTGACGGTGTCGATGAGCCCGTACTTTTCGTCGGCCCTGTTCAGGGCGTCGACCAGGGTCTTCAGGATTCGTTCGACCTCGCCGGTACGGGACGGGTGGTCGGTGGGCAGCCGGTCGACGGCACGCAGTGCGGCGGCGTACGCCCGGCACGCGGCGGCGCCGCCGCGCGGATCGTCGTCGACCCAGTCCCGGAACGGGTTGCCGACGTTGGCGGCCAACCAGGTGTCGGCCTTCGCGCCGCGCACCGTGAGGCCGACTTCGGTGTTCCGGTAGCGGGCCTTGAGCGGGGCGACGACCGAACGGGGAAGCCCGTCGACCTCCAGACGGCGAAGCCGTGGCAGGTCGGGCAGGGTTGCCGCGTCGCAACCGTATGCGTTGCCGAGTCGCAGGGTGTGCAAGCGGTGCAGCGACGCCATGGCATCCGGGTCGACGAGCCGGCCCGGCGGCTTCTGCCAGCTGATGCTGAGCGTTTCGAGTTCGGTGAGTACCCCGAGAGGCGCCGCCAGGATCACCCCGTCGCCGCGCAGCACGAGGTGTCGTACCGCACGAAGTCCTTCCGGTAGCGGGGCCGGCACCGCCGGAACCTCGGCGGTGAGGTCGAGCCAGCGACCCCGCTCGGCCACCAGCACGGTACGCGGGAGGCCGCCGAGCAGGGTGAGACCGAGCAGTTCGGGTGGCAGCCGTACGGTCCGGAGGTCGGAGCCGGACAACGCCAGGTCCGTCAGGCCGGAGTCGCCGAGGTTCACCTCCGGCGGCGCGTCCCGCCAGCCCAGATAGGAAATCATCGGTCGGGTCGCGAGGAAGTCGGACAGGCCCCGGTCCGGTCCCGACCAGAAGAGGGTGGTGCACCGGGGCAGGGCGTCCAGCCCGGCCCACCGGACGTCGCCCGACGTCGGCACCAGGGGCGACCGGGTCAGGTCGAGCTGTCCGACGCCCGCGCCCATCTCCGCCGGCTGTCCGCCGAGGTTTACCCGAACCGGGCCACGACCGGCCCCCGCCCGGTACGCCGCCTTCGAGGCCGCGGGCAGTCGCTCCCAGCGGCGTTGCGCGACGACCTGGCGCGGAAGGTACAGCCATTCGGCGTACCCGTTCGGCGTCGTCGACACCTCCGGGCGCACCGGTTGGACGCCCAGCCAGGTGAAGTCGGGTGGGACGGGGTGGTGCGCGAAGACTCCCACGCCGTCCGGCCGCCCGTCGTGCGCGTGGTGGTCGAGGCGCAGCGGCCCGGCCCCGGCGAGCTGCGCCAACGTGGGCGTCTCCGCCGAGTACCAGTCCAGCAGGTGGACCAGCGCACTGTCCGGCGCGACGCTCGCGACCTGGCAGGCGCCGTACCCGCCGAGCGGCAGGGGCATCGCGGCGACGCTGCCGGGTCGGACCTCGGCGGGGAAGGCGGCGGTCGGCACTGCGCGATGCTACGTAGCCGGTACGACGACTCCCGGTGGCAGACTGCTCGGCATGAACGACGGCGTAGCGACCCGGAACGGCGTACGGGTGACCGAGGGTGGTGCCGGGCAGCCCGTACTGCTGCTGTTGCACGGGATGGGCGCGACCGGTGACGTCTGGCGCGGCTGGTGCGACCTGCTCGGCAAACGGTGGCCGGGCCGGTGGCTGGCGCCGGACCTGCCGGGACACGGCGGCTCGGCACCGCTCGACCGGTACACGTTCGAGTCCTTCGCCGCCGCGATCGCCGGGTTGCTGGATCCCGGCGACCGGGTGGTGGTGCTGGGACAGTCGCTGGGCGGTGCGGTCGGACTGGCCCTGGCCGGCATGGTCGGTGCCCGGTCTCCGGCCGGCGTGGGCGGTGCGAGGGCTTCGGCTGGTGTCGGCGGTGCGGGGCCTTCGGCGGGTGCCAGGGCCGGCTGGTCGGTGGAGGCCGTCGTCGGGATCGGCGTGAAGGTCGCCTGGACCCCGGACGAACTGGCCAGGACCGGTGTGCTGGCCGAGCGGCCGGTGGCCTGGTACGACTCCCGGGCCGAGGCGGCCCAGCGGTACCTGCGAATCTCCGGGCTGACCGGCCTGCTCGACGCCGACGACTCCGAAGTGGACGCCGGGCTGGTGGCCGCGGCGGACGGGCGGTGGCGGCTGGCCATGGACCCCCGCGCCTTCGCCGTCGGGGCACCGGTGATCGCCGACCTGCTGCTGGGCGCCGTACCGGCTCCGGTGCTGCTGGCCAGGGGAGAGCGGGACCCGCTGGTCAGCGACGACGATCTCGCCCGGCTGGGCGTACCGGCGACGACACTGCCCGGACTGGGACACAACGCCCACGTCGAGGACCCGGCGGCGGTGGCGGGCCTGCTGGAGCCGTACGGTCTGACGCCCCGGGACTGAGCCTGCCTCGCCGGACCGGCCCTTGATCCGAGTACTGGTGTGGCCATCTCGCGCCGGATCGGGCGGTTTCTGGCCCGATGTCCGGATCTCGGCATGATCAGTTTGGTGGATGGGCCGGTTGGCGGGAACACCCGGGGGCCCGCCACGGTTGTACCCGGCGTAGGTCCGCAGCAGCCCGCCCCCGGCGCAGGTCGGGGTCTGGGGTTGTCTGTCGGGTTGGGGCCCGGTTCGGGTCCCCGGGTCCGGTGATCCGCCCGTGGTCAGACACGGTCGGGTGGCCGGGAACCCGGGAATGCCGACCGCCGGCCCGTGGTTACATCTCCCGTACGCCCGGAGCACGCACAGTAGTGCTGATCGCCTGGGCGCCCGGCGGGGATCTCCCCGCTGTTTTCCTTTCTGACGAGCCGTTGATGGTGACGCGCACCCCCGCGCGTCGCGTGGATCGCGGT
>NZ_JBHSPR010000017.1:422630-433316 GCF_042658085.1 Plantactinospora solaniradicis | reverse complement strand
GTTCACCGGGTCCCGCCGGTACAGCGCCAGGTCACTGTGCCCATCGGCGTTGTAGTCACCCACGGTCCGGCTCTGGGAACCGCCGCAGTTGTTGCTGACGCGCGTAACCGCGGGCGAGAGTGGTTCCCCGTCGGGGTAGCCGTCGGTGGTGATGCCCGACGGTATGCCGTTGAACCACGACTCGACCTTGGCGCCGTCGCGGAGCTGCTCGTAGTGCAGGTGCGGCCCCGAGGAGTTGCCGGTACTGCCGACCTTGCCGATCTGCTGGCCACGGTTCACCCTCTGGCCCACCGAGACCATCGCCGGCTCCAGGAAGTGCAGGTACCGGGTCTGCCAGCCGTCGCCATGGTCGATGCGGACGTAGTTGCCGCCACCGCTGTCGTATCCTGCGGACGCCACGGTGCCGCCGTAGGAGGCGATGACCGCCCGGCCGGCTGCGGGGCCTGAGGTGGGGGTCATGTCGATGTCGTAGTCGTCGTGTCCCCTGTAGGTCTGCAGGAGCCACGATTCACCGCACGGGAACGGGAGCTGGAACAGTGGGCGGGGGCCGGCGGCCTCGGCCTCGTGCGCATCGACCGTGACCAGGGTCGCCGAGGTCATCACGGCGAGCGCGGCCAGCGTGGTGGCGACGATCGAACGGCCGCGGGACAGTGCTGTCCGTATCGTTTCGGGTGATGTCGAGGGGTGCATCGTCATCCTTTCGCAGAAGGTGCCAGCGGCTTGGTTCCGGGGCGGGGGGATGGTGGGATTGATGGGTTGGCGGCTCCGCGCGGTCAGCAACGCAGCGATGACGATGAACACATGATGAACATCGACGCCAGATGAGCCTTTCGATAGGTGAACAACTTCTTCGCTGATGGATGTGGTGGATGGCGCTCGGGCGGTGACACTTGCCCGGAGTCAAGGATTTCGATCTTGCGATTCGAAGTCACGGCCTCTGACCTGGCGCGACTCCGCCTGGCGTAATGGCGCCAGCGTCCGGACCGGGATGTCGAGTCGGGGGCAGCGGATCGACCGCCGCCTGTTGCAGAATTGCGCTAGATCCACACGGGGGTGAGGGGTTGAGTTGCTGGCCAACCTGGGCTTGTCGCAATGGGACGAAAACGTGTATCGGGCGATGCTCTACCGCCCTCGTGCGGGAGTGGGCGAACTCGCCGCGTACCTAGAGGTCGGCGAGGAGGCGGTCCGCCAGGCACTGGACCGGCTCATCAACCTGTCGTTGGTCCGCGCCTCCGATGACGGCCTGCGGGCGGTGCGCCCGCAGGCCGGCCTGATGTTGCTGCTGGCCCGTGCCGAGGCGGAGGTCGCGGCCCGACAGCACCAGATCGAGGCGACCAGGTCGGCGATCATCAGCATCGCCGCCGAGTTCTCCGCGCACGGCTCGGCGGATGTCGTCACCCGCCTGGAGGGGATCGAGGCCGTCCGTGACCGGCTCGCCGAGCTCGTCTGGGAAACGGAGCGGGAGTGCTGCTCGTTCAGCAGCGGTGGTGCGCAGGCGCCCGACACGATCGAGGCGGCGAAGCCGCTCAACCAGGCCGCTCTGGAGCGTGGTGTGCTGATCCGGGGCGTCTACCAGGAGAGCTTCCGGAACGACCCCGCCACCGTGGCGCACGTGCGGTGGATGGCGCAGCTCGGCGGTCACTGCCGCACAGTGCCGACCCTGCCGATGCGGCTGGTGATCGTCGACCGTCGAACCGCTCTGGTGCCTATCGACCCCGCCGATTCGCGGGCCGGAGCCCTGGAGATCTACATCCCGGGCGTGGTCACCGGCCTCGTCGCGCTCTTCGAGCAGGTCTGGGAGTCGGGCCGGCCCTTCGGCGAGGCGCCCGCCCGCGACGGGGACGGCCTGACCAGCCAGGAGCGGCACCTGCTCAAGCTGCTGGCGGCCGGGCATACGGACGAGTCCGCGGCCCGCAAGCTGGCGGTGTCGACCCGTAGCGTGCAGCGGATGATGACCGTGTTGACCGAGCGGTTGAGGGCGGTGAGTCGTTTCCAGGCCGGAGTGGAGGCGACCCGCAGGGGCTGGGTGACCTGAGACCCGATCTCGTGGCCTTCCTGTCATCCGGGTGGGCGGGCCGAGAGCTCCCGCCAGGTGTCCGGGCCGACCAGCAGCGCCCGGACCCGCTCGTACGCCTCGTCCTCGCTGTCGAACTCGAAGAACCGGGAGACCCCCTCGGCCCCGCCTGCGCGCTGCTCCACGTGCCACTGGTCGGCGTCGGCCCGAAGGTAGACATCGCGCCGCGCCAGGCGCCCCCACTTGCCGTTCCACCAGTGCTTTCGTTGTTCCATGCCCGGACCCTATCGAACACACGTTCGATAGGGTCCATGGGTGGGTGAACCTGTCTGTCGGACCCTTGGTGTAGGGCGAACTCCGACCGCGTGCCCGGGTTGGTCGGGCTGGCTCAGGGGCGACGCTGGGCCGGCGGGTACTGCTGGCCGTACCGGTCGTCCGGCGTCTCAGGGTGCCGTCCGGGTGCCTGACCGGCAGCGACCAGCGCGTCCCGGATCTCGGTGAGCAGCTTGATCTCCTCGCTCGGCGCGGCCGGCGGAGGCTCCTCGCCGCTCCGGCGCCGCTCCGCGAGCTTGTTCATCGGAAAGACCACCAGGAAGTAGAGCACGGCGGCGGTCAGGAAGAAGGTGATGGTGGCGTTGACGAAGCCGGCCCAGTCGATCTTGTCTCCGTTGGGGAGCTTCCAGGCGCCCGCCAGCTCGCCCTTACCGCCGCCGAGCAGGCTGATCACCGGCTTCAGGAACGACGTGGTGAACGCCGTGACCAGTCCGGTGAAGGCCGCGCCGATGACCAGACCGACGGCGAGGTCGACGACGTTGCCCCGCATGATGAAGTCTTTGAAGCCCTTGAGCATTCGCGCCTCCGCTAGGTTGCCGCTGTTTGTCGACGGTCAACCTATGCCCCGGCCGGGCCGGGAGGAAAAGTGCCGGCGGATGCTCAGCCGGTCGCGGCGGTCCCGCCGGCCACGGCCTCGTCGACCGTGGCGTGGGTCTGCAGCACCTCCACCAGGCCGCTGACCTCGAGGATCCGCAGCACACCCCGGCGCGGGGCGGCCAGTCGCACGGCACCGCCGGCCTCGTCGGCGCTGTTCCGGGCCCGGACGAACACGGAGAGCCCGGTCGAGTCGCAGAACGACAACTCCGACAGGTCGAAGACCAGCCGGATGCGCCCCTTCTCCAACAGGTCCGTGATCTGGTCCTGCAGCTGTGGCGCGGTGGCCATGTCCAGCTCGCCCGCGACCGACACGACGACGACGTCGGCACGCTCTTCGGTGTGCACCGTCAGGGACATTCTCGACCTCCTGGGATATCGGTCGAACCGTACTCCACAACCGGGCCGGTACGCACCGACGGGCACCCGAGAGTCGCCTCGTCAGCCGTCGGCCGTGGTCGTCGAACCCGGCCGACCGGGATCTGCCGTACGCGAACAAGCCTTCCGGGACGCGTACCGGCGGGGCACGATCGCCGGATGCGCATCCTCATTCTCGGTGGCACGGTATTTCTCGGCCGGGCCGTCGCCCAGCAGGCGCTCGCGGCCGGTCACGACGTTACCTGCGCAGCCCGGGGCTCGTCCGGCAACCCGGTCGACGGCGCGCGCTTCGTCCGGGTGGACCGCGACGACCCGGCGGGCCTGGACGCCCTCGCCGGAGGGTTCGACGCGGTCGTGGACGTCGCCCGCCGGCCCGACCACGTCCGGCACGCGCTCGCCTCGCTGGCCGACCGGGTGGGGCATTTCACCTTCGTCTCCACCTGTTCCGTGTACGCGGACAACGCCACCGTGGGGCAGCGGGTCGACACCGCCCCCGTGCTGCCACCCGCGCCCCCGGACGCGGAGGACCCGGAGAAGGACGGGGAGGCGTACGGGGCCTGCAAGGTGAGCGGTGAACGGCTCGTGACGGCCGCCGTCGGCGCCGATCGGGCGTTCATCTGTCGGGCCGGCCTGATCGTGGGGCCGGAGGATCCGAGCGGGCGCTTCACATACTGGGTACGCCGGGCCGCCCGCAGTGGCGAGGTCCTCGCCCCCGGCACCCCGGACGACTCGGTACAGCTCATCGACGTACGCGACCTCGCCGCCTGGATCGTCGAGGCCGGCGAGCGGGGCCTGGCCGGCACGTACGACGGGATGGCGCCGACGATCACCCGGCAGGAGTTCCTGTCCGCCGTGCTGGGCGAGGACGCTCCGCTGACCTACGTACCGCAGGAGTTCCTGGCCGAGCAGGAGGTGGTGCCCTGGGCCGGCCCCCGCTCCCTGCCGCTGTGGCTGCCCCTGCCGGAGTACGCCGGCTTCATGAGCCGGGACGTGACACCCTCCCTGGCGGCGGGACTGCGCCCCCGGGACCTGGCGGCGACCGCCCGGGACACCGCCGCCTGGTTGGCCGCGGTCGACACCGGATCCGCCCCGGGCGGCAGGTCGACCGGGCTCACGGCGGCCGAGGAGGGCGAACTGCTGGCGGCCTGGCACGCCCGATAGCCGAGCGCCCGGCTCCCGGCTCCCGGTTTCTGCCCAGGCGACCTCACCCGGTCCGGACCTGTACCCCCGGTGAGGTCATGGAGCCGTGCAGCCGGAGCCGGACGATCCGGGAGTCCGGCGGGATGTCGTAGACGATGGCCCCGGTCACCCGGTTGCCGGGGTTGATCTCGCTGAGGAAGGCGCGCTGGTCGGCGTTGGCCAGCAACCCCGCCGTGCTGTCCACCCCGAACCGCTGGCCCGCGGGCCCGTACGCGATCTGCAGGTTGTCGTGGAAGACCACCGGCTGTGCGCCCAGGTTCCGCACCACCAGGTCGACCACGCAGAACTGTCCCAGCGCGAGCTGGCTGACCAGCGGGTCGCCCACCTCGGTCAGGCCGCACCGCAGTTGCCGTACCCGGAATTCGAGATCGCCGTCCCGGATCGGCTGGTTGAGCCCGACCACCCGCCGCTCCCGCTCGCGCAGCCCGGTGTAGAGGTCCGGTCCCCAGGCCAGGGCGATCACGGCCGCGGCCACGCAGCAGCAGGAGAGCAGCGCCGCGACGATGCCGAGCACGAACCACCATCGTCGGTCGGTCGGGCGGGCGAGGTTCGGGGCTGGCCCGGCGGGGTCGGCTGCCTGCGGGCCCGACCCGGGAGCGCTCTGCGCCTGCGCGGCGGGCTGGCCGGGCCACTGCGGCGGTCCCGGGTACCCGCCCAGCGGCGGCGTGTTGGCCGGGGTGTCCGGGGTGGACCAGTCCGGCGGCTGCCCCGTCGGACCGGGCGGTGCGATCCGGGGCGGTGCGGGTGCGCCGCCGGTCGACCGGGGCGGTGCGCCCACGCCCGGGGGGATCGGATCGGGGACCTCGTCCACCGACCGGCCCGCCCCCGGGTCCGGCGCCGGCTGCTGACTCGGACCCGCCGGGGGCGGCGGGTCGATCGCCCAGTCCCAGGGCCGCTCGGCCGGCGCCGGCGGGTACTCCGGCCGGTCCTCGCCCGCCAGCGGCCCGTCGGAACCGGCACCGGTCTGGTGCGGATCCTCGCCGGACTGGTCGGGCCTGGTCATCGCGATCCTCGTGTCGTTTGTCGGGCCTTCGAGAAATACTAGGCTTTAGTCCTATTGATCCCAGTAGGGATCGGCATCTTCGCGCCGTTCCGGCGCCACCGTCCTCGGACCGGCCAGCCCGCACGCCCGGCGGTGCCGACCGGCTCACCGGCGGTGCCGGCCGGCTCCGAAGGCGGTTCACGGACCGGGTGGCAGGATGGCGGGGTGGATCTCGTTACCGTCGACGACGTCCGGGCCGCGCTGACCGACCTGGCCGGGGTGGTGCTGCGTACCCCGTTGCTGCCGTGCCGGTGGGACGACCAGCTCTGGGTCAAGCCGGAGAGCCTGCAACCGGTCGGCTCGTTCAAGCTGCGCGGTGCGACCCACGCGGTGGCCCGGCTCGATCCCGTGCGACGGGCCCGGGGGGTCGTCACGCACTCGTCCGGAAACCACGGTCAGGCGCTCGCCTACGCCGCCCGGGCCCTGGGAGTGTCGTGCACGGTGGTGATCCCGGACGGCGCCCCGGCGACCAAGGTCGACCAGGTACGCGCCCTCGGCGCGGAGGTGCGGATGGTGCCGCCGCCCGATCGGCTGCCGGTCGCCGAGGCGATCGCCGCCGAGCAGGGCCGGACGCTGATCCCACCCTTCGACGACCGGCGGATCATTGCCGGCCAGGGCACGATCGGGATCGAGGTGCTGGAGGACCTGCCCGAGGTCGACGTGCTGCTGGTGCCGATCGGCGGGGGTGGGCTCGCCTCCGGCATCGCCACGGCGGTCAAGGCGCTCCGCCCCGGCACGAAGGTGATCGGGGTCGAGCCGGCGCTCGCCGCCGACGCCCAGGAGTCGCTGGCCGCCGGGGAGTTGCTGGTCTGGGATCCGGCCCGCACCTACCGGACCAGCGCAGACGGGCTGCGGACGAACCTGTCCGCGCTGACCTTCGCACATCTGCGGGAGAGGCTGGACGGCATCGTGACGGTCAGCGAGGACGAGATCGGGGCGGCGACCACGCGGCTGATCCGCGAGGCCAGGCTGGTGGTCGAGCCGAGCGGCGCGGTGGCCACCGCGGCCCGGATGTTCCACGCCGCCGAGTTGCCCGCCGGCCGTACGGTCGCGGTCGTGACCGGTGGCAACGTCGACCCGGCCGTACTCGCGGCGGCCGTCACCAGGTCCGACGCCGCGTTCCCCGAGTCCGTCGCCGCCGGGTCCGACCCCGAATGACGGTGCGGGCGACGGTGGGTCGGGTCGGCCGGGTGCATTCCCTACATTGGAACCATGGCTGACCGGACCGGTGCGAGCGCCTCGGACAAGACGTTCGACGTGTTGGAGGCGCTGGTCGAGCACAGCCGACTGACCGACATTGCGGCGGCGACGAACCTGCCGAAGGCCACCGTGCACCGGATTCTCCAGGTGATGGTCGAGCGCGGGCTGGCCCGGCCCGGCGGTACGGGCGACTACTTCACCGGTCCCCGGATGCTCGCCCTGGCCGGTCGGGTGATGCAGCGGCTGGACCTCCCGGCCCAGGTACGTCCGCAGTTGGAGGAGTTGCAGCGTCGGACCGGACGGACGATCCACCTGGCGCTGCTCTCCGGGGACGAGGCGGTGTACGTGGCCAAAGTGGAGGCGGGCAAGCCGTACCAGCTCGCCTCCCGGGTCGGGATGAGCCTCGACCTGCACAGCACGTCGATCGGCAAGGCGGTCCTGGCGACGCTGGACGACGCCCGCGTCGTCGCCCTGGCGGAGCGGACCGGACTGCGCCGGCACACCCCGGGAACCGTCGTCGACGTCCGGCACCTGCTGGCCGAACTCGCCACGGTCCGGTCCCGGGGCTGGGCCGAGGACCACGAGGAGAACGAGCCGGGTGTCTCCGCGACCGGAGCGGCGGTGTACGACCACGCCGGTCACGTGATCGGCGGAGTGAGCGCGGCGACGCTCAGTTACGAGGCGGCCGACCAGCCGCCGGACGAGGTGGGCCGGCAGGTGCTGGAGGCCGCCGCCCAGGTCTCCCGGGCCCTCGGCGCCCGGACGGTCTGACCCGTCCACACCCACTGACGGCGCCCGGCGCGTCCACCGGCCCTCGCCGGTGTCCTCGGTGTAGCCGCTCCAATTGTTTCCAGCAGGTTGCGTAGTCCAGTCACAGCGGTCAGACTGTGACGAAGGTTACTGTGGAACGCCGTTCCGTACAGCGGAACGGCCGTCTCCTGAGGAGTGAACCGGATGGCGCGCGGCGAGGATCGGATTCGGACCGGCGGCACGAGCCCGATGGCATCGGGCATCCCGTCCTGGTCGACCGTGCCGAACAGCCGAGCACCGGCCGGATCGGGACCGGCGGCAGCCGGCACCGGAGAGCCGGACGACGGCCCGGTCCCGGACGCCGTACCGGCCGAGGAACTGGTGGCCGTCGCCGCACGGATCCTCACCACCGCCGGTACGCCGGAGGCCACGGCACAGGCGGTGGCGCTCTCCCTGGTGGAGTCCGACCTGGTCGGGCACGACTCACACGGGGTACGCCGACTCGTCCCCTACGTCGACGCGGTACAGGCCGGCATGATCGATCCGACCGCCGATCCCGTTCTCCGGCACCGTCACCGGGCCACCGCGGTCGTCGACGGCCGGGGCGGGTTCGGGCAGCTCGCCGCCCGGCTGGCGGTCACCGAGGCCCGGCAACTGGCCCGCGAGCACGGCGTCGGTGTGGTGACGATCGGCAACTGCAACCACATCGGCCGGCTCGGTGAGTACGTGCAACTGCTGGCCGAGGCGGACGCCGTCGGGCTCGCATTCTGCAACATCAACTCCACCGTCGCGCCGTACGGCGGTCGGGAGCGCCGGCTCGGCACCAACCCGCTGGCCTGGTCCGCTCCCCGCGCCGCCGGCAACCCACCCGTGGTGCTCGACTTCGCCACCTCCGCGATCGCCGAGGGCAAGCTGGCGCTGTCGATGGCCCGCCGGGAGCGGGTCGACACCGGTCTCCTGGTCGACGCCGACGGCCGCGACTCCACCGACCCGGGCGACTTCTACCACGGCGGTGCACTACTTCCCTTCGGCCAGCACAAGGGCTACGGCCTGAGCGTGCTGATCGAGATCGTCGGCGGCCTGCTCTCCGGCGCCGGAGTCTCCAGCCTGCCCGGGTACGACAACACCAACGGCACCGTACTGATCGCCATCGACATCCAGACCTTCCTGCCGGTATCCGAGTTCCGAGCCCAGTCCGAGGGGTTCTGCCGGCTGCTGGGCGACACCGCGCCCGCCGTCGACAACGACCCCGGCCCGGACGGCGTACTCGTGCCCGGCGAGAAGGAGGCGCGGACCCGCGCCAGCCGGATCCGGGACGGGATCACGCTCGCCCCGACGACCTGGCAGGAGCTGACGGCGCTCCCCGGAGGCCCGGCGCCACCCGCACGTCCGGCCGGTACCTCCGAGCGTTCGCCCTCCTCCGCCCGGACACCACTGTCACCCCCACCCCGAAGCCACGCCGACGGCGCGGCACCCTCCTCCGAGGAGAATCCTGATGACACAGCCGGTGGACCCCCCGCCCCCGCCTGAGCCCGAGATCACCCCGACGCCGACCGACACCGAGCCACAGACCAGCACCCCACCCGCCGAACTCCGCCGGGTCGTGTCGGCCTCACTGGTCGGCACCGCACTGGAGTGGTACGACTTCTTCATCTACGGCACCGCCGCCGCGCTGGTCTTCGACGACATCTTCTTCCCGGACGCCGACCCGGCGATCGGCACGCTCGTCGCGTTCGCCACGTTCGGGGTGGCGTTCCTGTTCCGGCCGGTCGGCGGCTTCTTCTTCGGCCGGCTCGGCGACCGGATCGGCCGCCGTTCCACCCTGATCATCACCACGCTGGTGATGGGCATCGCCACCGGTCTGATCGGGCTGCTGCCGACGTACGACCAGATCGGGATCTGGGCGCCGGTCCTGCTGGTGCTGATGCGGATCTGCCAGGGACTCGGTGCCGGAGCCGAGTTCGGGGGCGCGTCGACCCTGCTCGCCGAGCACGCCCCCGCGCACCGGCGCGGCTACTACGCGTCGTACGCCCAGACCGGGGTGCAGATCGGTCTGGTGCTCGGCACCGTGTCCTTCCTGCTGGTCGGCATGTTGCCGGACGACCAGCTCGAATCCTGGGGCTGGCGGATCCCGTTCCTGGCCAGCTTCGCGATGATCTTCGTGACCATCTACGTACGACTCCGGGTGACCGAGTCGCCGGTGTTCACCCGGATGGAACGCAGCCGTACCGTCGTCCAGACGCCCATCCTGGACACCCTGAAGATGTATCCGCGCAACTTCCTGGTCGGCATCGGCGCACACATCTGCGACACCGCGATCGTCTACATCTTCGCCACCTTCAGCGTCGCCTACCTGACCAACGAACTCGACCGGCCCCGCTGGGTCGCGTTGACCGGCGTCATCCTGATGGGCCTGGTGGTGATCGCGGTGCAGCCGGTCTACGGGGCGCTCTCGGACCGGATCGGGCGCAAGCCGCTCAACGTCTTCAGCGTGGTCTTCACCGCCGCCTTCGCGTTCCCGTTCTTCTGGCTGCTCAACTCCGAGGCGACCGTACTGATCTGGCTGGCGCTGATCATCGCCGGTGGCATCGGGTTCGCGCCGATGATCGCCGTACAGCCCGCGTTCTACGCGGAACTGTTCGGAGCGGGGGTGCGGTACACCGGATTCGCCGCCTCCCGGGAGATCGGTGCGGCGATCTCCGGCTTCTCCCCGCTCGTCGCGGCGGCACTGCTCAGCACCGCGGACGGCTCACCCTGGCTGGTCGCACTCTGGATCATCTTCACCGCCGCGATCTCGCTGGTGGCGTTCCTGGTGGCCCGGGAGACCAGGACGATGGACATCAGCGCCCTCCACGCGTACCAGGAGGAACCGCCCGGTGAGGCCGCGGCGCCCACCCCTGCGGAGACCGTGCGATGAACCTCGAGAAGACCGTCGCGGTGGTCACCGGCGGCGGTACCGGAATCGGCCGCGCGGTCAGCCTGGCCCTGGCCCGAGCCGGCGCGGACGCCGTCGTGGTCAACTTCAACCGCTCGCAGGCCGAGGCCGAGGAGACCGCCGCGCAGGCCCGGGAGTGGGCCGGCCGGTCCCGGCCCGCCGCCGCCGACGTCGCCGACGACCTCCAGGTACGCGCCATGGCCGACCAGGTGCTCGCCACCTTCGGCCGGGTCGACATCC
>NZ_JBHSPR010000017.1:417121-422571 GCF_042658085.1 Plantactinospora solaniradicis | reverse complement strand
CGAGATCTGGCACGACATCCTGGACGTCAACCTGCTCGGCGCCTTCCACTGCGCCCGCGCCTTCGCCCCCGCGCTGCGCGCCGCAGGCGGCGCCATCGTCAACATCTCGTCGATCTCCGGCTACCGGGCCGGCGGCTCCTCGATCGCGTACGGGGTGAGCAAGGCGGCGATGCTCCAGCTCACCCGCAACCTCGCACTGGCGCTCGCCCCGCAGGTACGGGTCAACGCGGTGGCACCCGGCACCGTCCAACACACCCGCTGGCAACCCAACCTGCACGGCGAGGCAGGCTTCGCCGAACGCGCCGCCCGAGAACGCGAAACGGTCCCCCTCCACCAGACCGCCGCCCCCGACCACATCGCCCAGGCAGTCCTCGGCCTCCTCGCCATGGACATGGTCACCGGCGAAGCACTCATCGTCGACGGCGGCAAACACATCACCTACTGAAGTGCAAGGAAGGGCCCCTTCTTATCGCATTTTGCATAGGAAGGGGCCCTTCTTAACACCTCTGCTCGGCTCGGCGGATCAGGAGAACTTGATCGAGCTGGCTCGGTTGGACCAGCCGCCGCCGACGGTGGCCAGGTTGGCCGAGGCGTCGATCCAGGTCGACGCGGCGCCCCGGAAGTCGAGGCCGTCGTAGAACCTGACGTCACACCTGTGGTACGTCCGGACCGAACTGATCCGGTTGTTCCAGTCGCCTCCGCTGGTGCGTCGGAGATCGGCCCACTGCCACTCCCGGTCGTAGCCGGGGGTGCACGCCCGGGACTGGACCCAGGTATGGACGGCGCCGGAATAGTTTCTGCCGTCGTACGTCCGGGCGATGACCCGCGAGGCGGCGGCACCTGCTGCCCGCAGCGCCTGCTCCTCGGTCGCCGCACAGGTCACAGCCTTGGTGTCGAGGTTGACCACGCAGTCGCGGCCCTGCTCGGCGGCAGCCGCCGGAGAACCGACCGTTCCCAGTACGCCCATCGCGCCGAGCACCGTTCCGGCCACGGCGATCATTCGAGTCCTCATCTTTTCCTCCTTTGTCGGCCTGAGGGCTCGCGGCCCTCGGCTTGATCGGATCGGCGGTGGCACTGCTGGTGCCCGCCTCACCTCCAGTGCTAGTCGCGGGGCCGATTGACCGGAACGATCCAGTACGCCGATCAATCAATCTCGGACAAAGCACGTCCATTGGCCAACAATCCGACAGCCGCTTTGGCGTTGCGGAGGCACCGGCAACGATGGAAGGCGGACATGTCCGGAAGTTCCTGGAGGAGAGAAGCCAGGTGGCTCGTCAGGAGAGACCGGTCGACCCCACCGCCGGCCCACTGCAAGCACTCGCGTACGACCTGCGGAAGCTTCGCGCCGAGGCGGGTAATCCGACGTACCGGGTGCTGGCCAGGTCGGCCGGCTACAGTGCGACGACCCTCTCCGAGGCCGCCGGGGGCGCGCGGCTGCCGACCCTGGACGTCCTCCTCGCGTACGTCGGCGCGTGTCACGGCGATCCCGACCACTGGCGGAAGCGCTGGCTGGAGACGGTGGCGCGGCTCCAACCCGGCGACGACGAAGAAGTAGACGAGGCGTCGGTTCGCGGTGAACGGCCGATGGTCGAGCTGGTGGCCCACGCCCGAAGGACAACCGCCGTTCGCCGTCGTCAGTGGATCGCCGTCGGCGGGCTGGTCGCCATGACCCTGCTGATCGGGATGATCGCGACGGCCGGGCCGCTCGACCTGGTCGGTCCGGCCAGCCTGGTGGGCCCGTCGGCTTCCGGAGTACGGGGATGTCCCGTGGTGCCGTCCGACGCCGCGTTCACCGGCCTCACCTATGGAAGCGGCGCACACGTCCGGGACGGCGCGACCCGGGACAGTGCCGTGCGCACCACGATCCCACCGCACTGCACCGTCGGATTCACCGGCTTCTGCATCGGCGAGAAGGTGTACGACAACACCGCCGGTACCCCCGACGTCCGATGGTTCATGGTGGCCGGCGGCGGAGTCCTGTCGTCCGCGGTGATCCACGGGAATCCGCCGCGAAACCTACCGGCGTCCGGGTGTCCCGACGGGCGGCCGGCGCCCAGCCAACTCGCCTTCTCGACCACCCTCGATCCGACCCGGCCCGGCGCCGTCACGCTGCACGCCACCGGCGTCGAACTCGACGTCGTCGGCTTCGCCAGGTCGACCGGGACCGAGCCGGCGACGCCGGGCTTGCGGAGCTGGCGACAGGTGGAGCTGGTCGACGTCCGGGACCGGGCCGCCGGCGCGAGGGTCCGGTTCGACGTCGTGCCCACGTCACCGGCCACCTCGCCATCGGCCCGCAGGTCATCGGCCGCCTCGTCACCGGCCGGCAGGTCACCGACAGACTCGTCGCCGACCGACACGTCACCGGCCTGGGAGTCGGTCATCCTGGTGGCCGTCGCGTGTCTCGGCGGAGACAGCCCCACCGGCGTGATCGAGGCCCGGCAGCTACATCCCACGAATCCAGGCCGGTCCGTTCCGATAACGCTGGACGTGGAGCAACGGCTGCCGGCGGCCGCCTCGGCATGCCGCTACCCGGACCGTGGCTGAGCCGACCGGGGGCACCACGCGACGGTGGACATAGGTCTACCCCAGGCCACGGGTTAACCCTCCTGACCAGGGGCAGGTCTCCTGGTGTGCTCGACTGGTGACCACAGATACCGCCAGAACGGCCCTCCGGACCCGGATCCACGATCTCGACGCACTGCGCGCGTTCGCACTGCTCGGCATCCTCGTCGTCAACATCACCTTCGCCGCCACCGGCTTCAGCATGAACGTCACCGACCCGGCGTACGACTCCTGGCTCGACGACGCGGTGCGCTGGCTCAACTCCACGTTCTTCGGGATGAAGTTCTACCTGCTGTTCTCGTTCATGTTCGGGTACAGCTTCATCCTGCAGACCCAGGCGGCGGCGCGGGCCGGCGCCGCGTTCAAGCCCCGGATGCTACGTCGGCTGCTCGGCCTGTTCGCGCTCGGCGCGGTGAACATGGTCTTCCTGATCAGCGGCGACATCCTCACCGTCTACGCCCTGCTCGGTGCGATCCTGCTGGCGATGCGCGGGGTACGCGACCGCACCGCGCTGATCGTCGCCGGTGCGCTCTACGGCTATCTGCTGCTCGGCATGGGTTCGAGCATCCTGTTCCTGGACACGTCGAGTTACTTCGACCACGCCAGCCAGCTCGCCGCCGCACAGGAGAGCACCGCGAACCTGGCCGGCGGGTTCGGGTCGGTCATCCACGAGCACATCGCGATCCTGCCGCTCTACAGCCTCTCGCAGGCGACCATGCAGGGCCCGACCACGCTGGCGATGTTCCTGCTCGGCATGGTCGCCGCCCGTCGCGGGGTGCTCGTCGGACTCACCGGGCAGGAGGCGTGGCTGCGGATCGTCCAGCTCGTCGGCTTCCCGGTCGGGATCGTCGGCGGCGCCGTCTACGCCTCGATCGGCGCCAACGGCAACACCCTCGGCGTACTCGTCAGCGCGATGACCGCCCCGTTCCTCGCCGCCGCGTACGCCGCGACCCTGATCCGGATCGTGCACAGCGTCCGGGGCCGGTGGCTCGGGTCGACGCTGGCCCCGGCCGGCAAGATGGCGCTGTCGAACTACCTCGGCCAGTCGGTGGCCACGCTGTTGATCTTCACTGGCGTGGGCTTCGGCCTGGTCGGTCAGGTGTCACCGCTGGAGATGATGCTGTTCGCGTTCGCCATCTTCGCCGGCCAGGTAGTGATCAGCCGCTGGTGGCTGGAGCGGCACGGCCACGGCCCGGCCGAGTGGCTGCTGCGCTGGTTCACGAACGCGGAGCGTCCGGCCTGGCGGAAGCGGGTCGAACACTGAGCCGGCCCCCGACAGCAGCGACCCCGCGCCGGCCCGGTGCGGGGTCGTCGGCTGTTGATGGAGTACGGGCTGCGGTGCACGTCGTGGCCATCTCATCGTCTCGGCCTCCTGCCGCCGGGCTTCTGGAAGTGGGGGCCGTCCCGGGGAAGGGGAAGGGCCGCCGGGGCGGCGGCGATGACGACGTGGCGTTCCTGGACGATCACCTGCGAGGGCGGGTCGTCACCGAATCGTCGATGGTTGCCGCCCTCCAAGGATCTGGCTGGGCCGGTGCTGTGCTTCGAGCCCGCTGCGTGGCGGGCGTTCGTCCGGGAGATGCCCGCCCGCTGATCACGAGGCGCGGCGCAGGTGGCGGCTGACGTCACCGAGGAAGTCCGTGACGACCTGCCGCTCCACGAAGCGCCACCCGCTGTCCCGCCGCTCGAAGCGGTCCCGGTAGCGACCGCAGGCCACGGCCTGTAGTGGGAAGTCGGGTAGCGCCTGGAACACCGTGAAGTACGAACGGGAGTCCGCCGTCCCGGCCGCCTCGTCGACCTCGACGATGACGTTGGTCGTGACGTGCTTCGTACGCGGCGTCCCGTCGTCGTAGAGGACCAGAGTGTCGCGGGCCAGTCGCTCCACCGCATCTCGACCGTCCAGCCTCTCGCCACTGTTCAGCGTGAAGCTGGCGTCGGCCAGGAGGTTGGCGAGTCCGACGAAGTCCCCGGTGTCCACCAATTCGGCGTAGGCGGCGATCAGGTTCTCGATCACCAGGTGGCTCGGCGGCTCGCTGGGCGGGGCGTCCGCGAACATGTCGGTGTCCATCTGACTGCCTCCAGGCAGGTGATATGCCAGTCGGAGGTGGCCGGAGGCCAACTCTACTGCCGCGCGCCCTCCTCGGCGGCGGATCGAGGATGGTCGGGCGCCGGACGTCGTAGGGCGGCGACGCCGACGCAGCAGGCCCAGACCGGGAGTGGGAACACGGCGACGCGTTCCATTCCGCCGACACCGATGCCGAGCCCGTGTTGGGTGAAGAACAGCGTCGTGCCGGCGAGTGCGATCAACGCCATGGGCAGGGTCAGCGCCCGCAGCCGGCCGAGCGTCGTGGCGTGCGGAGCGAGGGCGGCGAGCAGCAGACCGAGGTTGCCCAGGCCCATGATCAGCAGCGCGCCGAGCACGTGCGCGTTCTCGTCGACGTCGGCGGGGAAGACGGCCGCCAGGGCGTACCCGAGGGCGGCGAGCAGCAGCAGCGACTGGGCCGCCCGCACCCTGCGGCCGGAACCGGCGACGCGCCAGGTGAGTACCGTGCCGGCGGCCAGCAGCAGCGCGGTGAGCAGCACCGACGCGTTCATCGCGTCGTGCCAGGGCGAGCAGACGTACCGGGGACGGGTGGTGTCCCAGACCCCGCAGCTCACGTTGCCGAGGTCGCTGATGTTGTGTTCGGCCCAACTGAACGGCGGCCGGGTCCAGCGGAGACCGACGATCACGTTGGCGGCCAGGAAGAGCGGCGCGGCCACGATCCAGCAGAGCGCGCCGATCCGCGCGGTTCGGGACAGATCCATGTCGACGAGAAGATCATTCGGCGTACCCCGGTCGCACTACCCGTAGCCGGGCGGTCCGGGGTAGGGCTGGGCATACCGACGACGGG